>JAGPFA010000039.1 GCA_018056765.1 Syntrophaceae bacterium
AAAAACCGCGCAGTTTATCACCTACACCTGTATAGAGAACATCTGCCGCAAAGAAATCAAAAACCTGCTCGGGAAATAAAGTAATCGGGATATAAGATAAGTTGCCCGTTCGTTATTCGACAAGCTCAGCATGAACGTGCATTTTTCTTGAATATAATAGAACTCGGCAAAAATAACCAATCAAACACGAAGCGCACCCTTCGTGTCCCCCGTTCACCCTGAGCCTGTCGAAGCCTGCCCTGAGCCTGTCGAAGGGGGGGCCGGAGGTGGAAAATGAAAGCCGATGGCTCATAGCGATCCGCACCACGGGGCGGAGGGGGAGAAGATTAGAGGATTAGAGGGTTAGAGGATTAGAGGATAGCTGATGGTTGATAGCTCACAGCCGGGGCGGAGCCTTTGCGGTAAACGGAGAGCAAAGACGCTCATCACAGAGCTATCCCGGCTGTAATGAAGATCTCACGGCATTGGTTGAGGCGATCAGTATCCATCCACTTTGTAAAATTATTTTGTGATGACCCGGGTGCATCAATGCCCAGTTTGGCGGTTTTGGCCGTCCAGAGCGGATTGTAATTCATGAGCATGGCTTTGCGCATGCCCGTCTGCACCAGAAAAGAGGCGATGGCCTGAAGGTTATCCTCCGTGTCGGTGATGCCGGGGATGAGTGGCACGCGGGGCAGCAGCGTGACGCACGAGCCGCGGGTGAGAGAGGCCAGTTCTTTGAAGTTGTCAAGAATCCTCTTGTTGCCGACGCCGGTGTGGCGGTGGTGCAGGCCATCATCCATCAGCTTCAGGTCGAAATATATCATATCCAGGTAAGGCAGCAGCCGCAAACGAAAGTCTTCCATGTTAAAGTGGCCGCAAGTTTCGATGAGTGTGTGGATGTTTTGTTTTTTCAGGCCGGAAAGGAGCTTCCCGGCAAAGTCCGTAAACAACGTCGGTTCGCCGCCGGAGAGAGTGACTCCCCCTTGCGAGGTGTCGAAAAAAGGCTTGTCTTTCAGAACTACGTCGATGATTTCCTCCGGCGACATATGCCTGCCGACACGTTCCAGTGCGCCGGAGGGGCACACGTCGGTGCAATCAAAACAAAGAGTGCAGCGGGCGCGGTCGATAAAATAGGTGTTTTGCCGGGAAAGGGCCTTCGGGGAACATACCTTCAGACAGGCGTCGCAGCGCACACATTCGCTCGCGTCAAAGGCGATTTCCGCCTGTGCCGATTTTCCTTCAGGATTCTGACACCACACACAGGCCAGAGGGCAACCCTTGAAGAAGACCACGGAGCGGATGCCCGGGCCGTCATCAAGTGAGTTGCCCTTGATTTCCAGGATGAGAGGTTTCTTTGCGGGGCTCATCTGCCGCCTATATCGAGTATTCCGCCCGCTCGATCAGCTCCAGCTGCATGTCGCGGTTGAGGGTGACGAAGTAGGCGTTGTAGCCCGAGATCCTGACGATCAGGTTGCGGTAGTTTTCAGGGTGAACCATGGCGTCTTTCAACATGGCGGAAGTGACCGCGTTCATCTGCATCTGCATGCCGCCCAGATCGAAATAGGTTTTGACGTAGGAAAACATGTCATGAACCGTTTTTTCCTGTGAGTCTGACGCGGAAGGAACGACCTTGACATTGAAGGCGATGTTGTTGTTGAGGCTTACCGGATCGAGCCTGGCCACGTCTCTTATATTGTCCAAAAGACTCGGCGAGGCAAATGGCTGAGGTGTAAGGCCGGGCGTGAAAGGCTTGCCCCTGAGCCGACCCGATGGAAGAGCGCCCGACAGAGTGCCGAAGGCGACGTGCTGCGACATCGACCAGAAGCCGGTCGTGTATTTCCCGCCGCGGTAATGAGGTATGGCGTCGTAGTAGTCGTGAGCCCATTTTGCTACACGGTTGGCCATGGCCACCGCTTCTTCGCTCCCGGAGCCGAAAAGCGGCGTTTTCTTACGCACGAGCGCCAGAAGCGCCGGGTCATTTTCAAAGTTTGTGTCCACCGCCTCCTTGAGCGCGGCAAAAGTGACCTTTCGTTCATCATAGACCAGTTTTTTAATGACCATCAGCGAATCCGTTACATCCGCAAGCCCCACGATGGCCGTGCCGGAACTGTTGTAACGGGCGCCTCCGCCGGTGACGTCGGCTCCTTTGTCGATACAGCCTTCGATGAGCGACGACAGAAACGGAGTTGGCCGTAAATACTGGTGAGCTTCGCCCAGCATGTGATTGTATTCGATGGAACGGTCGATGATAAACGCGAATTGCCGGGTGAACGCATCGAAAAATTCATCAAAGGTTCTGAAGTCGCCGTTTTCGACGATGCCGGTTTGCGGGCCGAGCTGCCAGTCGGTCAGGGGATGCCGCCCGTTGTTGAGCGCCATCTCGAGCGCCGCCACCATGTTCATCATCTGCATATTGGTGTGCGACAGATGTTTGCCCGATAGCGTTGGTTCGACGCAGCCGGTGGCCGACCAGTCGCGGATATCGCGTATGTCGTAGCCCATAGGCGAAAGGGCGGAGATTATGGCCCTGTCGTTATGCATCGAGGGAGTGGCGGCGGTGATCAGGTTCACCTCGCAAAGCCGCTTCAGATAAGTGTCACTGTTCACCTCCGGCATGTAGCGGGCGTTCACGTTGGGGTCGCGCAGGCTGAGCATTTCCGTGACTTTCAAAAATATATAGGTCATGTCGTTGACCGCATCGCCGCCGTCGGGCGTGACGCCGCCTAATGTGAGAGCCTGGTCCGAGGAGCTCCCGCCGAAATAGAAATTGGCCAGATCCGGAGTTAGTGGAAAATGATCGGTGCAGCGCATGAAAAAATCGCCGACAAGCTCGATGGCTTTTTTAATGTATGCCGCCTTTTCTTCCGGGGAGGAGATCTTTTCCATGTCCGCCAGAAAATAAGGCTGCAGCCACTGATCGAGTCGGCCCAGCGAAAGCCCGGCGTTCATGCTTTCCATGTGCAGGCCAATCCAGGTGATCCACATGGCGTTCACGGCCTCGAAAAGGGTGCGTGCCGGCTTTTCCACCACCTGATGGCAGGCTTTGGCGAGCTCTTCGAGCTCTTGTTTACGCACCGGGTTCGCCTCCCGCTCGGCGTCTTGCTTTGCCTGCGCGGCAAGGTTTTTACTGTAGGCACAAAGGCCCTCCAGACACAGAATCATCGCCTCGAGGTTCGCTCTTTGTTGTTCGTCGCGCTCTGGTTTTTCCATTTCGGCGCTAATCTGCGCGATCATTTCAGAGGCGCCCAGCTTCAATATCTTCGGGAAGTCCGGAATGGTATGCGAGATCGTCGCCTGCTTCCAGCTGAAATAAAGGGCGTAGCGTTCATCGATTTGCTGGCAAAGCGGATTTGAGTATTTTTCACGCACCCATTCGCGGAAGTTACGCCGGTTCCAGTAGGGGAACACCTCGAAGTGCAGCAGACGCCGCGTTTCGTCGGAAATGCTGAAGGGATTGTGTGTGCGGTGGGGAATGGTGAAAAGCTCATTCCAGATGAGCGTGCCGCTTCCTTCGGGATACACGATGCAGCCCACAGGACGGCTGGTGGTCGTGCCGGCCAGCAATGAATTTTCGGCGATGATCGGCCGGCGGTTTTCCATCAAGTATTTATAGGCGTGAGCCTTGCGCAATGCCGGTTGCCAGGGGCGGCCGTCTTTGTCTGTTTCAAAACCGTTTTGTTTGTGCCACCGGGTGAGTAAAGAAGGCAATTCGGGGCAGACCTCCGGTATGGCACTCAAATGAGCGTCCAGAAACGTTTTCAGGCGTGGAAAGTCTTCTAGGGAGAAGGAACTGAGATAAGGGTCGTCCAGGTAACGGACATTGGCGTCGGTTTTTTGCGCCTTCAGCCTACTCTTTCTGCGGGAGGCGAGCTCATCGCTTAAGTCCTTTCTCTTTTCCGGCTCTGATTTTAGCAGCTCTTTTTTGGAAACAGCCCTTTCTTTTTTCATCTGACTGATTTGCTTTTTGTTCATCAGAACGGAGAGCAGGAAAAAGAAGGCATTCATATATCCCATATGACCCCGGACGCGGAGCTCGCTATTTAAGAGCATGAATATCTGATCGGTGGGCGTGGCCCCGAGCAGCTTTTTCACCGCCGCGTCCGATTTGAAAATCAGAACCACCTCCGCCTGTTTCGGTATTTCCCCCAACACCTTTGCTTTCCCGCCGGCAAAGACGATGGCGCAGGCGACCGATTCATTTTCCGTGGTGATGCCGACGGTGAAATCAAGCCAGCCCTCTTCGGTTTTCAAATACCGGTTAAGGGACGGCATCAGGTTGAAGCCTGCCGCCACCACGGCAAGCAAGGTGCGGATAAGGTAGTCGGTAAAGGATTTTTTCGTCTTCGCGTCTGGGATAAGATTCAGCATCACAGCACCTGCCTTGGGCTTTTGCCCGATTAAAAAGTTCATTGTTTCGGGACACGGAAAAACAGCCGTAACAGGGAGGACAAGAGGGAAGGGGAAACGTCATCGGATGGGCCCAGGCCGTGATTTGCACCCCGCAAAACTTTCTCTTGTAATATACACACGTGCCAGAGCCAATTCAAGACGGAAAATGGGCGGGAGATAGCCCAAAGTTGATGGTGGATGGGGAATAGTCTACAGCTCGTGGCGCATGGTTCGAGGCTAAAGGTTAAAGGCTAAAGGCTAAAGGCTAAAGGCTAAAGGATAAAGGATAAAGGATAAAGGATAAAGGATAAAGGATGCTTCGACAGGCCGAGCGACCGGAGGATTGGATGATTAGAAGTTTAGAGGGTTAGCTCATAGCTCGTGCTCGTAGCGACCCACTCCACGGGCTGGAGTTTTGTTTGAGGCTAACTTGCTGATCCTGAGATTAGGTTTATGTTGGTCAGAAGCTCGCAGCTTATAGCTAATGGATTTTAATACTGAATTTTGTCACGAGTCGTTCTTGCCAGCTCAACAGATATTTTTTGACCTGTCCTCCATACGACTAAGTGTATGATTGTCCCCGGTTTTCCGCCAATGAGCTTCAGGACATCGCCGAAAGGTTTGTTGGCTACTGGAATGTTGTCGATAGCTAAGATCATGTCGTAATCGAGCAGTCCGGCTTTGCGTGCGGGGCTTTTTTGGGCTACTCGTGTAATTGTGGGAAAATAGTTGTTTCCGTCGTTTGTGTAAATTCCCAAATCAACACCGAGGACACCGTCATTGACGTGCCGGAAGTTGGATGTCGATGCATTGGGGAGTTCAGCAAGAATATCCCCGACGACAAATTGACCAGAAACTCTTACATCGGCATTATCCGATTGTCCCGTTCCTGTTCCCAGCCAGATACGCTCCATAGTCTTGCTGTCATATAGTGAGATTTCGACGGTAGGGTAATGGTACCCAACGGTATAGCCTGGGCGCGTATATGTCCTGGTTGTCATATAACCAGGCACGTAAGTATTATATTGTGATGACTCGAAATAATTTCCTCTGCCATACAAATAGTCACTACCGTAAGCATTGTAATTAAAACTACCCGATTTGGTTCCGTAGGTAGTCAGTGTTTGGCCGGGCACCCAATGTGGCACCGTCACTGTTTGTGGGGGCACATAGGAGGTTTCATATTTTGAGGAAACATTGATTGTTGCCAGGAAGTCCGGTTTTTCGCCGAGTTCGACAAATCTGTAACCTTTTGCTTCAAGTTGGTTACGAAAGAAAAAAAGAATCTGCTTCTCCAGAATTTCATTTATTTCCGTTTTTGGGTACATCAGCGATTGTGGGAAAACGGAAAACGTCTGACACCCGCTGATATCTGTTTCGGGATTTTTATAGCTGGATACCACCGGCTTTCCATACAAATATGCGGGACTTAGATTATTCACACCTGAAGTGGTTGCACATCCCGAAAGCAACAGGATGAGCAAAGGGAGTGCCGTCAGAAGATTAAACTTAATTATAATTATGTTTTTCATTGAATATCTCCATTTGTTTTCGTTTTGCTTGAGGGGCGATGGGGAAAGACAGGAGAGATATTTAAGGCCGATCTAACTGAACGCGCCCACTCTAACCTCTTGCGTCCGCCTTTGGGCAATATCAGGACGCACGAAGATATATGCTGAAATATTAAAGCAAAAAACGTGAAAAATCCACCCCGGAATTTCTCACTAATTACAGCAGGAAAGGTGCTCATGGCTGATGGTCAATAGCTGGTGGCTGGTAGCGACTCACTCCACGGGGCGGAGGGGGAGAGGATTAGAAGATTAGAGGATTAGAGGGTTAGAGGGTTAGCTAAAGGACAAAGGATAAAGGACGCTTCGACAAGCTCAGCGACCGGAGGGTTGGAGGGTTAGATGATTAGAAGTTTAGAGGGTTAGCTAAAGGCTAAAGGATGCTTCGACAGGCCGAGCATGAATGGCCAGTAAAGAGCTGGGCATGAATGGTCAGTAAAGCTCAGCATGAACGGGTTGTAAAAACTCGGAATGAATGGGCAATAAAGCATGAAGCGCATCCTTCCTGTCCCGGGCCTTGATGAGGTTGCCGGGCCGTTCAAAGAAATATTTGACTTACCGGGCAAAGGCAATATAATCTTAAATAGCGGTTTTATTTGCAGTGACGGCACGGGGTGAGAAAGCGGGAAACGGGGTTTGGGCGGTTTTTGACTTCATATCAGGGGCGCGCAGATGACGGTCGGATATGCAGGCGAAAAAAAACAGGGCCGGCGTGGTCAGCTGCTTCGGCGGCAGCCCAATGAACTCAGGCAGGAGCAGGCTAAAAGAAAGCAGGCAGAAGAGGAACTCAGGGAAAGCCGGCAGAGACTAAATAGCATTATCGATGCATCTCCCATCCCCGCTTTTGTGATTGGCATAGATCACAAGATAATCTACTGGAATAAAGCTCTTGAGGAGCTCACAAAAATCAAGGCGCAAAATGTTGTCGGTACGTCACAGCAATGGCGTGCTTTTTACGCCGAAGAGCGCCCCTGTATGGCGGATCTGCTGGTAAGCCGCGAGAAAGAGAAGATTGCCAAATGGTACAAGGGTAAATATGCTAAATCCAGATTGCTGGAGGAAGCTTACGAAGCAATTGATTTTTTCCCCGATCTGGGACGTCAGGGCAAATGGCTGCGTTTCACCGCGGCGGTGATTCGTGATACGGCCGGTGAAATGATCGGCGCTATTGAAACACTGGAAGATATCACGCGGCGTAAAAAGGCCAAGGAAGCGCTGCTGACGGCGCACAAGGAGCTCGAAGAGCGTGTGCAGGCCCGAACGTCAGATCTGGCCCGGGCCAACGAAGCGCTGTTGGTAGAGCTGCTGGAACGACGCCAGACCCAAAAAATTCTCAAACAGACCACTGATCACCTTTCGTTGCTTTTGGAGTCTTTGCCGATTATTTCCTATACGAGGAAACTCGGCGGGAATTTCGGCATCACTTATGTCAGCAACAGTATTGAGGAGATCGCCGGCTACACGCCGGGCTGTTTCACTGAGGATGACCATTTCTGGATAGAGCATATTCACCCGGATGACCGTGAGCGTATCCTTTCCGAGCTTAGAAACACTACGGATAAGGACGCGCACCGCTGCACTTACCGTTTCCGCGTCATGGATGATTCCTACCGCTGGTTTTCCGATTACTGGCGCGTCGCACGCCATCCGGCCGGTACGGAAAGTTATATCGTGGGCGCCTGGCAGGATGTGACGGAGGACAAAAAAATCCGCCAGGAAGGAGAGCTACGGCTTCAGCAGATGATTCAGACGCATAAACTGGCCGCGCTGGGCGAGGTAGTGGCGGGCGTCGCACACGAGATCAACAATCCCGTGAGCTTCATCGCATATAATGTTCCCGTGCTCGAAGAGATATGGAGTATGGCCGAGGAGATCCTGTCGCGCTCGGATGAAGAGCATCCTAAATGGAGCAAAAGAGGGTTGTCCTATGATGAGGTCAGTAAAAACATGCGGGAAATCATCGAGGCCTTTAAAATAGGCGCCAACCGTATCAGCCGCGTTATCACTAGTTTGAAGGAGTTTTCCCGTTCGGATGAAAGTGTGCAAAAAAAACGTTTCAGTGTTTCCGATGTAATTGCGGGCGCTCTTATCATAGTGGGTGCACAGATCAGGCGCACTGTGTCGCAGATCAATCAGGAAATAGACGATCGCCTGCCGCCCGTATCCGGACATTTTCAAAAAATCGAACAGGTCATTGCCAACCTGCTCATCAACGCCCATCAGGCCATCCCTTCAGGACGCAAGGGGCTGATCACGATCAGATGCCGATATATTGAGCGCCTCAAAGCGGTGGTGGTGGATGTTGAAGACAACGGCAAGGGGATTGAACGCAAAAATCTTGAACATATTTTCGACCCTTTTTTTACCACCCGCCGTGAGCTTGACGGTACAGGACTGGGTCTTTCGATTTCCTACGGACTGGTGAAGGAGCACCAGGGTTTAATCAGCGTTTTGTCGCGCCCCGGGCAGGGGAGCCGTTTTTCCGTTTATCTTCCCGTGGACAAAGGGCGGGCGTTAAATTTATGTCCCGCTCTGCTCTGTATTGATCACAATGTAAAATACCTCAAAGAGCTCAAGGCGAATTTTGTTGACGCGGTCATCTGGCGTTCCGAACCGCAGGACCGCGTGGAAGATATTCTCGCTTTTCTGTCGGAAAATCCGGAAGTGGACATGATTGCCTCAGAGGTTCGTCTCAAAGGGTTCGATGGCTGGGAACTTCTGGAAAAGATCAAGGGTAAGTACCCGTTGCTGCCGGTGATATTTTACAGTGCCGACCGTAAAGCTCTGAAACCGCCGGCCGGCAGCGACCTGCAGCCTGACTATACGCTGCACAAACCCTTTCACATCGAAAAACTTCAGAAGGCAATTCATGAATTGGGAAGGCAGCAATTATGAAAATTCTTATTGTCGATGACGAGGAGCTTTCTTTAACTTCCGTGCGTCGTGTGCTCAAATGGCGCGGCATGAGAAATGTCGAAATCTGTGACAGCGGCCGTGAAGCGATCAAAAAAATACGCGAGGGTAATTTTGACGTTGTGCTCCTGGATCTGCTCATGCCGGAAGTTGATGGTATGCAGGTGCTGGAAGCAGTCAGACCTTTCTGTCCGCGCACGGAGTTTATTATTTTGACTGCGGTCGATGATGTTGCCACCACGGTTAAAGCAATGCGTCGGGGAGCCTATGATTATCTGGTTAAACCGGTGGACAACGAACTGCTTTTTTTGTCCATAGAAAGGGCCTATGAACACAAGGGGCTCCTGGCGGGGCTTTCCGCCAATGCAGGTTTTGACGCAGGTGGAATTCCGCCTGCCTTTGCCGATACGATCACACAAAGCGCGCAGATGAAGTCGCTCATCTCCTACGCCCAAGTGATGGCAACAAGCGGCAATCCTGTTCTGATTACCGGTGAGTCAGGAACGGGCAAGGAACTCATGGCGCGCGGTATTCATCGGGCTGGTCCCGCGCCCGATGGTCCTTTTGTACCGGTCAATGTCTCAGCCATTCCTGCCACGATGTTCGAAAGCCAGTTTTTTGGGCACGCCAAGGGAGCTTTCACCGGCGCGGAGGCCAATCACGCAGGTTTTTTTGAACAGGCGGACGGGGGTACTCTTTTTCTCGATGAAATTGGTGAGCTGCCTGTGGGACTGCAGTCCAAGCTTCTGCGCGTCCTGGAAGATAAAACATTCACGCCGCTGGGAGCGAGCTGCCCGGTACGCGTCGATGTGCGGCTTGTCTCCGCCACGAACAAGGACCTGGACCGTGCCTGCCGCGAGGAAAAATTCCGCGTTGATCTGCTCTACCGTCTCAAATCAGCCTATATCTGCCTGCCGCCCATCAGGGAGAGAAGAGGCGATATCCCGCTTTTGGCGGAATATTTTTTGCGAAATGCCTGCCACAAACACAAGAAAAACATTGATGGTTTCTCAACTGAAGCCATGACTCTTCTTTGCCGTAAAGATTATCCCGGCAATATCCGCGAGCTGGCACAGATCGTTGAAAATGCCGTCCTGCTGGCGGACGGGCCGGTGGTGCTGCCCGCCCACCTGCCGGATGGTCAGGAGGCGCAAAGCGTACCGCCGCTTTCTTGCCGCACACTTTGTACACTCAAAGAAAACGACGCGGCGCATGTGCGGTTTGTTCTCGACGCCGTAGGAGCCAATCGTACCGAGGCTGCCCGCATTTTGGGCATTACTCTCAGACAATTACAGCGCAAGCTTGCGGAGTACAAATGAAACGTTTGTCAGCATTTATGTTTCTGGCCTGCATGTTGTTATCATCCTGTGCGGGGGCCGGGCATTATAGTCCGCCATCCGGGGATGGCAGGCTCGTTTTGATGATTTCCGGCAAAAGCGGCCCCTTTTTTTACGTCGAGCACGCCCGCCGGCTGTCCGCTTTGGGATATACTGTGCTGCTTCACGACGGCAACGACTTTCCGCTCGATCAGCTTGAGCCGTGTCGCGCCAGGATACGGGACATTTTACACGAGCCCGGCCTGCCTTCCGTCGCACAAAAGGGGAAGGCGGCGATAATCGGATATTCTCTGGGAGGCGCGGTGGCTTTGGCTTGTGCATCATCAATGGAAGAGGAGATCGCCGGTGTAATCGCTTATTATCCGGCAACCGCTTTCTTCAAGGACCATGACGGCTGTGTGGAAAGGATGAATGTGCCTGTCCTGGTGATCCAGGGAGAGGATGACCATTTTTTCAATTGCTGTACAGTGGGCCCCATACGGAAGATATGCGACGAGGCCGCCGGTCAGGGCAGACTGGTGGAGCTTGTCGTTTACCCCGGCGCGGGGCATGGATTTAATTTAGGCCCTTTCAAAGATACAAAGCTCAATGAGGATTCCTGGGCGAGAACAACGAAGATGCTCGAATTGTATTTTTCTCCATAAAGATGCAATGGCAAATGGGAAGAAACATTATGCGCGCCGGTATTTTGTCATGACGTTTTAGATCCCTCACACGGTAAAGAGCCTCACCGGCCGGGCCGGCATTTTAGTCCCTGACAATGATTACAGGCACGTTTTTGTCATGATGGAGTACGCCGTAAGAGACGGAGCCCAACACGGTGGCCGAAAGAGCGCTGCGGCCACGCGATCCCATCACGATCAGGTCCGCGCCGGCACGCCTGGCTTCCTTGACGATTTCCGTCACCGGATATCCCATTTTGCTTATGGTTTTGAATGCCACTTTATTTTTTTTACAAAGCTCCCGGACATCCCCCAGATAATCCTCGGCCACCTCCTTCAGGTGCTCTTCAACCGACTGTGTTAGCTTTTTGCCGGTCTTCGCCGACACGGCTGTACCTTCCATGAAAAGCCGTTTGTCGATGACGCTCAAAGCGATGATGGATGCTCCCAGTTGCCGGGCAAGGTCAACTGCAAAAGCCGCCGCCTTCAGAGATGTTTTTGATCCGTCAACCGCCACGAGGATTTCTTTTATCATACTCTTCCCTCCTTGATTAAGATACTTGATGGACAACAATATGATCTTTGCTCCGGCGGATACATGCCCGGCTCATCCGGGCCGGTGCGTCATATGGTGGAGCAGACGGCCCGGCCGACTTCAGTAATCCGCTGTTGGCAATATAGAGATATCATTCACGAAGGTCAATGAGATATTAGGTAGTTACCTGTATTTCAGCGGCGGCGTAGGATTCCATCTTGACAAAAATTGCAAAAAGCTAAATACATAATCAACTCAAAAGGGAGTCTTTGCGGAAACAGATGGACGCGCCAGACCCTGATGATATGAAAAAAGGATGAGGTGAAAAAGCCCGGAAAACAAAATGACCCCAACGAGATCGGACGTAAACAATTCAAAGTGCCAGCGGAGAATCAATCCCTGGGCCCCCGTTGGAGGACAAAAAGAAAGGAAATTTCAAGAAAAACAAGAATTGCCCCGGCAATGAGCTTCAGGATAAAAACATGCGGGAGTTGTCGACGATTTTAGCGTCCTGAGCGAATAAAATTGGAAAAGCTTGATTTGGACCGGCTTATCAGAAGGCATTTGCGGCGTTGAAAAGGCGGTTGGAAAACCCCGACTGCGTGATCATCCAGCAAGACAGATAAAGATGCGTGTCTGTAGTGT
>JAGPFA010000020.1 GCA_018056765.1 Syntrophaceae bacterium
GAGGCTCCGGCTGCAAGCGCCGCCTCCAGTTCCCGCTCCGTATGCACCTCCACCAGTGCCGCCAGACCCTGTTCGCCGGCAAGCGCCAGAAAATCGGCAAGCGCGTCGCCCAGCACCCGGACAATCAGTAAAACAGCGTCCGCCCCGATGGCTCTCGTCTCGTAGATCTGCAGCGGGTCAATGATGAAGTCCTTGCGCAAAACAGGAATTCCCACAGAATCTTTCACCAGGCTCAGATAATCTTTATGGCCTGAAAAATACTTTTCATCCGTCAGGACGGATGTTGCCCCGGCGCCGTTTTCCTCATAAATCCTCGCCAGAGCCTGCGGGTCGAATTTCTGCACCAGCCGGCCTCGCGACGGCGAGGCGCATTTCACTTCCGCGATGATGGAAATTGTCCGCCTGTCGAGTGCATTTCTGAAATCACGCACCGGACCGCGGCCGGCACTCATCTCCAGAAGGCGTGACACACTTGTCCGCCTTTTAAGACGGGCGACTTCTTCTTTTTTGGTTTCAATGATTTTATCTAAAATCATACCGTCTCCACCGCTTTGCCGAATCAGGCGTTACTCATCTCAATGAGCGCCTCGAGCTTTGCCATGGCCCGGCCGTCATCAATGCAGGCTTCCGCCATCTTAATGCCTTCGCGTATATCTGCAGCCTTTTCACCCGCCACGATGGCGGGCGCCGCGTTCATCAGCACCACGTCGCGGCAGGGTCCCTCCTTTCCGGAAAGAACATCCCTGAGGATGCGCGCGTTGGCGGCGGGATCACCGCCACGGATCATCTCCAGTGGATGGGCCACACCCAGATAATCATGCGGATCTATGTCGTAGGTGCGGATGATACCGTCTGCAAGCTCTGCCACACGGGTCCTGCCGGAAATCGTCACTTCGTCCAGTCCGTCCTGTCCGTGCACGACAAATGCGCGTCTGGTACCCATGTTTTTTAAAACCTCGGCAAACATCTCGACGAGCCTGGCATCGTACACCCCCAACAACTGAGCCGTCGCTCCGGCCGGATTGGTGAGAGGGCCCAGCATATTGAAAATTGTCCGGATGCCGATCTCACGGCGCGGACCTGCCGCGTGCTTCATCGCAGCGTGCATTTTGGGGGCGAACAGAAATCCGATGCCGATCTGTTGGATGCATTCCTCGACGATATCCTGCTGTGCCTCAATGTTGACACCGAGCTCGGCCAGTACATCCGCGCTGCCGCAGCCGCTGGAAACGGAGCGGTTGCCGTGCTTGGCCACAACAATCCCGCAGGCCGCCACGACAAAGGCGGTGGTGGTGGAAATGTTGAATGTATTGAGATTGTCGCCGCCCGTGCCACAGGTATCCACTATTGTTGTAGCGCAGGCGTTGATGCGCACCGCCTTCTTGCGCATACTGCGCGCCGCGCCGGTCACTTCTTGCACCGTTTCCCCTTTCATACGCAGTGCCGTAATGAACGAGGCGATCTCGGCTGCCGTTGCCTGTCCGCCCATGATTTCATCCATGACGGCCGTCATCTCTTCTTCCGTAAGATCAATGTGGTGCACAGCCTTGTCAATTGCTTCTTTAATCATCACCTGACCTCCTTTTCACCGATATATTTGAGAAAGTTTTTCAATAAACGTCTGCCCTGCGGCGTAAGCACCGACTCGGGATGAAACTGAATCCCCTCCACACGATAGTGTCTGTGTCTGATGCCCATGATTTCACCCCCGGCGGTTCGCGCACTCACTTCCAGGCATTCGGGCAGGGAATCCGGCTTGAGCATGAGTGAATGATAGCGGCCGGCACTCAACGGGTCGGGGAGCCCGGTAAAAATAGTCCTCCCGTCGTGGTGCACCGGAGAGACCTTCCCGTGCATGATTCTGGCGGCAGGGACAGTCTCGCCTCCGAAGGCTTCACCGATGCACTGATGTCCCAGGCAGATACCCAAAAGAGGCACTGTTTTATAAAACCGGCGCACCACCTCTGTGGAAATCCCTGCACCGGCTGGTCTTCCCGGGCCGGGCGACAGAACGATCGCCTCCGGGGCAAGATCGGTAATATCACCGGGCGTGATTTCGTCATTGCGGTAAACGCGAACCTCCCGGCCCATCTGCATCAGATACTGAACGATGTTAAAGGTAAACGAATCATAGTTATCGATCATTAAAATCATTTTTCAGCCCCCGTACCGTTTTCCAGCACAAAACCGCCTGTCGCCAGTCTCACCGCCGTTTGCATGGCGCGTGATTTGTTGATGACTTCCAGATACTCCATTTCAGGATCCGACTCATGGACAATGCCCGCCCCGGCCTGAACGAAAATCCGCCCCTGTTTCAAAATCATGGTCCGTATCGTGATGCACAAATCCATATTGCCGCTGAAGCTCACATAGCCCACCGCACCGCCGTAAGGCCCGCGCCGCACCGGCTCCAGCTCATCGATAATCTGCATGGCGCGGACTTTGGGCGCGCCCGAAAGAGTGCCGGCGGGAAAGGTGGCCGCCAGCACATCAAAGGCGTCTTTCCCTTCATCCAGCTGCGCGCGGACATTGGAGACCAGGTGCATGACATGAGAATATTTTTCCACCACCATAAACTGGTTCACCTGAACACTTCCGGCCGCGGCGATGCGCCCCAGGTCGTTTCGTCCCAGATCCACGAGCATGACATGCTCCGCCCTTTCCTTTTCATCCGAGAGAAGCTCATCGGCCAGGGCCCGGTCCTCCTGCTCCGTGCGGCCGCGCCGGCGCGTACCGGCAATCGGACGAAGCTCCACGTCTGTATGATCCAGGCGCACCATGACCTCCGGCGAGGAGCCGATCAGCGTCAGATCGGCAAGTTTGAGCAAAAACAGATAAGGTGAAGGATTGATGTAGCGAAGCCCCCGGTACAGATCCACAGCATCGGTCTGGCAGGCGGCTGAAAAACGCTGCGAAAGGACCACCTGGATCGCCTCACCCGCCGCAACATATTCCTTGGCTTTTTTCACCTTCTGTTTGAATTCCTCCGGCGTCATGTCCGGAACGAAAGGTCCCGCTTCCGCAGGCGTTACGACTTCGGTCTTGCGGGCGGGTGCCGAAAGCAGATCGACCATTTCATCGATCTTGCGGCAGGCCGCTTCATAAGCCTCTTGCGGAGATTTTCCCTCCTCGGTGAAAGAGCAGGCGACGACTTTGATGGTGTGCCGCCTGTTGTCAAAAATGATGAGAGCGTCGCTCATTACGAAAACCGCATCGTCAAGGTGCAAATCATCGGGCGGCGACGCAGGCAGTTTTTCGAAGTAGCGCACCATGTCGTAGCCCAGATACCCTACCGCCCCGCCGAAAAAGCGCGGCAGCCCGGGTGTCGCCACCGGCCGGTAGCGGGCCAGAATCTCCCTTAACAGGTCAAGCGGCCTGCCTTCGTGCTCTATGATGCGGCTTTTACCCTTCTCTTCGATGATCACCTGCGCGTCGCGCACCCGGAAGATGAGACTTGCACCCGTACCGATGAAAGAATAGCGGCCCCACTTTTCGCCCCCTTCGACGCTTTCAAGCAAATAGACATATTCCTCGTTTTGGAGCTTCCGGAGAACGGAAACGGGCGTTTCAATGTCGGCAAGAATTTCCCGATACACGGGGATCAGGTTTCCCCTGCGGGTATAAGACTCAAAATCCGCAAAATTGGGTGAATACATAGTGTCTCCTTCAGAAAATAAAAAAGCCGTGATTTTACTCACGGCTTTTAGGTTGATACAAAAAAGCCGCGGAGTCCCGCAAGGGCCTCCGCGGCTTTTACTTTTATTTTAAAAGATCAGCGGCGGACGCTCCCCTGCGCGAAGCTCCACCACCACCAGTTATTCATTTGAAATTTGACATTTCTTTTTATCACTTGCATATCTCTCGATGTTCAATGAAGACGCCATATAGCAATGAGTCGTAAAGATGTCAATATTTTTTCTTGCTGGCCGGAAAACGAACATGGGCAAAAAGACGATATCCCGTTTTTCTCTTTTTTCATAAAACCGCCCGCAAAGCTGTTTTACGTTTTTTTACCTGATTTTTCTTGACACATTAGCTTTTTGGCCCCAATATCCTGCAAAGACAACGCATATTTTCAAACAAAGGAGGTTTTGCACCATGAAAAAAAACAATTACAAATTGATTTTATTTGCCGTCTTTTGCACCTGCACGATGCTTCTGGGAGGCTGCGCGTCCGGCAAAAAAATTGTACTGACGCAGGAAAAATATTCTCCCTCCTTCCGCGCCGCCGAGTTTGCCCGCTACAAGGGGAAAAAACTTGTTCTGGGAAGCTTTTTCAATCAGGCCCAGAATACCAAAACATACAATTATTTCAGCCCGGATAAACAACTCAACTACGAGGGAAATGTCAGTTTGGAAAATTTGTACCTCAATGGCTTTACCAAAGCCTTCAAACACATCGGGGTAACGCTGGTGGACTATGTTTATGATGAAGACTATCGCGGCCCTCGCCATTGGTGGTGGGGATATCCGGGACCTGCCGGCTACAGAGCACCCAAAGGGGTACCGGAATTGCAGTTCACCCTGCTTTCCATGACCGACCAGGAATTGACTTTCAAAATTATTCTCTTCAAAGACGGGCAAACAAAACTGGATAAGGATCTGACGGTTAAAATGGCCCCCGCGGCCACGGAGGATGTTGCCGCCCTGGAAAAACGGGGCTACCAGATGGTTGACCTGGCCTTCACCACCATCATGAGAGACCGTGATTTTCAACGAGCGTTTTAGAGGCGAAACGCTCATCGGCAATCAGCCGTAGCCTATGGAAATTTATTTTTATATCATCATCGCCGCACTGGCGGCCATCATTGTGTGGCAACTGTGGCTGGTGAGGCGCAGCCTCGCCGGCCAGGCTGCACTTGGCGCCAGACTCGAGGCGCTGCGTGACGGACAGGAAAGAACAGACCGGGCGCTGCGTGACACACAGGAAAGAGCCGACCGCTTCCTGCGCGATGAGATGGAGCGGCTGCGCGCCGAAGTGCAAAAGCAGGCCCAGTACGAAAGAATGGAAACAGCGGGTGCGCTGAAAGGGTTCGGCGATTCTCTCCAGGCACGACTGTCGGAAATGGCCGGTCTGCAAAACGATCAAATGACAGCCTTCTCGCAACAGATAACCCTCATGACCAGCGGCAATGACAGAAAGATGGAAGAAATCCGTCAGGTCATCGACGCGAAGCTCGAACAAATCCGCACGGACAACTCCCGCCAGCTGGATTTGATGCGCGAAACGGTCGGTGAAAAACTGCAAAACACACTGGAAAAGCGTCTGGGCGATTCGTTCAGGCAGGTCTCGGAACGTCTCGAGCAGGTTCATCAGGGTCTGGGCGATATGCGTAACCTGGCCGCCGGTGTGGGTGATCTGAAAAAAGTGCTCACCAATGTCAAGTCGCGCGGCACCTGGGGGGAGGTCCAGCTCGGAGCGCTTCTGGAGGAAATACTCTCACCTGAGCAGTACCTTGCCAATGTTCAGATTAAAGAAACGGGCACAGACTTTGTGGAATTCGCCATCAAGCTGCCCGGCCAGGGGGATTCCCCCGCCGATGCCGTCCTCATTCCCGTGGACGCGAAATTCCCCATGGAAGATTATTCCAGACTCAGGGACGCGCAGGAAAGATCCGACGCATCCGCCGCGGAAGACGCACTCAGGCAACTGG
Organism: Syntrophaceae bacterium; assembly: GCA_018056765.1. Lineage (GTDB taxonomy): Bacteria > Desulfobacterota > Syntrophia > Syntrophales > Smithellaceae > UBA8904. The sequence continues at coordinate 5,655 of JAGPFA010000020.1, forward strand.
AGACAAGTGTCAAAAAGGCGGCCAGAGACATCTCGACAAAATATATCTCTCCCCCCAGAACCACCGATTTCGGCATCATGTTTCTTCCCTCGGAGGGGCTCTATGCCGAAGTGATCCGCCGCACCGCTCTGGTCTCACATCTGCAGCGCGATTACAGAATTATCGTTTCCGGCCCTTCCACGTTTGCCGCATTTCTCAACAGCCTGCAGATGGGCTTCCGGACCCTGGCCATTCAGAAGCGCTCCGGTGAAGTCTGGCAAGTGCTGGGCGAGGTGAAGACTGCGTTCAATCGTTTCGGCGATTCGCTCGATGCGGTGCGCAAGCGGCTTGATCAGGCGTCAAGCTCCGTGGAGGATGCTCAGAAAAAAACAAGAACGCTTGCCGGCAAGCTCAGGGCCGTCGAGGCACTGCCGGAGGATTCCGGGACGATTGAAATCGCTAATCCGGATCAAAACTGAAAACGGTCTTCCCTCATGATTCTGCGCTTCAAAAGGCGAAGCAGAGTCAGCGCACTCATCATCATTTCCTTTTTATTGATTTTCGACTCGCCGTATGCCCGATCGGCAAAGAAGATGGGAAATTCGGCCGTTTTATCCGTATGGCGCACAATGTGGTAGAGCACTTCCACCTGAAAGGAATAACCGGTTGATTTTATCTGTGCCAGGGGAAGCCTCTTAAGCAGGGCGGTTTTAAAGCCCCTGAAAGCGGTTGTGCATTCACCGAGCGGAATTCCCGCCAGGCGGCGTGTACCCCAGTTGGCCGTTTTAGAAATGGCTCTGCGGTAAAACCCATAGCCGCATTTACCTCCCTCAACATACCTCGATCCGGTCACAAAATCATTTTGCTCCATAAGCTCAATCATCAAAGGCAGATCCTGCGGGTCGTGGGAAAAATCGGCATCCATGACGATCAGGACATCGAAGCCATTTTCAATGGCATAGCGCATCATGGCAAGTGTGGCTGAGCCCAGTCCCATCTTGCCCGGCCTTTTTATCAGTGTGAGTAAGCCGTCTGTCGCGGCAAGCTCTTCGACCAGACGGGCGGTTCCGTCGGGTGAATTGTCATCCAGAACAAGGATATGGCGACCGGGCAAATGGCAATGGATGGCGGCAATCAGGCGTTCAATGTTCAGGGCTTCATTATAGGTGGCGATACCGACAATAGTTTTCATCGCCTCGTCTTGCTACAAGATTTTACTTTGTGTTTTTGACTCTGAGGCCGGGATGATTTTGCCGCCGTTTCCACACCGTCTTTCATCTTCTCCAGATGACAGCGGCACAAATCAATTTCCTGCGTTGCACAGAGCCCCAGGTCCGTGACCATTTCATGGTCAAGCCTGCTTTCCCTCCCCGCAGTGGTCAGGTAATTTCCCGTCATCAGACAGTTGGCTCCCGCGACGATACCCAAGGGCAACAGCTGGCGCAGTGTTTTTTCCTTTCCGCCGCAAAGCCTGATGTCCTTATCCGGCAGCATGAAGCGGTAAACAGCAATGGTCATCAGCGCCTCCAGCGGCGGCACGAGCTGCATGTGGGCAAGCGCGGTCCCCTTAATGGGGTTCAGGAAATTAAGCGGCACGGAATCGACATCAAGTTCCTTGAGCGTCGCGGCCAGCTCGATGCGGTGGGTGATCCCCTCGCCCATACCGAAAAGCGCGCCCGCGCAGACCGACAGGCCTGCTTCCCTGGCTTCGCGGATAGAAGATACATCCTCTTCATAATCGTGCGTCGTACAAATATTTTTAAAATAACTGCGGCCCGTTTCCAGATTATGGTGATAACGGAACAGTCCCGCGTCCTTGAGCTGGCGGGCCTTATCCCGGTCGATGACGCCCACGGAAACGCACGGCATAATTCCGATTTTGTTGATTCCGTCAATGGCTTTGAAAATTTCCGACCATTCCTTTTTCGCGCCGAGGCGTTTGCCGCTGGTCACAATGCCGAAAAGTTCCGCCCCGTCTCTTTTAGCCTGCCGGGCGGACTCAATAATTTCCCGCGCCGGTTTAAGAGGGTATGTGGCAATGTTTGTTGTAAAGCGGGAAGACTGTGCACAGAATTGGCAATCCTCGGAACACCTGCCCGATTTGGCGTTGGTGATGCCACAAAAAATTATGTCTCTGCCCTTGAAGTGTTCACGGATTTCCGCACCCGCAGCCATCAGCCGGTAGGGACTTTGCGTCCCCTCTATGAACAGCTCCATTGCTTCCCGGGTGTTTATGCCGTTGGACCTGATACTTTTGTTCTTGAGTTTTTCTATTATCTGCATATCCGTAGTTACGGTTATTCACGTCCGGCTTGTCTCCCTTTTTTACCAAACCATCACAGATGGTAGTCGCCCGACGCTTCCGGCTGGTAGGTGATATCATCGATGATATACTTTTTTATCCCGGAGGGAACCGACCATTCGACCACGTCGCCTTTGCGGTAACCCAAAAGGGCGATGCCCAGCGGTGCTAAAATGGAGAGCTTATTCTCGCTGATATTGGCCGCGGAAGGATAAACCAGCGTGTAAGTCATCTTTTCTCCTGACTCCGTGTCGGTAACCGCCACTTTGGAGTTCATCGTGACAACATCATGAGGAACGTCCGCCGGTTCAACCTGTACACTTTTGTAGAGCTCTTTTTCCAGCAGATCAAGGTTCGCCTGATTGGCTTTCGGGACGGAGCGCAACCCATCGATCAGCTCTAAAAGCTGCTCCATATCATTTTTTGATATATACAAGGTACGCTCCGTCATAACTTTTCGCTCCTGTCTTTTTTTGTTTGTTAAAAGAAACGATGACCAAATCATGGCGAAAGTTGCTGGTTGGCGCTTACTATAGGCAAAGAATGAACGGCTGTCAACAGCGTTTTAACACCAGAATAACAGTGATATTATATAACGAAGGATCCACAAAACCACAAAATGCTTCCATTGAAGCAACGAAAGACCAAGGCGTGCTGTTGAACCGGGCAATATCACATCACCGGCAGAACACAGGATAAATAAAGCTTTTCGATGACCCTTTCTTTTGGTATGGCTGCGTGCATCAAAAACGGGAGGCGCACAGGTGAGCAGGGGCATATACATTATCGGCACAGACACGGAAGCGGGCAAGACAGTCGTTTGCGCGGGCCTGATGTATCTGCTGGCGGAAAAAGGCATAAATGCCGCCTATTACAAGCCGGTGGCCAGCGGTGAGATGCTCCGGAACGGCCGGATGGTGCCGGGCGACGCGGCGTTTGTCTGCCATGTATCCGGATTCGACCTGGAGATGAAAAGGATTTCACCTTTTTCCTTTGCCGACGCGGTTGCCCCTCATCTGGCGGCGCGCCACGCCGGCCGCAGGATTACACCGGACCGGATCCGCGAGGGGTTGGATTTTCTCAAGGCCCGCTATGACGTCGTCGTTGCAGAGGCGGCAGGCGGCCTGGCTGTACCACTGGACGACAACGGATACATGCAGCAGGAACTGATCCGCGAAATGGGCTTTTCCTGCCTGCTGGTGACGCGCGCCGGGCTGGGCACCATCAATCACACTATCCTGACGCTCGGCTTTGCCGAAACTGCCGGGCTGAAAGTGAAAGGCATTATCGTGAACCGCGCCGCAGAAACGACAATAGAGCAGGACAACATTCTCATGATCAAAAAACTCGCCGCGGGAAGGCCGGTGTTTGTCGTTCCCACCATGACCGGCGTCGATACTGAAAGGCTGCTGGCGGGAAACATCCGTGAAGTGTTTTATCAAAGCATCCCGATTGATGACATTCTCCGACTGATGGAGACGATATAAGAAATGACGACGGACGCTCTTTTCGCCCAAAAAATCAGCCGCATCAGACAGGCAGGCCTTTACAGACAGATGAAGGTCTGCCACTCGCCGCAAGGCGCGCGTGTAAAAGCCGGTAACCGGGAGGTTCTGATGCTGTCCTCCAACAGCTACCTGGGACTTTGCACTGATACCCGTTTAAAGGAGGCGGCGCGAAAAGCCGTTGAAATGTACGGCACAGGCGCCGGAGGCTCGCGTCTCATCTCCGGCACGTCGCCGATACATCGTGAACTGGAGGCGCAGGTCGCCTTCTTCAAGGGGACCGAAGACGCGCTGATATTCAGCAGCGGCTATATGGCCAACGCAGGAGTGATCTCATCTGTAGCGGACAAAAACTGGGTGATTTATTCCGACCGTCTCAACCACGCCAGCATTATCGACGGCTGCCGACTGTCGGGAGCACAAACGGTTGTTTACGAGCACGGAGATGTGAATGACCTGGAAAATAAAATCAGACGGTATCCATCAAAACAGGGGTTAATTGTCACGGACGCTCTGTTCAGCGTGGACGGAGACCTCGCGCCTCTGCCCGCGCTGGTGGCGACGGCCCGCCGCCACGGACTGCTGCTGATGGTGGATGAGGCGCACGCCACCGGTGTGCTGGGGAAAAACGGAGGCGGGGCGGCGGAGCTCTTCGGAATAAAAGACGGCATCGATATTTCCACAGGCACCTTCAGCAAGGCGCTCGCCTCCGAGGGGGGCTTTGTCGCGGGTAGCGCGGCGCTTATCGATTACCTGATCAATACGGCGCGCAGCTTCATCTTTTCCACCGCCATGCCGCCCGCCGGCGCCGCCGTGTCTCTGGCGGCGCTGGACATTGTGCGTACCGAACCGCAAAGACGAAGCACGCTCATGGAGCGCGCGGCCTGGCTGAGGGACTCTCTTGGCCGCGCGGGCTTCGATGTCGCGAACCACCCGACCCAGATTATTTCACTGATTCTGGGAGAGCCCCGCACGGCGACCACTTTCAGCGACCGTCTGATGGAAAAAGGGATTTTCGTTACCGCCATCCGGCCGCCGACCGTTCCCGCCGGTACGAGCCGCCTGCGCATCAGCCTGATGGCAACGCACACACGCGCCGATCTTGAGTACGCCGCGTCGGAAATTACGGCTGTCGGACGCGAACTGGGGGTTATCGGGCGGGAAAAAGTAAGCACCTGACGCCGCAAGAGAGATAAGGGACGAAAGACGGCCGGTCTGGAACTTCCAGCCCGTGTCCGGCAGTGCACAGTCGGAAGATTAAAGGAGAAAGTTGTGAAAAATTTCCAGGAAAGGGACCTGCGGCATATCTGGCATCCCTGCTCTCAAATGAAGGACTACGAGGAGTTCCCGCCCGTCATCATCGAGCGTGGGAAGGGTGCTTATTTGTATGACCAAAATGGCAAGAGCTACCTGGACGCGGTATCGTCCTGGTGGGTAAATCTCTTCGGCCACGCCAACGAGAGAATCAACCGGGCGCTGGCCATGCAGGCACAAAAGCTCGAGCATGTGATTTTCGCCGATTTCTCCCATGAACCGGCCATCGGGCTGGCCGAGGAAATCATCCGCATTGCACCGGCAGGTCTGAACAAAGTATTTTTCGCTGATAACGGCTCATCGGCGGTGGAGGCGGCGCTCAAAATGAGCTTCCATTACCACCAGCAGACAGGCCGGCCGGACAAAACCAGGTTTGCCGCCTTGACGGACGCGTATCACGGAGAGACGCTGGGAGCTCTGTCCGTAGGGGATATCGATCTGTACAGCAAAATATACAGGCCGCTGATGATGGACTCGCTGCGGGTTGCCGGCCCTGACTGTTACCGCTGTCCTTGCGGGAAAAACCGGGAAAGCTGCGACGCGCCCTGTTTCGAGCCGATGGAAAGGCTCGCCGCCGCACATGCCGACGAGATCTCGGCCGTGATTGTCGAGCCCATGGTACAGTGCGCCGCGGGGATGAAAATTTATCCGCCTGTATACCTCAAAAAACTCCGAGACTTGTGCAGCGCGCATCATATCCATCTGATCGCAGATGAAATTGCCGTGGGATTCGGGCGTACGGGAAAAATGTTTGCCTGCGAACATGCAGGCATCAGCCCGGATCTGATGTGCCTGTCCAAAGGCCTTACGGCAGGTTATCTACCCCTGTCACTGGTCGTCACAACGGACAAAATGTACAGGGCCTTTTACGCGGATTACAAAGAGCTGCGGGCATTTATGCATTCCCACAGCTACACCGGCAACGCGCTGGCCTGCGCGGTGGCCCGCGAGTCGCTTTGCATCTTCCGTGACGACAATGTCCTGGCCGTCAATGAGAAAAAGGCGCAAATCATCGCGGCAAAGGCAAGGCGGCTGTTTGCAGACCATCCTTACGTCGGCGAATACCGCCAGCTGGGAATGATCGGGGCACTGGAGCTCGTGGCGGACCGGCAGGCGAAAACGCCTTTCGACTGGCGCGAGAGGGTCGGCTATGGAATTTACCGCATCGCCCTGGAAAAAGGTGTCCTGCTTCGCCCCCTGGGAAATGTCATTTACTTTATGCCCCCGTATATTGTACAGCAGCAGGACATCGAAAAAATGATCAGCGTCGCGCTGGAAGCCGTCAATATGTATTTCAGGCTCTAGCGGCACCAGGCGCTCTCTTGGCAAAAAACCACGAATTATCAGGCATTTGCATAACTGGAAGAATTGCTTGACATTTAGCCTGTCGCCATTAAGATAATGCTGGTTTTTAAACCATCTCTTTTAACAATTCATCCCGTCTGAACAACGGGCTCCGTGGATGAAGGAGGAAATTCAAATGAAAAGGATTTTATTGTTTTTAGGCACCAATATCGCCGTGCTGGCGGTATTGAGCATCGTGATCAGAATTCTGGGAGTTGACCAGTTTCTCACCGAACAGGGAATCAACTATTTTAGTCTGCTGATATTTGCGGGTGTGATCGGCTTTGGCGGCTCGTTCATGTCGCTGGCCATGTCCAAATGGATGGCCAAGAAGGCAACCGGCGCACAGGTAATTGTTCAGCCCAGGTCCGGCACGGAAATCTGGCTGGTGCAGACAGTACAGAAGCAGGCCTCCCAGGCGGGGATCGGCATGCCGGAAGTAGCGGTGTTCGACTCTGACTCTCCCAATGCGTTTGCCACCGGCATGAATAAAAACAAGGCACTGGTGGCGGTCAGCACCGGACTTTTACGGACAATGAGCCAAAATGAAGTTGAAGCGGTTCTGGGCCATGAAATCAGTCACGTCGCCAACGGTGATATGGTCACGCTCAGCCTGATTCAGGGAGTGGTGAATACTTTCGTTATTTTCCTGTCGCGCGTGGTCGGATTTGTGGTTGACCGTGTCATATTGAAAAACGAGGAAGGTCCGGGCATGGGCTATTTCCTGACGAATCTGGTCGCCCAGATCCTCTTCGGTATTCTGGCCAGCATTATCGTCATGTGGTTCAGCCGCAGACGCGAATATGCTGCCGATGCCGGCGGCGCTCATCTGGCCGGTGCAGGCAATATGATCGCCGCACTGGAAAGCCTCAAGAACAGCTCCATACAGCCGCTGGACGGACAGATGAAGGCTTTCGGCATCGCCGGCAAGCCCTCCCGAAACAGCCTCAAAATTCTCTTTATGACGCATCCTCCGCTGGATGACCGTATCGAGGCTCTGAAGCGCTCCGCGGGAATGAGGGCCTAGAAAAAAATTGAAACCGGGCGTGAGGTGCAGACCGTACACAAATTTATGTTCTTTTTTATGAGCCGCATGGAGGGACATCGGTCAGGTTGCCCGCGGCCGCTCCTGACGATAATCCGGATGCCGCCCGCCGGCCGACTGCCGGATGGATCGCCTTAAGTCCACGTTTAACCATGGCTTTCATTCCTGTCTTTGTGCAGCCACCAGGTGTAATCAAGGCGGCAAATTGTTTATCCGGCCGTGCGACGCTCAAACTACTGATGATCGTTCAACCGGGGAACGCCGAGCTGTGCTCTGGGAATCGGCACACGAGCGGACACAGGTGATGTTATTGATATCATTTGTTTAATGCACTCAATCCTTGACTTTGTGAGAAGTTTGCTGTAACCATTGCGCGGTCTTTCCAAGAGGCGCAAATTATACATGGATATCTCTTTTGTCCTTTTTTTAGATCCGAACCTTCCACCAAAATTTTCGGGCTGCAGCTTTGCACTCCGTCCCACTCCCCTCATGGCAAAAATCACACCCTCATTGATGAGGGTTAAGGAGGATACAAATCATGACTAAAGGCAAAACAAAGGAAAGTAATTTACCGGTACTGGGGATCAACAGCCTGGGACGCATCGGTAAACTCACTCTCTGGCATCACGTCGGCAGGAAATACTTTAAGGAAATCGTCGTGAACCAGGGGCGCGACGTCGGTATGGGGATGGAAACCATCGCCCGCCTGATTGAGGCAGATGCCACCTACGGTCTGCTGCACCGGTTCCTCTACGGCCATAAAGCCCAACCCTGCGTAAAGATCGTTGATGAAAAAAGCGGCAAACTGCTTGTGGACGGCATACCGGTCACGGTGCTGCGCGAACAGAGAAACCCGCTCAACATCCCCTGGCGCCAGTATGGTGTGGATGTGGTCGTGGATTGCAGCGGCTCTTTCAAAGACCCAACCGTGCCGGCCGATGACAAAAAGGGCTCCATTCGCGGCCATTTGAACGGCGGGGCGAAGGTGGTGATTCATTCCGCGCCCTTCAAGATTAAAAACAAGTCGCTGGAAACCCCAGAGGACACGACAACTCTCATCTATGGCATCAACCACACCGCCTTCAACCCCAAAAAACATCTGCTCGTTTCGGCCGCCTCCTGCACCACAACGGGGCTGGCACACATGGTAAAACCTCTTCTTGAGAATGAGGAAACCAGCGTGATTCTGACTGCCTCCATGTCCACCATCCACGCTGTGACCAATTCCCAAACCGTGCTGGACAAATTACCCAAGGCGGGGGAAAAAGATATTCGCAAAACAAGGAGCATCTTGAACAACATTATTCTGACCTCCACCGGCGCGGCCAAAGCCCTGGCCGAGGTCATTCCCGAAGTAAAAAATATCGGTTTTATGGGCGATTCCATCCGTGTACCGACCAACACGTTGTCACTGATCGTGCTCAACGCAACTTTCCAGGCGCGCCAGGAAAAAGGGGGGGAGGCAGCCAGCATCGACACCAAAAAACTAAATGCCATCTATGAAAAAGCCGCGCAGGACAATCCGCTGGTTCGTTTTACCATGCAGCAAAATGTTTCCACGGACCTGATCGGAGAAGATGCAGCCGTGGTCATTGAAGGCCAGTTCAACCACACCAGAACTGCTTTCATTCCTGTTGACCTGTCGCAGATACCTTCGCTGCCTCCGGCTCTGCTTGACTCCGTAGCTGACAAAACGTTACAGGTACCGGTCGTCCACGCGAAAATATTCGGCTGGTATGACAATGAATATGGCAGCTACACAAACCGCATGGGAGATTTAACTGTTTATATCCACAAAAATATACAGTAAACTGAAATAAGCGAACGTGCCCGCCTTCCCGCATTCCGCCAAAAAGGGAAGCGGGAAGGGTGCCGGGCGCCTGTTTGACGATTGTTTACAAAATAAGGCCCATGGGCGGGTTGCCATCCAAATAAAAGATCAGGAAAATATCAATAAAGATGACCACTCCCGGGAAAATGGAAAAAACAAAAAGCAACCAGACCAGCCTTCAGGAGCAATTGAACAACGAGCTGAAAGAAAACGAACAGTTGCGTCTGCAGTTCTCCACCGCGGTCAAACAGACCCGGGAACTCAATGAATTCATTCAAATCATGCTGACCACTTCCCCCTTCGGTACGTGCATCATCGAGGAGGGGAAAGTTATCTTCGCCAATAAGGCCTTCTCCGAAGCCGTCGGGATGACACCTGGTCAGATACGCAAGCTCTCGCCCTGGGAGATTATTTATGAACAGGACCACGACCTGGTCAGAAAGCATTTAGAGGCAATTTTAGATGGGCGGCCTACCACCTTTTTCGTTTTTCGCGTCGTCGTCGGTGGGGAAAAAATAAAATGGATTTTAGGCTCCTTCGCCCTCTTCCATATGAACGAAAAACAGGCGATCATGGGGAACTTTGTCGATCTTACTGAAGGATGGGTGATGCAGCTGGCCTTCACTGACCCCCTGACCGGTTTGTCCAACAGGAAAATCATGATGGATCGTCTCGAACAGGCCATCATTGCCGCCAAAAGGAGAAGCGAACAGGTCGCCGTCCTTTTTTTGGACCTGGATGATTTCAAAAAAGTCAATGACACCTACGGCCATAAAACCGGTGATCAGCTGCTCATTGAAATCGCCGGCAAACTCAGGGAGGTTGTCCGGCGGGAAAATGACACCATCGCCAGGTTCGGCGGCGATGAATTTTTCATCCTTTTGACGAACTTATCGCAGGGAAATCAGGTAGAAACGGTCATCGGCCACCTGTTTGAGGCTTTTGCCCAGCCATTGTCCACAGGAGAGCCACCCCTGAGCATCAAGGTCAACCTCAGTGTCGGCGTCGCACTCTACCCGCTGCACGGGACAGACCCGGATACTCTGATACGTAACGCCGACAGCGCCATGTATCAGGCCAAAAAAATGGAAAAAAACTGCTACTGCTTTTACGATCCGGGAAAGATCACCGCAGATGAAGTCAAAAATCTTCCGGCCGGCCCGGATACGACATGCGGTTAAACGACTATCGGTTCGCCGACGCCTTAGAGATATTTTTCCTCCAGGAGGTCAAGTACCCTGGCAGCAGAAGCAGTAACGGCAGTACCGGGGCCGAATATTCCTTTCACTCCCTTTTCATATAAAAATTCATAATCAGCAGGCGGAATAACTCCGCCGACGACGACAATAATATCACCTGCCCCCATCTCCCGGAGATGCCGGATGAGCTCGGGCACCAGCGTCTTGTGTCCCGCCGCCAGACTCGAGACACCCACGACGTGCACATCGTTTTCCACGGCCATCTTCGCCGCTTCTTCCGGGGTTTGAAACATCGGGCCGATATCCACATCAAACCCAATATCCGCATAGGCGGTGGCCACCACCTTGATGCCCCGGTCATGCCCGTCCTGACCCATTTTGATCACCAGCTGGCGCGGGCGCCGGCCGGTCTTGGCCACAAAGGCCTCCGTTCTTCTTCTCAAAGCTTCAATCACGTCAGATTCTCCGTATTCCGACGAGTAGGCGCCGGAAATTACCCTGGTTGTCGCCGTGTAGCGGCCGAATACTTTTTCCATGGCGTCGGACACCTCTCCCACCGTGGCGCGCAGCCGGATCGCCTCGATGGCTGCCTCCAGCAGATTGCCGCCTTTTTCGGCCTTCTGTGTTATGAGTTCGAGGGCCTTTTCCACGGCGGTATTGTCGCGTTTTTTTCTGATCTCCCGGATACGTGCGACCTGCCCGTCGCGGACACTGGCCGGAATATCGAGAACTTCGACAGGGATCTCCTCTTCAATGCAGTATTTGTTCACACCTACGATGGTGTCTTTGCCCTGGTCGATGCGTGCCTGCCGCCGGGCGGCCGACTCTTCAATGCGTAATTTGGGCATGCCTGTTTCAATGGCGCGGGCCATACCGCCCAGCCCTTCTATTTCAGCCATGATTTTTTTCGCCTCGCTGATGATCGACGCGGTCAGTGCCTCTACATAGTAGGAGCCGCCAAGCGGGTCAACCACACGGCAAATCTGCGACTCCTCCTGGATGATGATCTGTGTGTTGCGGGCGATACGCGATGAAAGCTGCGTCGGCAGGCTGACCGCCTCGTCAAACGAGTTGGTATGCAAAGACTGGGTGCCACCCAGCGCCGCGGCCAGCGCTTCGAGTGTCGTGCGGATAATATTGTTGTATGGATCCTGCTGCGTGAGACTCCAACCGGAGGTTTGCACGTGGGTTCTGAGCATCCTGGAGCGGGGATTGGCCGGTTTGAACTCGCCGACAATCTCGTGCCACAGGTAACGTGCGGCGCGCAGCATGGCAATTTCCATGAAGAAGTTCATGCCCACACCGAAAAAGAAGGAAAGTCGGGGAGCGAAATCATCAATATTCAGACCGGCATCGATGGCGGCGCGGATATACTCCTTACCGTCGGCCAGCGTAAAGGCGACCTGCAGCACAGAGTCGGCGCCTGCCTCCATGATGTGGTACCCGCTGATGGAAACCGTGTTATATCTGGGCATATTTTTCGAGCAGTAGGAAATAATGTCGGAAACAATCCTCATGGAGGGACCGGGCGGGTAGATATAGGTGTTTCGTGTCAGAAATTCCTTGAGAATATCGTTCTGAATGGTGCCCGAGAGCTGTTTTTTATCCACTCCCTGCTCTTCGGCCGCCACGATGTAACCCGCCAACACCGGCAGGACAGCCCCGTTCATCGTCATGGAAACCGACACTTTATCCAGAGGAATACCGTCGAAAAGGATTTTCATATCCTCGACCGAGTCGATCGCCACACCCGCTTTGCCCACGTCACCCGCCACGCGGGGATGGTCGGAGTCGTAACCGCGATGCGTAGCCAGATCAAACGCCACCGAGAGACCTGTCTGTCCGGCGGCCAGGTTTTTGCGGTAGAACTCATTTGATTCTCTGGCCGTGGCAAAGCCTGCGTACTGACGGATCGTCCAGGGCTGATTGGTGTACATGGTGGCCGTAGGCCCCCTCAGATAGGGCGCAAGCCCGGGCAGAGTATCAACCGTGTCGAGCCCGGCAAGGTCTTCCGCCGTGTAAACAGGTTTAACCAAAATGCCTTCCGGCGTTTCCCAGTTGAGCGCCTCCAGAGGCTTCTCCTTGAGTTCTTTAATCGCTTTTTTCCTCCACTCGTCCATGTCCTTGTGCCTGGTCACATCAAACTCCTTATTCGATTTACGTGCCGCCGCGTTTTCATACTTCATCAACAACCGTGACAATCAAGGTGTATTTCTCACAAAAATTGCAGATCTTCAATGGTCAATCGCCCGCCTGACGCTCAAGTAGTGTCGCTGGCCGACAGCAGTACCAGGATCTCGTCAATCCGGGTGATCACCGCACGGCGGCAGCCGATTTCATTGGGAACAAGCCCCACGTAGATAACGTCGGGGCTTTTTATCAGCCCGGCAATCAGTCTTTCCGCATCGTATCCCTCAGGAAAAAAGCTGGGATGAACAAAAGACACACACTCGATTTTCTCCAGCCCGGTTTCCGACAACTTGTTGATATACATGATTTTCTCGGCCATTGGTGATCCCGGACATACCTCCGGCAGACCGTCACGTGGCGAAATCTCCACAATGGTTACCGCGTCCCTTTCCTTTCCGGACTGATTCGCCTCTTTAGTCAAATCGCCCATCTTCGTCATCGCCCCGTGCCTCCGGTTTTTGCCGAACGACGCATAAATCATTTTGGCCGCCACCTTCTTGTTTGCCAAATATACAATGCAACTACGCCAATGTATATAATAAATACATTGGTGTCACCCCTTGAAACCGAACCGCCTGCCCCGTGCACCCGGCAAAACGGCCACACTAACTGCCGGTAGACGTCCCCGGCTTTCCCCGGCCGCAGCAGGCACTATCTGGTATATTACTTGCTCGAATTATTTTTATAAGGTATGCAGACATCCTCTGCGGCAGGAGACCGCAAAAGATCTCATACCTAAGGAGAGCCATACGCCAATGAAAGAAACAAACATATCGACCGCCAACCCGGTCAGAATTCAGGACAACACACTGCGCGACGGTCACCAGTCCATTTATGCAACACGCATGAAAACAGAGGACATGATCCCGATAGCGGAAGAAATGGATCAATGCGGCTTCTGGGCCATGGAAGTCTGGGGCGGCGCTACGTTTGACACGATGCACCGGTTTCTGGGCGAAGACCCCTGGTCGAGACCCAGAATCCTTAAAAAGTACGTAAAGAAAACTCCCTTCACCATGCTTTTGCGCGGCCAGAATCTGGTCGGCTACCGGCATTACGCTGACGATGTCGTACGCGCCTTTGTCGATAAATCGTGTGAGATCGGCATTGATATTTTCCGCTGTTTTGACGCCCTCAACGATTTCCGCAATATTGAAACATGCGTGGAGAGGGTGAAAGCCAACGGCAAGCATGTGGAGGGCACAGTCTGCTACTCACTGACCGAAAGCCGCCTCGGAGGCGAGATCTACAATCTGGATTTTTACGTAGCAAAGGCCAAAGAGCTGGAAAGCATGGGAGCGGACACCATCTGCATCAAGGATATGGCCGGCCTGCTTTCTCCCTTTGACGCCTATGATCTTTTCACCGCTTTGAAAAAAGCGGTGAAAGTCCCTCTGCATCTGCACACCCACTATACCAGCGGTATGGGCAGCATGACCTATCTCAAGGCCATCGAGGCGGGGGTCGATATCATCGATACCTGCCTGGCTCCTTATGCGCTGCGCTCCTCGATGCCGGCAATCGAACCCATTGTGGCCGCTCTGGGTGGCTCGGAAAGAGACTCAGGCATAAACTTGCATAAGCTGCTGGCCATCGGCAAACACCTCGAACAGATCGCGCCCAAATACGAACACCTGCTGGCCAGCCAGAAACTCTCCATCATCGACACCGGCGTGCTGGCGCACCAGATACCGGGCGGGATGATCTCCAACCTGGTAAGCCAACTCAAGGAAATGAAGGCACTCGACAGGCTGGGCGAAATTCACCAGGAAATCGTGCAGACCAGAAAAGACATGGGCTACCCGCCGCTGGTCACGCCTTCATCGCAGATCATCGGCTCGCAGGCAGTACTCAATGTTCTTTTCGGCCGCTATGTGCAGGTTTCCAATCAGCTCAAGGATCTGGTTTTGGGACTTTACGGCAAAACCCCCATACCTATTGACAAAGAACTCAGCAGCAAAATTCTGAAAAATTACAAGCGCGGGAAAGAACCGATTACATGCCGGCCGGCCGACCTGCTGGAACCGGAAATTGAAGAAGCGAAAAAAACCATCGGCCACCTGGCGCGTACAGAGGAAGATCTCCTGGGCTGGATTCTCTTCCCCCAAACCATGGAGAAATATCTGCGCGAAAAATACCAGGAAGAACCGGCTCGTTCCGCGTCCTGAAGCGGGGAAGGAATAATTATGGGCATAAAGACAAAATATCCCCGCGGCATCAGCCTGCTTCAGGATCCCGACCTGAATAAAGGGACCGCTTTTACCGAAGAAGAACGGGCGGTGCTGGGACTGGAAGGACTGCTGCCGCCACGTGTTTCGTCCCAGCAGCAGCAGATTCAGCATATTTTGTACAACTTCCGCCGCAAGCCCAACAATCTGGAAAAATATCTCTATCTCATCGGTCTGCAGGATCGTAACGAGCAGTTATTCTACAAGACCCTTATGGAAAACCTCGAAGAACTCAGCCCGATTGTTTACACCCCCACCGTAGGACTTGCCTGTCAGGAATACAGCAGAATATTCCGTCGCCCCCGCGGGATGTTTATCACAAAAAAAGACCGGGGTCGCATCGGGAAAATCCTGAAAAACTGGCCTCATAAAAACGTACGCATTATTGTGGTTACCGACGGCGAACGCATCCTGGGGCTGGGAGATCTGGGCGCAAACGGCATGGGCATTCCCGTGGGCAAGCTCTCTTTATATACGGCCTGCGCGGGAATCGAACCCACTGCCTGCCTTCCGGTAATGATCGATGTCGGAACCGATAATAAGGGGCTTTGGAGCGATGCCCAGTATATCGGCCTCGCCGAACCACGCATTCGTGGCGAGGTCTATGATGAGCTCATCGAGGAATTCATGGCGGCGGCCAATGAAGTCTTTCCCAATGTCATGATTCAACACGAAGATTTCGGAAATCAAAATGCTTTCCGGTTACTGGCCCGCTACCGGGACCGATATTGTATGTTCAATGACGACATTCAGGGCACGGCCGGCATTGCACTGGCCGGCATCTATTCGGCGCTGGGCAAGATCGGCGGTAAAATTACGGATCAGCGGCTGGTGTTTTTGGGAGCAGGTGAGGCGGCGCTGGGCATCGGCCATCTGGCGGTAAGCGCCATGACCGAACAGGGGCTTTCCGAAAACGACGCCCGCCAGCGTTGCTGGTTTGTGGACTCCAAAGGACTGGTAGTGGAAAGCCGCACAGACCTGGAAGTGCAAAAGCGCGCCTTTGCCCAAAGCTTTCCTTTTCATCGGGATCTGCTTTCCGTAATCAATGCCGTCGGGCCCACCATTCTAATCGGCGCGTCAGGACAACCCAAAACTTTTACCCCCGAAATACTCGAGGCCATGGCGCGCCTGAATGAACGTCCGGTTATCTTCGCCCTTTCCAACCCGACTTCGCAATCAGAATGCAGCGCTGAGGAAGCTTACCGTTTTACACAGGGACGGGCCGTCTTTGCCAGCGGCAGCCCCTTCCCTCCCGTAAACATGGGCAACACAACATTTGTACCGGGACAGGCAAATAATGTATATATCTTCCCCGGTGTAGGACTGGGTGTGACTGCTTCGGAATCCACAAGAGTGACTGATGAAATGTTTGCCGCGGCCGCCAGGAGCGTGGAGGAAAAAGTCACGAAGGAGGATTTTGACCAGGGCCGCATCTTCCCTTCATTGTCACGCATTCGCGAGGTATCACTTCATATTGCCATAGCCGTGGCAAAAATTGCCTATGCCAGAAAGCTGACAGAAATGACTGAGCCGGACAACTTGCCCGGATTCATCAGGTCCAAAATGTATGATCCCGTTTATCATTCATATGTGGCGGCGAAAAAGCAAAAACGTGGCAGGACCTACCGGAAAACATGATTCTGAGCCTCCATATACTGATGATGTTGAGCGGGAAACAGATGCTTGCGGTAATTATCCGCGGCAAGGTATCATCTGCGCCTGAGCAGCGTCAGAAAATGTAAAGGGGCTTACTCATGGAAAACGTCGTTTTCATCAGTTGTGCACGCACACCTATCGGGGCATATGGGGGATCACTAAAAGACGTGGCCGTATACCGTCTGGCCGGCACGGTGCTCAAAGCGGCGGTCCAAAAAGCCGGCATCGAGCCGGAACAGGTGGACGACGTCATCATGGCTTCGGCCTATCAAAACGGCGAGTGCGCCAACGGGGCACGGATGGCCGTGCTGGACGCCGACTGGCCGGACACGATCCCGGGCGGCATGATTGACCGGCGCTGCTGCTCCGGCCTGGAGAGTGTTTATTACGCAGCCCTGCAGATACAAACCGGCAACGCCGACATTGTCGTCGCCGGCGGTATGGAATCGATGAGCCAGGGGGAGCTGTACATACCGGGCGATATTAAGTGGGGCCTGGGCGGAAAAAGCCATGAGAAATACGGCTTCATGCCGCGCGGCCACGGTGCACTGGCCATGTGGGGCATTCCTCTGTACGACCGGATTCAGCGCGGTCGCGTGATGAGCCAGCCCATCTGGCGCTACGGGGAGTTAAGCTCGATGATGACCTGGGCGGAAACGGCGGCCCGCAATGAAAAAATCACCCGTGAAGAGGCGGACCGCTGGGCGCTCAGATCCCACCAGCGTGCGGTGGCGGCACAGGAGGCGGGCAAGTTCCGCGACGAAATCGTGCCTGTGCTCACCGGCCGGGATAAAAGCGGTCAGGAAATTTATTTCAGCACCGATGAAGGCCCCCGCAAAGACACCACGCTGGAGCGTCTGGCCAAATTAAAGCCGGTTTACGAGGGAGGAGTCTGTACTGCCGGGAACTCCTCGTCGGAAAACGACGGCGCGGCCGTTGTGATTCTCGCCTCGGAAAGAAAGGCCAAAGACCTGGGTATCAGGCCGCTGGCCTACTACCGCTCGTGCGCGATCGCGGCCACCGATCCTACCCTTACCTATCCCGCCGTGCCGGCCGCAGTGAAGAAGGCTCTCCAAAAAGCCGGCCAAACCATCAACGAGATGGATCTGATCGAGGTGCAGGAGGCTTTTGCCGTTCAGTGTCTGGCTGATTCGCGCCTGGCGGGGCTCTCCGATGAACAGATGGACGCCAAAGTCAACGTCAACGGCTCGGGCATCTCACTGGGGCATCCCATCGGCGCCACGGGAACCATGCGCCTGGTAACTCTGCTGGGAGAGATCGAACGCCGCGACGCGCGCTTCGCACTGGAAACGATTTGCGGTGGAGGCGGGCAGGGAATCTGTATGGTGATTGAAAGGAAATAACAAGGCAGGCCAGACTCTGCCCGGCGTACGCCGGCCTGACAAGCAGCCCCGGCCATAATATTCCCGCAGGGGCGGGAATCAGGAAAAGACGACTTCCCCGAAGGAGAGTAATATGGATTTCGCCCTGACAGAAGAACAAAGGATGATTCAGGAGACGGCGAAAAATTTCGCCGAAAAGGAAATCGCGCCGTTTGTGGAAGAGGACGAGAAGAACCATTTCTGGCGCAAAGAAATTTATGACAAGATGGCGGAGCTCGGGTTTTTCGGCTTTTGCATCGATGAGAAATACGGCGGCAACGGCATGGGATTTCTCGAAGGTGCGCTGGCAATCGAGCAGATAGCCAAAGTACACACCTCCTGGCGCATGGCGTTCAATATGCAATGCTGGGGCCCGGCGCTCACCATTCAAAAATTCGGCACAGAAGAACAAAAGGAGCAATATATCCCCAAATTCGTTTCCGGCGAGTATATCGGCAGTTTTGCCATGACGGAACCGGATATCGGCTCCGATGTCGCCTCGATGAAATGTCTGGCGGTAGATAAGGGCGATCATTATCTGGTGAACGGCAACAAGATGTGGATCACCAACGGCTCGATCTGCCATCACGGCCTCTTGTATGTCAAAACCGACAAGGACGCCGGTGCCAACGGCGTGAGCTGTTTTATCATGGATTATTCCCTCCCCGGCATCACGCGGCGTAAAATCAACGAAAAAGTCGGCCTGTGGGCCTCCGACACGGCGGAAATCACTTTTGAAGACGTCAAAGTTCCCAAAAACCTCCTCCTGGGTAAACCCAACCGCGGTTTCCAGATCTGCATGACACAGCTAAACTCCACCAGACTGGGATGTTCGGCGGGTGCGCTGGGACTTTCCGGGGCGATACTCGATGCCTGCTCACGCTATGCTACCGAACGATCTCAGTTCGGCAAGCAGATCGGCCGCTACCAGCTCATTCAGCAGCAGGTGGCGGACATGAAGATCGGCCACGACACTCTTGCCTATCTGGTTTATCGCGCCGCGTGGCTTAAGGATAAAGGGCTTCCCAATGTGCTGGAAACTTCCATGTCCAAACTCTACGCGGCAAAAGTGGTCGTCCACGATGCCAACGAAGCGATGAAACTCTACGGCTCGTTCGGTTATTCCGACGAATACCCCTGCGGCCGCTTCCTCAGGGACTCCAAGCAGTTTGAAACCCTGGAAGGCACCTCCAACATGCACACGATGATTGTCGCCAACGCAACTATGGGCTTTGCACCGAACCGCGTGTAGTCAAAGCGCTCTTTCTAACACTGAACCATTCCCTTGCCTTCCCGCACGAATCAGCCGGGAGGAAGGAAATCAATTCCAGGGAGCAATCCATGAAACAATACTTTGCCCGGATGGACCGGTTGGGAAAGCCTCTTTCTCCCCGGCAAATCGAAAGCATGCAGGAGAACCGCGCCCAACTTGAAGTGATTATGAAAGCCATCGATGACGAAGTGGAGCGTATTAAAAATGTCGGCATTTCTCTGGAGACACTTCATGGCCGGGGCGAAATGAGCGTCTGGGAACGTATCGAATATCTGGTCGACCCCGGCACTTTCTGTCCGCTGCACAGCATTTTCGACCCGGAAAACGAAGAATCGGGAAGCACGGGCGTGGTGGACGGACTGGCCCGCATCCGCGGCAAATGGTGCGTGCTGATCGGCTTCAACAACAAGTGGATGGCGGGCGCCTGGATTGCCGGCCAGGCCGACAACAACCTGCGCGTCACCGA
This sequence comes from Syntrophaceae bacterium, assembly GCA_018056765.1. Classification (GTDB taxonomy): domain Bacteria; phylum Desulfobacterota; class Syntrophia; order Syntrophales; family Smithellaceae; genus UBA8904. Next base: position 25,369 of record JAGPFA010000020.1, read on the forward strand.
TATCGCCAAAATCCTGAACATTCCGCTGGTGTGGCTGGTGAACTGCTCCGGCGTGAAACTTCCTGAGCAGGAAAAAATGTATGCCAACCGGCGCGGACAGGGCACCTGTTTTTTTCGCCACGCCGAACTCGAGCAGATGGGCATTCCGGTGATCGCGGGCATCTACGGCACCAATCCGGCGGGCGGCGGCTACCAGTCGATCAGCCCCACCATCCTTCTGGCGCACAAAAAGGCTAATATGGCTGTGGGCGGCGGGGGCATCGTCAGCGGCATGTCCCCCAAGGGATTTTTCGATGAGGCGGGCGCCGAGGAGCTCATCGACGCCACCAGGCATTTCAAATCCGTCCCGCCCGGCAGCGTCAGGATTCATTACGACGTGACGGGGTTTTTCCGCGCGGTCTTCGACGAGGAAAACCAGGTTCTCGACGCCATCAAAGACTATATGGACGATCTGCCCGCCTACAAACCGCGTTTCTTCCGTGTGGCCGAGCCTGCCGACCCAGCTTATCCTCCATCGGAGATTGTCTCGATCATTCCGGTCAACAAAAAACGGATTTACGATTTTGAACAGGTACTGGCGCGCCTGGTGGATTCCTCGGAGCATCTGGAATTTCGCTCTGGCTACGGACCGGAAGTGTACTGCGGTCTGGTCAAGGTGGACGGCTATCTGATGGGGATTGTCGGCAACCGCCAGGGCGTTTTCCCCGATTACCCGGAATACACAAGTGAGTATATGGCCGTGGGCGGCAAGCTCTACCGCCAGGGGCTCATCAAAATGAGCGAGTTTGTTACACTGTGCTCGCGCGACAGAGTGCCGATGATCTGGTTTCAGGACACCTCAGGCATCGACGTCGGCGACACGGCCGAAAAGGCGGAGCTCCTGGGATTGGGACAGTCGCTGATTTACTCGATCGAAAACTCGCATCTGCCGATGATGCTGGTCGTTTTGCGCAAAGGCACGGCCGCAGCTCACTATGTGCTGGGCGGCCCCACCGCCAACAACAATAACGCCTTTACTCTGGGCACGGCAACTACCGAAATCAACGTCATGCACGGAGAGACGGCGGCCGCGGCCAGCTACGCCCGCCGGCTGGTGAAGGAAAAGGACGCGGGCCGGCCGCTGGGGCCGGTCATCGATAAAATGAACGAAATGGTCAGGCACTACGACGAGACTTCCGGGCCTGTATATTGCGCCAAAAAAGGCTTCGTCGATGAAATCGTGCGCTTCCATGAACTGCGCAACTACCTGGTCGGTTTTGCCAACTGTTGTTACCAAAACCCCCGCTCCATCTGCCCGCAGCACCAAATGATCCTGCCGCGCATCATCCGTTCGCAGATCGTCAGGGGGCTTCACAGGTCTGAAAATCCTGCCTGAACAAGAAAAGCCGAAGGCGGAAAAAACCGATCCGGACAAAATATCAAAGGAGGCTGATATCGTTATGCTTGACCTGGACATGGCCGCAAAGATTGCCGGCGGCGGACTCGGCATTGTATTTCTGGTATTGGCGGTTCTTTGGCTCACTATCCGCATGACCAAAGTCGTCACGGGAAAAATCACAAAATTATTTAATAAAAAACCGGGGGGCTGAGACATTATCTGATACCCTGTAAAACGGTCCATACAGGAACATCCTTGCATATTTAATTACTAAGGCGCCAAATAACGACATGTATACGGAAACAAACAAGTGGCATCATTAAACTGACTGTTTTTAAAACGGAGGACTCGGCGTGTTTGGCTTTCTGGAAACAGGTTTTCAGTTTTTCACCTGGGGCAATGCCGTGATGCTGGTCATCGGCAGTCTTCTCATTTATCTGGCAATCGGTAAAAAGATGGAACCGTTGCTTCTGCTGCCCATCGGCTTTGCCATCATCCTTGTCAATCTGCCCGCAGGAGGATTGATGGATTATGAACATGAAATCAGGGCAAAGCAACCGGGCATCATCGAGCAGATCTTTGTGACCGAAGGAGGCTTTTCCAAAAAAGATGCAGCCATCGCCCGTGCGGATGGCCTGGTCATGAGCACACCTGTCTTCGGGCGGGTCAAGGAAATGAGGGTAAAACAAGGGCAGCGTGTCGAAGCCGGAGAGGTTATCGCCGTTTTGGTCACCCAGCAGCAGACCAATCAGAAAGAAATACCTACAAAGCCGGTCGGGCTTCTGTCCATTTTCTTTTCTTACGGCATCATGTGGCAGATTCTTCCGCCTCTTATTTTCCTTTGCCTCGGCGCTCTGACGGACTTCGGTCCCATGCTGGCCAACCCGAAAACACTGCTTTTAGGAGCAGCGGCCCAATTCGGTGTTTACTTTGCCTTCTTCCTTTCCCTGCTGATGGGCTTTTCCTTAAACGAAGCGGCTTCCATCGGCATTATCGGAGGAGCGGAGGGGCCGACGACGATTTACGTAACAGCGCAACTGGCGCCGCACATTATCGGGGCAACGGCCGTGGCCTGTTACTCCTACATGGCGCTGGTGCCGCTTATCCTGCCGCCCGTCATCAGGCTCTTGACGACGAAAAAAGAGCGGGCGATATATATGAAGCCGACGCTCAGGCCGGTGTCAAAACTGGAAAAAATTCTGTTCCCGCTGGTTACCACGGTCGTTGTCATCCTTTTCGTTCCCGCCTCCGCACCGCTCATCGGCTGCTTCATGCTGGGCAATCTCTTCCGGGAAAGCGGTGTGGCCGAAAGACTAAGCAACACCGCACAGACGGTCTTTATCGACGTGATGACCATCATCCTGACCCTCTGTATCGGCGGCACCATGGTGGCGGAAAACTTCCTCCAGCTCAAGACCCTGCTGATTTTGCTGCTCGGAGTAATTTCCTTTGCCAGCGCTGCCGCCGCCGGCGTTCTTCTGGCGAAATTTATGAACCTGTTTTTGAAGGAAAAAATCAATCCGATGATCGGCGCGGCAGGTGTATCGGCTGTGCCCATGTCGGCTCGTGTGGTCCAGATTATGGGGCAGCAGGAAAACAAAAAAAACTTCCTTTTGATGCATGCAATGGGCCCCAACGTCGCCGGAGCCATCGGAGCCGCGATTGCCGGTGGTGTGTTCATCGGCATTCTGGGATAGATGCTCTCACCTATCCATCAGCGCGGCGGGCAAAACGCATTTTTTTTAAATCCCGTCCGCCGACGGACTGTTTGAGCGCCTCTTCGCATCGGCCGCGATGAATCCGGATATCTGCAAAACCGGCTGCGCCATCCAGTCAACTGAAAGATGCCGCTTTATTTTAAAAAGACATTGTGCGTTAATACGGCGATGGCAAACGAACTCCTCAGAGGCATTCTGACCCTGGAAGGCGGCCGGGCCTGCCTTCTGGGAGAGGACGGCAAAAAGTACCTGGAAAACGAGATCATCTGGGACGGTTACCTCACGCATTTTCGCGGCAGGCGTGTCCTGGCCCGCAGACTTGCCCAGACGGATTATGAAACGGCAAGACCAATTATCATTTTGTGGCCGGATGAGCCCATGCCACAAGAATCGTTTGTTGATCTGTACTTCAACGAAAGGCTTGTCAAATATCCGACGTCTTTTCTGGGACACCTGGCCGTCAATACCAATGGTGAAATTTTCAATTTCTCTCATCTGATGAACGAAAACGAGATTATCCAGCATGAGGAGTATTTTTACCGGCCGGCGCTTGGCGGATTCGCACCCGATCCGCGAACAGGAACCTACAATGCAGACAATCCGGCAAAGCCATACTACGACAAATTCGGCCGGCGCTTCATGCGCAGTATCCACGTCCTGAGACTGACCGGACTTGACACAAAAAACCTCGCGCTCATTTTCCGCCGGGAACTGGAAAAAATCCGCAACACGAAACCCGACCCGCGAAAGCCGGACGCCTACCGGGCATTCAATATTCTGACACGCAACTGCGCAACCATCATCCGTGATGGTTTCCAAGATGCCGGCTTTCGGGCTATCCACGGCATTTTCCCCAGAGATCTGTTTGTCAACGCGGCCTGCTATTTCTTGTGTCGCGCGGTCAGGACCGGCATAAAGGCATCGATCTTTCACCTCGCTCAGCTGGCCGTCCCCGAAGCCGCAAAAAGCGCCATGCCTCCTCTTTTGAACCCTGTCAATGTCTGGAAAAACAAGAAACTCAAAAAATATTATAAAACCTGAAAATGGAGGACCTCATGAAAGTACTGGCACTGAATTCCGGACCGCGCGCGGGAGACCAAAGCTATACCACTTTGATGCTCAATCATCTCGTCGAAGGGATGAAAGATGAAGGAGCGGATGTTGAGGTCATCCACTTGCGTACTAGAAAAATCCGCAACTGCATCGGCTGCTTTACCTGCTGGACAAAAACGCCCGGTAAATGCATTCACAAAGATGACATGACCAATGAGCTCTTTCCGAAATTTCTTGCCTCGGATCTGGTCATCTATGCCTCGCCACTTTATTTTCATACGTTGAATGCTCAGATGGCCGCCTTTATCGAGCGGACACTCCCGGCAGCCCTTCCTTTTTTTGAGGAAGATGAAGAAGGCAACACCTGCCACCCCATGCGCTGTAAAATCCCCGCCTGCGTAATTCTGAGCGTCTGCGGCTTTCCTGAAATGTCCGAGTTCGATGCCCTGCGCGACTTTATTCATCGGACAAGTGACAACCACCACCAGCCGCTGGCCGTTATCTGCCGCGCCGGCGCTTCTCTTCTTTCCGTCCCGCAGCTCGCCGCCAAATCCCGCGATGTCCTGGATGCGACAAAACAGGCGGGGCGTGAGCTGGTAAAAAACATGCGCGTCGAGCCGGAAACAATGGAGCGTATCACCCGTTCACTGGGCAACCCGAAGGCGTTTCGTAAAATGGGCAACCTCTACTGGAGAACCTGCATCGCCGAAAAAATCACACCCAAAGAATATGACCGCCGGAAGATGGTCCCTCGTCCCCAAAATCTGGAAGATTTCATGTTCATGTTCTCCTTCGGCTTAAACGCCAAAGCCGCGGGAGACAAAAAAGTCCTCTTGCAAATCAACTTCACCGGCAAGGTCAATGCATCATGTCTTTTCATCATGTCCAAGGGCCACGTGGAGGCGCAGGCGGGCGGAGACGAAAATCCGGATATCACCATCGACACGGATTTTGACCTGTGGATGGACATCATCACGGGTAAAGCCGACGGTCAGAAGTTGTTCATGGAGCAAAAATACAAGGTCCAGGGCGATCTGGGAATGATGACAAAGCTCTTTGGCGGAAAATAATCTTATGCTTGCCTGTTTTCTTCCGGCAGGTCAGATGCACAGGAGCGCGAACGCGCAGACACCGGCATCACGGAGGGAAAGACAAAGCGCACCGCCCGTTCATAGAGCAGATAGTCCCACGCCCAGTTGGTGAGGACCATCAGACGGTTACGAAAACCGATGAGATTGGCCAGATGAATGACCAGCCACATGATCCAGGCGATCAATCCACGAAAAGTCCGTTTGCCGATCGCCACACCCGCCGCCTTGCGGCCGATGGTAATCATTGAGCCCCGGTCGTGATAGAAAAAATCCTCCGGCTTTCGCCCGGCAATCCGGCTGAGGATATTTTTGGCGGCATGGGCGCCGGACTGCATGGCAACCTGCGCCACCATCGGCAGAATACGGCCGCCTTCTGAAATAGCGGCCAGATCGCCGATAATGTAAATATCAGGATGACCTGCCGCCTGCAGCGTCTGCTCTACCGGCACGCACCCGTTACGGCCTGTGGCGATGCCCGACACAGCCGGAAGCTCTTCACCGCGGACACCCGCCGTCCATACCACAGTTTTTGTCCGGATGAATTCATCCGCCGCCTGGTGCACATTCAATTTGCCGCCCGTGTGCACAAGAACCCTGTCCGGAGCCACTTCGGCAACCGCTGTTCTCAATCGCACATCAACCCCCATCCGTCGTAACTGCCCGGCAGTATAGACGCACAGGTCTTCCGGCATGGACGACACGAGATGATCGCCAGCTTCGAGCAAAATTATCCGCACCCCGGAAAAATCAATACCCGGATAGTCGCCCACCAGCGGCCCGTGGATCAGCTCGGCGAGAGCGCCTGCGTATTCCACGCCGGTTGCCCCGCCTCCCACGATCACAAAAGTCAAAAGCGCCTTTCTTTTTTCTTCATCCGCCTCGCGTGACGCGGCTTCAAAACAGCAAATGATGTGGTTTTTCAGCCCCACCGCCTCCTCGAGCGTTTTGAGAAAATAGGCGTGTTTTTCAACACCTTCCACGCCGAAAGTGGAACTGACACTGCCGGTGGCCAAAATCAGGTAATCGTAACCGAGCGTACCGCTGTCCGTCTCGACTCTTTTATTGACCGTGTCGATGTGCCGGGCATGCGCCAGCAGGAACTGAATATTGGGGTTTTTCCGGAAAATGCTGCGGACCGGATAGGCAATATCTTCGGCCGAGAGCTCGGCTGCCGCTACCTGGTACAGTAGCGCCAGGAAAGTGTGGTAATTGTTGCGATCGATGAGGGTTACATCCACCTGCTTACCGGCGAACCCGCGTGCGGCCCACAGACCGCCAAAGCCGGCGCCGATAATGACGATCCTGGGTCTTGTGTTTGTGCCTTGCAAGGGCTCCCTCCATCTCCGGACGGCCGTAACTCACCGGCGAAAGGACAAAGGATAAAGGCTAAAGGACAAAGGCGAAAGGATAAAGGATGAAGGATGAAGGATAAATCGCATGTCGGGCGGGTTCGTCACCCAGCGAGTCGTTAAAACCCCTGTTCCTCTTTCCATCTGCCTTTGTGAGCGGCTAGTGTTTTTTCGTAAATGCCGTTTGGCCTTTTCTTGACTCTCCCTTCACCGGCTGCGCTGCGACTTTTCCGTTGGCGGTCTTTGCCGTTTTCTTTGCCGAGGACTTTACGCCTTTAGAACTCACCGTTTTTTTAGCCGCCGGTTTTTCTTTGGCCGGCTCCAGCGCCAGAAGCAGGACATCCATCATATCACCGACAAAATGAAAGGCGATCTTTTTTTGTACATCGGCCGGAATATCTTCCAGGTCCTTCCTGTTCCATTCGGGCAGGATAACGGTTTTAATGCCGGCGCGGTAAGCGGCCAGGACCTTTTCTTTGATACCGCCCACAGGCAAAACGGCGCCGCGCAGCGTTATTTCTCCGGTCATTGCCAACTGCTTTTTGACCTTACGGCCCGTCAGGAGCGAGGTCAGGGCTGTCAGCATCGTGACGCCCGCCGAAGGCCCGTCCTTGGGTGTCGCTCCTGCCGGCACGTGGATGTGAATATCCCTGTCGTCAAAGAAATCCGGATTCACACCCAATTCACGGGCATTGGCACGGATAAAACTCAGCGCCGCCGCCGCCGATTCCTTCATCACGTCGCCCAACTGCCCGGTCAGGGTCAGCCCCTTCTTCCCCTGCATGGCCGTGGCTTCGATAAATAGAACATCTCCGCCCACCGGCGTCCAGGCAAGCCCGATGGCAATGCCGGGCCTGGTGATGCGCGCGTCAATGTCCGTCGGCACACGCGGCGCGCCCAGATACTTGTGGATATCCTTTTCCGTGACGGTTTTAGATTTAATACTCCCTTCGGCGATCTGCGCCGCTACGCCGCGGCAGGCATTGGCGATTTCACGCTCCAGATTGCGCACGCCCGCCTCCCTGGTGTAACCGGTGATAATTGAGGCAAGAGCCTTCTGTGTCAGCTTGAACTGATCGCCGCTCAGGCCGTTTTCCTTAAGTTGCCGCGGGATCAGGTATTTCTCAGCGATTTTCATTTTTTCTTCTTGAGTGTAGCCGCTCAATTCAATCACCTCCAGACGGTCCAGAAGCGCGGGAGGGATGGTCTCGAGCATATTGGCGGTAGCGATAAACAGAACTTTGGACAGATCAAACGGCACGTCCAGGTAATGGTCGGTAAAAGAGTAATTCTGCTGCGGGTCCAATACTTCCAGAAGCGCAGATGAGGGATCGCCGCGAAAATCGTTGCCCAGCTTATCTATTTCGTCGAGCATGAAGACGGGATTATTCGACTCTGCACGCCTCAATCCCTGGATGATCCGGCCGGGCAGTGCGCCGATGTATGTGCGGCGGTGCCCACGAATTTCCGCCTCGTCGCGCACGCCACCCAGCGCAATGCGCCAGAATTTCCGCCCCAGCGCCCGCGCAATCGACTGCCCCAGTGAAGTCTTTCCCGTCCCCGGAGGCCCGGCAAAACACAGGATCGGACCTTTGGAGTCCGGCTTGAGTTTGCGCACGGCCAGATACTCGATGATACGCTTTTTCGGCTTGGCCAGCCCGTAGTGGTCCTCGTCCAAAATCCTGCGTGCCAGCGCTATATCGAGATTGTCCTCGGTGGAATTCTGCCACGGCAGGGCCGTCACCCAATCCAGATAGGTTGAAGAAACAGTGTATTCCGCCGACGATGGGTGCATCCGCGAGAGCCGCTCCAGTTCGCGGAGAGCCTCTTTTTTGGCCTCCTCGGGAAGGTTTTTTTCCTCGATCTTCTTCCGGTACTCATCCGTCTCGACGGCATTTTCATCCGCCTCGCCCAGCTCCTGCCGGATGGCTTTGAGCTGCTGGCGCAGATAGTACTCACGCTGACTTTTATCGATATCGTCTTTTACCTTGCTTTGGATTTTATTCCCCAGCTCGAGCACCTCCATCTGATGATTGACCATGCGCGTGAGCTCTTTGAGACGCTCTTTGACATCGGCGATATCCAGAATTTTCTGTTTTTCTTCCACCGGCGCGTTGATGATGGACGCAATCAGATCGGCCAGGATGCCCGCATCGGTAATCGACTTGGCCATCGGCCCGAATTCCGGCGGCAGGAAAGGTGAGAGTTTCAGGATTTTATCAAAAAGCGAAAGCAGATTGGAAACCAGCGCCTCTGTTTCAATGTCCTTGCTTTCTTTCTCTTCAATCACATTGATGCGCGCCTGCTGATACGGCTTACCTTCGACCATTTCTTCTATCGAAAAGCGGCTCACCCCCTGCAAAAGCAGCTGCGTATTGTGCTCCGAGGTTTTGGCCATCTTCATGATCATCGCGCAGGTGCCGACCGCGTGGAGTTCTTCCTTCTTGAACTGCTGGCTGGTCTCCGGCTCTTTTTTGGCCATGATGAGCCCCACCAGACGGTCTTTCGTCATAGCCTCATCCACCAGTACGGAAGCGCTGCCGGTAACTTCCAGAGGAATCATCGTCTTGGGAAAAACCAGCACATTTTGCAGGGGAAGAATCGGGATTACTTCCGGTATGCTAAGAGCGTTTTTATTTACAGACCCGTTTTGCTCGGCCATAATATCCTCCTGTTGTTATTGAAAATCCGGCTGCCTATTTCGCCGGGAGCACCGACACGCGAAGCGCCTTATGTACCGGCAGTTTCTTGAGCCTGACGGACAAAATCCCGTCCGTATAAGAGGCGACGGCATCGGCGGCATCCACCGGCTCCGGCAGGGCGACGGTTCTTTCAAAGTAACCGTGCGGAATCTCCGCCTGGCAGTAGCGCCCGTTTTGTAAAAACACGGTTGGCCTGCGCGCCCCCGTAATCTTAATGCTCGTACGGTCCGCCTCGATGTGAAGCTCCTCTTTGCTGAGCCCGGCCATATCGGCCATTACCAGAACTTCGTCGGCCGATTCATAGACATCAATGTTCGGCCGCCAGATGTAGCCAAACCTTTCAGAAGACGGACGCACCAGATGAAAAACCTCATCTACCGCTTTTTGAAATTCGTCTTCAAACATAGTGCCGAATTTAATTTTTATGTACGTCATCGCCGCCGCCTTTTAACCTTTATTAGTGAATCGTTACTAAGTATAGCGATCAGCCCCCCGTTTGTAAAGACTACCGCGGAAGTGACTGAAACAACTCATGATTTGTTCTTACTGAAAGGAAATACCGGTGGGAGACCGGATTGGCCTTCCGGAGGCGATAACCAGAAAACGAAAACAGACGGATTTGCGGCGCAAACCCGAGGTAACAGTCAGAGGGGCCGGGCCGGCCCCCCTTATTTTTTCTTAAAAGTATTTAGCGACCACGAAAGCAATGACGATGAGCGCGATAATTACCAAAATGGTGAGCGTAATCATGATGAGGCACAAAATACCTACAAACTTCCACAATGATTTCTGATAGGTAAGCGCCGCTTCCATTTCAAAGGCCTGTTTCAGATTGAGAAAGCGGCCAACGGCTCCTGAATATTTATACAAATAGAGCGATGGGATCAGATAAAATAATACCGCCATGCAGAGATAGAAAAACCCCGCTCCGATCATCATAGGCCCTTTTTCATTCGGCAGAAGCAGGCCGGCAACTGACATTAAAAGACCCGCCAGGAGGGTCAGACCCGAAAAGGCAAACCCAATGATGGAAACAAACAATGTCCATGGTTTTGTACCCCGCAGGGAATTAATCATATGCTCGCTCACAACAATGCCGTTAAATTGAACGCCTTGCTCTTCCATAGAGAACCCTCCTTCGTTTTTGGATAAAAAATAACATAAATTTTTTTTGACACATTTGGGAAAGAGCCCTCGATCCCGCAGATTCTTTGTCTTTAGAGGACAAAAACAAAGACCGCAGGAGAAGGCGCATAGACAATAGCAAAATAATCACGAAAATCAAAGGAATAAAAACAAACTGGAAACGAACAGATAGAGGCAGGCACTTGCCTGAAGTGGTTTGATAAAACTTGCCAGTGACGTTAACCGCCTTTTGTGACACAAAAGAGCGGCGACTTTGGCCGGCAGGTCATGATGAACTTCCAGCGCTGAACTATCCTGCGACCACCCCGGGGCGAACGTTGATTTTCCGAAATATCACTTAGCAACAATAGAATACCGGCTATGAGCTAATCCTCCAATCTTCTAATCTTCTAATCTTCTAATCCTCCGGTCGCTGAGCTTTTACTGGCCGTTCGTGGTGAGCCTGTCGAACCATCCTTTAGCCTTTAGCCTTTAGCCTTTATACTTCTAACCCTCCAACCCTCTAATCATCTAATCTTCTCCCCTCCGCCCCGTGGGACGAATCGCTACGAGCTATTGACCATCCCCCATCCGCTACTTCCGCCGCGCTGTTTCTTTTCTTTTTTTTATGTTACAAATGTGCGTGTGCCCTCACGGCCGCAATAGTTCAACTTTATAAGCGAGCGCCGAAGAATAATTTCTATGAAGAACGAACACAAATTAGTTTATCTCGAAGATAGAATCCGGTTTCTAGAGGCAGAAATCGAACAACTGACGAAGGAAAACCTCGTTCTTCAAGAAAAACACGAAATTCAGGAGACAGTTTTTAATAAATCACTCGTTGGCTATTATATTTTTGTCGGGGGAGTGTTCCGGATGATCAATCCCGTCGTGTCTTCGTACACAAACTACACGCCCGAAGAGATAGTCGGAAACAGAGCCGATTTCATGGTCTTTCCCGAGGACAAAAGTTTAGTCAGAAAAAAAGCAAAAGCCATGCTGGCAGGGGAATTACTTTCACCCTACGAGTTTCGCATCATCACAAAAGACAATAAAATCCGCTGGGTGGCCGAAGCCGTCGCCGCGATCACTTTCGACGGTAGACCCGCAGTCGTCGGCAACGCCATGGATATCACGAAACAAAAAGAGAGTGAGAGGATGCTTTGGGAATCGGGAAACCTATACCGGACAATTTTTGAAACAACCGGCACCGGAGTGGTAATTATCGAGGATAACAAGATCCTCTCCCTGATCAACTCAGAATTCGAAAAAATCACCGGCTATTCAAGGGAAGAATGGGAGGGGAAAAAAACCTGGGTGGGTCTAATTTACAAGGATGATCTCGCCCGGCTGGAGGAATACCACCGCCTGAGACGTATCGACGCCAAGTTAGCCCCCAGAACATATGAGTTTCGCCTGGTTGACAAATGGGGCAACGTAAAAAACATTCTCAGCACAAACTGCCTCATTCCGGGCACAAACAAACACGTATGCTCGGTCATCGATATCACTGAACTGGTGGAAAAAGGAAGCGAGCTCCTGATCAAAACGCGGAACCTCGAGGAGCTCAACACTGCCCTCAGAGTCATGCTCCAGCAACGCACCGATGACCGTGAAGAGCTTGAAAGAACACTGATGAACGGTGTAAAAAGTCTTATTATGCCTCACCTGGTCAAATTGCGCAAAGAAGGCTCGGAACGCCGCCGTGAGATCTATTCCGAGCTTATCGCCTCGAATCTGGACGAATTATTCTCGCACTTCTCTCTCAAATTATCGAGCCGTTTCCGCAACCTGAGCACCACCGAGATCCAGCTTGCACATCTGATCAAAGACGGCAAAACCAGTAAAGAGATCGCTGATATTTTGGGAGTCTCGCCGAGTGTTGTCGACGTTTACCGGTATCGCCTCCGAAAAAAACTCGGTCTCAACAAGCAAAAAGTAAATTTGCGCTCACACCTTTTGAGCTTACCTTAAACAAATCTATACAACTAACGTTAAGATTCAGTATAGATTATTTCATATTGACGTCGGGTTTTAATAACGCTAACGTATTACAATGTCGGTTGTATGGCGACTTATTAAAAGATAAGCTCGAAGGGGTGTGCAGATGAACCATGTTGTTCTGACGAAAAATTTTAGTCCTCGTCGTTTAGCACCCGAAAGTAAATCAGTTGACACAAGCATGCCGGATGGTCATAATGGCATGAACGTAAACGAAGCCGCGCCAAATGTAATCAAACCCTCTATTTTTTAACTGCAGGAGCGTGTGATCTTATGGATATGAAGCGGGCGTATTACGAGGATATCGAGCTCTTTAAAAGCGGCACCATTCTTTTTTGGACCATTGTTCTGATGGTCGGGCTCTTTACCCTCCCTCTTTTCTCGTCAAAATATTATTTATATCTTTTCAATCTCATGTTGGTGCACGTGATCGTCGCGGTCGGGCTGAACATTCTGGTGGGCTCTACCGGCCAGATATCTCTGGGACATGCGGGGTTTTTCGCCATCGGAGCCTATTCAACCGTGCTTTTGATGAGCAAGCTCGGCATCCCTTTTTTCCCGGCGCTCATTCTGGCTGCTTTTATCGCGGCTTTTTTCGGGTTCATTCTGGGGCTTCCCGCCCTGAGGCTGGAGGGACCTTACTTGACCATCGCGACGCTCGCCTTCGGTCTGGCCATTATGCACATTATCGGCCACATGGAGCTGTTCGGCGGCCGCTCGGGACTGCGGGCTCCGGAGTTGAACATCGGCATTCAGCAACTTGGCTGGAATTGCACTCTCACTACAGATTTCAGCAAGTACTATCTTATTCTCATAATCACGATTGTGATGGTTCTGGGGGCGATAAACATTTTAAAAACTAAAGTCGGCCGTGCCTTTGTGGCTATCCGCGACAGCGACATCGCCGCTGAGGTCATCGGTATTAACCTGACCATCTACAAAACCCTTTCCTTTGCGGTCAGCGCCTTTTACGCCGGCATCGCCGGTGGGCTTTTCGCCTTTGTATTGGGATTTGTCGATCCGATCACCTTCAACTTCTTTTTGTCGATCTATTTTCTGGTAATGATCGTCGTGGGCGGCCTGGGTTCGATCATGGGTTCTATCACGGGGGCGGCCTTTATCACCTACCTCATGTACGCCCTTTTCAAAAACATCAGCGACGTCCCCTATGTCGGAGATTTTGTCGTCAGCATCTCGCAACGCTGGCTGTCCATCACGGGGATAGACAACTTAAGCGCCATCGCCCTGGGCCTGGTCATGATCGGCATCATGATTTTCGAGCCCATGGGATTTTTCGGCATCTGGATCCGGACAAAAAAATACTGGAAAGCCTGGCCTTTTTAAAAACTTCAAAGGGGGAAATATGCCTTTCGAACAACTGTTAGTAGAGGGTTTGGCCATGGGCGCCTGTTACGGACTTTTCGGCCTGGCGGTCGTGATGATTTACAAAACATCGGAGGTCATCAATTTTGCCGCGGGTGAAATGGCCATGTTCTCCACCTTTATTGTTTTCCATATGCTGACATTTTATCACTGGCCCTTCTGGGCGGCTCTCACGGCCGCTTTTATATTTGCCGCCGTACTGGGGGCGCTCATCCAGTACATTTTTCTGCGTCCGGCGAAAAATCCCACGCTTTTGAGTCTGATTGTCATCACGCTGGGTGTGGAAATGCTGCTGATGGGATTTGCCAGCTGGAAATGGGGTGCGGAGCAGAAGGAATTTTCACTGCCCATCTCCTATATGGTCACCTACGAGCCGATAAAAGGTTTCGTGATCAGCCAGTGGGCAGTGGCCGTATTCATCATCGCCGCCATCATCATGGCCTTTTTGTATGTTTTCTTCAATAAAACGAATCTGGGCACCGCCATGCGCGCCACCCAGCAAAATAAACATGCCGCCAAAATCATGGGCATCAACACCGACCGCGTGTTCGCCTTCTCCTGGGCCTTCAGCTCCGTTATCGGGCTTGTGGCGGCGGTGCTGCTCACCACTAAAACCATCCTCGATCCCCAGTTTATGCTCGAGCCTTTTCTCAAGGCTTTTGCCGCCGCTGTGCTGGGCGGGCTGATGAGCATCCCCGGCGTCCTCATCGGCGGCGCGATCATGGGTCTTTTGGAAAACTTCTTCGGCTATGCCTGGCCGGCGTGGAAACCGATCACGGCTTTTGTCGTCATCGTTCTGGTGCTTTGTGTGCGCCCCAGCGGCCTGTTCGCCAAACACTGGGTAAAGAAAGTGTAGCCAGATGCAAAGACAGATACCCGCCAGAGTTTTTTTTAAAGCGCTTGGCATAACGGCTTTTTTAATAACGTCCGTTATGCTCATATCTATGGCGCTGCCTCACCATGGCTTTTGCCGGACCGCACCTTCCGAGGAGCAGGAGGTTCTGCAGGCGGCGCGGGATTTTCTCGATGCGGAAGTCCGCCGTGATTATCCTGCCGTATACGCGTGCTTTGCTCCATCTTCGTTATACCGACGGACACATACCTATCGTCAATATCTGGAGGAGGCCAAAGCCGCTCCTTTTCATGTTGTGGAATACAAAATTATCCGTGTCAGCTACATTGAGGACAACAAGGACCCCAAAAGTATCACAACGGCCAGCAAAATCGCCCAGGTGGAGGTGGATGTAACCTTTGCCTACGAAGGCTCCGGGCACCGCTCGGTCGTCAACATCGGCTTTATTTTCCTCAAGGAAGGGGAGAAGTGGTACAAAAGCTGAAAGCTTAACGAAACAGCGAAGAAGGATGGCCACCGGAAGCGACACGCCAAACCCCGGTCATCGCAGAAACTATCAACAAACTTTTTGGCAAGTCACTATGTAAGGAGGATGGGCTATGAGTTGGAAAAAAGTATTAATGACAATGTTTCTTTGCTTTGTCGCTGTTGTTTTGTACGGCCTGCCGGCGGTAGCCGAGCCGGGTTTTGACGACAAGGAAATACGTATCGCCGCCTGGGGCCCCCAGACGGGACCTGCCGCTCCCTGGGGAGCTGTGGCACGCGGCAGCAAGCTGCTGTTCGATATGGTTAACGAAGAAGGGGGCATTCACGGCCGCAAAGTAAAATTTTTCGTTCGTGACGACCAGTACAATCCCGCCCAGACGGTAGCCGCCGTAAAAGAACTTATTGAGAGGTACGGCATCTTCGCCTTTGTCGGCGGGGTCGGCACCGCCTGCTGCCAGTCCGTGTACAAAATCCTTCTCGACAATAAAATCATCTGGATCTCTCCCTGCTCCGGCGCCAGAACTTTTTGGGACCCGCATAACCCATATCTTTGGAACATTTGGCCCGCATATGAGGATGATGCCAGTATCATGACAAAATTCGCCGTTGAAAAACGCAAATACAAAAAGATCGCCATGCTGTACAACAATGACGATTTCGGACTTGATGCTCTTGATTCGGTCAAATACCGTCTGAGCAAGTACAAAATGCAGCTCATTGCCGCACTGCCGGTTGAGCCTACCGAGCGCGACCTCTCCTCTCAGATCGCCAAACTCAAAGCTTCCGGCGCCGAGGCGGTCATCGGCTTTTGCGCTCCCACCCAGGCGGCCATTGCGCTCAGAACCAGTGTCTCCGTGGGCTTTAAACCTCAGTGGATCTTCACCTACAACCTGTCGGACTTCCCTTTGATGAACAAGATTACCGACGGCTTGTGGTCTAAAGAAGGCGTCATTTCCAGCGCGTTTTTCATTCCCTCTTTCGCCGATCACCCGCTGATCAACAAGTACCGCAAGGCACAGGAAAGACTGGCCCCGACCGAGCGCTGGGGCATCTTCTACCAGGCGGGAATTGTTGTGGGCGAGCCGCTGCTCGAGGCCATGAAAAGAGCCGGTAGAAATATAAGCACCGAAGCGGTCAAAAAAGAGCTCGACAGTCTGACAAATTTCCAGGGTGTAGGACCGAAGATCACCTGGACGGCCACCAATCATAAGGCGCCGCGTACTGTTCAGATCTGGCAGGCCGGCCCCAACAGCGAAAACATCGTATTGCAGGATTGGACGGAAAACGAAATCAGCCGTCACTAAAAACCGCGTGTCTCATGCGGGGGGGCCTGATCTTCACCCCCCCCCCCGCATGAATTCCCGGACAGACAAGAGGAAAAACAATGGGCTATTTCGATGTCGAAAACCTGAGCATCAGCTTCGGCGGCCTGAGGGCTGTTAACGATATGAGTTTCAGCGTCAACAAAAATGAGATCTTCTCCATTATCGGCCCCAACGGATCGGGCAAGACCACCATCTTTAACCTGATCAGCGGGATCTACCGGCCGGACAGAGGAACAGTTTCTCTGGAAGGGGAAAATCTGGTGGGCAAAACGCCCGACCGCATTGCTAAAAAAGGCATTGCCCGCACCTTCCAGAATATCGAGCTTTTCGCCAATGCGACGGTGATGGACAATCTCATGCTGGGGCGCCACATCTACATGAAAACAGGTGTATTCAGCGGGGCGTTCATGTGGGGCAAACGATCCAGGGCGGCGCGGGAGGAAATCGCCCACCGGGAAAAAGTCGAGCATATTATCGACTTTCTTGAACTCCAGTCTGTGCGTGACCAGTTTGTCGGCAGTCTGGCCTATGGGAAACGCAAACTCATCGAGGTCGGCCGGGCGCTGGCGCTCGAGCCGAAAGTAATGCTGCTGGATGAACCGTCAGCCGGAATGAATACGGAAGAAAAGGACGATCTCACCATCTGGATCAAAGATATCCGTGAGGACTATAACGTGACCATCCTGCTCATTGAGCATGACATGAATATGATCATGGGTATTTCGGACCGTATTCTGGCCATGAACCAGGGTCAGAAAATAATTCTGGGAACACCCCAGGAAGTTCAGAAGCATCCGGAAGTCATCAAAGCTTACCTCGGAGAGGAGGGAGCAGCCTAATGCTGAAAGTGAAAAATATCGAAACGTGGTATGACCTGATCCGCGCCCTGCACGGCATTTCCTTTGAAATCAGCCAGGGTGACGTCGTGGCTCTTCTGGGCTCCAACGGGGCGGGAAAAACCACGACGCTCAAAACCATCATGCGCCTGTTTTACGATTTAAAGGAAGAACAGCCGGAAAAAGGGACCATCGAATTCCTCGGCGAACGCATCGACCGCAAAGACACTGCTGACATCGTACGCATGGGCATCAGCTACGTACCGGAAGGGCGCGAGGTCTTCCCGGAACTTACCGTGCTGGAAAATATCATGATGGGCGCTTATACGCGAAGAGACCGAAAAAACATCAAAGACGATCTGGAAAATGTCTTCAATCATTTCCCCATACTGAAAGCACGAAGCAACCAGCAGGCAGGGCTGATGAGCGGCGGCGAACAGCAGATGCTGGCCATCGGACGCGCGCTCATGAGCCGTCCCCGATTGCTCATGCTTGACGAACCGTCTTTGGGCCTGTCGCCTCTCTTGACTCAGGAAATTTTTAACATCATAAAAAACATCAACGAAAAAGACGCGGTTACTATTTTCCTCGTCGAGCAAAACGTCAACATGGCGCTTAAATACTCCAATTTTGCCTACCTGCTGGAAAACGGCCGGATTGTCCGCGCTGACAAACCGGAAATCCTCAGGGAGGACGAGGATATCAAAGAATTTTATCTGGGAATCGCCACAGAGCAGTCGGTCAAAGGATACAAACGCTACCGTAGAAAAGTGCGCTTCCGCTAAACCGGGAGTTTACTTCAAACAAGCAAGGAGAAAACATGGTCCAGTCACTGGAAATAAAGACATTGCCCAAGGCCCTTTTGAACATGGCGGCCAAGCAACCACATCGAATCGCCATGAGAAGAAAAGACTACGGCATCTGGCATGATATCACCTGGCAGGAATATCTCGAAAAGGTCAAATACGTGGCCTGCGGCCTCAACGCCCTGGGCGTAAAACATAAAGACCATGTGGCTATTATCGGGGAAAACCGGCCGGAGTGGCTCTATTCGGCGCTCGGCATTGTCTGCGCAGGTGCCGCCTGGGTGGGAGTTTACACAACAAACCCGGTGGCCGAATGCGAATATGTCGTGGGACATTCCGACGCGGTAGTTTACATCTGTGAAGATGAAGAGCAGCTGGACAAGGCACTGGCTTTCCGCAAAAACACCCCTCTTTTGCGCAAACTCATTGTCTGGGAGATGGAAGGACTCAAGCATTTCGAAGATCCCATGTTCATGAGTTTCGATGAACTGCTGGAGCTGGGCAAACAAAAGGACCGGGAAAACCCGCAACTGTTCAGACAACTCACCGAAATCGCCAAACCGGATGACATCGCCGGAATCATTTACACCTCCGGCACCACCGGACCGCCCAAAGGCGCGCTTTTGGCACATGAAGGCTATCTGTGGGTTGCACAGGCCGCCGGCCAGGTCACTCCGGTCACCTCCGATGACGAGACCATCTCGTTTCTGCCGCTTAACCACGTATACGAACAGATTTTCGACATCATGTACCATTTAACCTTCGGCCAGGTCGTCAACTTCACCGAAAATACGGACACAGTCATGGCGGACATGATGGAGATTTCCCCGACGCTGTTTCACGCCGTGCCCCGCATCTGGGAAAAATACCACTCCGGCATTGTGCTGAAAATGGCCGACGCTACATGGCTGAAGCGAACTCTTTACAATATCGCCGTCAAAATAGGCACACGCTACAACAACATCGCGCTCCAAAAAAAGAAAGTCCCTCTGGGACTGGCCATCATGTACCACATTGCCTATTTTGTCGTCTTCCGTAAACTCAAAGAACGCCTGGGTTTCGACCGCGTCCGCGTAGGTGTCTCCGGCGCCGCCCCAATCTCACATGAAATTTTAAAATTCTTCCAAAGCATCGGCATACCCATCCGCGAGGGCTACGGCATGACCGAAACCACCGGCATCACACATATGTCGAGCGAAATCGATTTTAAAGTAGGCACGGTCGGCCGCGCCATCCCCGGTACAGAAGTGAAAATCTCCGATGACGGCGAAATCGTCGTCAAACACCCGGGCATCTTCAAGGGGTATTACAAAGATGAGGAGAACACCAGAGAATCCCTTGTGGACGGCTGGATGCACACCGGCGACGTCGGTATAATCGATGAAGACGGCTATCTCAAACTCACTGACCGTAAAAAAGACCTGATCATCACAGCGGGCGGTAAAAACATCGCTCCTCAATATATAGAAAACCTGCTCAAATTCTCACCCTACATCAATGACGCAGTCGTCATCGGCGACCGCCGCAAATATCTGACGGCGCTTATCGTCATCGACGAGGAAAACGTCACCAAATTCGCCCAAGACAACAAAGTGCAGTTTACCACCTTCGCCTCCATGACCCGCGCGCCTGAAGTAATCGAGCTTGTCCAGGGTGAAGTCGATAAGGTCAACAAACAGGTCGCGCGTGTCGAGAACATCCGCAAATTCAAAATCATCGACAAGAAACTTTATACTGAAGACGGTGAGGTCACCCCCACCATGAAGGTAAAAAGAAAAGCGATCAACGAGCAATTCAAAGACATGATCGAATCGATGTACAAAGATTAAAGATCACCATCCCCTCCTGCCTTCACCGATCTTCGCGCCGCTGCCGCACTTTGCACTCCCGCCTGACCTCCACAGACAGGCAGCGGCGCGCCTGTACCGGACACATGATAACGCCCGACAGCAGCGGCTCGCTTTCCTTACATGCATCCTGTGCGTCACGCAACAACAGCTGTAATCCCGAATCTCCCGCGTCTCACAATACGTTATCCACTTTATGGCCTCCACCATATTATTGATCATCCGGTCGAGGTTTTGTGGCAGGTTGAGTTTGTTAGAATTTTATCGGGTTGAATTGAATTTACTGTTTTGATTTTTTCTCCCTGTGCATGGTCGGCCTTGGGCCCGACTTGTCTTGTCTATCCTTCATTTCATACTTCCCGGTCTTTTTATCCCAGATCAGCGGCGCGTAATAGTAATCACCGGATACCGCCGGATTGGATACATCAATCAGGATTTCCCCGGGAATATCGCCCTGCCATTTGCCGTAGTAAATGTAGAGTGAACAGGGATGATAATAGGGATAAAGCTCTTCTTCCGGGAAAGCCCCAATTTGTTTAAATTGTTCATCTACAATGATTGTTCGTGGAAAATTCTCCCACGTATCGCTTCGTTTGGCTTCCAGATAATCGATGGCCCAGACGGAAATAAGATAAACAGAGGCTTTGCTACCCCCTCGCTTCACAAACCCGCATTTCTTGACGAAATCTTTATATTTTCGCCATTCGGCAGACAATTTTTGGAGGTCAACCTCATCCAGCACAATACAGTTATTGTCCATCATCTCGATAAAACCAGGATACTTCGTCGCGCAGGCGGTGGAACATAAAACCGTCACCGCCAACAAGATCAGCAAACTTGTATACCAATGAATTCGTATGCCAGTAGTGGCATTTGACCATAAAGTGTTTTCAAATATCTCCTTTTTGGATTTGTTCCACGCTTTCGCCAACATAATCCTATTTTTCTCCTGTGTATTTCCAGAATTTTACCCGTCTGAACTTGTCTACTCCCCCCCACGCATCATATACAGTTTTGTCGCCCCTGCTTTTGGCACCCGGCCAATCACCCATAGATGTTGACATGGCTCGTGCATAGTAGCCATAAGTTTTTACTTTTTTTAGGACCACCCCGATGCGACGATTGATTTGTCGTTCAAGGACAAAAACAATGCTCTCAGCGGGGAGAGCATGAACAGTGGCAAAACGCTCAGGGAAAGCAATGGATCAAAAACGCTTTAGATCGTCACCGGTGATGATTTCACTTTAATCTTTATAGAGATGAGCTGGTGCACATGGCCATGAATATTCCACACGCCGCGCCAGGTTAGGATGACCCGCTCGTTGTCCGGCTCGACAATGACCTCACCGAGGCTCATCGGCAGCTCACCTTCATATCTCCGACGCCGCACAGTAACTTCGGGCGTGACGGCGGGAAGGTCAAATAGAAGACGTTTATGTTTTGACGCACCTTCCACCAGCACCCGTTCGTTTCCCTTCAGATGGGGGATGGCAGACAGGCCCGGCGGCGCAGTCATGTTAAAACGGGTATCAAAGTCTTCTGGCAAAAGTGGACTTATGTATTTGCGCCAGTGCTCGTCGTAGGTGCCACCATAAGATACTCTCGGCTGCCAGTAGGGAGCAACCATACCGAATCCTACAGGTTTCGGACGCTTTTGCGGGTACTTAAACAAATTGCCAGGATCCTCGATATTAGGCAGTGGCAGACCGTCGAAGTTGATATCTGTTTTTTTAGCCATAAACCCGCGCCCGACCGGGTTTTCTTTGCAAAATTCATGTCTTGACGGGTCTTTCCAGCTCATATCGGTTCCGCCAAAGGCATTTTCCCAGATGAGAGGCACTTCTTCAACAGGCCTGATCTTAATGATTGAAGCATCGCCCAACAGGCCTTTCTTCCAGCATCTTTCTCCGAAGACACGTGCCTGTTTTTGGACAGGGCCGACAGCGAAGCGCACATCAACATAGGGCTGGCGGTGCTGAAGAGCCCGTGCGTGGCCGATTAAGATGCAATCGGTGCCGGGTTTTTCCAAGACGACATCAGTGTCGTAGAGCAGGCTCGATTTGTCCGGCTCCCCGCGATACAGGGGTTCGGAGCGAATCGGCTCCTGCTCGTCGGCCAAGGTCAGTTCGCCGCAGCCTGCGATACGCCAGGTCCCCTTAACTATCAGCAGCACTACCTCGGCGCCTTCCTTATCCATCATGAAGTATGAAGTGGCGGCTATGGGGGAATTGTTGACAATGTTCATAGGGCAGGTATCCCGATTACTTTATTTCCCGAGCAGGTTTTTGATTTCTTTGCGGCAGATGTTCTCTATACAGGTGTAGGTGATAAACTGCGCGGTTTTTGTTTTGTAGATAGGCTCATGCCCCCGATCGAAATA
>JAGPFA010000040.1 GCA_018056765.1 Syntrophaceae bacterium
TAATCAGTCCGCCGATAATCAGGCAGCCAAGATGAAAAAACGGGAATTCAGCACCGGAACCGGCACTGGCCTGGGCGAAGCTAAACGACGCGGTGATGAGGATAATAAAGCCCGCCAGAATTGCTGTTTGTGCGGCTGATTTCATGTTTTTCCTCCAATTGGCGCATGTTGAACATCTTTGGCTTTGTGTATATGAAAATTACATGCCAAATTATAAATTTGTCTATTAAATTTTTAAGATAGTGAAAAGAATAGTGTTTTTCTGACGTGCTGTCACTTTCAGCCCCAGCCGATGGGTGGAGGCCGGCTTTTTGTTAAATGAAACGTTAAATGCTGCGCCGTGAACGAACAAAATATTTAAGTTCTGCCAAATGGAGGAAAAATTCAGGCACTGAGCGAGGTGATTCTTTGCTTGAGCTTTTCAGCCAGGTCGTCTGGAAACACGATAGAGTTTCGCATAGCCCGCGTCTTTTTCCAGCGTGAGTCCTTCCGGAATTGCCGAGAAAGCAGGGTGTGTCACTAAATCAGCATTGAAAATCAGGACATAATCAAATCGTGAACGCCAGTGACGCAAATAGGGGTCAGTATGCAAAGTAATCTCATCCTGGGCTGACAGATGATATGAATACGGTATTGGTGAGACACCGCTTGATATTTCCCGCCACGGCTCAAGTACCCTTAAGGCGTGCTGACCGGGCACGGTAAACAGAGTAGGAATAAATATTTGCCTTTCTATCACCAGCAGTGCGGGCATATGACGAAAGGCAGGCTCGTATTTTGTGTATGGAGATCCCACCACAAAACGTCCGACGGGAGTTTCTTTACAATCTGCCGGCCATTGCATAACCGGCAGGACGGACGATCCGGCCGGCACATCCTGTGTGGCCTCATATAAGGAATTGATATCTTTTTGTCTTTCCATCCAGACACAGGTAATCCATCCGGCCCTGAGAGACAGGGCGGCAAGCAATATGACGGCTAGCACCAATTCACGACGGCGCTGCCATCCGAGTTCAGGCCTCAGAGCCGCCATCAGCGTCAAAAAGGCCATCAAGGGGAAGCGGCGTTGAAGCCAGTGGGCGTCGCCGATAGAGGAAGGGGCCACAATCGACAGAATAAAGAGAACTGCTGCGGTAATGATCAGGCCGTGGTGGACTCTGATTTTCCCGAACAGAGCTGACCATATAAGTACCGCCCAGAGCGGGAAGGTCAAAACATAGTCAAAGTCCCTGTGGTAGGTGACCAGAGGCGACAGTAGTGATTTGAAGGCATCTTTTGCGGAAAAAAGCCATTGGATGGCATGGCCGGTTGAGGGATAAACATCGGGAGGATTGGGGCCTGCCGCAAAGAGAATAAGAATGGGGATAGCCCCGGCCACTCCCAGAAGGACGGTGGATTTGATGATTTGAGCGAGGCGTTCTTTTGTTGCAGATGGCGAAAGATTTTCACCAATATCGAGGCCCCAGGCGAGAATGATGAAAAAAGCGAGCGAGAAAGGATGAATGAGCAAAAGCAGCATCCCCGTAAGAGTGCGCAGCAAAAATCTAAAAAGTGCCGAGCCGGCGAAGCGATTGTCGATGACGGCGGCGGTAAGAGCCGCGGCCAGCCCGATCTGGAAGCTCATAAAGCCGGCGATGGACGTGGTTGTCCAGGTGAGCATGAAAAATGATATCTGCCAGGGATGCCATGACTTAAATACGGACCTGTTCAAAAGCGCTGCGCCGGCCGGAGGCCCGACAAATAATAAAATCAGCAGGATTTTGGTCACGATGTTCAAAGACAGGAACCGTGACAAAAGGGTGGAGAAGGCATCAACGGCGATATTTGTGGAGGCATTGACCCAGTGAGGCTCATACACACAAGCCAAAGGGCCGGACAGGTGCCCGCCCGCCAGAATCCAAAGGCGGGCCAGGTGATTGGGGAAATCCATCGCGATGGGCATCCGGACTAAAAAAAGCGGCAGGATAGAGACCGTCAGGCAGATTATTGTAATGACTTTACGGCGGTTTTCCATAGATACGTTCGTTGTGAAATAAACGGTATGGTCATCCTATATCAGTCCATCAGACGGAAGCGGATAATATGGATGATTGCAGAGAGCGCATCCTTCCAACCGATTTTTTTTCCTTCCCCATAAGTCCGGCCATTGTAGGAAATGCCTGTTTCATATATACGCAGGCGCTTTCCGTTTAATTTCATCCGGGCTATCTTGGCTGTAATTTCCGACTCCACCCCGTGGAGCGGACCGCTATTTAACAATAAAAATATCTTTTTGTCTGTCCTGGAAATAAACGTGATGATATTGCGAACCGTTCACCCGATCAAAAAACGATTCGCCGTTTTTCCGGCACTCCGGGCAGCAGCCGTTGGGAAGAATCACCGCAAAAATCCTTTTGCCCGTGTCGGCGGCCGATTCAATTGTGACCAGCCCGCCGCAGTCGTCGCATACGCGGACGGTCTCGATTTGTTTTTCCACAATCTCGTCCGTATCGTAGTAGATATTCTTTTCCCGGCGGACATAGGCGGCCGAGCCGGTAATCTGTTTTTTGAGGTTTTTCTTTTTCTTCCACAGAGTCATCAAATTTTTCACTTCCTGTTCAATCAGCCTGGTTACGTCGGGTGATTGACGGATACGTTTGGCATCGTAATCAGGCTCGCGCACATGGGAGTAATCAATGCCGGCCATGGCCAGAATAATCCCCACATTGACATAGGGCAGGGCTTTTTCGATGGAGTAGCCTCCCTCCAGGACGGCGATGTCCGGGGCGAGCTTTTCATTGAGCAGAGCATATCCCTGTGCGCTGAAATTCATATTGGTGATCGGATCGCTGTAGTGATTGTCCTGCCCCGCTGAGTTGATGATGATTTCCGGTTTGAACTCATCGAGAATCGGTAAAATGACATTATCCAGCGCAAATAAAAAGCCTTCATCCGAGGTGCGCGGAGGCAGGGGGATGTTGATCGTCGCCCCCAGCGCGTTGGGGCCGCCGAAGTCGTCTATGAAGCCTGTCCCTGGATAAAGGGTTCGTCCGTCCTGGTGCATGGAGATGCAAAGCACGTCCGGGTCGTTCCAGTAAATATCCTGTGTGCCGTCTCCGTGATGGCAGTCCGTATCGACGATGGCGATTCTGCGGATGCCGAACGTGTGGCGGATATATTCGACCATTACTGCCTCGATATTGATGTTACAAAACCCACGCGCTCCGTGGGCGACGAGCATCGAATGATGACCGGGCGGCCTGACCAGGGCGAAAGCGTTTTGTGCCTCACCGGTCAGCACCTTTTGCGCCGCCGTGATTGCGCCTCCGGCGGAGATGAGATGCGAGCTGGTCGTCAGATGCTGGGCGTCAGGGACACAGATGTGGCAACGGTTGATGTCCGCATAGGTGGCGATACCCGGTTTGTATTCAACGATATTGGGAAAATCAAGCAGTCCTTCTTCGAAAACCTGATCCTGTGTGTACAGAAGCCTTTCTTCTCTTTCCGGGTGGCTGGGAGAGATGGCCCAGTCGAACGCGGGGAAAAATATCAGGCCGGTTTTTTTTGTTTTATCGGGCATTGCTTTCACCTTTCAGCGCCTGCGGCAATCAGCCCCGGCTTTATCTGGACTTTCACCCGAATGTTTTTTCCTGTTGTGTAAAAGTCCCGGATCATGTTGAATTGCTGTGATTCCGTCACTTCAATCGCCAGGTCTTCCGGCCTTGCGCCCATCGACGCGGCTTTTTGTGTGAGTATTCTCCTTCCCGTTTCGACTGCGTCTGCAAGTGAGAAATGGCGCGGAATCCGCTCTACAAGCCCCTCTTCACTGACGACCAGCTCGCCTTTTTCCGTATCAGCCACAATGGTGACCTCCGCGGTAGTTCTCGCCAGCGCCACGCCCAAGGCGTTGGATACCTCAAAATGGCGCGGGATCGAGTGAGGGATGCCCAGGTTCCTGGAGATGAACGGGGCGAGGGCGGCCGGTCCGCCCGCGACATAGAGCATCTTCGGCTCGACGATCTTTCCTTCCAGCAACTCATGAATCGTATAGACAGGCTTGTTGTTGACCATGGCGATGGTCAGGCGGATGTGGTCGGAGATGATCGAGGCTGTTTTTTCCACAATGGCCAGCGCCGCGTCCTGGGTGCTCATTTGAAGCTTTGCGGCGATTTTCTCAATTGCATTGCGGGCTTTTTGCTTATCGCCGATGTGCGCGACGCCCAGCACAATCATCGCATCCGTCGGAGTGGCTGCAGGTCCGCCAAATGCGGCGGCCGGCCCCTCGCGCGTGGGGCCGATGGTCAGTCCATCACTGCCGGCTGCGACCACGCTGTCACCCCCTGCCCCGATGGATTTCGTGAAAAGGCCGCGAATCAGAGTCTTGCGTTCGTTTATCGTCACTCCGGAGGGCTCCAAAAGCGGCACACCATCGGCAAACACGGATATGTCCGTGGTGGTGCCGCCGATGTCCAGAGCGATCGCGTCTTCCTTCATGTCTGTGGTGGCTAAAATTCCCATAATGCCTGCCGCCGGACCGGAATGGATCGTCTGCACGGGAGAATCAACCGATTGGTCGAGTAAAATGGTTCCCCCGTCGGCCTTCAGGACATAGACGGGGATTTCCGGACCGATCCGGGCCGCGAATTTGCGTACATCTTCAACGAAGTCCTTGTAAATATCGTGGATCGCCGCGTTGAGGTATGTCGTGGCGATGCGGCGTGGAAAGTTCAGCTGTCCGGAGAGTTTGTGTCCCAGGGAAATGTGGCGTGACGGATCCTGAAGAATTTTTGCGGCATCGAGTTCCTGCCGTGGGTTGCGGCTTGAAAACTTGCCGACGACGCCTACATGCCGGATACCTTTGGTGGAAATGTCGTTGCTGACAATTTCCATTTCACGTTGATCGACTTCTTTTACGGGGATGCCCCGGTGATTGACATAACCCTGGACGAAAAAAGTGTCTTTGTTCATATCCAGGGAGCCGGGAGCGAGCCCCGGACCGGTAAGCAAGACCATGGCCACGCGGTTTGTTTTATTTTGCACGATCGCATTGGTCGAAAGAGTGGTGGAGATAACAATTCTTTGAATATTGCCTGCGCCGGAGATCAGTTCTTTGGAAGCTTCGACAAGTGACGATACGATGCCTGCCTGGTTGGTGGGGACTTTAGTTTTTTTAATCAGCTGGAAGTTCTCAACCAAAACCGCGTCCGTGTGTGTCCCTCCGACATCAATGCCAAGAATCATCTCTTTATCCTTACGACATCTGTTTTAGTTACCTATATATTGTTAAATACCTCTTGACAAGGTAAAAAAAAAGGGTAAAGTCACGCTCTAGCTACGGTGCCTTCACAAACACCGAAATAATCGAAAGGAGGAACGCTTTATGAAAAAGATATTGGCTATTTTCGTCAGCATGCTTTTATTGGCCTCTTTGTCCATCGCGGCGGTTGGCTGCAAAAAAGCGGAAGAACCGGCAGTGACGGCGGTTGAGGAACCGGCGGCTCCGGAAGCCCCGGCAGCGGCTGATCAGGCTCCCGCTGCTCCGGAAGCCGAAGAGGCTCCGGCGGCAGAACAGCAGCCGGAATAGTAAGATTATCAATTGCAGGAATGTGAATCGGGTTGCCTCGGTTTTTGAGGCGACCCGGTTTTTTTTGCCGCTTGACACGGCGCATATAGATGTCAATAATGAATCAAAACCACAAGGAGGTGTCCTATGGCGGAAAAAGACTGGGATCTGGTCAAGGCGCTGGTAATCGGGGGGCTCATCGGCGCGGGGCTGGGTATCTTATTCGCTCCGAAAAGCGGTAAAGAAACACGGGAAGATATCGCCCGCAAAACAGATGAATTGCTGGCCAGAGTTGGTGAGGAATTTGAAAAAGAGGACGGACGGGGCAGACTGGCTTTTGAAGGGGCAATCGATCGCGTGAAACAGGCGGAAGAAAAGGCGGTCGAAAAAATTACAGACCTTGCACAAAAGATCTCACAAAACAAAAGCCGCTTAATGAGCGCGATCGACGCAGGCAAAGAGGCCTATCGGGCGGAAAAAAATAAAAACGAAATGTGACGTCCCAATAGAGATTCGAAGGCGTGAAGGCTGGACACGTTTCCGGGACAGGGCCCGTGCCGGTTTTCGTTGGCTTGCAGGCGGGCGAGAGTCACTTTCCCGCTCCGCAGGCAGAGCTCTTCAGGTGTCCGTCTTCGTTTAAACTAAACATTTTACCAAGTATCAGGCGTGAGACAAATTTTCTCCGGCGACAACCAAGAGGTATCACGCCCTATGACCATGTCAGGAGGTGTCCATGTCATATTCCGAAATTGCCTGGGTGGTGATTGCCGCCGCTGTGCTTCTTTTGGTGATTTTTTGTATCTTTGTTTTGATCAGGCTGCGAGGAGTCGCGAAAGAAGCCCAAAGCTCTTTGCAAATTCTTAACGAGCGCCTGCCGGGGATTTTGAAAAACATCGAGGAAATAACTGTCGACATAAATACGTCAACAAACGCCGTACGCACGCAGGTGCAGCAGTATGCCGACACGGCGGCACGGTTTCACGGCATGGTTGATGGGACGGTCAGGGGGCTCGAGTGGGTTGCCGGGCTTCCCATGCGAACGCCGCTTTACGGGAAAATATCGCAGTTGATGCCGGTTTTGAAGGGGCTGCGAGCCTTTATAAACGTATTTGCTGCAAAATTGAGGGGCTAGGGCCAATGGCGAAAATGACTTTTTCCGGAAAGTGGGGCCGTGTTTCCATGACAAAGAAACAAGCGGACGGTGCCAGCGGGAAATCAGATGAAGAGATCGTGCGGGAGATGAAAAGCGCCGCGAAGCCTCCCGCCGGCGAGGACTACCGGGAGAGGTCCCTGGCCATTCACGGCCTCGTCTGCGCCCGCTGTGGAAGAGACTTCTCCGGAGCCAAAAGGCATCTGCTGACCGTCCATCACAAAGACGGCAATCATCACCACAACCCGCCCGATGGCAGCAACTGGGAAAATCTCTGCGTGTACTGTCATGAGGATGTTCACAGCCGGGGAGTTCTTGCCGAATATTTATCGGGTAGTTCCTCCGGCCGGGAAACCGCCCTCGTTTTCGCCGGAGGTTCCGCTGTTGACTCTTCCTCGGAGGGCCTTTTGGCGCAAAAGCTCAGGCAGGCGCTTGTAAAAAAGAAACCTTAAACTCTTTCCAATTTTCCCGCCCGATAAACAGAGAGGTTACCTACATAGACAGGTCATGCCTGAATTCTCACCACCAAAGATGTTTGCCTTCGACAAAAAGAGCAAAAGCTTTTTCACAAAATACCGTCCGAATGGTTTATGCTGGAAAAAAGAGATTTGGTTTGGGTTTTGGTTCAGCGAAAAATGATTTGATTGGATGAGCATTCCCGGACCAGTTTATCTCCCACGGATGTCCCGCAGTAGATGCAACTGTAGTCGTATTTATCCCCCTCGGCCAAAACCAGCAAAAGCCGTTTCCGAACTGGTACGGCGCGCCGGCATTGCGGGCAGTAAAGTTCTGTGGCGTCAAAGTCTTTATATGATTGACGGGTCATGGGCTGTCCTTCTCAGGGATGTTTTTCCACTCATCCAGCCATACAGTCGCCTCGCCATCGTCCGGCGCGCGCCAGCCGCCGCGTGGCGAAAGGCCCCCGCCCGCCGTAACTACGGTACCGCCCGGTACGCAGGAGCGTTTGTACTGCGAAGTCTGGAAAAAACGGGTTAAAAAAACCTTCATCCATTTTTTTATTTCCCTAAGGCTGTAGGCGCGGCGCTTCTCCGGCGGCACTTCAGGCCACGTGCCGCTGTTTTTATCGCGCCAGGCCAGCCAGGCCAGAAATGCTGTTTTGGTCGGTGAAAAGCCGCCTTGGACAATGTGAAAAATATTGAAGTCCTGCAATTCGTAGGGGCCGATCACCTCTTCGGTTTTTTGCACTGAACCCTTTTTGTCAACGCCGGGAATCAGCTCAGGTGAGATGTCCACATCGAGTATGGAAAGAAGCACACCGGACAAACGTGGTGAAAACTCGCCGGATTGCGCTGCCCGGCGAATCAAGTATTGAATCAGTGTTTTCGGCACTCCGGCATTGACGTTATAGTGCGACATATGGTCACCCACGCCGTAGGTGCTCCAGCCCAGCGCCTGCTCGCTTAAATCACCCGTGCCGACCACAAACGCATTTAGCATACCGGCCAGACGGAAAAGGTGGGAAGAGCGTTCGCCCGCCTGCACGTTTTCAAAAGCAAGGTCATAAATCATCTTGCCGTGGCCGGCGGGATGGCCGATGTCTTTTAGCATCTGACGGCAGGCAGGTTTGATGTCGATCTCCTGCGCCTCCACGCCCAGCTCTTTCATCATAAGCAGGGCGGCGCTTCGTGATGCGTCAGTCGTCCCGAAGGCAGGCATGGTATAGGCTTTGATGTTGGAGCGCGGCCTTCCCAGAAGATCCATTGTTTTTACGGCAATAAGCAGGGCATGTGTCGAGTCGAGCCCGCCGGAAACGCCGATGACCAGGTTGGGGATACCTGTTGCCGTAAGCCTCTTGGCAAGTCCCTGAATCTGAATATTGCAGACTTCCCGGCAGTATTGTGCGCTGGTTTGCGGATCGGCAGGCAGGTATGGGAAGCGGTTTATTTCCCGTATGGGAAGCAGGCGTCCTGCCGGAACTTGCAGCTCAAATTCCACGGATCTGAACAGGGACGTCATGTGTTTGTGCCCCGCCGCGTTTTGGCCGAAGCCGGTTTGCCTTAGCCGCTCATTGGCCAGGAGCTCCGTGTCGATATCGGCGGTGATTATCTGGTCTGTCGTGGAGAAAAGCTTACCTTCGGCAAGTAAATCGCCGTTTTCACAAACAAGCGCATGGCCGTCCCAGGCAAGGTCGGTGGTCGATTCCCCGAAGCCCGCCCCCGCATACAGGCAGGCGGCCAGGCAACGAGATGAGTGGGAGGCAACCTGACGCCGCCGGAGCTGTGGTTTGCCGGCTGCCGCACCAGAGGCGGCAAGATTACCCAAAACAGTCGCGCCGGCCAAAGCGGCATACGCCGATTGCGGCACGGGTGCCGGCGTATCTTCACCGATTTCGAAATACATATTGAGGCTTTTCAGATTGACTGCCTTAAAAATAAGGTTTGCACCGAAGGGAATGTTTTTTTGCCCGGCCAGATTCACGGTTTGGTGAAGAGCATCTCGCGCCGGTATAAAATGCCGCGCCTCATCAAATAAGGCGTGGTTGGGCAAAAGGGATTTCACGCAAATTCCGAGAATGTCTCCCCGATAAAAGACGACACCGCAGTTGAAAAGGGAGCTCTCCCGGCGAAGCGGCGCCCCGCAGACAATAATGGTGTTTATTTTTGCAGATGCCTTTTTGATTTCCGCCAGCGCTTCTTCAGTGCGGTCAAGCAGCGCCTGCTGGTGAAAAAGGTCTCCGGCGGAGCAGGCGGTTAGACCCAGTTCCGGGAAAACGGCCAGGAGCGCGCCCTGCTTTGCCGCCTTGCGCGCAAGCTTTATCGTCGATGCCGTATTGAAGGCGACATCCGCCACACGCAGCTGCGGCACGCAGGCGCACACACGCACAAACCCGTGGCTGTATAAATTGAAAAATGAATTTTTATTCAAAGCGGCCATTTTTTATTCTTTTTCCACGTAAGCGTAGGCGCTGTGGTTATGGATGCTCTCCAGATTTTCCGCCTCTATACTGTACCAGGTGAAGTTCCTGTCGGCGTTTAGCTTCACCGCCACACTGCGCACCAGGTCTTCGACGAATTTTGGATTATTATAGGCCTTTTCCGTCACATATTTCTCATCCGTGCGCTTTAAAAGAGAATATACCTCACCGCTGGCCGAATCTTCAACGACTTTTATCAGATCCTCAATCCAGAAGAATTTTCTGAAGCGCACCTTGACCGTGACGATGCTGCGCTGGTTGTGGGCGCCGAAGGCGCTGATCTCTTTGGAGCAGGGGCAAAGGGTGGTTACCGGCACCACCACGCCCACCCAGAAATCATTTTTTTCCGCGCTGTTTTCCCCCGCAAACAGGCAGTGATACTCCATCATGCTTCTGGCTTTGGAAACGGGGGCTGTTTTCTTCATGAAATAGGGGAACTCGATTTCCATGTGAGCGGACTGGGCGCGCAGCTTCTGGCGGATTTTTTCCAAAATGGTTTGAAAGGTTTTGATGTTGACCTGCCCGCGAAAATCGTTGAGCACCTCCACAAAGCGGCTCATGTGCGTGCCTTTGAAATGGTGGGGTAGATTGACATACATATTGATGGTGGCTCCGACCGGCTGGGTGCCGCGCTCGCGGTCGAGCACCGTAATCGGGTATTTGATATTTTTCACCCCGACTTTTTTAATGTCGATATTGCGAAAATCTTTCTGGCTTTGAATGTCGATCATAATAAAAACGGGCAATGGGCTATGGGCTATAGGCTATAGGCTATAGGCTATAGGCAATGGGCTATAGGGGGCAAGAGTTAGAAAAAAACATTAGTCTACGTCCTAACTTCTTGCTTTCTCACTTCCTGACTCCTTGAACCTTTGGCCTTTATCCTTTCTCCTGGCTGTAAGTAACTGCCGCGCTTTCGGATTCCCACACTTTGACCCGCAACATTTTCACCCCTGCTTCAGGGGTTTTTGGAGCCATCTCCTGGTAGATGTGGCGGGCGATGTTTTCCGATGAGGGGCTCGTGCCGGCAAAAAAAGCAAGCTCGTTTAAGTCCTGGTGATCCATTTCATTTAATATATCTTTCAGCCACTTTTTTACCAGGCGGAAATCAATGGCGATTCCTTCGGAATTAAGTTTCTCCGCCCCCACGGTCACCTCCACCTTAAAATTATGGCCGTGCATCTCCTCGCACTTCCCGCCGATATCCAAAAGCTTGTGGGCGGCCGAAAATGATTTTATAATCGTTACCTCGTACATTTTTTCACCTTTCAAAATGAGCCCCCGGCAGGGGCGGTTTTCAGCCCCTTATCCGTCAAATACGAAAATGTGTCAATAGCGAGACGCGTCACGACGCCGATACGCTGGTGTTTTTATTTCGTCATTCCAAAAGTTTTCCCATGGGGATAGCCCACAACCGATCCTGCAGCATCACAGATTCCTCGCCGTTATATGCGAGCACTGCCGCGGTGCATGCGGGTGTCCGCTGTAAAAATGCCCTCAACCCGATCAAATCGCTTTCGCCCCACTGTGTTGCCGCCTTCACTTCGATCGCCATAACACGGCGGCTTTTCTCGATTACAAAATCTACTTCATAACGGCCCTGCTCGTGCCAATAGCTCAATTGCGCATCGGGCAGGTGGGCTTCCAGAATGGCAGCCAGATTTTGCACGATGAATGTTTCGAAAAGCGCTCCCCTGAGCCGCTCATCATGCCCCGGTTCTATGGTGTCGATGCCCGCCATATGCGCCGCCAGACCGCTGTCGGTAAAGTGCAGCTTGGGTGATTTGACGAGACGGGAGCTGCGGTTCTTCAAAAACGGCGGTAGTCTGCGCACAAGAAATGATGTCTCAAGAAGATTGAGGTAACGCCCCGCAGTGACGGTGTTAAGCTTGGCGTCGCGTGCCAGAGAGCTCACAGAGAGGACCTGTCCCGTTCGTAGCGCCGCCAGTTGAGCCAGGGTGTGAAATGCCACAAGATCCGTTATCTGAGACAATTGCCTCACGTCACGATCCACATAAGTCTGTATATAGCCCCGGAACCATTCTGAAACATCCTCTGCCGGCCTCAGACAAACAGGCGGCAATCCGCCCGTCAATACCTCTGTGTCAG
>JAGPFA010000079.1 GCA_018056765.1 Syntrophaceae bacterium
TTGCACGTATCGGTGTGGAGGCCGATTTCGGCGTGGACCACGTCTTTTATCAGCGGGCGCTCAAGGACGACAAGCCCACCGGCGGACTGGAGTCGGCCGAAGATCAACTTGATTTTCTTAATATGCTGGACCAGGGCATGGCCAATGAACAGGTCAGCGAAACAGTGGACGATCTCTTGCACCTGGAGGGCAAAATTAACGATATACTCCATGCGTGGCGGACAGGCGACGAGGAAGGTATCGAGGCCTTCACTGTGCGCGAGCTGAAAAATTATCCCCAGCTGCACCGTGTGCTGATTGTTGAGCGCAATAAGAAATGGGCGAAAAAAATCGAAGAGATGCTCAGCGGTAACACAAACACAATGGTTATTGTCGGCGTAGCGCACCTGGCCGGCGCCTCCAGTGTGATTGATCTTTTGCGCGGGTGCGGTTATGAAGTCACAAAAGTCAGCCCCTGACGGGTTGGAGCAACCGCGCGGGAGCTCTCTGGTGTCAGCGGTTTCCGATGTGGACGGCGGCGGTCATGCCGGTTTGAGAAGCACTGCAATGATAAACTTTTTTCGTGGGCGAAAATTTATTATTCCGTTGACAGCATCGGTGCATTTACCTATACTTTTTGTCTATTGATATTTGGAAGATCAAGATGGCCATAAACGTTAAAACTGAAGAACATCTGCTACTTATCGAAATCAACCGGCCGGAAAAAATGAACGCCCTTACGCGGGAAATGTATTCCTGCCTTGCCCGGGCCTATTATCGGCTCGACACCGACGAGGAGCTGCGTGCGGGACTGGTCTATGCAGCCGGTCCTCATTTCACGTCGGGACTCGATCTGGCGGACTGGGCAGACCGGTTTGCACGTGGCGAGGGGTTCCCTGTGGTGGCGGAAAACGAAATAGATCCTTTTTACATGGTGAGCGAAGCGCGCTGTCGTAAGCCGATTATTATGGCGGTGCAGGGATATTGCTATACCTGGGGGCTTGAGTTGATGCTCAATACGGACATCCGGGTGGCCGCCGCCGATTCCCGCTTTGCCCTTTTGGAAGTACAGCGGGGTTTTTTCCCGGCCGGAGGAGCGACATTGCGCCTGCCGCGGGAAATCGGCTGGTCCAATGCCATGCGCTATATACTTACGGGTGACACCATCAGTGCCACGGAGGCCTGCCGTTTCGGGCTGGTTCAGCAGGTGACGGAAACAGGCAGACAGTTCGACCAGGCACTGAAGATCGCCCGCAAAGTGGCCCGGGTTGCGCCTTTGGGAGTACAGGAGGCACTGGCCTCGTCCCGCCGGGCGATCAAAGAAGGCGAGCAGGCGGCCGCAAGGGTTATGTATCAAAGACTGGCAGAAGTAATGAAAAGCGAGGATATGAAGGAGGGTCTGTCTTCTTTTCTGGAAAGACGCCAGGCGGTGTTCAAGGGTAAATAGTGCATGTTTTTTCCCGGCCGGAAGGGGCGGACGAGTTATTAACATTGGGCGTGGCCAAATGACAAGCTTTCATCAGCGCCCGTACAGGGGGTAGGCACACGGATGGAAAAACATATGTGTGCGGCGGCAGGAAAGCTTCATTTTATGCCTTTCATGAGAAACCACAGGAGGTACCGACAATGAATTTTGCACTCACAGAAGAACAGTTGATGGTCAGAGACATGGTCCGGAAGTTCGCCGAGACGGAAATAAAGCCTATTGCCGCAGAGCTGGATCACACGCATCGCCACCCTGAGGAAATCTGCCGGAAGCTCGGTGAAATGGGTATTATGGGTGTGTCCGTTCCCACGGAATACGGAGGGGCGGGCATGGATAATGTGACCTACGTGCTGGCGATGATTGAAATTTCAAAAGCTTGCGCCAGCTGCGGCGTTATTGTGTCCGTCAACAACACATTATACGGTCATCCGGTCAAGACGTTCGGAACCCATGAGCAGAAGTTGAAATTTCTTAAACCGGTTGCGGGCGGAGAGGTGGAAGGCTGCTATGCCCTTACCGAGGCAGGTGCGGGCTCTGACGCAGCGGCGCTGCGCTGCAAGGCGGAGCTCAAAGGCGACAAATACATCGTCAACGGTACAAAAGTTTTCATTACCAACGGCCCGGTTGCCCGCTATTGTGTTTTGGCGGCGACAACTGATTTGTCGCTGGGTTACAAGGGAGTTATCAATCTGATAGTAGATTTGAAGGAAACACCCGGCTTCAAGGTCGGTAAAGTCGAGGAGAAACTCGGCATTCTGGCGTCCGGGACATCTGAACTCGTCTTTGAGGACGCGGAAATCCCGGCGGCCAATCTTTTGGGAAAACCGGGGCAGGGCTTTCAGCAGATGATGGCGGGGCTCAACGCCGGACGTATCGGTATCGGCGCTCAGGCCTGCGGCATCGGACGCGCCTGCCTGGAAGATGCGCTAAACTACGCCAAGGAGCGTGTCCAGTTCGGCAAACCCATCGTGTCCAACCAGATTATCCAGTTCAAACTGGCCGATATGGCCACCCAGCTCGATGCCGCGGAGCTGCTGCTTTTACGTGCCGCCTGGATGGAGGACCAGGGAATGGATTTCGAAATGGAGTCGGCCATGTCGAAGTACTATGCATCGGATGTGGCCATGAATGCGGCCATCGAATGTGTGC
>JAGPFA010000080.1 GCA_018056765.1 Syntrophaceae bacterium
GTCAGATACAGATCAAGCGTTTCCACAATGGATGCGTCGTCATCGATAACCAGAATACTTGCCATAGACATAACCTCTGTGATTTAGTCCTCCTGCGGCTTATCATTCCCCTGCGGCTTTTGGCCCGCTTTTTAAAGAGTGATGCGTCACAACTGCCCGGCCGGCAAAAAACATCTTCCGCCAAATATGAAATCATCACTCATTACAGGGCAAAGTTATGCAGACTTTTGTACCCTTATCCTTTTCGCTGATAATTTCAAGCTTGCCATGGTGTATTTCCACAATTTTCAGTACTTGTGAAAGCCCCAGACCCGTCCCGTACTTTTTTCTGGTAAAAAAAGGATTGAACAGGTGAGGCATATCCGCTTCTTCAATACCGCAACCATTGTCTTCCACAACGACAAGCACCGCCGGCGGCACACTGCCGATAGTGCGCGCATATATGCGAATATGTCCCCCCGCCTCCAGCGCTTCCACGGCATTGCGGATAATGTTGACAAAGGTGTCGGTAACCATTGCCACATCGACGTTAACCGGGGGAATATCCCGCGCTTCGAGCTTAATATCGATCTGTTTATCCTTGATTATTTTCTCGGACAGAGCCAGCGCCTGTTCCAGAATTCTGTTAATATCGACAGATTCAATTTTCGGCTCCATCGGTTTGGCAAACACCAGGACATTGTTTACCAGCTCCTCCAGGTGCTCAACCTCTTTTTGCGCGATTTTAAATCGCTTCAAATCATTGCCTTCCGGGTTCATCCGTTTTTCCAGTATCTGGAGGCTCATCTTGATCGAGGAAAGAGGATTGCGGACCTCATGGGCGATGCCGGCGGAAAGCTGGCCGAGCGCGGCAAGTTTCTGGCTGTCGTATAATTTCTTCTCCAGATTCTTGAATTCGGTGATATCGCGCTGCACCAGAATATAATGATCGGAGCCGACAACGGGCGAAGTCGTGATGAGCAGATTAACCTTGCGACCGTCTCTGGCTGTGGCCTCGATTTCATAGGGCTTGTAAATTCCTCTTTTGGCATCCTCCCACTTCGACATGAGAAACTCTTCATTTTCCGGCGCCACCAATTCCAGAAAGTGTTTGCCTCTTAATTCGCTGCGCGTGCCCTTCGTGCCGGGGCTGACAAAGGTGACAATGCCGTCCTTATCGATTTCATAAATTATTTCCGGCAGACTCTTGATGATCGATTGCAGGTAATTATAAAGCCCTTCGATTTCCCGCCTCAGTTCGATGTTTTCAGCCAGTTCATTTTGGAGCGTCTCCGCGTATTCGCGCAGACTTCTGGCCAGGTCCTCTTCCCTGGAGACATCCTGCAGCGTTTCCATGGCGGCAATGATATTGCCATCTTCATCATAAATCGGGGCGGCAAGGAAATACATGAAACGGCTCCGGCCGCCGAGATTATCGAAGTAGTCATACGCCTCGTAAGCGCCCAGCACTTTTTCTGATTTCTTGACCCTCTTCGTTCCGTAAAATTGATTGAGGCCGTCAATATCGTTGTCCACAATCAGGTCCACCACCATCGGCCTTTTGACCGAATAAAAGGATTTGTAATGCAGATCCGTCCCCAGCATCTCCTCCGCCGAGCAGCCGGTCAGCTCCACACAGGCCCTGTTCCATAAAATAATTTGATGATCTCTGTTAATGACAAAGCTGGGTATGGGAGAACCTTCGATAATTCCATCAATGGTTTTCTTCTCCCTCAGGAGTTTTTCCTGCCAGTCCTCTCTTTCCTTGAGTCTTTGCATCTCTTCCTGCATCCTTATTTTCTTGCCCTCACGAAAAGCAAAGGAAATACCCAGAATAACCAGGGCCAGCATCAGGATAAACGCACTGAACGTGGTGTATAAAAACGTGGCACGTACCGGCGCGATCACATCGCTGTAGGGCGATTTTACCAGCACAAACCATTTTCTGTCTGCAATTTCAAAAGGATAGTAGGAGATGACACTTCTTTGGATCTTATTGTCACGCCGCACAACCCGGGCATTGAAGTTTCGGCCGCCTTCGGCGTGAAACACGATGACATTGCCCAGATGATCAAAAACCAGATCATTGACATTCCGGCCGATGAAGGGGGCATAGGGATGCATGACAATTCTGCCTTCTTCATTAACCAGCCACATATCTCCGAGCTGGTTCTCTCTGATTTGTTTTTCGCCCGTGCCGACCAGTTCCGACAGGGAAAAAGCCACCATCCAGGCGCCGGCAAAGACATTATTGGCGCGCCAGTACGGGTATCCCCAGATCAGATGCCATTGCTCGCTTTGCGGTGATGTGTCTCCGGTGGGTTTTTCCGAACGGGCCAGACTCAAATACTGCCTTTGCTGCCTTTTTAATATTCTGAAATGGCCGGCCAGATCGACACCGGCCTCGCCGTTTAAGGGCATGACGCGCCTTGACCTTTCCTGGTCATCGAACACCGTCACCGCTTCGATTGTTTTTCCCCATACTCCATAGAGGATTTCCATCTCCTGATAATCAATGCTGGCCAGGAATCTGCCCTGCGGATCGAAATGAGAAAACAAAATAATATTTCGTTCAA
>JAGPFA010000021.1 GCA_018056765.1 Syntrophaceae bacterium
CGTCGCGATTCCAATCGTTATTTTGCTCGCGGTTTTTTTTACCCGGTTCATCTGGAATCTTCCAGGAAGAACCAGGATCATTTTCGTGGTTTCCGGTATTGTATATCTGACAGGGGCTGTCGGTTTTGAAATGCTCGGCGGGTGCCAGGCGGAAAAATCGGGTGCTTTAAATCTCACCTACCTTCTGTTCGAAACGATTGAGGAGAGCTTGGAGATGTTCGGGGTCATCTTTTTTATATACGGTCTTCTCGATTATATACAAACATACTGCCTGGACGACTTTCGTCCCTTATTAAAGTAGTAAAAGCAGCTAAGACAGGAGTTTCTTCACATACGCGCCGGCGAACCAGCATGTTTTATTTTCCCCTACTGGTAATCGGCCGCCAAATTTGCTATCGGTTAAAAATAAATTGGATAATGACGATTAAAGATGAGTTTCCAACACCCTCCAATTGCCGTTAGCGTAATCATCCCCGCTTACAATGCCGCCCCGTGGCTTACGGAGCTTTTTAATGGGCTTGACACCCAATCATTTCGTGACTTTGAAGTCATTTTTATAAACGACGGTTCCACCGACGAAACGGCGAATCTTCTGAACTCGTATGCGGCAGAGCACGCCAATGTAAAAATCATCCACCAGCCTAACCGGGGAGTGGCCATAGCACGTAATACCGGACTCGATGCCGCAGTGGGGAAATACATTGCTTTTGTCGATGCGGACGATGCCATCGCTCCATCCTATCTCGAAAAGCTCGTTTCGCTGGCTGATTCACTTGATCTCGATATCGCGTTTTGTGATCGAAGGCGCTTTATAAAAACACCAAGCGACTTGGGCGAGGCCGGGATGTACCCACGTCCCAAAGCCTGGGGACCCCTCGCAGGAAAAGAGTGGTTTGAAAAAACCCTGTATGACAAGGTCTGGTATGGGGCGGTCTGGGCAAGCCTGTTTCGGCGCGGTTTTATCGAAGATCACAATTTTCGCTTCACAGAGGGGCTTGCCGCCGGCAGTGATGTCCTCTGGACAGCGGCTCTTCACCCCAGGGCAAAACGGGTCGCCTTTACGCCGGAGACCGCCTACTATTACCGGGACACACCCGAATCGATCGTCAATGACAATTCAATAGAAGGCAGGATCAAACGCATCAGGGCACACACGTTTGTCGTCGAGGAAATTCTGCGCAGGGCCGACAGCGAATCCGCTCCGCTTGCCGAGATTTTCATGGCGATAGCGGTGGAAGGCGGCAGACAATTACTGGGGGAAGTTGCCGAGTTGCCCTCTTTAAAACAGCGCATCATCATTTCGTCGCAACTACGTAAAAGAGGGTTTCTTAGTCGTTTTTTACATGAAACAAAGATTAAGTCTCATAAAAAACGAATCCTTACCGCTTATTTCTTTTCGCTTTTGGAAATATTCACCTTCCCGGACCACCCCGTCTGAAATACCGGCCTCTCACACTGACAATGATATTTGTTGCCGTAAAGGTGGACAGTTTTGGATACTATCGCTGAGACATTTAGGCAGGAGTTATTTTGATATCCTCACCAGCCGGCCATGCCGCTCCATTTTTCCATACTGGTAATCGGCCGCCAAATTTGCTATCGGTTAACAATAAACCGGACAATGACGATTAAAGATGAGTTTCCAACACCCTCCAATTGCCGTTAGCGTAATCATCCCCGCCTACAATGCCGCACCGTGGCTTCCCATGCTTTTTAATGGGCTTGACGCCCAATCATTTCGTAACTTTGAGGTCATTTTCATAAACGACGGTTCCACCGACGAAACGGCGAATCTTCTGGACTCGTATGCGGCAGAGCACTCCAATGTAGAAGTCATCCATCAGCCCAATCTGGGAGTAGCCGTAGCGCGTAATACCGGTCTCGATGCCGCAGTGGGAAAATATGTTGCTTTTGTCGATGCGGACGATGCCATCGCTCCATCCTATCTCGAGAAGCTTGTTTCGCTCGCCGATTCGCTTGATTTGGATATCGCCTTTTGCGGCGCGTGGCGCTTTATCAAAACACCGGGTGATATGACTGATGCCAATCTGCTTATCCACCCTAAGCCACAGGGAGTTGTCCCGGGGAAAGAGTGGCTCGAAAGAACCGTGGCG
Organism: Syntrophaceae bacterium; assembly: GCA_018056765.1. GTDB lineage: Bacteria > Desulfobacterota > Syntrophia > Syntrophales > Smithellaceae > UBA8904. The sequence continues at coordinate 2,115 of JAGPFA010000021.1, forward strand.
GATAAAGAGTGGTTCGCCGTGGTCTGGGCAAGCCTGTTTCGGCGCGGTTTTATCGAAGATCACAATTTTCGCTTCGCAGAGGGGGCACTAGCCAGCGAAGATGTCCTCTGGGGAGTGGCTCTTCAACCCAGGGCAAAACGGGTCGCCTTTACGCCGGAGACCACCTATTATTACCGGTACACGCCCGGTTCAATTATAAATGACAATTCCACTAAGGGTAAGATCAAACGGATCAGGGGAAACACGTCTGTCGTCGAGGAACTGCTTAGCATGTCTGACAGCGAATCCTCTCCTCTTGTCGAGAGTTTCAGAGCGTTAGCATTGGAAAACGGAAGATTGTTGCTGGGGGAAGTTGCCGAGTTGCCCTCTTTAAAACAGCGCATCATCATTTCGTCACATCTTCGTAAAAGAGGGTTTCTTAGTCGTCTTTTACGTGAAACAAAGATTAAGTCTCATAAAAAACGAATCCTCACCGCTTATTTCTTTTCGCTTTTGGAAATATTCACCTTCCCGGACCACCCCGTCTGAAATACCGGCCTCTCACACTGACAATGATATTTGTTGCCGTAAAGGTGGACAGTTTTGGATACTATCGCTGAGACATTTAGGCAGGAGTTATTTTGATATCCTCACCAGCCGGCCATGCCGCTCCATTTTTCCTTACTGGTAATCGGCCGCCAAATTTGCTATGGTTTAGGAACAAACTGCACAATGATGATTAAAGATGAGTTTCCAACACCCTCCAATTGCCGTTAGCGTAATCATCCCCACTTACAATGCCGCCCCGTGGCTTACGGAGCTTTTTAATGGGCTTGACGCCCAATCATTTCGTGACTTTGAAGTCATCTTCATAAACGACGGCTCCACCGACGAAACGGCGAATCTTCTGGACTCGTATGCGGTGGAGCGCTCCAATGTAAAAGTCATCCATCAGCCTAACCGGGGAGTAGCCATAGCACGTAATACCGGTCTCGATGCCGCAGTGGGAAAATATGTTGCTTTTGTCGATGCGGACGATGCCATCGCTCCAACCTATCTCGAAAAGCTCGTTTCGCTGGCTGATTCACTTGATTTGGATATCGCCTTTTGCGACCGCAGCCACTTTATAAAAACGCCCGGCGACTTGGGCGAGGCCGGGATGTACCTACGTCCCAAAACATGGGGACCCCTCGCAGGAAAAGAGTGGTTTGAAAATACCCTGTACGAGGGCAGTTATGGGGCGGTTTGGGCAAGCCTGTTTCGACGCGGTTTTATCGAAGATCACAATTTTCGCTTCACAGAGGGGCTTGCCGCCGGCAGTGATGTTCTCTGGGGAGTGGCTCTTCAGCCGAGGGCAAAACGGGTCGCCTTTACGCCGGAGACCGCCTACTATTACCGGTACACGCCCGGTTCAATTGTCAATGACAATTCCATTAAGGGCAGGATCAAACGGATCAGGGCGCGTAAATTGCTCAGAGAGGAACTGCTGCGCATGGCCGACAGCGAATCACCTCTGCTTGCCGAGATTTTCAGGGCGATGGCGTTGAAAGTCGGCAGACGATTACTGGGAGAAGTTTCCGAGTTGCCCTCTTTAAAACAACGCATCATCATTTCGTCACAACTACGTAAAATAGGGTTTCTTAGTCGTCTTTTACATGAAACAAAGATTAAGTCTCATAAAAAACGAATCCTAACTGCTTATTTCTTTTCGTTTTTGGAAATATTCACCTCCCGAACCGCACCGTCTGAAATGCCGGCCTCTGACACTGACAAGTAAATTTGTTGGCGTAAAAAATTAAGCGGCGAACACGGAACATGCCCGCCGCCTGCAACACCGGGCTCGTTTATCCCGCTGTGCCGCCGCCCGTGACAAACCCCTTTGATGGAGGGCCTGTATCGGCCGGCGTGCCGGCAATCTGCGCCAGATAAGCCGCGCCGAGCTTTTTAATATGGTCGCTCACATTGTCAAAATAATTGAAATGGGCCTGCTCCTCATCGGTGATCGTTTCAAAGAGTTTCATGCTGATACTGTCGCCGTTTTCGCGGCACACCAGCAGAAACTGGTTGTAGGCGTCAATAGTGTCGTCCTCCAGTTTCGCGTCGAACGGAAAGATCAGATCGAATTTTTGAGCTTTTTGCACCGTGGTTTCCAGTTCTGAAGTGGGTTCACCGCCGAGCTCTTTGATGCGTTCCGCCAACATCTCGGCATGCCGCATTTCATCGATGGCAATGAGTTTAACTTTGGCAGCCAGCTCTCCGTAATCCATATCATCAAGGTTATAATGCTGGTTCATATACTGATGGATGGCGTGAAGCTCCATGGAGCGCGCCTTGTTTAAAACTTCGATGACCTTCTTTTTTTTCTGCTCGCGGGAATTTTGCGCCATGATAAACCTCCTTTTTTTACGAAAATTATCAAAGTATCTCTGCTTCTTCCCGTCCGCCAAATCCGGCGAACAGTTGACGCATACTATCACAGCATCACCTGAAACTGGAGTTTTTTTGACATGCGCGCCGGTGAACTATCATCCTTTATTTTCCCTACTGGTAATCGGCCGCCAAATTTGCTATCGGTTAACAATAAACCGGACAATGACGATTAAAGATGAGTTTCCAACACCCTCCAATTGCCGTTAGCGTAATCATCCCCGCTTACAATGCCGCCCCGTGGCTTCCCATGCTTTTCGATGGGCTTGACACCCAATCATTTCGTGACTTTGAAGTCATTTTTATAAACGACGGCTCCACCGACGAAACGGCGAATCTTCTGAACTCGTATGCGGCAGAGCACGCCAATGTAAAAATCATCCACCAGCCTAACCGGGGAGTGGCCATAGCACGTAATACCGGACTCGATGCCGCAGTGGGGAAATACATTGCTTTTGTCGATGCGGACGATGCCATCGCTCCATCCTATCTCGAAAAGCTCGTTTCGCTGGCTGATTCACTTGATCTGGACATCGCCTTTACCAACGATTGGCGCTTTATAAAAACACCCGGCGACTGGGATAAGGCCGAGATGTACCCACATCCCAAAGCCATAACCCCCCTCGACGGAAAAGAGTGGTTAAAAAAGGGCCTCTACGGCGACAAATGGTGTGCGGCGGTCTGGGCAAGCCTGTTTCGGCGCGGTTTTATCGAAGAGCACAATTTTCGCTTCGCAGAGGGGCTTGCCGCCAGCAGTGATGTTCTCTGGACAGCGGCTCTTCACCCCAGGGCAAAACGGGTCGCCTTTACGCCGGAGACCGCCTATTATTACCGGGACACGCCCGGTTCGATCGTCAATGACAATTCAATAAAAGGCAGGATCAAACGGATCAGGGCGCACACGTTTGTCGTCGAAGAAATTCTGCGCATGGCCGACAGCGAATCCCCTCCGCTTGCCGAGATTTTCATGGCAATAGCGGTGGAAGGCGGCAGACGATTACTGGGAGAAGTTTCCGATCTGCCCTCTTTAAAACAGCGCATTATCATTTCGTCATATCTTCGTAAAAGAGGGTTTCTTAGTCGTCTTTTACATGAAACAAAGATTAAGTCTCATAAAAAACGAATCCTAACCGCTTATTTCTTTTCGCTTTTGGAAATATTCACCTCCCAGGGCTATTTCGCGAAAAAATTTCGGCGTCTGACGCTAACGGCGGCGCAAAGGCGGCGCTGCACTCCTCAAAAGAGGCTGTATTACTTCGCGCTGAACATTGTGGACCACTGCAACCTGCGCTGCAAGGGATGTGACCACTTCGCCCCCCTTGCCGATAATTATTGTGTTCCCCTGGCAACCATTGAGAGCGACTTGCGCCAATTTTCTAAAATCCTAAAAGGTGAGCTTCTCTCGTTATCAATTATGGGAGGCGAACCATTGCTGCACCCGCAATTGAAGGAAATCATGATTTTCGCCAGAAGCTTTTTTCCCCGAGCCAAAATCAGACTCAGAACCAACGGCATTTTGCTCAACCGCCAGGACGATGATTTCTGGAGAATATGCCGTGAGCAAAACATCGCTGTTATCGTTACTAAATATCCGATCAACCTCGATTTTGACAAAATGGAAAAGAAGGCGGCCCTGCATCGGGTTACATATGGTTATGACAACACCAGTAGAGAAGTGACCAAAACGTCCTACAAAATACCGCTGGACATCGCAGGAAAGCAGGATCCTGAAACTAACTTCCGGAATTGTTTTCATGCCAATACTTATCCCCTGCTCATGGAAGGAAAACTCTATTCCTGCACCGTCGCCCCCAATGTGCACCATTTCAACAAAAGTTTCGGCACTTCCCTGGAACTAAAGGATGATGACTTCCTGAATATTTACAGTGTAATGGAGGCATCAGAAATATTCGATTTTTTAAGCACACCCAAACCTTTTTGCCGATATTGTGATGTCGGCCATCGATCTTCCGGCCACAAATGGGAAAGATCAAAAAAAGCTATGGACGAGTGGATTGCCTGACACCTCCACCGGCAGACAGCTCCGTTTCGACCTTGCCCTGTTTGCAGGGGACTGATGAGGGAAGTACCCGTCCATAAAAGAAGCCCGGATTGCCCTTAGGTTTTTGTGAGCTATGCCAGCATAGTGCCACGGCATTTGCGTGAACCGCACAGACAGGCATGATCTTTTTTGTCTTTCTTGGTTTTGCGCCCTTCCACCATCAGTCCATAGTCGTAAAAGAGCTCTTCCCCGGGCACGATATCACGAAGCGCCACAAGAAAAACCCGATGGCCTTCCTGGCATGCCTCAAGATTAGGCTCACAGGAATGGTTTACCCATTTGGCGGGCGCACATGATGGTTTGGCATCGATGACATGGCCGTCATCCAGATGAAAATAAAAGGTGTGATGGGGTTGTTCCGGGTCGTGCGGCGGGCGCTTGAGCGCTTCTTTCCAGGTAATGATTTCGCCTTTGTATTCCAGAACCCTGTCACCTTTTTTGATCGGCACCATCGCATAAACGCCCCGGCCGTGGACACCGGATTTACGCACCTGGATACGACGGCCACCGCATCCGGCGGCGTTTTTACTTTTTGTCTGCATGCTGTGAACAACCCCTCTGAAATTTTGTGGTGTATATACAAAGAACCATCCGGAGGGTCAAGACCAATGTCCCTCCTGCTTCGCAAGAAAGGTTCTTTTATTCAATCTCATAGTGTGTTATCATTATTTATATTACAGGCGCCTGCCCTTCGGTGAGAACTGATTTTAAAACAACGCCTCCGTAAACACCGTGAGGCCGGCCCGGGCGCCGGGTGAGGATATTACGTCATTTCCCGTCAACCAATCTTTTTCGCGTTTAGCGCACTGATCACAAAAGGCAAAGCTTTTCAAACATCCTGATGACGGAAAAGAAGTTATGCATATTACCGGAAGAAACAAAGACAAATTTCCGGAAAATACCGATGGAGTAAAGACAATCTGCCCGGACGGAAATATCATCGGCAGGAAAAGGGCGGCTTGGGTTTTCTTCCGCGGGAACACATGATTTTACAGAGGCGATGCCAGAGGTCCGCCGGAGAGGATCCTAAGAAACCCATTTGTGTAAAAAAGTGCAACTGCCTCAGAGGCCGGTGTGAAACACCGTGCCATGAGCAGAAATGATCTCATCAATTTTTTTCAGGAGGTGGCCAATGCGTTTCAAAAAAACTTCAGTGAGAGTATTCAGCCTAATTATTTTTACCGTCCTCACATTTTTCCTGGTCGGATGTTCATCCCTCCAAGACCGGCCCGCAGCAAAAACCGATTATGACGTAATCGTGATCGGCTCAGGTATGGGCGGGCTTTCCGCAGCAGCCCATCTGGCTGTCAAAGGACAAAAGGTACTGGTGCTGGAAAAGCATAACATCGTCGGCGGCAGTACGACCAGATTCAGCCGCGGCGAGTTTATCTTCGATGCAGCATTGCATGAAATGGCCGGCGGCGGCCCCGGCCGGAAAGACCGCGGCCTTTACCAGTTACTCAAGGCGACCGGAGTGGACAAAAAAGTCCAGCTCTACGAAGTGCCGCACCTATACCGATCCGTCTTTCCCGGCGTGGATATTACCCTGCCACAAAGTTGGAGCGGCTTTAAAAGCGAGCTCAAAAAGAGGTGGCCACAAGAAGCAGACAACATCGATAAGTTTCATGTCCTTTGTGAATCTCTTTTCGACGAGCTGATGGAACTTCGTGATCTGTTCCGCTATGGCGCCGTCCGCGGCACACTGACCAAAGTAATGGTTCCCCTACGTCAAAGAACTTTTCTTAAATGGAAAAGCCGTACCGTTAAAGAATTGCTCGACGAGTGTTTTCAAGACGAGGACCTCAAAGCGGTCGTCTCCCAGCTGTGGGTCTATTACGGGGCACCGGTGGAGAAACAATCCGCGCTCATATTCATGGCCGCGACCGAAAGCTATCTCACCGACGGAGCCTGGCATATCAAAGGATCGTCCCAGGCCCTTTCCGATGCCTATGCCGCCCGCATTGAAGAGCTGGGCGGCACGGTGAAAACCAGCACTCTGGTCACAAAAATCATCATAGAAAACGGCAAAGCCATAGGCGTCAAAACCGCGACCGGCCAGACCTACACCGCGCGTTACATTGTCGCCAACACGGATCCTTATCAGCTGGCGTACAAACTGATCGGCAAGGATAACATGCCCGCCGCGTATTTGGAAAAGATCGACTCCCTGAAACCTGCCAATTCGCTGTTCGGCGTCTTCCTGGGCCTGAATATCGATCTGGCCGAACGAGGATACGAGGACTCGGAAATTTTCTTCAACACGTATCAAAGCAGCATCAAAAACTATGAAGCCATGATGACGGGTGATTTTCGAAACGGCTCGGTCGCCATCACTATCTACAGCAATCTCGGCGACCCGGTTTACGCACCGAAAGGCAAGTCTGTCGTAAAACTTGATGCCTACTCCGACATTGCCTACTGGCCGGAGGATCGGGCGGCCTATGAAAAGCTGAAAGCACAAAAAGTTGATGAGCTCATCGCACTTGCCGCAAAGGTAATACCGGAACTCGCCGACCCGAAAAACATCGAAGTCAAGGAGGGTTACACACCCCGCACAATTCAACGCTATACCATGAACAAGGGCGGGGTGGTTTACGGCTTCGATTTGACGCCCGATCAATGGGAAAAAGTGCCCAATACAACGCCGGTGCCCAATGTCTTCATTACCAGCAACTGGACGCAGGCGTGGCACGGCGTCGGCTCCTGCCAGATCAACGGCTGGCGTGCGGCCAGAATGATCCTGGACAGGGAAGGGATAGAATAGGGATAGCTGGTAGCGAGCCACTCCACGGGCTGGAGGGTTAGAGGCTGAAGAATAGCTGATAGCCAGTGGCTTGCCGTTGTGGTGCGACAGGCTCACCATGAACGGCTAATAAAAGCTCAACACGAACGGTCAATAAAGGACCACCAGCGTAGTCAAAAAAACGCGAAGCGCAACCTTCTTGTCTCCCCCGTTCACACTGAGCTTGTCGAAGGGCGGCGGGGGTGGCCTGCTTTAGCAGGCCGGGGGTGGACGATGGAGACTAGTGGATGGGAATGGTGGATAACGACCCACTCCACGGTGTGGAGATTTGTTTTGGGCTGACTTGTTGATCCAGAGATTAGGTTGAAGTTGGTCAGAAGCTAGTGATTGTCACAAGATTTACGGCTATCCAACGATAAACAGCCCCGGCCGTCCGGTGTACACCACCACGACCGGGGCTTTTTTCTTTCATGGTGGCCAAGACCCATTGGCCTGGTTATCGTCCATGAGCGAGCGTAAAACGTCGGCAACCGCATCTTTGTGTTCTATCAGGATAACTTTCATCCCGCTTCCCCTCGCTCCTTTACCGCCGGCAATCAGCGTCCCGAGGCTGCGGCCGTCGACATCAAGCTGGCAGGTCAGGATTCTGGGATAGTGCTGCTTATACAACTGTTCAATATGGCGGTACAGACGCGGCGCTCCGTCGTTGGAGAACAAAAGCAGCCTGGAAATACGTGTTGCGGTCGCACCGTCAGAGCTTGGGCGTATTCCGGCAAGGCCTTTTTGTTCAGCGGCAAGCTTATTGGCTATATCTTCAAAGCCGGGACGCACACGCCGTTGCAGTCGCGCTTTCCTGATCGCCTGCTCCAGCGCCCGGCTCAGTTTGAGAACCGGCACTTCCGCCTCCGCGCCTGTCCATGGTCTGGCTTTGTGCCTGTCAAGAACTTCAGCGATTTTTCCGGCAGTGCCTTCTTCTTCGAGTTTACGGGGCAGCAGCATTCTTTGTGTTTTCATGATCTACTCTTCAGATGGCACGACGACTGACTTACGTGCGATGCAACACAGCCGGGGCTTAGCCTGCCCCGACCATGGTGCACGGAATACTTCTGTTTTGCTATTGTTTTATCGGCTTGGGCACAAAAATCAGTTCTTCATTCGCCCGCGAACCGTTTTTCAGGAGGGTTCCCTTAGTCAGGAAGTTGGTGCGCTTTTCATGACAGGTATCGCACCTGCGTGTCCGGTCCGTTCTCTTACGGATGTTGTGGGCGGGCGTATTCCAGTAATTGGGAACCTTGTCGTAGTTCTCCATTTTAATACCGCTGGGCGTGAATGTGTCACGCACGGTCGGAATCAGCCGCAATGTCGTCAGTATTTTCTTGTCTCTGGGGCTGCGTCCCAGAATCATCCCGGGGCTCGCCGCGGAGTGCCCATTGTGACAGGTATTGCAGTTACGGTAGGCAGCCCCGGAGTGGCATCCGAAACAGCTGACCTTGTCCGCGTGGGTCAGGTGCGATTCCCTGGCTTTGGGATTTGTCTCGTTGCCCGGCTTATGGCAGTCGGCGCAGGCCGGTCTGGTCGGGACGTCCTGTTTGGAGGCGTAGGCGTTACCGTCGCCGTGAAATTCATCCTTCTTGTGGCAGTCCATGCAAAGCATTCCCTTTTGGTAATGCACATCAGGAGCGCCTCCGTATTCGCCGACATATTCCGGATAAACGCGCCCGCCGTGGCAAAACGCACAGGTCTTGCCTTCGTCTTTTTTCACGAATTTATGCTTTGCGATAAGACCGATGCTGATACCGTCCACCGGCGCCCCTTTCACGTGACAGTCGCCGCACGACGCATGACAACTGCGACAGGATTTTTCAAAGACCTTTTCATCAAAGATCTTCAGCTCCGCCTCGGAAAAGCGGGGCATGACACCGGTGCGCTGGCCTGCTGAAGTGAAATGCAGCGATTTGGCATATTTACCGGCAATTTCCTTATGACACACACCGCAGGAAGAAAGACTGGCCGAGGGTTTTTTTAAAAGTCCCTTGTGGGCTTTTTCCTTCTGCATTTCCCTGGGATCGCCCGAATGGCACAAAATACAACCAGTACGGAAATGCGGGTCTTTACCAAGAAGTTCCTTATCTACCACAAACCCTTTGTACATCTCTTCCGGCCGAACTGCCGGACGCGCGCCGGCTCACCCCTCCCCCGCGCTTGGAGGCAGTATCGGCGGTTTGTACATCGCTTTCATCAATGATTCGTTCGTGTGGCAGTTCACGCAGGTGTTGGGCGTGGCGGCAAGTGCCACCTGTGAGACACACAAGGCGGCAAACGCGGCAAGCAAAATCATGCGGAATTTGAGTATGTGCTTCATAAAATATCACCTGTTGTAAAAATATTCAGTCGCATACCGTGAGCTTTTCGCGGGCACCTGCATAAGTGGCAAAAAGCTAGAGTTTTTTCTTTTCAAAAAAAACAAAAAGACCGATGAACGCGGCGGCCAGGATGACGATGACTATCCAGTGATTGATGCCCAGCAGGCCGGGTATGGTCACCTTTCCGAAGTTACCGCACCCCAGGACGGTGTTTTTCAGCGCAGGGTAGAATTCGGCATATATTGCCGCCCCGACAACCATGCCCACCAGTGCAAATAAGGCATCGAATCGTCCCTCGCCCAGAGCGCCCATCGCCGTGGCGGGGCAATAGCCGACAATGGCCCAGCCGATACCGAAAATCAGGCCGCCTAACACGTTACCGCCCAGAACCAGGGGCTTGATGGAGAGCTTCACCACACCAAAATCCAAAAGCAGGTAGATGCCGACCATGGCGACCAAAATAGTCATCAGCATGAATTTGACAATGGTCATATCCTTCAGGCGCAGCGCGCCCAGCTGCCGGTCATAGCGCACGACCTGGCCCTTCTGCATTAAAAAACCGAAAAGTATTCCGGTGATCACGCCGATGAGTAGTTCATTCATGGTTTGCCCCTCCGTATAAAATCCTTGCCACAATAACGCCGGCCAGGAAGAAACAAATCAATGAAACGTAACCGCTTACAGCAACCTGAGCAAGACCGCTCAGCCCGTGTCCGCTGGGTCACCCGTCGGCGAGACGCGCTCCGAACATGGCGATGACACCTCCCAGCAGGGCGGCCACCCATCTTTTAGGGCGCGAAGAGCCGAATCTTCTTTTCCACATCGGCGGCACAGCCACCGCCTTGATGTCCGAGGAAGTCAGGGCGGAGACTAAAGAGCCCAGAAGAACGCCGAGCACAAACATCAGCTGCCAGTCAACTTTGATTTTTTCCTTGATGAAATACTCCATTCCCGCGACTTTATCCGGAGCTACGGCCTGCTCGGCAAAGCCGGCGGCACGGACGAAAGTCGTGGACGCACCGAAGTACTTGCCCGCCACCGCTACGGACAACACCAGGAGCAACCCGGCCAGTGCGCCCGCGGCATATGGCGACCATCTTTTTTGACGAAAGACATTCATAGATTTTCTCCTCCTTGACGTTTAGTTCAAATCGGATAAGCCAGATGACCTTTCTTGATGGTTCATACCATAACGTGCGCCTTAAATCAGCATATTTCTCCCATTGACCAAGCGGCAAATGGGCGCAGGCAGGCTCTCGGGGCTGTCGCCCTTGGCGCCAGACTCTATTGAATCAAAGTCATTTTTTAAAAGCTTCCCTTTTGTTTCATGAGGAGCAATGTCAGCATTTTTTAGTCAACAAGGGAAAATGGGCGAGATACAAGTGGGAAATGTCTTCCAGGCACAACCGCAATCAGACGACCGAAGCGGGTATCATGCCTGCGATAAAGGAAAGCCCGCACCTACGCCGGCACAGGAAGCACCATTTGCTTGACTGAAAGCACCTCACTCCATTGAGTGGAGCTTCGTTGGCGATTGACTTGCTGATCACGGGATAATGGTGAAGTTGGCTAGAAGCTTATTTACGCGGGGCCGGCCGGGACCGGCCCCGGAGCGTCTATTGTTTTTCCTGTTCCAACGGTTTTGGTTTATTCTTTTTTCTGTCTCCGACCGGACAGGCAGGCCTCATTCAGGTGGAAACACCCATGCGGGGCAGGAGCCATCCCTGCAGGAAAAACCACACACCGATGATGGCAATAAATATCAAAACTTCTTTCATTTTTCACTCCCTATCGTCATCAGTTCAGATTCTGATTGATGACACCGGCGATCTGCTGCTTCGATACCAGACCAACAATCGTGTCTTTAACTTCACCGCCCTTAAAAATCAAAAGGGTGGGAATACTACGGATGCCGTACTGAGCGGAGATGTTCGGATTATCGTCCACATTGACTTTCACGATATCCACTTTTTCTCCCATTTCCTGGGCAAGCTCTTCCAGGATCGGCCCAATCGCCCGGCACGGCCCGCACCAGGGTGCCCAAAAATCCACCAGGGCCGGTTTGTCGCTCTTTAAGACCTCCGCTTCAAAATTCGCATCGTTTGCGTGTTTGATAAGTTCAGGTTTGCTCACAACTGCTTCCTCCTTTATCTAAATAAATATTCTGTTTGTTTGTCGGGGTTTGTCCATCACCTTTCCCGATGAGGCAATCACCTTTTCGTTGGTAATTTAACCCCTGTCATGTAAAATGTCATTGACCTGGATCAAGATGGAGGTTTTTTTCGATGAGTTTTCATCAGCAGATAAGCGGCATCGGCCTGTTTAAGGGAGTAAGGCCCGAAAATATGAGCCTGCTTACAGCTCGGGCGACATACAAAAAGTATGAAGCAAACCAGATGGTCATCGGCGAGACGGACCAGGTGAGAGCCTTTTATGTGGTTATTTCCGGCCAGCTGAAATTGTCGAGGAGTTCCGCCGAGGGAAAAGAGCAGACCCTGTCTTTACTGGGGCCGGGTGAGCCGTTCGGTCTGTGCACCGCCTTTGCCACCGAATCCTTCCCCGCAAGCGCCATCGCCATTGAGCAGAGCGTGCTCATGATCATCCCGGGAGAAATTGTGGAGGCGGTGGCCATGAAGGAACCGGCCCTGTTACTGAACATCATCCAGATCCTTTCCCGACGCCTGAAGGAATCGATGACTCTCATCGAATCTCTGGCCCTCAAGGAAGTGCCGCAAAGACTGTCTTCTTTTTTTCTGCACGCCCTTGCCGGCAAAGACGACGCGGCAACCAATGAACTGGAATTGTCGATCTCGCACCGCGAACTGGCCAAAATCATCGGCTCCACACCGGAGGCACTTTCCCGCGCGCTGAAGAAAATGAGCACAGACGGCATTCTGAGCGCGAAGGGGCGGCTCATCACCATTTTGCAAAGGGAAGCCCTCGAAGATCTGGCTCAGGGAAACTGAGACGAGACGTTTGCATAACCACATAAAAACAACAATATTGTCATTCCCGCTGGTTGCTGAGCCTGTCGAAGCAGGCGGGAATCCAGTTATTTCAAAGCTTTCTGGATGCCGGCCTGCGCCGGCATGACGATGTTGATGTCTTCTTTACGATTACGACACAGTCTCCAGCGGAGGACAAAAAGGGTGCGCTTCGCGTTTTTTGACTACTCTGGTGGTCTTTTATTGACCGTTCGTACTGAGCTTTTATTAGCCGTTCATGGTGAGCCTGTCGAACCACAACGGCAAGCCACTGGCTATCAGCTAATCTCCAGCCTCTAAACCTCCAACCCTCTAATCATCTAACCCTCCAGCCCATGGAGTGGATCGCTACTAGCCATGGGTGAGACGGGCGTCTCATTTGCCGGCGGCGATCATTTCATCGCGTTTTTTGTAATATTCCAAGAGGGCGGCCAGTGAACGAGCGGCGCGCTCCGGTTCCTGGTACACGGGAACGCCGTTATCCAGCAGTGTGCGCACCATCGTTTCCTGTAAGCTTCGGTAGGTAAAACCGACAATTGGTTTGTCCGGATGACGTCCGGTGAGGCTGATGAACTGCCTGGCGAATTCGCGTACCAGGTTGTCTGTCTCTTCCGGTACCGCATCAGGCGCGCTGCCCATTTCACCGAGAATCCGTTCGATAAAAACCGTGGGGGAAACAAAATAGGCAAGAAGCATGTCCACCTGGTCATCTTGCAAAATCGCGTCTGGAATACCGAAATAATCGTCCGCATGGTTTTTACTGAAAGTCATATCGACGGGATTAGCCGTGCTTGCTGTCTTGGGGATCAGTGGCTGGAGCTTTTTCACTGTTTCATCGGACAGCCGCGGCAACTTCAAACCCACACGACCGCAGGAGTCGGCCGCCGTGGCGCCAGGTCCGCCGGAATGAGTCTGGATAACCACACCGTTGCCGCGGGGCCGCGGCAGTGTCCCCAAAGCGAGGGCATAGTCAAAAAGTTCGGTCAGGGTTCTGGCGCGGATAATCCCGCACTGTTTGAAAATGCCGTCATAAATTTCGTTGGGACCGGACATGGAGCCGGTATGGGACAAACCGGCCTGCTTGCCCGCTTCCGAGCCGCCCACATACAGGGCGACGATTGGTTTTCTGGGTGTGATGGCTTTAGCGATTTCCACGAATTTATCGCCGCGATCGATGCCTTCAATATAAAGAGTGATAACTTTTGTGTCGGGGCAGGCTCCCAGATATTCCAGACAATCGACAATATCGATACTTGCTTCATTCCCCACGCTGAGAGCTGTACTGTAACCCATACCGTGACGCTGAAGATAGTTGAACATCTGAGTGATAAAACTTCCGCTTTGGGAAGCAAGTCCCACAAAACCGGGAGGACAGTCCGCCTTGATCGGCGTGGGATTGAGTTTGAGGTGCAAATTGGCCACGCCCAGGCAGTTGGGTCCCAGAAAACGGATGCCCCAGCGGCGGGCGATTTCCTCCAGCTCTCTTTGTCGCTCCCGGCCTTCCGGGCCGGCTTCACGAAACCCGCCGGAGACGACAATCGCGTGTCTAATGCCCCGTTTGCCGCAATCGTCAAGCGTCGCGCAGACAATTTCCGTCGGCAGAACAATAATGGCCAGATCAGGAATTTCCGGCACATCTTTGATGTGAGCATAGGCCGTCAGGCCGCGGACTTCTTTTTCCGAAGGATGAACAGGAAAGATTTTTCCTTCGTAGCCCAGCTCCTGCAGCGACGAAAGCATGATCGACCCCATACGCATAAAGGTATTGGAGGCTCCGAAAAAAGCTATGCTTTTCGGATTGACAATCGGATAAAGAGGGCTTTCAGTAATGGATTTAATCATTTTTTCACCTGAGTAAATTTATAGTGATGTTTCTTGTGGTAAACAGGCTTTTGTCATGCCCGGATGTTACCCTTCCTGCGCCCGGTCATTGTTCAGGCTCATACTACGACACTACCGGCAGTTGAGTTCTTTTATCTCTTTTAGCCTGTTCGTCAAGGATTATCTCAAGTGCCATCTGAGAGGCTCTCCCCACCAGCGTGGAACAGCCCTCGGGCATACCCGCCGCCAGTGCCGCTTTCATCTCCTCCAGATCATAGAGATTGAAAAAGCGGCCATATTTTTTGAGCTGAATGTCATAGCAGCGACAGGAGGAAAACTCCTTTACAAACTGCTCGTGGTATTTATTTGCCAGCATAAGCGCCCGGAGCTGTTTTCCCATTCTCGCCAGGTCTTCCTTTTTTCTGCCGAAAAAATAACTGATGGCCATCGTGCCGCCCGAAAGAGCGCCGCAATGCCCATCGCCGGACAACCCCACGCCGTCGGCAAAACCGGTGGCCGCACGTACGACGTTATCGTCATCCACGCCCAGCACTTCCAAAATGGCGGCAAGAGAACATTGCGCGCAGTTGCCGCCTCTGAGTTCATAGGCTTTCGCCCGTTTAAAAACTTCTTCGAGCATTTCTTCTTTGTTCATCTGCCTGTGGCCTCCATCGTTTATTTTGCGTTGAGGGCCTTGCAAAGAATCCGCCCGACCCGGTACGACGCCCGTCTTCCGAGGCTGGCGTTTCCACGCCGCATGCGGACCGGCCGCCACAGCGGATCCGATGTTTTCACACAGCGGATAATTCTGCAAAGAAGCTTTGCGACGGAAAATGCGCGGCGTTTTACAAGGAGAACCCTTTTCGTCAGGATGCCCGGCCGGCCCCTGCGGTGTGCGAGGGCAGACAAAAAGAACGCCTGCCGGTTAAAAGATACGTTCCGGGGTTGCCTCCGGGGAACATCTTCTTCCGGCAGGAAACCGGACGAGCCGAGACGATGGCACGTACTGCTCTTTTTTAAGTCACCCTGCCCGCTCTTGCGGAACAAAAAATACTCTGACGCTTAAAATTGAAACCTTCCTTGTTCAATCCAGTCGGACGACTTTGGGGCCCCGGTGCTACTTGTCCGCCGGGGACGCATCATTGTTTTTGGTAACCGGCGCGTCAGGATCCTGCGCCCATTCCTGCATCGCTCCTGCGTAAAGTTTGACGTTGGTATAACCCAGCACCTGCGTCATCAGGTAGGCCCAGGTGGGGCAGCACTGACCGATATCGCAATAGGTGACAATGGCGGCTGCCCGGTCGTTGCCTGCCGCCGCCTCGACGATTTGAGCCAGTTCTTCTTTGGTCTTAAAGGTTTTATCGTCGTTGAAAGCGCAGGAGGTGGGCATATTGAACGCACCGGGAATATGGCCTGTCTTGGGAATACAGTCCATCTTTTTTTCACCGGAGAAAAATTCACGCTCACGGGTGTCCAGAAGAATCAGTTTCCCCAGATTATTTTTGATGTATTCCTTGTCGGCAAATCTTTCGCCCGAGTATTTGCCCCGGAAGTTCTTTGATGCCCGGCGTTCAATCCTGCAGGAAAGTGGCTTTTTTTCCAAAACCCATTTATTCATCCCGCCGTCGAGAAGCGCGACATTTTTAATGCCTGCGTACTGTAGTGTGCAGGCCACACGCGCGCTCTGGTAGCTGAGCCTGGGTGTATCCATGCAGCCGGTCACAACGACCAGGCTGTCAAAATCGATACCGAAATAGCCCACCGTATCGTCAATGTCGTCCTTTTCCGGCAAAGACGCAAACATCCCGTCTCTCATGTAGGCCCATGCTCCATAAAAGGCGTTGACGGCTCCGGGAATATGGCCTTCACGGTAATCCTCAACACGACGCACATCCAGAATGACCAGTTTGGGATTTTTAAGGTTTGCCTGTAGCCAGTCGGTGGAAACAATCGGGGCAATATCGCGGGCGGCAGAGGCGCAGGGCAACAACAAAAGGACCAGCGCCGCTACCGGAAGCAGGGTAAAAATTTTTCTTTTCATCACAAGACCTCCTTCTTTGCTCGGCCGGTTTGTTCCGTCACAATGCCATTTACTTCTGTATTGGAGCATAACATATTCAATGGATGTTCAGCCAGTTATAAATTTTGGCGATATGCCCCTTTAATTATGTCGCAGCGTCCTTAAATAGTGTCTTATCCTTGACATGATCAGGTCAAACCTTTATAAGGGCTTTCCGTCGGCGGAAATCGAACCCGGACAAACATCCGGCATAAAGAAAAAGGAAGGCCAAGGCAAGACGCATCTCATATTGGTCGGAGCGTCAACGGGCTTTTGATGAAATTATTCCTTAATTAAAATACCCCATTGGTGACAAAATTCGCAAATGCCATGAAAGACAAACTAAACTCTAAGGAGAAAAAATTTAATATCCTCACAATCGTCTGCGCTCTTCTGTTTTGCACTACTTCTTTCACCGCCCGTGCAGACCAGCGGCTCTACGCCGCGGCAGTCGCCGGCTTCATCGAACCATTCCATGAAATTGCCGCGGCATTTGAAAAGGAAACAGGGGTAAGCGTAGTTGTTTCCTTTGCCTCGGCAGGACGACTTTACGCACAGATAGAAAACGGCGCTCCATACGATATTTATCTTTCCGCCGATACGGAGCGCCCGGCCCTGCTCAATGAAAAATCTCTTTGTGAAGAGCCTTTTGTTTATGCGCGGGGAGAGGTGATCCTCTGGTCCGCGAACCGCAATTTTTGTAGACCAGCCTCCTGGCAGGAGGCTCTTCTCCAAAAAGATGTAAGAAAAATCTCCATTCCCAATCCATTGACAGGGGTACACGGGACACACGCCAAATTGGCGCTCACACAGGCGGGGCTTTGGGATTATGTGGAGCCGAAACTTGTCACAGGCCAGGACATCGCCCAGACCTTTCAGTATGCGGTGATCGGCGCTGTTGACGCTGCCTTTTGTTCGCCGGTCCATGCCCTTTCCGCCGCGGGACAGAAGGGTTGCTTTTATCAAATGCCGGAGGCGCCTCCGGTTATCTATGGCGCCTGTGTTCTCACAGGCTCACCACGCAGAGAAACAGCCAGGCGGTTTGCTGAGTTTTGCCTCTCACCCGTCGCCCGGCAAATTAAACAAAAATACGGATATAAGGAGACTCTAAACAACAAATGATCATTGATTTTGCCAAAGATAAGCTAAAAGATCTGGTCAATGCCCACGGGATGTCCAGCGAATTGGTCACAATTACCTGCAAAGCCCTTTCCCCCGAAGAGGCCATCGGGAATCCTTTGCATGATGACTATCCCATCCAGCTGGGCAAGGAGCGTCTCATCGAAGCGGAGTTTATGGGGAAAAAGGGACAGGCATTTTCCGACGCCTATTTTAATTATACGGGATCGGTAAATGAAATTCTTTCGCTACGTCTGGACACCAATGCACGGCGCGCAATTTTTATCTCTTCTTTAAACGCCATACTGGCCCGAATCGGTAAAATGCCCGAGGCGATCCACTGCAAAAATGACGACCTGCTCCACTGTGGAGTGGCTTTCGGGGATTTACTTGCCCGATGGCCGGCTGCTCGGCAAAAGGCACTACTGGTCGGTCTCCAGCCCCGCCTTCTCGAAGCACTCGCCTCGAGCCGCCAGGTGCGGGTGTGCGATCTGAACCCGGACAATATCGGCACGAAAAAATACGGGGTGACGATCGACGGGCCGGAGCGTTTCGCCGAAAGCGCCCGCTGGGCGGATGTTGTTTTTGCCACGGGCAGCACGGTGGTCAACGGCACTATCGACGAAATAGTAAAAGCCAGACCGGACACAGTGTTTTACGGTGTAACCATTTCCGGCGTTGCCTGCCTGACCGGGCTGCGCCAGTTTTGCCACATAACCGGGGCAGTGCCTGATACCGTCTGCAGTAAGGATTACGACGTTCCCCGGTAAACACCGCCGTAATCGAGCGTGGTCAGCCCCGGCGACTTGCCGGGATTGACCATGCCGGCGGTGATAATGTGGACAATGAACAGTGTATGGTCACCTGCGTCAAGATACTGCTCGACTTCACACTCCAAGTAGCCGATACATTCATCCACGACAGGCAGCCCTCCCGGCGAGAGGGAATGGCTGACCATGTCAAATTTGCTTTTCCATTCGGTGATTTTGAATTTTTTTATTGAGCCGGCAAAAGAACGGGGCAGGACATTCACACATAATTTCTTTGTCTCGAGAATCTGTGCGTGTGACAGGCGGTTTTTACGAATCGCCAGAGCCAGACGGGGCGGTTCGTGAGAGCATTGTGTCAGCCACGAGGCGATCATCCCGTTTACGCCTTCCGCCGTCGTGATCGTGACCAGATAAATGCCATAGGAAAACCTGTCCAGAACAGACTGAATTTTTTTCTCCATGTTCAATCTCGCTTTCTTACTGTATTTTAGCCGGGGCGCTTCCCTGCGCGGCAGGATATGGCCCCGGCGTTTTTACCCTTCTTCATAGCTGCTTGGCAAAGACGCCCTGCGGCCGGGCTTGTTTCGCTTTACTTTAGCAAATGGGAAAATATATAGCAATGAGGCACAATCATTTGCCGCTGTGCATGATTCTACCGGCCGTCCGGCGGCATTAAGTTGAGAGTTGAGTGACGTGATTTGGAAAAAACAGACAAAGCTTCCCGGTACCATGCACGAAGCAGAGCTTGACCCATCTAACTCTTGGCCGCACTTAAGCGACGGTTCTGAGAATATAGTTGCATTTCTGCGACGCATATTTTTCTCCGCCGACAATCAAACATGATCATATCTTCGTATCCCTTTGTATTTACGGCAACATTCTTTGGATATCAGAAACAGGCACACTGGCACACAAAGTGCAAAGTTGTAAGACACAAGCGGCGAAAACGTCACGCCATTTCCGGCCGTCGGCCAGGCTCCGAGGCGGCCTGATTTTTGGCTGATGGCCAGTGTTTTAAAAGAGGGGCGGCGTTAGTCGCCGCGGATTGAAAATCGATTAACAAAATAAGGAGGTATCGATATGCCAAGAGGAGATCAGACAGGTCCTGCAGGAATGGGGCCGATGACAGGAAGAGGCGCAGGCTACTGCGCGGGATACGCAACACCGGGCTTTACCAATCCCGTGGGTGGCCGTGGTAGAGGTTTTGGCTTTGGTTTTGGACGTGGCGCTGGTGCCGGTTTCAGAGGTGCACGAGGCGGCTGGGGAGGCAGAGGTTTTTTCGGACGCTGGGGAGCGCCCTTCGGCGGCGCCGGTTTCTATCCGGCAGCACCGGTTTCTTTCGCCACCCCGACACGCGAACAGGAAATCGACGCTCTGCAGGGACAGGCAAAATATTTTGAAGACGCCCTGTCGGACATCAAAAAGCGCCTGGGCGAACTGGAGAACCAAAAATAGTGCCGCGGGCAAAATCATCTCCGCCGGAAAAACGGGCGGGGCGGCTGATCTGCCGTACCGCCCGTTTGTTTAATATAAGATTGCAGGCCTTGACCAGGATCAATGACGTGCACAAAAAATACGATATGCTATAAAAAGAATGAATATCGCGCGGCGGATGATAAAGCGAAAAAGCAGGGCCGCCAGAAGGGGCGCCTCGCGGGCGCATGATAATTTCTCGTGCGGCGCCGGTGCGTAAATAAGCGGCTGTTCCAAGAGCATAGTGTTCAAATGGGCGAAATTACGAAGATCGGCTTGAAGTATTGCGGCGGATGCAAGGCTGAATATGACCGCGTCGCCTGCGTGGCGGCCATCACGGAAAGACTTGCAGGAAAAATTAAATTTGTCGCGCCCAATAACCGGCAGGTTTACGGGACTCTGATTGTCGCGGGGTGTGCTACTGCCTGTGTAAACACCAAGCCTTTTGCGGGACGACCACTTTGGATCATCACCAGCCCCCGCGAAGCGGACTTGTTTGTCCAATTGATGCAAAATCAGCAGGGCGGACACCCGGAGGCAAACAGACCATCACCGGCTTGCATCAGGCCACTTGACGAAAGCTAAACAGAGATTATTTTTTACATTAAGAAGAAAAGCAGAAAGGAAAGTATTATGCCGCTTTATGAATTCAAATGCAAAGACTGCGGCCTGAATTTTGATAAGCTCGTCTCCATTTCAGAAGCAGCAAAAAAACAGGTCTGCCCCCACTGCGGCGGAAAGAACACTAAAAAGCAGCTTTCCGTCTTCGCGGCCAAATCATCTTCGTCCTCGCTGGGCGCTCCTTCGGGCGGCTTTACGTGAGGGACAAACGGTTGCTGACCGCGGTCGCGGTCCCTAATCATTGTTCGGTCGGCTTGTAGATTTAAAGGCTTTCCGGATAAAACGCCCGATACGGAAACGGCCGCCCTGTTTAACGGGGCGGCCGGCAATGCATGTGTGCATCGATCCTGACTATGGCTTTGCCAAATACTTGAAGCTGTCCGAAAAAACATGACTTCGTATTTTCGGACAGCCTGAGTTACTCGCCTGCTCCACCACAGACACTGCTTGTTATTTCTTTTCACCTGCGCCTGTCTTGGCCACGGAGTCATCCTGTACGTCCACATCCCGTTTCCCTTTCAGGCATTCGCTCATGAACGCTTTGCGTTCATCCCCTTTTAGTGCTCTGGCTTTGGCCTCGGCGTTGCACGCCCTCATTTTCTCATACTGGGCCTGCTGTTTGGGGCTTGGCTCCTTTTTCGTCGCACTTGCCGCCAAAGCGCCGGATGCGATTAAAACAACGGCGGCCATCGATACTACAAATACGCTGATTTTGCTGCTCCTTTTCATACTTTCCTCCTTTAAAGTTAACTCAAGAAGCGCCGCAAACAACTGACAAAACTGAGCAAAGCAAAAAACGCTCAGTCTCCGGCTTCCTGGACAAAATAAACTTGCGTGAAAATCTTTAATTGGAAAACTGTGCTCTTTTAAAAGAGAGATGCTAAAATGTCAAGTAAAGTTTTAAAAATAATCGCCCGGCTTTTTTGCGCCGCAAGACAGGGTAAGACGAAGGGACAACTTCATCGCCGGGCACAATGGTTGTCTTACACAAACGCGTTAAATACGTCTGCTTTCCTCACGAACCAAGATACGGAGTTATTTCAGACGCTCCTCGGTAATGACCATTCCGGCACCCAGCGGGATGAAACGCTTTCCGTACTCGCGCGGGAATAATTTTCTGGCCCGCTCGCCGCTGCAGTGGGAGGGGGCGGCGTAGCGCACCCCCAGCGATTTAAACTCTGCAATGATCCCCAGGATTTCCTCATCCGTGTTATCCAGTATGTGAAATCCGCCCATTACCAGCGCGATCTTTTCTTCGGGGAAAAAGCCTTTTGCGGTTTGTACAATCATGACGATGCCCGGATGGGCACAGCCGGTGATGACCACAATACCCGCCTGCGTCTTCAGGACCACGGCCTGCTCCGGCGTGTGTCCGCCCATTTCACCTGTCGTAAAAAAACCCGGATAGATCTCACGCGGCCCGTCCTCCACCGATACTTTTATCCCGTAGCGCTTCATGTCCTGTTTAAAATGGCTGGAAAAAGATTTGGGCACCAGCGCTTCCAGACGGCGATTGACATCAACGATTGTATAAATACCGCCTGTGTGATCCCAATGCTGGTGTGAAATCATTAAGAGGTCAATGTCCGCTGGATCAATGCCGAGTCTTGCCATATTACGCGACAATACAAGACCGTCACTGCCGGTATCGAACAGGGTCGTTGTGCCGCGATGATTGATGAGACAGGAAAAGCCCCAACAGGCCTCCATATCATCGCGTGCTGTGTAGTTGTCGCAAATAACGGTCACAAGCGGGTAACTCCCGCCGGATGTCCTGGCTTTCATGGTATCTTACCTTTTCTTTCCGACGGCGTATTGCCGGAGCGCCTGGTGAAATGTTTTGGCGGCAAGGAGAGCACAGTGTTTGGATTCATCGGGCATGCCTCCCAGGTGTTCCAGAATCGTGCTCTGGCTGATTTTGAGGCATTCGCGCACCGCAGCCCCCTTGGCCATCACAGTGGCGGCGGAGCCGGCCGCGTGCGAGGTCATGCAGCCGTCGGTCGTATAAGTGATATCGACAATCTTATCGTTTTGGATTTTCAAAAACATCTCCATGGTGTCGCCGCAGGGCCCCTTGATTTTAGCATAGCCGTCGGGACGGTCCAGGATCCCGCAATTGCGCGGTGCGTTCCCGTAATCAATTACCCTTTCGGAGAGGCCGCCGGTAATCTTCTCCATCAGTAAGTCGATCATTTCTTTTTTGATCTGTTCGTCTGTCTTTTGTTTCTGTTGCACTTCTCAACTCCTGAAAAATAATCCATAGCCGGTCGCTTTCATTATATCGCGAAAGCCGCTTTTCTCAAAGGATCTGTTTGCCCGCATCGGGACCTGACTTGACGATATAGACACCTGTGATTTTTCCCACAATTGCCGACTTGGGTTTTAGCGTTGCCTTGAGGCTATGTACCCATTCCACATTGTGCCGGAAAATTTCTCCTTCAGTGTGGATGGTGATATCGGCCTTGACCTGGTAACCTTCCTTTTCTCCCCACCACGCCAGTGCGATTCTGGGGTTTTCCCTCAGGTTGGCCAGGGTTTTGCCAAAATACTGATCTGATATCAAAAGAGTTTCATCATCCAGAAATTTGACCGCGCCGATCGGCACGACATTGGGGAGACCGTCTTTCGACGCGGTGGACAAAAACATCAATTTAGTACCCTTTAGGCTGTCTTTGATCTCTTCGGTAACTTTAACCATTTTATGCCTCCTGATATGTAAGACCAAACGTCGCGCCCGGCTCTGAATTACAGATTTTTCAGCAACGATGCGGGGCCGCTCATGGTCAGATATAGTAAAAAAACAATCCCGATAACGATACGATAGTAGCCGAACACTTTAAAGCCGTGGTTTTGTACAAAGCGAACAAAAAGCATCACCGCAACCCAGGCGGAAAGAAAAGCTCCGATAAAGCCGCAGGCCAGAAGCATAATTTCAGCCGAACCGACAACAGCGTCTGTTTTCAGAAGATCATAGCCGGTGGCGGCCAACATCGTGGGCACGGCCAGAAGAAAGGAAAATTCTGTCGCCTGCTTTTTGTCCAGGCCGTTGAATACACCGCCTATAATCGTCGCCGCGGCACGCGACACACCCGGAATCATCGAAAGACACTGGATAAGCCCGATAAAAAAAGCGTTTTTATAAGATATATCCTCAGGTGCGGCATACCGGCTTTCGCGGGCGACCACTTGTTTGTCGATGGCAATCAGAACGATGCCACCCGCCACGAGCGCCAGCGAAACGCCCAGCGGGTTGAACAAATACGTTTTGATCGTTTTGTACGCCAGAAAACCGACTATTGCTGTCGGTATGAAGGCGATGCCCAGCTTGATATAGATTTGCCTGCTCTGAAGAAAACGCCTGTAATAAAGCATCACGATGGCGGCAATCGCACCCAGTTGAATCGCAATGGTAAAGGTTTTTACGAAAGCCTGATCATGGATTTTCATCATATAGGAGGCCAGAATCATATGCCCGGTCGAGGAGACGGGCAGAAATTCGGTGGCTCCTTCCACGATGGAGAGTATCACCGCCTGCACAATGTCCATATGGTTCCCCTTGAACTATTCGACGGTTTCGTCTATTATGGATTTGTATGATAAACAAGTTTTTTCTTAAACATCTAAATTAAACGGGCGGTATGTCATCAAAAAACAAAGCAAAAACGATAGTAAAAAAAACTGTTTTTCCGGGGACGGAAAAATTTGACGCTGACGAGGAACTAATTGATCTTCCGCCGGGCGGAGGATGAAACGCCGCCATAGAATCCGGGGCGGTACGCTTCCCGGACGATTTTTCCCGGTGGCTGCTGAAACTGCTGAAAAAGAGCCCAAAAGACCGGCATGAATGAAACTGTGCAAAAAAACCGGTCATCGCGCGCCTGTAAATGCTTTTGCCTCATTGAGGCGGGAAAGGCCGGAACGATTCATGGATCACTGTATCACATTTTGTCGGGCGCCTGAACTGGTTAACCCTTATATGCTGATCGGCTACCGTGGCTGGCTCAATGCCGGCGAGATCAGCGCCGGCTCCATCGACTATCTGCGCCGGCTGCTCGGTGCACGCAGATTCGCCTACATCGAACCGCAAAGCTTTTATATCTGGCAGGTTCCCGGCTACGACCCGTCACAGATCATGAGACCTTACACGGTGGTGGAAGCGGGCATCGTAAAATCCGTTGGTGAGCCTACCAACGATTTTTATTTCTGGAAAAGCGCCGCCGGAAATGATCTGATTCTTTTTACCGGCCATGAGCCGAACCTGGCCTGGCCGCAGTTTGCAGCGGCCATTTTGAGCGTGGCAAAGCGTTATCATGTGCGACGGCTCTTCACGCTGGGTGCCATTTTCGACCGTGTTCCGCACACGCGGGAAACAGGGTTTTATGCCGTGCTGAGCCTGGCGGAAATGAAACGGGAATTCCATCAATTCCCCCTTTTGAGCTATTCAGGCCCATCGAGCTTTTCCACTTTGCTCATGGATTATGCGGCCAGGGAAAATCTTGAAGCCGCCAGTATCGTTGCCCGCATACCGCCTTATATCCAGACCTTCAATGAAAAGATCGCCTATGAGGTACTCAGCAGGATACTTGCTCATACCTCGCTGGACATCGACCTTGGTGATCTGAAAAAAACCGGCGACATGGTAACAGAGCTGATGAACAGGGATTTCCGGCAGAGCAAAGAATCCATGGCCCATCTTCGCAAGCTTGAAGAGCTCTACGACACAGCATCTCTGCAGGGCCACGGCCTTCACGAGGCGGCCATCAGCGAACTGATGCAGGAGATGGTGGTCGCGAAAAAAGGTGGCCGCAAACCACATTGACGGCGGGGCTTACGGGGCTTTCCAAAAAATCCGCGACAGGCGGCCGGCAATTGCCAGGGGCGCGAATGCCTCCGTCCCGGACAATAAATTTTTATAAACCAAGTAACGGCCGGACACCGCCACGGCTTTTTCAAAAGGTGATAAAATCATATGGCAGACAAAGTCCATCTTCTTGAGTCGTTTTGCAACCCCCGCAGCATCGCCCTTTTCGGCAGCATGCAGGAAAACTGGTTTTTCGGTGCTGCTGTGATAATCGGCGATCTGCTCAAATGGAATTACACCGGGCGCATTTACCCGATTCATCCATCAGCGCAGACAGTGTATGGGATCAAGGTTTACCCGGATCTGGGCCTGACCGATAGCGTACCGGAGCTTGCCATCGTGGTCACATCTTACAGGCATGTGCCACAGATTCTGCATCAGTGCGGTACCAAAGGGGTGAAAAGCGCGCTTGTCGTCTCCGACGGCTTCGGTGAGGCGGGCGCCGAAGGCAGGCAAAGGGAAAAAGAGCTCCTTGAAATCGCCCAGCTCTACGGGATGCGCATCATGGGGCCGAACACCGTGGGGGTTTTCAACTCGGAGAACTGGTTCACCACCATTCCCTATGACCGCGGCTACGAATACAGCAGACAGGGAAAACTGTCATTGATCACCCAGACAGGCATGTACAGTCCACAGGCGATGGGCTGGCATGAATACCAGCCGGGAGTCAACAAGGTTATCGACCTGGGTAATATGTGCGATGTGGATGAGACGGATTGCCTGGAATATCTGCGTGAAGACGAAAGCACCGGGGTGATTTCTCTTTATATGGAGCACTCCAGACGGGCGGGGGCATTTCTCGATGAGCTCAAAAAAACATCGCTTAAAAAACCGGTTTTATGCCTGATGCCGGGCGGCTCACCCGGTGCCCGGGCAGCCATGGCCTCCCATACCGGCTCGATGGCCGGAAATGCCGCTCTGTACAATGCGGCTCTCAAGCAGGGCGGGGCCCTGCGTGTTCTGGAATACGAAGACCTGCGCGACTGCGCCAGTGTTTTTTTGCGCTACCCACTGCCACGGGGCAACCGGCTGGGCGTTTTGACCTTCTCCGGCGCGGTCGGCATCCAGTGCATTGAAACCGCCGAGGCGAACGGCCTCACTCTTGCATCGCTTTCTCCTGAAAGTAAAAACAAACTTGCCGGGCTGAACACTACACTGGGGAATCATCCCATCGATGTCGGGCCCGCATCGGCCACGGCCGGCGAACGTATATTCGATCTTTATAAAAAATGCTTCGATGCCCTCCGGGAGGATAAAAACGTCGATTGTATCTACATAAACGGATATGTCTCCGGAGGGCTGCGGGCTATCTACTACCGGGAGCTTCTGGAGTATATAGGTTCTTTTACGGATAAGCCTGTTGCCGCCTGGTGCTATGGGACCTCGGACGAGCTCATCCACGAGTTCGGCCGGCTGACCCAGGACTGCGGGATTCCGTTTTACACGACAACCGGCAAAGCCATCCGTTCTCTGGCCTATATGGCACGCTACGCGCGCTGGAAAAAAATGGTAACGGGCGGGCGCTTACGGTAAAGGGCCCGCCCGTATTTGTGAACCACTGCCTGTGTCACTTCTCAGGGTAGTCGCTGGTCGATCACTTCCAGGAGAGTTTTCGTCTGATCGGGTAAAAGCCCGAATCCCATGTCCCTGCGGTAGATCACGTTCATTTTCTGATCGATGATCAGATAAACACGCTTTGACCATGGAATAATCCAGTGATCCGCATCATAGAGTTTGGCGACTTTCCCTTTTTCATCGACCAGAAGCGTCATGTCTTTAAGTCCGTGATCGGCGATGAACTTGCGGTGCGACTCCGCCCCGTCACGTGACAGGCCCAGAATTTTCACTTTTCTTTGTTCGTATTCGGCGATGTTTTGTTGAAACTCAACAAACTGGCGGATTCAGAGGCCCGTGTTATCCTTGGGGTAAAAAGCCAGCACCACGCCACGGTAGTCTTGCAAAGTTTCACTAAGTGTCCACGTCTTTCCATCCTGGTCCGCCAGCGAAAAATCGGCGGCCGGCGCCGTCGGCATCTCATCCACTTTGATCTCTCCTCCCGCACAGGACAGCAATGACGCGGCAAGAAGCAGCAAAAAAATGATTTTTACGTATCGCATACCAGCCTCCCGGCTTAAAAGATGGCCTGCGGGATATAATTTCCCGCAGGCCGTTTACGATTGATACTTAATCATCAAACGCCATGGAAGTCTTCCAGACCTCCCAGACCTTACCGACCAGCTTCGGCCCCGGCTTCAGAGTCATTTTTCCGGGCCGCCAGCCCGAAGGTGTGGCCTCCGTGCCTTTGCTGTTACGCACATGCTGGAAGGCCTGAATCTGACGGATGCTCTCATTGACATTGCGTCCCACCGGCGGGGTGAGTACTTCAAAGCCCTGGATGACACCGTCCGGGTCGATGATAAACCTGCCGCGTGCTTCTACACCCGCATTTTCCAGATAGACGCCGAAGACGCTCCCCACCTTGCCGCCTCCGTCGGAGAGCATGGGGAAGGGCACGCCGCCTTTGACCATCTTGGACAGTTCATGATCATCCCACATCTTGTGCACAAAGACACTGTCCACACTCATGGAGAGCACTTCCACACCCAGTTTCTGAAACTCGGGGTATTTCTCCGCGACCGCGGAGATTTCGGTCGCTCAGACAAATGTGAAGTCACCCGGGTAGAAACACAGAACCACCCATTTCCCCAGATAATCGGATAATTGAACATTGATAAATTTGCCCTTGTGATATGCCGGCGCCGTAAAGTCCGGCGCTTTTTCGCCTACTGTCACCATGCTTTTTACCTCCCTGGTTATTTGCTGTTGCGAGTCTTCCTTTTTTACCTCCGGTTTCACACCGACCGGCCCGCCTGTGGGTCTGGCGCAACCGGCCTTGATTTCTTCAGCCATCAGAGCACATCCTCCTTTCGTGGTATTTTCTTATTTTTCCCGCGGGTACGGCCAGGCCATGATCCCGCCTTCCATTACTTTGACATTTTTCCAGCCATTGGCTTCCAGCGCCAGCGCCGCCTCGTAGCCGCGCAGCGAAATCTTGCAGTAGCAGATGATCTCGCGGTTTTTGTCGGCGGGCAGCTCGCCGAGCCGCTTGCGGAGCGCACCCAGAGGGATCAGCGTCTCGCCGATGCCCAGGCGCATTTCTTCAAACTCTTCCGGGACGCGCACGTCGATGATAAAAGGCTTTTCGCCTGCTCTGACCTTTTCATAAACCTCTTTACAGGTAATGCCCTTCATTCTGCCTTTCACTTTGTTTTGCATGATATGAGCGGTGGCCACAAAGTGATCGATAGCCAGAGAAAAGGGCGGTGCGTAGGGAAGATCAGCGTTGATCAGATCCTCAAGCGTCAGATTGCCCTGGATCGCCATCGCCCACTGGGCGATCTGCTTGGCGACATTTCCCGGCCCGATACACTGGGCGCCCAGGATACGGCCGGTTTTGGCATTGATCGTCAGCTTGGTCACCAGCAGTTTGCCTTCCATAAAGCCAGGCTTGTCGGGGCTGGCGTTGATTACCGTAAGGATATCGGTCATCCCCAGGCGATCTGCCGCCGCCTCGGAAAGCCCGGTGGAGCCTGCTGCATAGTCAAAAACTTTGCAAATACCGGTTTGAATCGTTCCCGGGAAATTCACACAATTGGTAGAGGCGGCATTCTCACCCGCTACGCGCCCCTGAAGGTTGGCCAGATCGCCGTACGGCGCGTGTACTTTTTTGCCGGTAATACGGTTTGTCGTCTCCACGCAGTCTCCGGCGGCGTAGATGTCCGGATCGGAGGTTTGCATGCATTCATTGACTTCGATGCCGCCCAGATCGCCTATCTTCAGGCCCGCTTCTTTGGCCAGCGCCACATTGGGACGCACCCCGATGGCGACAACCGCAAGCTCGCAGGGGAGTTCTGTGCCATTTTGCAGTTTAACGCCGGTGAGGCGGCCGTTTTCGCCAAGAAAAGCGGCAATGCCGTTGTCGGTAATCACATTGGCGCCCTTGCTCTTCACGTGGTTTTCGACCAATTTAGCCAGCTCCCAGTCCAGAAAGGTCAGCAGCTGCGGGAGAAGTTCAATCACGGTGATTTCGATGCCGGCCAGCTGGAGCGCCTCGCATGTTTCGATGCCGATGAGCCCGCCACCGATGACCACCGCTTTTTTTATTCGCCCCTCATCGCGGATGGCGCGCAGAAAGTCTGCATCCTTCATGGATTGCAGCGTGGTGATACCGTCAAGTTCCACTCCCGGAACCGGCGGCATGCGGGGAATCGCTCCGGTGGCGATGATAAGCTTGTCATAGGGAATTGTGCCTGTCTCGCCGGTTGTCAGGTTTTTAAAAGATACGGTCTTGCCCGCTCGGTCGATGTTAGTCACTTCCGTGTTGACTCTGGCTTCTATGTCTTTGGCGTTCAAATAAAACATGGGGTTGCGCACGACCCCGGCCGGCGTGCATAAAAGCTGGTTTCGATCGTCAAAACAGCCGCCCACATAATAGGGGTAGCCGCATGAGGCCATGGACAGATCGCCGTCTTTTTGCAGGATTACAACCTGAGCGTCATTATCGATCCGACGGGCCTTCGCCGCCGCTTTGGGACCGGCGGCCGAGCCGCCGATCACGATGATTTTTCTTCTTTCCGTCATAGTAATCTCCTTCGTTTACAAGCAATAGCAAAGTTTTAATCTTCAACACAGATACGCCTGTCTTTAATGGCGCCGAGTGTCATGGCTGCGAGCCCCATGGCGGCGACAAAAAATGAAATCGGGAAATTTGTCAGGCGTTCGTTCATCGGCTGCTTCCACCTTTTTGGCAGGTTCTGTAACAGTAAAAGCCGGCCAGGGCATTGATTTAAGTCAACGCACCGACGTATTCAGAAAAAGAATTCCGGCTCCTTCCGCACATCGGAAAAAGCAAGTTCCAGTTCCTGCTTGTGCCACAGATAATTTTCGTCATCAAAGTATTTTGCTTCCACAGGGCAGTATTTAATACAGGCGCAGCATTTGATGCAGATACCGGTGATTGAGGAGAGCTCGTCCGGATCAATGGAGCCCATCGGGCATAAAGTGGCGCAAAGGCCGCATTGGATACAGTTATCGTTTGTCCTGGGAACAACCTTGACAATGGAAACGGGGTTACCCTGCCTGTCTCTGGGCTGATAGTAAGGGCGGTAGGGGCGTGCGCCAGGGACCGCCACCGGCGCTGTCGTATCTTGAGTGTGGAGTTTTTCGTAAATCTGACCGGCAAACTTTGTGATTTGCTCCATATCATGCGTGTCGGGACGCCCGCCGCCCAGGATTCGGGAAAAGGAATGCTCACCGATAAATGCTCCCGCGGCGATGACTTTGAATCCGGCTGCATCCAGAAGGTCTTCCCACTCGGCAAGTGCGTCGTCGTAGTGGCGGTTTCCGTAAACCACGACGGCGACGGCCGCCGCCCCGCGGCCCTGCACAGTCCTCAAGTATTTAAGTAAAACATTGGGCACCCGCCCCGCGTAAACCGGCACACCGGCTACCACAAGATCCTGCTTTTCAAAGGACGCAATTTCCCTTCGTGTCTCCGGCAGGGTGAAGTCGAGATCTTTAACTGTTTTGCCACCGGCCATTTTGGCAAGCTCTCCGGCTATGCTAACAACTATTTTCTTTGTCGTTTGGGTGCCGCTGAAAAAGAAGGTTTTCAAAGACATGTTTTCCATGACGGACGCTCCGTTATACGGCTTGGGAGATTGGCGGCTCTATTTTTTGTATAGTCAGTCACTCGCAGGGAATTCAGATTTTTTCTCCCCGGCAAACGTGACAAAAGACGGATATGGCTCTCATTTGTCCGGACGCATGTTTTCCGGCATCTGGACCACGACGACTTCGCCCTGGGCGCAGACCTTTCCTTCGGCCACGACTCTGGCCTCCACTACAACGCGCCGCCCCTTGATTGTCTTGACTTTTCCACGGACTTCCAGAGGAACTCCGATCGGCGTCGGCAGGAGATAGTCCACATGCAAAGAGGCGGTCACAAACCGTACCGGCGGGTCTGAACCCATGGGACGGCCCTCCGCCCTGTAATGGGCGGCCGAGGCGGTGCCGGTGGCATGGCAGTCAATGAGCGAGGCGATAAGACCTCCGTAAACAAAGCCCGGGATCGCTGTATGGTAGTCGCGCGGCGTATAGACACAGACCGCCTCATCACCATCATCCCAGTAGCTTTTAATCTTGAGGCCATTTTCATTGAGCGAGCCGCAGCCGTAGCAGTGGCTCAAATCATCCGGGTAATAATCCTGAAATGCTTTGGTTGTCATAAGCTGCCTCTTATCCTGTTTCGGCACAAAGCGCGCAGACAAATTCTCTGATTATCCGGCCCTTCGTTTATTACCCGCTTTTCGCAAAGGTCAGTTTTGTGCCGGCCATGTTCAAAATAAACTGGGCAGGCATTTTCTTTTCTATTTCCATGACCGCCTTGCGGCCGGTGCAATGAGTTGGAATCACATATACAGGATCGAATTTCTGCAGCTCGTCGGCGGTACGGTCAATAATGTGCTCGAAGAACGGCCCGGAGAGGTGAAAACCCCCCATGATCGCGTAAACCCGGCTCTGGCCTGTGACCTCCAGTGCGTACTGCACGGTATTGATGATGCCGGCATGAGCGCAGCCGGACAAGATGATAAGCCCCTTCCCCTGCAGATTCATTACGATGGATGTGTCGTCCTCGATGGGATCCGGTGCTTCGCTTCCCTCTTCAAGACGATGTGCGATGGGAAAACCTTTTTCAAAGTCCGTCCGGCGTGGGATGTCACCCAGAAACAACACCGTGCCATCCAGCATCGGATAAGGTGTTTGTGTCTCCACCGGTTCGAAGCCTGCCCGCCGGATCATCTCGCGTGTCAGCTCAGGGAAATACACTTTGATTTCTTCGCCGAATTTCAGGTAGCGGGGAGATTTGAAAGCGGCCGGGTGCAAAACCAGCGGCACATTCTTTTTACCGAGGGCGGCTCCGAAGGCGGCCATCGCGCCCGTATGGTCACTGTGCCCGTGCGAGAGAGCCGCCTCTTCAATTTGGGTCAAATCCAGGCCAAGTGTCTGCGCGTTTCTGAAGGCTCCGTCTTCAGAGTAGCCGAAATCAAAAAGCAGCGTGCGGGATTTCCCCTCCGCCGTGGTTTTCACCAGTGCCGAAAACCCGTGCTCGGCCAGAACGGAGGCTTTGATTTCTCCGTCTTTTAATGCCGTGGCTCTGGTCACCACGGCGGAGTTATCCATCGCCGTGATTTCGATGTAGTTATCCTGCAGAGTCCATATCTCCACACTGTCCACCGGTTTTAACGTCTGCTGCATTTGCGAAGTAGTCATATCGTCCCTCCCCCCAAGTGAGAACTGCGTAAAAAATAATACGTCCGGCTTTGCTCCTTCTCACCCCCGCCCATGATTTTGCGGTTTTCCGTGAGCTCACCCATGTGCCCGGTTGCGACAAACGCCGTGCTTACTCGATGGTCGACAGGAGCTGCTCAAACAATTCATCATTGTTATCGACAAGCGTGCCAATGCCGATGGCATCGGGAGCTGTTTTTTGATGGAAAATGATCAACTCTGATTTCATGGCTTTACTTCCTCCGCTGGATTTAAAATCTCTGCGATACGCGACAAAATTATTGCCGCGATACTTATAAACAGCTGTCACATCTGGATTGGCAAACCACATTTCTTTTTGCTGCACCACCATGTAATTCCCCCTGCCTGCATATTGAGGCTTCTCCAGGTCATCGGCTGTTAAAGTCCAGATTTTGTCATAGTATTCCTGTGGTGATTCAAATGCGCCGCAAAAGTCTCTTTCATTGTCATCTGTGGGCTTATCGCATCCCATTTTCCCCATTTGATCATAGGAAATAAGAAATCTCAGCTTGTCTTGAAGTTGATAAGCAAGAGCGGCGTTTTGCTCTCTTTTATTGTCAAACCATTTTGATGAAATAGTAGAGGTCAACCCAAAGAAGTTAATTTGTATTTGATCGTTATCAGGTGTTTTTTTGTCAGGTTTGATTTCAATAACATGGGCCTTCAGGTAATACACCGGCTTATGAAGTTGGCTGTGATATTCCAGCGCACAAGCTGTACATAGTAATGTGAGCAATAACATAACGAGTGATATTTTCTTCATGATTATGTGCCCCGCGCTAATGCTATTTCAACGGCTCTCTTTCTTGTATTATAACCGACTGTTTTACATGATTCATATGTCGCAGTTCCTCGCTGAAGCCAATCTTTAAACGGCCTTAGTGCGTTTCGAAAAAACCAGGTTTTCGTCGGCACAATTGTGGGCCTTGGTACATAATTCATATTGGAAGAGCATTTTCTGACTTCAGCGACCAATATGACCAATTCTTGTATGGCTTCATCATTCCATTGTTCAGGAGTAGTGACTTGCCCGGAAAATTTTTCCCATATCTGAGCGCAGGCCATTTTATCATCACGACTACAAACCATCATAACATTGACCTCTTTTTTATGTTGTTTAATTGACATTATTATTGGTGACTATTTCATATTATTTGACTCCACATGCATTGTCAAGACATGCACAGTAAAATTCTTACTGCATTGTCCTGATGATTTCATCGAAGACCATGGCCGTTCCTTATTTTAAAAAAGGCTGCTCAATGGTCGCAGACATTGGCGCCCGTCACCAGTGCGCCGCAGACGTAATCCGCAACAATCTTTTCCGGTGTTTCAGCCGGCGCTCCCACCAACACCTTAATGCCGCGGCCGGCAAACAGCTCCTGGGCACGCTGCCCCATACCGCCGGAAATGATCATCGTCGCGCCCCGCTCGGCAAGCCACTGAGGTAAAAGCCCCGGCTGATGCGGCGGTGCCGCCACCTCTTCCTTTTTAATGATCTTCCCTGTTTGCTCATCCACTTCGATCAGCGCAAAACTCGCGCAGTGGCCGAAATGCATCGCCAATTTCCCTTCCGCCAATGGTATTGCAATTTTCATCATACACTCCTTATGCGTTTAATTTTTTATTATTGTCCGCAACGATGATCTGGCCGATAATCTGCTGCATAATCTTGCCTGTTTGTGTTTCGGCGAAATGGCCGATGAAGGCCCTGCCGGAATCAGCCGCTTGCGCGACGGCCGGATCGATGGGAATCGCCCCCAGAAAAGGCACGTTCATGTCCTGGGCGATTTTTCGCCCCGCCCCCTCGGGCAGGATCTGGGTAAGCTGCCCGCAGTGAGGACAGACAAAACCGCTCATGTTTTCCACAATCCCCAAAACCGGAACGTCCAGCCGCTTGCAGAAACTTACCGACTTGCGCACATCAACCGCCGCGACTTTTTGCGGCGTGGTCACGATCACCGCACCGGTCAGCGGCTGGATGAGCTGACACACCGACAGGGGTTCGTCACCGGTACCGGGAGGAGCATCAACAATCAGATAATCCAGGTCGCCCCAGTTGACGTCCGTGATGAATTGCTTGATCACGCCCATCTTCATCGGGCCCCGCCAGATGATCGCGTCATCAGGATTTTGCAGCAAAAATCCGACCGACATCACCTTCACCCCGCCTACTTCCACCGGCAACAGTTCGCCCGGCTCTCCTTTGAGTGTCTGCCCCTGCAAACCAAGCATGGTGGGCACGGAAGGACCGTGAATATCGACGTCCAGCAGACCTACTGAATGCCCTTTGGCCGCCAGCGACACTGCCAGATTCACCGCTACTGTGCTTTTGCCGACACCGCCCTTGCCGGACAGGACGACAATTTTGTTTTTTATCCGGCAAAGCCTTGCCTCAAGGCGCTGACGGTCGGCGAAGTCCCGATCGCTTTCATTTTCACGGCGGTTTTTCGCCGCGCAACTTGTGTCTGTACATGAACTGCATGTTTTTTTATCTTCCACTTACCCCTGTTCCTCCTGTTTTATGAATTTTCCTTATTTTCTGATTTAATCGTCGCCTACGGGAAATTTCAGATTCTCCCACACTTGTCTGATATCTTCCGCGCTGGGAGCGTCTGTTTCAACGACGGCTTTGTTTTCAATTTGCGCCCGTGTCACGTCTGGATCATACCGGATGCGCCCGGCAAGCCGAGCCCCCAGCGCCAGAGCCTTCTGTTCAATGCGGCCTGCTGCTTCCGGGTTAATGTCCCATTTGTTGACACATACGGATGCGGGAATCTCAAAATGCCTGGCCAGATGCAAAACCCGCTCCAGATCATGCTCTCCCGAAACGGTCGGCTCCGTCACGACAAGAACTTTTGAGGCTCCGGTTATCGCCGCAATGACCGGACAGCCGATCCCGGGCGGGCCGTCAACAATCACGATTTTACGGTTTTCCTCACCGGCCACTCGCTTGGCCTCGTTACGCACCAGCGACACCAGTTTGCCGGAATTTTCCGCCGCCACTCCCAGTTTCGCATGCACCATCGGCCCCAGGCGCGTATCGGAGATAAACCACTTGCCGCTTAAGCTCTGTGGAAAATCAATGGCCTGCTCCGGGCAAAAATGCACACACACGTTACAGCCCTCACAGGCGATCGGATCAATAATAAAGACATCTTCGTCGGGCCGCACCGCGTCAAAACGGCACAGATCCATACAGATTCCGCAACCACTGCAGTCAGCGGGGCGTATGACCGCCTCGTGCCCGCTTAAAAATTCGTGACTTTCCCGGATTTGCGGCTGAAGCACCAGATGCAGGTCCGCCGCATCCACATCGCAATCGGCAATCACTGGGCTTGACGCCAGCGCCGCCAGCGATGCCGTGACGCTGGTTTTCCCTGTGCCGCCTTTGCCGCTGATCACCACCAGTTCTTTCATTTTCAGCTTCTTCCCTTTCCCGTATCTTCACGTCCGGCCTTTAAACGCCTTCGCCCCCGTGCGGGGCGGTTTGTCTCATCGTCCGGATAATAATTACCCCACAGCGGGTCATTCCCATATTGACGCCACCACCAGCGGTTATAGTCCTCCCAGAAATCCAGGATGCCGAATTCTTCTTTCATCAAGGTGCCGAATGCGCGGTTGATGTCCTGCATTCTGGCGTTAGCCTCCAGATCCGTGTTGACATCCGGGTGCCAGATTTTGGCCAGCTCCCGATAACGTTTTTTCGCCTCTTCCGCCCCGTCCACGGCGGAAAGCCCCAGAATTTTACGCGCCTCGTCGATCAAGCGGTTACGGTTCATAAATCATCTTCTCTTCGTACCCCTGAGAATATACAGGGCGGCCTCGGCCGGGTTTTGGCTTTGAAAAATATCTGCACCGCGGATGCCCAGATAATACTCCGTATGTAATTCAAAAAAACGGGCGGCCGCACTTTCGATGGCGCCTGCATCCGTATGACGCAGGTGCCGCACATAAGATTCGGGATCCCCCAGCATCGCCTCGAAAAATGCCGATCCGGTGTTTAGCAACATGACGATGAGCTTCCCACCCGGCCGGAGCACCGCTGCCGCTCTCTCCAGGGCGAGGCAGTAATCATCGACAAACTGCAGCGAGGCCACAAAGATTACTCCGTCAAACGTTGCGTCGGCAAAAGGCATCTCCTCAGCCCGTCCGGTAACACCGCGTAAACCATCCGGCGCGCAGGCGAGCGCCTCTGCCGACACATCCAGGCCGGTTACGGCAAAACCGAGCTTGAGAAGCTCGCCTTCGATAATTGCCGGTCCGCAGCCGACACTTAAAATATCTTTGGCGCCGGCCAGATGAGCCGCCAGATAGGCAGTCTCTTGAGAAAAAACCCTCTGCCAGAATTCTTCCTGACAGGTCTCCACATATCGTCTGATTTCTTCCGAGTTTTTCAATTGATCCCTCTTTCCGGCCCGGTCTGTAGAGAGCAGGCCTCCTGCCTTGTTACTACCAGCACATCCTGATACATGCCGCGGTGAACATTGACAGAAAACCCCGAGCGTTGAAAAATAGTTTCCGCAGCACCGATGGTCGCCCCGCTCACCTCGTGTATTCTACCGTCGCGAGCATGTAGTTTGTCGATCACCGCCAGCCCCCGGTCATTGAAATCAGCCAGGATTATTTTGCCCGCAGACGACAAAACCCGCATCATTTCCGCCGCGGCCGGCATAACAGAGGCAAGGTGATGCAGCAGGTTCACTGCGAAAATGACGTCATAGGATCCATTTCCATAGGGGAGGCTCTCCAGCGAGGCCACCTCGAAATTCACATGGTCCTCCAGACCATAATAGGCCAGATTCAAACGGGCGTATCTCTGCTCATGGGCGGATATATCGCAGCTGGTAAAGCGGTAACCGGCCCGGGCCAGAGCCAGTGTAAAATGGCCCTTCCCCGTGCCCGCCTCCAGTATTTTTCCCGAAATCGGCCGTGCCTTTTCAATGACAAATGATCTTTCCCGATCAATGTCGTAACCCAGCTGGCGGTACATTTCCACCCGCTCCAGATAGCGCCTGTTGTTTTCGTAAAGTTCACTTGTTGATGTCACCATAAAACACCTGTCAGTGCACGATGCAGCATAATATTTCCGTGCGGCCGATTGAAGCAGCGGTCTGGTGTGCGCCGCGGGGCCGTTCAGCCCTGACACCCGATATCAGGCACCCACCTTACTGAGCTTATAAAAAACCGTCCGGCCGCTCTTTTCGGTAGCCACCCGCCCCGCCTTCAGGAGCGTCTCCAGCCTTTTGGCGGCCTCATGTGGGTGGATACTCAGTCCCTGGGCAATACCTCTTAGAGTAGTGGGGCGGCGGGCCAGCAAATTCAAAATGTCCGCTTCCGTCGCCTCCGTCACTGAGGCATCCGCGCCCTCCATCCCGGTTAGATCTTCCAGAATTTCGACCCGTCCCGAAAAAAGGCCGGCCAGTTTTTTCAATTGTTTTGCGTCCACCGCGCAGGCAAAATCTTCCAGCGCGGGGCGGCTGACGGTGTTTATCTGTATTTTATCCGGCCTGATCTTTTCCACCCAGGACGCGATTTTTTTTGCTTCCGCAGCAAGCCCCGTCACGCCGGAAACAAGCAACACCTCCAGCCAAAGAGCGTTTTTACGCATTTTGCCGAACTCGATGAGCCCCTCCACCATTTGATCAAAAGAGATATCCGGATGGGGGCGGTTTACATATTCAAACATCGGCGCATCTCCGGCATCGAGCGAGGGAATAACCAAATCGGCATGCATCAGATCACGGCGCAGCTCGGGCAAATGCAGAAGCGACCCGTTGGTGATCACAGCTATTGGAATGCTCGTCATCTCTCTGATACGGGCAATCAGCTCGCCCAGCGGCGCATATAGAGTCGGCTCACCGGAACCGGCCAGACTGATATAGTCACAGCGGACACCGCGCGTCAGTTTTTCTTTCAGCTCTGAGAGCACCTCCGCCGCGTCAACGTAGTTACTCCTCTCGATGGTCTTGTGAGTGGTTTTTCCCAGCTGGCAGTAAATACAGTCATAGCTGCATGTTTTGCATGGGGCAAGATCAAGCCCCAGCGAACGACCCAGTCTGCGCGACGGCACAGGACCGTAGATGTACTTAAAAACTTTCTGACTCATTTCATTCTCCGCAGTGCGGCTCTGAACAGCGGGAAGCAGCTCCGCAACATGTACGACCAGTTGTTTCCAGCGAGCAGCCGCCCTGGCTCCGGCCGCCCGCCTCTTTCATAAGAAATCCGGTACCGCCGCTGACCAGCCTCCGGACTGTGCTGCCGCATTCGGGGCAGGCTTCCACCGGCTTGTCGCTCATCCTCTGGTGCCGTTGAAACTGGAGACCGCATCTTGTGCATTCATATTCATACGTGGGCATGTTGTTTTTCTCCCTGCGCATACATATTGCGGATTTTCCGCAACAGCTCTCTAAAAATATCCCCGTACTCCGGCAGGGCATCCACCATCAGAATACCGCGGGAATAGCTTTCGGCGATCCGCCGGTCATCGGGAATCTCAAGTAAAATGTCGACGTTTTCTTTTCGGCAAAATTCCTGGATACGGTCATCGCCGGAGCCCATGCGATTGACGATGACGCCGAAGGGGAGGCCAAGCGCACGCACCATCTCGACGGCCAGCACCAGATCGTTGAGTCCGAAAGGGGTAGGCTCGGTCACAAGAAGAACCAGATCTGTGTCGCTAATAGCGGCGATCACCGGGCAGGAAGTGCCGGGCGGCGCGTCCAGAATAGCGTCACGGTCAGCCGGCACGGCCTTGCGGACTTCCTTGATGAGCGGCGGGGCCAACGCCACACCCACGTCCAGCCGTCCGGTCACAAGAGTGATGTTGCCCGCCTGTGACGTCTCTACCACGCCGATACGGCGGGGCTGTTCTGTAATCGCCCGGGGCGGACATACAAGTGTGCATCCGCCGCATCCGTGGCACATTTCCGGAAAAACCAGCGGTGTGGTGCCGAAAGTGACAATCGCGGAAAACTGACAGATCTTCGCGC
Organism: Syntrophaceae bacterium; assembly: GCA_018056765.1. Classification (GTDB taxonomy): domain Bacteria; phylum Desulfobacterota; class Syntrophia; order Syntrophales; family Smithellaceae; genus UBA8904. Next base: position 41,760 of record JAGPFA010000021.1, read on the forward strand.
AAAGGGCGCAGCCGTCGCAAAGCGACTCATCCACAAGAGGAACAAAAAGGTTTACCTCTTTTTCTTCATGGCCGGTGGCGGTAAGAAAAAGATGCGCATTCGGCTCCTCAACGTCGCAGTCCGCCAGGAAAACATGACCATCGTAAACACGCGCCAGGTTCACGGCGACAGTGGTTTTGCCCGTGCCGCCCTTTCCGGAAGCGATCGCTATTTTCATCAGTGCTCCCTTTCTTTCACCCACAGCAGAGGGAAAATAATGTCACTGGTGCAGCAGGGCACCCAGACAGCCAGAAACAGGAAGGCCGCAATTAAAATCGCCGTCGCCACGTCAAGAGAAGTACCCAGCGCCATGGTGATATGGAATATCGAGGCCCAGGTGCTGATGAGTACATGCCCGCCATGCGCGATTTTCGTATGCGAAATGAAATAGCCCAGGGCGATGCCGGCAAAAGCCAGCGGATTGACCAGCCACCACTTTTCAATAAAGCCGATGTGCACCCCGCGATTGGGAAGATCCAAAAGCCACTCCCCCAGAAAAGGGATCAGTGAGTCACTCAACGTGGCAATACCGACCGAACCCATATAACCGACCAGCGCAACTTGCCAGATACTTGCTTTGGTGTGAATGCGGTACATGGAGGTGGTCACCAAAGCACTCAAAAGGACGTGCAGAGGATGGAAAACCCAAAATAATGTATCGGCGACACCCCGCGGCACCTGAAACTGAACGAACAACGCCATAATCACAATCCCGGTTACGGCACCAAACGACGTAAAGGGAGCATGGGTTTTGAGTTCATAGGCAATTTCTGAAGCTTTCATTTAACCTCCTGCTTTTGCGTATCCCCGCCCCGGGGCGGCCACATAAGTCCCGACAGGATAACCGGAGTGACGGCTGATAACGCCGCATTTTGTCCGAAACAGAAAAAAGATGGGCCGATTCACGTCCGCAAGACTTTCGTAATTTCCCTGTCCTTTGGCGATAATCATTTCGGCGCGGTCAAAGTATCTGCGAAACTCGTCACTGCAATCGGCAAGAATTGTTCCCGGCGCGTCGGACCCATTGTCCACAATCACCGCCAGCTCATCAAGCCCGGCAGCCAGCGCATCCGGGAGAGTCGCGTCGTTGATCACCGGCCTGCCGCGTACCGCCAGTGTTATTTTTGACGCGCCCAACCTTTCGATGAGCAGACGGTCAAAAAATATTTCACCGGCATTGTCCGCCAGATACAGAATGTTCCTGGCTTTTTGGACGGCTTCTTTAAATGCTTCCGGGTCTCCGAAGACAGGCTGGAGAGGCGCACTTTGCAGCTCGGCATAGACATCACCGAAGCCCAGATTGTTTTTGGCACCCAGATCAATGATGTTGCCGGTGATGGCATAGCGCATGGCCATCATCAGAGGGTCGGAACACTCGCTGATCCGCCGACGGATGGCCGGAATCAGTCGTCGGGCCAGATTGTTTTGGCGGTCCTTGGCCTCCCGGTAGGGATCTTTGCCGGGCAAAATGTCGCGCAGGCGCCGGTGGATCATCTGAGCGGTCACAGGTGGTGGCGCGTCAAGATCAATCTCCGGCAGCCACTGAAGGACAGAACGCATAAGTAACTTACGCTCGCGATCATCCGTAACGGCCAGTTCAACCGCCTGCGCCGCCTGCCGCACATAACAGGGTATGCAATCCAGAGATGGGTTCATTTTGCTTTGTACTCCCGTTTACCTCTTATGGCGGCCGTTGCCTCGTCAACCTCGTCCTGCCAGCCGTTTTTTTGCACATCCCGAAGATCAAACTTCCGTGTATAGGGTTTGATATCCAGAAGCGGCGTGCCGTCCAGGACATCCGCCCCGTCGAAATGTACAATATTGCCTTCTACTTTCACAAGCTCCACTACACTAAGTCCAATCGGGTTGGGACGAAAGGGAGCTCGCGTGGAAAAAATACCCCGGTCAACATCCTGTAAAAAAGGTTTGACCGTCAGCTTCACCTCGTGACACTCGTGAAAGCAGTACAGTAAATAAATGTGGGAAAAACCGTCGAGGTCTTTGAGCCCCTCTGTATATTCCTGATACACCCGGGCATAGCCCCGGCAGCCGCAGGCATAGACTGGCTGAATCGGCGTTTCCTGTGCCCGTGTGTGTTCGCTGTGGATGATACCGATGGAGCGGTAAAAAATGCCGTCTGACTGGCTCACTACCAGTGCCCTTCCACGTCTGCGCCGGATGCTTCCTTAAGTTTCCCGTCTTTGTAACGCTTGAGCGCCTCACCGGTCGTCGCCGCATCTGTGTTGTAGATTTTTATTCCCGCCGCCTGCAAGACACGGAAGGCCTTGGGGCCACAATGGCCGGTGATGAGCGCTCCCGCGCCGAGCCGGGCAATGTTTTGCGCGGACTGGATGCCCGCTCCCTGTGCGGCGTTCAAATTCTGATTGTTATCAACGATTTCAAACGAATCCGTCTCCAGATCGTAAATCATGAATTTCGGCGCCCGGCCGAAACGGCTGTCGAGCGCGGCGGTCAAATCATTTCCTGATGTCGTTATCGCAATTTTCATTTTTTTCCTTTCTTTTATGCCGCATGGAGCAAAAAATCTGCGGCTGTTCTTTATTCTCTTACCATGCCGGCGCCGCACTCGGGACATTTTAGTTGAATGCAGGGAACACCTCGCTCATGCGGCTGCGTATGGCCGCAGTTGGTGCAGCGGCAGACCCCTTGCACACCCCCGGCTGCCGGACCGCCCATGCGTCCTCTTCCACCACCGGTGCGCCCCAAGCCTGAGCCTGCGCCGGCGCCCCGCCCCATACCTCTGTTTCCACGATTTACCGGATTCACAATTGACTCTCCTTTCCAGGCCCTCGCCCTAAAACAAAAAAACGGCCGCCGCAACCACCGTCGTATAATCGCCTGTTTTCAATACCGCCGATTGAGTGGTGTTGCGCGTCCGGACAATTTTACCGCTTATCTTGAACAGCTCCTTTTTTTCATCCCAACTCTCATCGACACTGAAATCTATTCCCAGTGTGGAAGCGAGCATGGCCGCCGCCAGGTCTTCTGCATAATCACCGGTCTGCTTTTCGGTGAAACCGAAACTGTGATGCTCGCTGATGTACCCGTAGGCGCTTGTATCCTGCGGCAGAGCACAGCCCACCGAGGCGGCAAGAAGCCTTTTGGGCTCATTTGAACAGCAGCGGCTCATCACGCAGAACGTGATCGCACCCGGCTGGAGCCTTTTGAGCCCTTCGGTTCTGGAAATAATTCTGCAGCCGGGCGGGACGATGCTGGAGACCTGCACGAGATTGCATTTTTCGATGCCCGCAT
>JAGPFA010000041.1 GCA_018056765.1 Syntrophaceae bacterium
TACTACTGATTACCGCCTGTTTCCTCATCCAAAATTCTGATGGCTTCCGCAATCCATTCGTTACCGGACTTATCGCCGACGCCGGGAATCTGGGCCAGCGTTTCCGCTTCCGTGGCCGCCAGCATGGCGATACTCTTAATACCTTGAGCAAAGAGCTTTTCGGCTATGGCCGGTCCGATACCGGGAATCTTCGTCAGCGCTTTCTGTCCGTCATCATCTTTTTCGGTAGCCATTGTTTCGCTCTTAACATCGATTTTCCATCCCGTCAGCTTAACCGCCAGGCGGACATTCTGTCCGTTTTTGCCGATGGCCAGAGACAACTGATCATCAGGAACAATCACCGTCATGGCCCGGTTCTCCTCATCAACGAACACCCTGTTGACCTTAGCAGGAGACAGAGCGCTGGATACATATTTGGCCGAGTCTTCCGTATAAGGGATAATGTCTATCTTTTCGCCGTGCAACTCCTGAACCACACTCTGAACACGCGTACCGCGCATGCCTACACAGGCTCCTACCGGGTCGATATCTTTATCTTTGGCCTTCACAGCGATTTTCCCGCGTTTGCCCGGCTCACGGGCGACACTTACAATGTCGATAAGCCCTTCGGAAATTTCCGGCACTTCAACCTCAAAAAGCGCCTTGAGAAAGGCCGGGTGGGTTCTGGACAAAATAATCTGCGCGCCTTTCGTGTTTTTCTTCACATCAACCAGATAGGTTCTGATTCGTTCCCCGCGTTTATAAGCCTCCCGGTTAATTTGCTCCGTCGGGGGGACCACACCTTCGGCGCGCCCCAGATTGACGACAATATTACCACCCTCGAAACGCTGCACAAATCCGTTGATCAACTCTCCTTTACGGTCTTTGTACTCATCGTAGATATTGTCCCGCTCCGCATCTTTCACGCGCTGGATGATGATTTGTTTGGCCATCTGGACAGCTATGCGGCCGAAAGAACCGGCGTCAATTTTCATCCCCAGGGAATCTCCAGGCTCCGCTCCCTCATCAAGCGTTCTCCTGGCCTCTTCCTGGGAGATCTGCGTTTCCGGATCAAGCACGTTATCGACAACCGTCTTGAACTGGAAAACCTCAATTTCCCCGACTTCATCATTGTAGCTGACCTCAATGTCCACATTCTGTCCCATTTTTTTTCTGGCCGCAGTCAGCATTGCCGCCTCGAGGGCTTCCACAATTATAGCTTTGTCGATACCTCTGTCTTTTCCCATCTGCTCAATCAGACGTTTAAGCTCTTGAAACATTGACAATCCTCCGTTTTTCTTCTCCCGGCCGTGACACATACGGCCTGCCTCTACCTCTATCAAGCCACCTGCGTATCATCAACCAGGTTGGCTTTTATAATTTGCTGTCTGGGAATGGCGTAAATCTTGCCGGACACTTCCAGATGGGCAACCTTTTGTCCGTCCTCATCCGTGTAATCAGTGAGTATCCCCTGGAAATTTTTCATGCCCTGAATTTTCACCGATGTCCTGATCCGGACACGACGGCCTTTGTATTTCCGAAAATCCACATCACGTGATATCGGACGATCGGGGCCTGGCGACGATACCTCCAGCGTATAAGGCCCGCTCGTCAGATTGTGAACATCCAGAATATCGCCCAGTTGGTTGCTGATCGTCGCGCAGTCATCGAGGGTCACACCTGTTTCCTTATCCAGAAACAGGCGAAATATCCAGCGGGAATGCATTTTTATACACTCCACATGGATAAGCTCCATGCCCTCTGATTCAGCCACCGGCCACGCCAGATGCCAAATTTTATCTTTTAACTGCCCCTCCATAAAAAACGCCTCAGAAAATAAAAAAGTGGGCGACAGCCCACTCCAGCAAACTACTTTCAGCGATGGTCGGATAGTTGCTAACATATAATAAAAGGCAGCGCAAGCAATATTTACAACCAAAGGCGCGTCACCCCGAGACCTGCAAAATGGAGCGGGCGACCGGGCTCGAACCGGCGACGTCCAGCTTGGGAAGCTGACATTCTACCACTGAATTACGCCCGCACAGGGAGAATGGACTTTTATTCAACAGCCGATTTTTGTCAAGAAATATTTACAAAAGGTCGCTCTGGGCCCAACGGTTTAGCACCGGGAGCCTCGCCATTCACTTTTTACATAGCAACCGACTCCACTGGGTGGAGCTTTGTTTTGGGTTAACTTGCTGATTCCGGGATTATGTTGAATAAGTCATAAGCGATGGCCGATGAAGCGCTGCACACTTCCCCCTGTCCCGGTGACGGCACTTCCTGGCAGGAATTGCTGCCGGGCAAGCATACAAGCTGCAGCTGTACCGTCGGCCACGGCAGCGCCTTCCTTTCCGCACTGATCGTTCTTGACACAACAGATGCGGTAATGTAAAAATTAGCCAACAGGATTAAACGGCGATAATTATGGTCAACACACCCGGCAAAATAATCGATTTCCATGTGCATTTGTTCCCGGACAAGCTTTTTGACGCAATCTGGAATTCCTTCATCAAAAATTATGGTTGGAACATAATTCATAGATACTATTACGGTGAGTGCATCGAACGTTTACGGCAGGGGGGCGTAAACATCATCGTTTATTCCAATTACGCTCATCGTGCCGGGGTAGCCGAAGGGCTAAACCAGTGGAACACAAAAATCCTCGAAGAGCATGACGGCCTGTACTGTTTCGCGGCTTACCACCCCGACGATCCGAATGCGCTTGAAATGGCCGGGTGTCTGGTGGAAAACCCGAAAATTCTCGGCTTCAAACTCCATCACCTCGTACAGAATATTTATCCGTATGATCAACGGCTTTGGCCTTTATACGAGATGGTCATCAAAAAAAACAAGCATATCCTGTTTCACACGGGAACAGGCCCGGTGGGAAATCAATATGTCGGTCTGGAGTCTTTCACCAGGGCACTCGAGAAATTTCCCGAGCTTGGCGCTACAGTCGCCCATCTGGGAGCACATGAATATGAAGGTTTTCTGGGACTTTTGGAGAGGTATCCGAACCTGTACCTCGACACCGCCTTTTGCTTCCTGCCGCCGCCCTATCAAGGTTATACACTCGGTCCTGATTACCTCGAAAAATATAAATCGAGGATTTTATACGGGTCTGATTACCCTAATCTGATAACACCGCGGGAGGCGGAGATTGAAAATCTTCTAAAAATGGGCCTGTCACAGGATTTCTACAATAAGGTTTTCTATGACAACGGTATGAAACTCATCCGCTCGCTCACCGGGGAAAACTGCTGACAAAAAAGCACCTGGCCGAAGCACCCTTACGGAAAGCCACTTCTCTCAACAAGTTAAAGGACAACTCCGCAAGACAAACAGATTTACACGGCTGCTTTTCCAAATGACCATCTGCCAGGCAAAAATGGTGTAAAATACCACCTGCCGGTCATGCACCAGCCAAATTAAATTGCAGGCACGCTCGTTTGTTTCTCCGGCGTTCCCTGCCGTTCACCGTTTGTCGAACCTGCGCCTTGTCAGCTCCTGTACAGATCGGCACCTGCTGCCTGCAGTCAGACACAACCCTCGCCCTACGGCCCTTCCCTCCACACTGCAGCCAGCTTGGGCGCTTTTTTCTCCCGTCGTTTGGCCGGAACCGACAGGTTACTTCAACACCACCAGCGCATCGACAACCACCGGCCTGGCACCGGATAAAATTACGGGATTGAGGTCTATTTCCATCACATCCGGGTTTTCCAGACCGATGCGGCCGATGCTGATGAGCATTTCCGTAAGGCGTTTTTCATCCGCCGCTTCCATGCCGCGCACAGCTTCAAGTATCTTATGGCCTTTGATTTCTTTCATCATTTCCCGTGCATCATAAGTCTCGAGCGGCGCGCGGCGGAAAGACACATCGCGCAGGATTTCGGTGAAGATCCCGCCCAGGCCGAACATCACGCACGGACCGAACTGCGGGTCTCGTGTAAGCCCCATCACCAGTTCGCGTCTGCCTTTGACCATCTCCTGGACCAGAACCCCTCCTTCAAATCCTTCCATGCCCGCCATGATTTCACGAAAGGCTTTCCTCGCCTCTGTAATGTTGCGTATGTCCACATGGATCAGCCCTTTTTCCGTTTTGTGGGCTATGTCGGCCGAACAGCCTTTCATTACCAGCGGGAAACCAATCCTTTCGGTGGCGCGGGCCAGGCCGTCTTTGTCCTTCAGGAGAACTTCTTTTGTGATGGGGATACCGTAGGCGGCAAGAAGCTGCTTTGATTCGTATTCCGAAAGCGCCTTGCGCCCTTTCTTCACTGCTTTCTCAATGATCTTGGCTGCTTTATCGTTTTTCATTCTCTCTCCTTCCATAATATGTATTCACATGGGCTATCGCCCTGATCGCTTCATGTAATTCGTCAAAAACGGGGATACCGCGCCGGACATATTCCCGCCTCGCGAGAGCGATAAGCCCGGTGATGTCCATATTTCGAGGGCCGCGCCGGGCATTGGGAAGCACCGCAACCACCGGCTTGCCTGTTTTATTTATCACGTCGTCCACCGCTTCAACAAGTTCTTTATAAGGCACTATTTCGGCAATCGGCACGCCGAACATCAGGGCATAGGGGTTATAGTGAAAAAGCAGCGAAACGATGATCTGCAAATCAATGCGCTCATCCTGCGCCGCATTCATGAGCACTTCCTTCAGGATGGAAGGAGCCACCAGGGGATTGGCCACATCCACTGGATTCAGCGCGCTGGATCCCGGCCGGGGAAGAATTGCTTCAATACGTTCACGGATATCGGAGGCCAGCGGTGGTATTTCCATGCCGTGTCTTTCGGCAATGTCGCAGGCGGCCACGCCGATCGCCCCACCGCCGCCGATCACGGCTATGTTACTAAATGATTTTTTCGGCAAAAGAGAAAAAGCCGCACTGGCCTGCATCAGCTCCTGTGTGTCGAAAACCTGCGCGGCGCCGGTCTGTTTTAAAACAGAGCTCCAGATTAGGCCACTTCCGCCCATAGAGGCGGTGTGACTGGCCACGCTTCTGGCGCCTGCCGCGGAGAGTCCCCCCTTAAAGATGATGACCGGTTTGCGGGTGGCGGCGGCTTTGAGCTCGCGGAAAAAAACATCACCGTCTTTGATGCCTTCGATATACATGGAAATAACTTCGGTTTCATGGTCCCGGGCCAGGTAGTTGAGAAGCTCGGCCTCGCGCAGGTCGGCACCGTTGCCGAAACTGACCATTTTACTGAAGCGGATTCCCATCCACTCTCCCGCATGCGCGAAATCGCTGGCCATGCCGCCGCTTTGCGCCAGAAAAGCCACGTTGCCGCTTTCCCGTGACAGATCCGGTCCAGGCAGCATCGTCAAACCGCTCCGGGGACAGTAAATACCAAAACAGTTCGGCCCGACCACCCGGATGCCCCGCGCGGCTATTTCCCGGATCTGATCCTCAAGTTGCCGCCCCTCTTGTGTTCCGAGTTCACCAAAGCCGGAAGAAAGGATCTCCGCCCCGGCCACACCGCTTCGGAGACAGTCTTCCAGGGCCTGAGGAACCAATTTTGCGGTAACGGCGATCACGGCAAAATCCACCCTTTCCGGAATATCTTCCATCCGTGAGTAGATTTTCAGCCCCAGGACGCTCCCACCGCTGGGATTGACCGGATAAATCCTGCCGGCGAAGCCCATTTCTTTGAGGACTCTGAGCATACCGGTGCCGAAACCGACCGAGTTCTCATCGGATGAAACACCGAGAATCGCGATTGATGCGGGGTGAAAAATTCTCTCAAAATCGGTATCCGGAAACCGATTGTTTCCCCTGTTGCCCCTGTGTTTTCTCTCTTCCGGCATGATCGACCTCCGTAACACTATCGCTGAATACTGCAGACGGAATTTTTCCGGCTCTATTTTCGCAAATCCCTGAGCATCCGCATCAAAAGCGACCTTTCTTTGTCACTGAATACGGAAAGCACCTCCCGGTTAAGCTTTTCCGTTTCCCGGACAAATTCAGCGCGCAGCTGCCGCGACTTTTCTGAAAGTCTGATACTCAAAACCCGCCTGTCCTCTTTTTGTGTACTTTTTAAAATCCAGCCCGCCTCCGCCATCCGGTCGAGCACACCGGAAAGGGTGGCACTGTCCAGAACCAGACGCTTGCCCAATTCGCCTGCGGAAAGGTCTTCTTCTTCATAAAGGGCATGTAAAACAAGGCCCTGCATGGGCGTCATGCCGTAAGGCAAAAGACGCGCCTTGAAAGTACCGTAAACCTTCTGATTAGCCTTGCTGAGGATAAAAAGAATGACGTCCCGATAGCTGATCATAACATTTAAACACCTGACATGCTGCCTTACGGCATTTGTTCATACCGGTTTATTCCCGGTAGAACCTGCGGGCGCCTCAAGCCCTCCCTGCGGGCAGAAATTTATTTAGTATGCAAGATAAAAAATCGGGGCCGGCAAGTCAAGCTGATTCTGGAGACAAAATCAGGCAACCAGCGGTGTCACTGATTGCCTGATTTTATTGGCGCGCCTGGTAGGATTCGAACCTACGGCCCCCAGATTCGTAGTCTGGTGCTCTATCCAGCTGAGCTACAGGCGCCCCTCGACCAAATTGACGAAACGGCCTATAGCACATTATCGGCCTGATGCAAAATAAAAATGCAGTATGGACAACAGACCTTATACCGCATCATCCGTCTTATCTGACAAAAACCATCCTGCAAAAAAGTAAAAATACTCATCAGTTCTCTTGCCCGTCAGGAAAATTTGTTTTCCCGGGGGAAACCTCACAATAGGGGAAACACACAACTTCTTACTCCACCGGTATGTTTTCACGAGCTCAGGCATGTGATGGAGCGCGTCTTCGCTTTTGCCATTGCGGCACAGAAAAGCCACCGCTATCGCCCGCGGGCGCCCTGGCAGTCAGACTTTCCGTCACGGCAACTGTTGCATTCAAATTGCAATGTCGGATGATCGATATTGAATTTATCAAAAAGCATCGTGCGGACGCGGTCTGCCAGTTCGTCAATACGGGTGAGCATCTGGTCGGGAACGGTTATATGCACCGCGAGCGCGATGCTTTCGGAGGAGAGCCTCCAGATGTGCAGGTCATGAATTTTTTCTATGCCATCCAGGCCCTCCAGTGTCTTGCGCACCTCTTCGAGATCCATTCCCGATGGAGTAGCGTTCATCAGAATGAGAACGCTTTCTTTGATGAGATCCCATCCTCCGTACAGAATCATCACCACGATAAGCCAGCAAAACACCGGGTCAAGCCAGTACCAGGGCTTGAACATCCAGATTATCCCCAGCACGACCACCCCCAGTGAGGTTGCGGCATCGGCCAGCATGTGTAAAAATGCACTTTTCATGTTCAGGTTTACTTTCGCGCCCGCGCGCAGTAGCAGGGCGGAGAAGATATTACCGGCAAAACCAAGAAGAGCTATCCAGATGACCAGCCGGCCACTGATCGGCCGGGGGGCGTAAAGTCTGTGCCAGGCTTCGGCGGCGATATAAAAAGCCGCTCCGTACAAAAGCGCCACACTGATCAGAGTCGCAAAGATTTCCACACGCTTAAAGCCGAATGTATACCTGGCCGTCGGTACACGCTTCCCGATAATGAGGGCCGCATAATTGATGACAAGAGAAACAAAATCGCTCAGATTGTGCAGGGCGTCACTGATGAGCGCCATACTTCCGGAGAGAATGCCGCCTATGACCTGCACCAACGGTATGAGAAAGTTGATCAGGATCGAAGCCAGGAGGCGTCTGCTCCAGGATTTTTCCGGACCATACCGGTGAATATGTCTGTGATTCACCATGTTGCGTACAGTAGCTCATCTTTGGCGCGAGGTCAATTGCGCCTTATACCCCAAAAGACCAGCTTTGCCCCCATCCTGAAATGACATTAATTTTTATTGACAAAACCGCATCAAGAAATTAAAGTACACAAAATTGTTGCAAGGTATTATGGCCAGTATGCTTATCAACACCGGAATAATTAACATCATTATAATCAGCTTCCACATAGGAGGCCCGGCCGTGGAGTAGGTATATTCATAAATACAAAAATCCGAACCGCCGCCGGCAGTAAAACCGACGGCGGTTTTTTTATCGCCGGAACCAGGCAACAGAAAACGCCGGCGGTCGGCCTTCAGACGGAGAATAAGGCAAGACAATCTAAAGGGTTTCAAAGAGAGGGGTTATGACAAAAAAACAGGTTTTGATTTACGATACGACATTGCGCGACGGCACACAGGGCGAACAGATCACATTTTCCGCCGAGGAAAAACTGCGTATCGCCCGCCGGCTCGATGAGCTGCACTTCCATTACATCGAAGGAGGCTGGCCAGGCTCCAATCCCAAAGACGCGCGTTTTTTCGAGCTGGCCCGGCAGGTGGAATTTAAAAACGCCAGAGTGACCGCCTTCGGTGCCACCCGTAAACCGCATATCGCACCTGAGGCCTGTCCGAATCTCAGGGCGCTGGTCAAGGCCGACACACCGGCAGTGGCCATCTTTGGTAAGTCCTGGGATCTGCATGTTACAGAAATTCTAAAAATAGATCTGGAAGAAAACCTGTCGATGATCCGTGACTCGATTGCTTATCTGAAACGGCTGGGTAAAGAAGTGCTTTTCGACGCGGAGCACTTCTTCGACGGATACAAACATAACCCGCGCTACGCGGTTCGCGTCGTCAGGACAGCGCTCGCGGCGGGAGCGGACAAAATAGTTTTTTGCGACACAAACGGCGGCACGATGACTCATGAACTTACCGATATCATCAGAAAAATGCTCCGCATCGTCGATCCTGCCATTACCGGCGTGCATCTGCACAATGATTGCGGTCTGGCTCTGGCCGGCTCACTTGCGGCGGTGCGCGAAGGTGTTTCCATGGTCCAGGGAACCATCAACGGCTACGGCGAGAGATGCGGCAATGCCGACCTGATTCCGCTGGTCGGCAATCTGCAGCTTAAAATGAACATCCATTGCCTGCCGGCTGAATCTATCCGTCAGTTGACCAATCTGTCGCTTTTTGTAAGTGACGTCGCCAATATTCCGCCTCTCACGTCGCGGCCCTTTGTCGGGCGAAGTGCGTTTGCACACAAAGGCGGGGTTCATGTCAGCGCCGTCACGAAAAATCCCCTGGCATATGAGCATATGGATCCGGAGCTGGTCGGCAACAGCCGCCGTGTACTGGTTTCCGATATGGCCGGAAAAAGCAATATCGAATATAAGGCGCGAGCTCTGGGGATCGACCTGAAAAAGAAAAACGCCCTGAATAAGGTTGTCCAGCAGGTCAAACAGATGGAAGACCGTGGCTATCAATTTGACGCGGCGGACGGCTCACTTTCCGTTCTGATGAAAAAAGCCGTCGGCGAGTTTGTGGAACCTTTCACGCTCGAGTGCTTCAGTGTCGTCACCTCGCGCATGCTGGACAATCCCGCCATGTCCCAGGCCACGATCAAAATTTCCGTCGGAGGCGAGGAGGAGCTCACCGCCGCCGAAGGCAACGGACCGGTCAACGCACTCGACCATGCGCTGCGCAAGGCACTGACAAAATTTTATCCGCAGATCCGCGATATGCATCTGGTGGATTTCAAGGTGCGCACACTGGAAGGCTCTGAAGGCACGGCGGCGGGAGTACGAGTTTTGCTCGATTCGACGGACGGCTCCGAGGTCTGGAGCACGACAGGCGTGTCTGAAAACATTATCGAAGCGAGCTGGCAGGCGCTGATCGACAGTATTGAATACAAACTGAGCAAGGACAAGAAAAAGAAATAACGGCTCAACCGAGGGCAATCCCGAAAGCGCTTTTTACAGCATCTCCGGCGCGGTTTAATCCGGGCAAAAAAATACATTTGTGCCTTACCATGTTGTCCACGGCGGGATTGGATAATGCCCTCATTGAGCCAGACAGGCAAATAAAAGGATTGCCCAAGGGGAAGCTCGCTTCCCGGCGATCTTTACCTTTTTCGCAGAATCAGAAATTTCCTGATAATTCAGCATCTAGTGCTTGCCACCATTGCCAAAAGCGGGTTTTACTGATATATATTAAAAATTATGACTGGAGTTTGAAATATTGTTGTCGATCAATAGCCAGAACCCGCAAATGCGCCTCATCAGCAAGGCGGTGGCGACATTAAAGGAAGGCGGCGTAATTATCTATCCGACCGATACGGTTTACGGGCTTGGTTGCGGCCTTTCCAATAAACGAGGCATTGAAAGAATATACGAAATTAAACGCAGAAGTAAAAAGCGGCCGCTGAGTTTTGTCTGTTCTGATCTGAAGCACATCAGCCAGTATGCCTTCGTCACGGATTATGCATACAAAACCATGAAACGATGCCTGCCCGGACCCTATACTTTCATTTTGGAGGCCTCGCGTCTGGTGCCGAAGATAATTCTGCCCAAAAGGCCGACCACCGGGATTCGTGTGCCGGATAACCAGATTTGTCTTGCACTGATACGCGAACTCGGAGAACCGATCATCAGCACCAGCGTTCAGACCCAGGATGGTGAAGACCTCGGTAACCCGGTGCTGATCAATGAACATTTCGGACGCATTGTCGATTTGATCATCGACGGCGGAGTGATCGTTCCCGAACCGTCAAGCGTCATCAGCCTGGTGGGCGACACCATTGAAATTTTAAGAACAGGAAAGGGCGATGTAAGCGCCTTCCAATAACATACACGGCGGCGTCAGCAGATCGCGCGGCGACCGGGCGTGAGGCCCGCTCCGTATCACGCGGTGTCTGAAGCGGCCAAAAAGGACAATTATGAAACACATCATGCTCGTCAACGCCGTGCATAAGGAACAAATGCGCATGGCCACGGTTGACCAAAAAGGCAAGCTCCTTGAATTCAATATTCAAA
>JAGPFA010000042.1 GCA_018056765.1 Syntrophaceae bacterium
CGAATAGGTGTGTGGCGATGAGCCCATATTCAAAGTGTCTTTTGCTCTCCCTCCGCCGGATATGTATGGATCCGGCTACGGTCGAGCAAAAGAGATTTCTATTGACAAAACGCTTTTTCATAGGTGCCAAACCCTGCCCAACCGCCAATCTCGTCATACCGGCGAAGGCCGGTATCCAGTGTTATCAAGTGTTTTCTGGATTCCGGGTCAAGCCCGGAATGACTTGTGGAAGTATTATTCAAAGGTCTGCCTGAGCCTGTCGTAGCGTCCCCGCTGGTTGCTCGGCCTGTCGAAGCATCCTTCAGCCTTTAGCCTTTAGCCTTTAGCCTTCAGCCTTTAGCCTTTAGCCTTCAGCCTTTAGCCTTTAGCCTTTAGCCTTTAGCCTTTAGCCTTCAGCTACCAGCTATACTCCAACCCTCTAATCTTCTAATCTTCTAATCTTCTAACCTTCTCCCCCTCCACCCCGTGGCGCGGATCGCTGCTACAATTTACAAATAATCCTTGACAGGATTTATTTTCCATTTATACTTGCATACAAGTATTTAGCACACAAGCATACCGGAGATTTTTATGCGGGGAGATGATTGCATTTTTTTTCAGTTTGCCAAAGCTTACCAGCTTTCCAGCAGATTTCTCACACAGAAAGTTTCCGAACTGAATCTTACTTCCGTCCAGGCCATGGTGCTTGGTTTTCTGACAGAGGAAGACCAGATCAGCTCCAGCGAACTTGGTAAGCGTGCCGAGCTTGACAGCGCGACCCTTACCGGCATTCTGGACAGGCTGGAAGCGGCAGGTTTCCTGGAACGCAAAAGCAACCCTGATGACCGGCGCTCTATTCATATTCACCTGACACCGAAAGGCAGGGCGCTGGGCCGTGAAACGACCGAGCTTCTGATTGCGGCCAATAGGGAATTTTTACAGACGCTCAACGAAAAACAAATTAAGGAGCTGTTCAGCATCATTCAAACCCTGCGTCTTTCCGGCACGCAAGTTTGATGATGAATATACCCCGGCCGCGCTGTCGGAGAAAAGGAGCAATCATGGGAACATTCCACAAGACCGGCTGTGTGCTGTGCCCGCAAAACTGTGGTTTGGAAATCGAAGTGGAAAATAACCGCATGGTGAAGGTAAGGGCGGATAAATCCAACGCCAAAAGCGAAGGTTATGTCTGCCGTAAAGGTATGAATGTAGCTTATCACCAGCACAACGCCGACCGGTTGCAATACCCGCTCAAGAAAGTCGGCGGTAAATTCGAGCGCATCTCCTGGGATCAGGCGACGGACGAAATCGCCTCCCGGCTCAAAAGTATCGTGGGCACATACGGTCCGCGCTCGTTCGCTTATATGGGCGGATCGATGCAGGGATGTCATTTTGAGGCCGCTTTCGGCATCCGCCTCCTGCGCGGGCTTGGCTCTCAATACCATTACAGCGCGCTGGGCCAGGAATTTGCCGGTGCGTTCTGGGTTATCGGTCACACTTATGGACGCCAGTATCTTCACGACCGCCCCGATGTGGACAATGCCGATCTCCTTTTCACTCTGGGCTGGAACGGGATGCAAAGCCATCAGATGCCGCAGGCCCCTCTGATGCTCAGACGTTTTTCCAAAGACAAAGATAAGTTACTTATTGTTGTCGATCCGCGAAAAACAGAAACGGCACAACTGGCCGACATTCACCTGCCTATTCGTCCCGGCACTGATTCACTGCTCATCAAAGCGATGATTTCCATTATTCTTAAAGAAGGATGGGAAAATAAAAACTACCTCGAAACTCACACAAACGGTTTTGACCGGGTGCGCTCTTACTTTGAAGATTTCGACGCCCGTCGCGCCATACAGGTCTGTGAGCTGGACTTTGACGAAGTTTATAAGGTGACCCGCCTTTACGCTACGCGCAAATCAGCCCTGCGCAACGATCTGGGAATTTTCATGGGACGCCACGGAGCTCTGAATTCTTATCTGATTGTCATTCTGCAGTCTATTTGCGGCAGACTTTGCACGCCGGGCGGCAATGTCATTCCCGGTCATATGATGCCCATCGGCTCTCACTCGGATGAAAATAATCCCAAAACATGGAGAACGGTTGCCACTGATTCGTTTCCGGTTTGCGGCGTCTTCCCCCCCAATGTCATGCCCGAAGAAATTATGACCAATCACCCCGAACGTCTGCGTGCGGTGCTTGTTGCCGGCGCTAACCCGCTGCGGTCCTACGCCGACACCACAGCCTATGAAAATGCGTTCGGACAGCTCGACCTGCTGGTCACGGCGGAAATCGCCATGACGGAAACAGCTGCTCTTTCCCATTACATTCTGCCGTCACGCAGCGGTTACGAGTCGTGGGACAGCACTTTTTTCCCGTTCACTTATCCGGGGGTCCATTTTCAAATGCGCCGGCCGATTGTCGAACCGGAAGGGGAGCAACTTGAGCTGGGCGAAATTCATCTGCGCATCGCAGACAAACTGGGGCTCATTCCGCAGATTCCGGATTACCTGTACCAGGCCGCAATGGAGGATCGCACCACTTTCGCCCAGGCTCTGATGAAATACATTGCCGCCGAGCCGACAGCTTTCAAAGCCATGCCGTTTATCCTGGGAAAAACACTCGGCAAGGCGCTGGGATCGGTGCATCTGGCCGCTCTGTGGGGCATGTTGCAGGCAGCTCCCAAGTCCTTTTATGAAAATGCCGCACGGGCCGGCTTTCAGCCCGGACCGGGCGCGGGTGAAGAAATCTTTCAACGCCTGATTGATCAACCCCAAGGGATCTGGGTCGGCAAAATCGATCCGGCGGACAGTTTCTCCGGATTGAAAACGCAAGACAAAAAGATCAATCTGCATATTCCCGAGTTGCTCGACGAATTACGAACAATTGAACCGGCCCGGGAATTAAAGGCGCTGACTCTCCCCTCCTCATTCCCGCTTATTCTGATGGCCGGCCGGCATGTGGAAACGAATGCCAACACCAATATGCGCGACCCGGCATGGCATAAAGGCAGGCGCGCCTGCACACTGACGATGCACCCTGACGATGCCGCCGCCCGGGATTTCCAGGACGGGCAAAAGGTGCGCGTCACCACCGAGGCGGGATCTGAAGAAATTGAACTGGAAGTAACAGACACGGCACGCCCCGGCCATGTGACCATGCCGCACGGCTTCGGCCTGGTTTATAATGGCGTCAAATACGGGGCCAATGTGAACCGTCTGACAAAAAATACGCATCGCGACCGCTTCGGCACACCTCTGCACAGGTTTGTGCCCTGCCGGGTGGAAGCGGTTTAAAATGAAAGGGGGCTTTATGAGTGAACTTGTCAAAATAAGTGTTACTGACCATGTTGCGGATGTCCGATTCAATCGTCCCGAGAAATACAATGCACTGAGCTTTGATCTTATCGACGCCATTGCAGAGGCCATCGAACGCCTCGGTTCCTGGCCGGGGGTGCGCGCGGTAGTTATCTCGGGCGAAGGTAAAAGCTTTTGCGCAGGGCTCGACATTGAAAACTTTGCGGCCATGCAATCCGGGCAGAAGGCACTCCCCAACCTGACAGAGCGCTATAAGGGGAAAATTTCCAACATTTTTCAGCATATCTGCTACGGCTGGAAAGAGCTTCCGGTCCCGGTGATCGCCGCCATCCACGGCGTCGCCTTCGGGGGCGGCCTGCAGATCGCTATGGGGGCCGATATAAGGTTTTGCACACCTGATGCCAAATTCTCTGTTATGGAAATGCGCTGGGGATTGATTCCGGACATGAGCGTAACACAGACCATCCGCGATATTCTCCCCATTGATGTGGCCAAAGAACTTATTTTTACCGGTAAAGTTATTAAAGGAGAAGAAGCGTGCAGACTGAAGCTGGTGACGCATCTTAGCGAAAAGCCTTACGATGACGCCATGGCGCTCGCGCGCGAAATCGCGACGAAAAATCCGGACGCCATCCGCGCCGCCAAAAAACTGGTAAACGAAGTCTGGCATGGCGATTCCGCCCGCGGGCTGATGATGGAGTCGGAGCTGATGACAAAACTCATGGGCAGCGCCAATCAGCTCGAAGCGGTAAATGCGCAGCTCACCGGAAATCCCCCCAACTACAAGGACCCGGTCTGAGACAATGAACTATCTGATGATAAAAACTAAAGATTAATTCAGAGGTGGTGCTGTGATGTCAAAATTACTGGAAATGCTTGGTAGCCGCTATCCGATCATTCAAGGTCCGATCGGTTCGCTCAACAGTCCTCAAATGATTGCCGCCGTAAGCGAAGCGGGCGGCTACGGCCTGCTGGCGGCCGGATTCCTCAACGATGGCGATACGCTGCGCCGTCTCATTGACGATGTACGCAAGCTGACAGACAAGCCTTTCGGCGCCAATGTCGTCTTATTGAATCCTTCCTGCGGTGAGTTTCTGAAAATTCTGGCGGATGCAGGAGTGAAAACTGTCACCACTTCCGTTGGGTCTCCCCGGAACACTTATCCGCTCATCCATGATCTGGGCATGAAAGGTATTCACGTGGTTCTGGCGGCGTCTCATGCATTAAGTGCAGTAAAGGCAGGCGCCGATGGGTTGATATTGGCAGGAGCGGAAGCCGGCGGCTTGAGAACGACCGGATCCGAATCTTCCACTATGGTCCTTGTTCCGCTGGTCGCCGACGCCGTGGATGTACCGATAGTGGCGGCAGGCGGCATCGCCGACTCCCGCGGCTACAGGGCGGCTCTGGCTCTGGGCGCGCAGGGTGTTCAAGTGGGCACAAGATTTTTGGCATCCCAGGAAAGCCCGGCCGATGCCGAATGGAAAAAAGCGATCATAGCATGCACCGACGGAGGCACCGGCCTGGTCCCGCTGGGAGACGCGCGGATGGCGCAAAGACTCATCATCACACCCTGGATCAGGGAAAAGCTTGACGACCCATCGGTGAAAAACGTGGCGGCGTTGCTGGAGCCCAATCCGGAGACCACAGGCGATTATGAACGCGCGGCCTTCGGCTGTGGTCAAATTGGCGCACTGATTAAAGACATAAAACCAATTGCCGAAATCATCGCCGAAATGGTCTCCTGAGCACGCCGGCTCGGAGGAAACGGTATTTTATTTTTCCTTTTTCACGCAGCCTGGCTTTTTACCCGCTTAGTCCTGAAATGCCTGTAAACAGGCATACGTGTCGATTCTTTTGCCCGTGAAAACGGGCTCTGCGGTCTTTCGGAAACCACAACTCCGGGCAAACGCGCGTGCCTCCGTTATTGAATTTCATAGCACGCCAGTATCTCGCCAAAATAAAGAGTGTGGTAATCCTTGCGCGGGTATAGCGCCCGTTCACAGGCTGCGTCAAGGCAATCAGGTCTCATGGCGGCTTTGAAAACAATCCGGCACTCCAGATGAATGCCGGCGATGTCGATAATGGGCGATATCGTTTGCTGTCCGGTTTTTGTCTTCAGATTACATGCCTTGAACTTGTCCACATCGCGTCCCGATTTTGTACCGCAAAATGTCGTTTCCTTATGCATATTTCCGAAGGGAACGCTCAGTGTGAAATCGGCGGCTTTTTCGATGATCCCGAAAGTATGGCGGGTGGGACGCACCGCCACCATGACAATCGGCCTTTGCCAGACGAACCCGATCGTCGCCCAGCCGATGGTCATGGTGTTTACTCCGGCATCTGATTGAACGGTCAAAAATGCACCCTTCCTTATCTTCTCCATTACTTCCCGGGCAACGTCCATATAATTCAATTCCTTCATCACCTGCTCCTGAATAAAGATGTCTCAAATTCCCGGCATTTTGCCCCTTCACCCACAATAGTCAAGTCCATTTTGCCTCCCCGATGGAAGGCCTCAAGTTCGAACCTCCTTGTCGTTTTTGATTAAAAAGCCGCCCCCTTGTGGGGGCGGCGCTAAAAAAGATTCTAAAAGTTGTGTTGAGATTTATTGTTTATCCCCATTTTTTCTCCGCGGCTGCGTTTTGACCGGCAATGCGGCCGAAAATCAGGCAGTCTAAAATAGCACAGCTGCCCAGCCTTACCGCGCCATGCACGCCGCCGGTGATTTCTCCGGCCGCGTAAAGACCGGGAATAGGTTTATCCGTCATGACATCCATGGCTTGTGCTTTGACGTTGATATTCACGCCGCCCATCGTGTGGTGGACTTTCGGCATGAGCCTCAAAGCGTACCACGGTCCGGGGCCAAGCGGCTTTTGGTTCTTTTGCAGATACCTGCCCCACTCTTCGTCTTTACCGGCCAAAACACTCTTATTCCACTTCTCGACAGTTTCCTTCAAAGCGCCGGCAGGAGCGTTGTAAGCGGCGGCCATCTCGTCGAGTGTTTCGTATTTTTTGACAACCCCTCTTTCCATAAGCTTGGGCAGGGCTTCAGCGATCAAAACCTGCCCCAGCGCGTAACCCGCGGCGTCGGTAAAGGCGATGCACTTATTACCGGCTTTGATAATCGCGTCAGCACGGATCTTACGGTCGGCCAGCTCGTTGACAAAACGCTTGCCGGTGATCGTATCCACCCACAGACCGTACATGGCGCCTAAAAGCTGGGCAAAGAAAGGAGACAGGCCCATGCCTTTTTCATCAGGACTGCCCCACGGCCCCAGCTGAATCCAGGAAACCTGAATCGGAATGCAGCCGATACGAAGGGCTTCGCGCAGCGATTCGGAAGTAGCCCCCGGCTGATTGGTCGTCTGAACGTCTGCGGTCAGGCGGGGATCCTGAAGCATACGGAACTCCACGTCCGCTCCGAATCCGCCCGTACCAATTACAACCGCCTTTGCCGCCTTGATGTTTTTCAACTTGCCGCTTTCGGCATTCGGGAAAACATATTTTTCACGGATCTGCACGCCTTTGACCCGTCCGTCGGCGTCACGGTAAATCTGCGTCAGGTAGCACTGCATTCTGGGGACAACACCCAACTCTTTGAGCTTGGCCAACTGCTGTGTCACGATGGCCGACCCGCTTTGATTGTAAGTGCTGTACATACGCGGCACGGAATGACCGCCTTCCTGTGAAACCGTGTCTTTGTATTTAACACCCAGCTCATTGATCGTCCATTGTACTGTATTATTTGACTGGTAGGCCACCATTTTGGCCAGTTCCGGATGATTCAAATGCAACCCCGCGGTCAGCATATCCTTGAGCAACAGTTCCGGTGAATCCTGGATGCCTTCTTTGGCCTGCAGTGGGGAACCAGCCGCAGAAATAACACCTCCGTTAATAATGGAGTTACCGCCGGGAGTGCGCATTTTTTCCAACACCACTACCGATGCGCCGGCTTTTTTTGCCTCATAAGCGGCAGCCAGGCCGGCAAACCCGCTGCCGACAACGACAACGTCAAAAGTTTCATCCCATTTTTTGGGTATTGATGCTGCCTGGGCGCTCCAGGGAGCCAAAGTGACTCCGCCGGCGGCCAGACCCGCCACAGCTGCCGCCCCCGTCGCTGTTTTCAGAAAATTTCTTCTGGATAAAGACATATTCTTTTTGTTCATAAATTCCTCCTTAACTGTTTCGGTTGTCTGTCAAAATAATTCGTTCGCGCCAGAAAAACGCCGATTAATTTTACTGAGAGCAAATGTTCTTTACGTGGACTCTTCGCTGTGAACAAATACCCCTGGCCTGACTTTCATAAATAAAATAAAAATCACATGGTTTACTTCTTGTTTCGATGGAGTCTGTTTCGTTTGGTTGCCGCTTGCTGGTGGAAAGCTTATTCGAAATCATAAGGTGTTTTTTTTGTTTTTTTATCACAAAAGACAAAAACACACAAGGTGAGGATAAAAAAAAATAGCCGATGGTAAAGCCCTTGATTCCCTTTTCCTTTGCCTTTATCCTGCCTGGACCTCCCCTGGCCAATTAGTGAAAGACTCAATTTCTGCACTAAATTATCGATTTTATCTCTGGCATTTTTTCGCAAAAAGAGATAAGGGATTTTTCATAAAAAACATTTTGAATAATGCCGAATTCAGCATCAATATTAAACAAAGGAGATGAGTATGAACTATCTGCTGCAACCCAAAAAGTACAAAAGTCTGATGTCCGATGCAGGTTCCCGAGCCATCATGGATAAAACCATCGCATTTTTCGAAGCCATGGGGAAGACGAAGATCACTGAGGATTTCAATAAAAAAGTCTGGTACCGGGAGTTTGTCGATTTTATCGGCAAAGAACAGATCTTCGCCAAACTGCTCACCCCCAGTCAGTACGGCGGGGGTGATCCTGATTGCCGCTGGGACACGGCACGTAACAGCGAATTTTCGGAACTCCTCGCCTTCTACGGCCTCGGCTACTGGTACTGCTTTCAGGTCAGCATTCTGGGACTGGGGCCGATCTGGATGAGCTCCAATGAGAAGGCAAAAAAGAAGGCGGCCGAGCTGCTCAAAAAAGGTGCAATTTTCGCTTTTGGCCTGTCGGAGCGCGAGCACGGGGCGGACATTTACTCCACGGAAACCTCACTGACACCCAAAGGCGACGGAACCTGGGTCGCCAACGGGGAAAAATACTATATCGGTAACGGCAACGAAGCGGAAATGGTCTCCACGCTGGGAAAAATCAAAGACGGAACGGATGACTACGCCTTCTTTGTCACTAATTTCCGCCACAAGGCATATGAGCTGAAAAAGAACGTCGTTTCCCACCAACAGTATGTTTCCAATTTCGCCCTGCATGACTATCCCATCACGGAGGAGGACATGCTTTCGCGCGGCTCTCACGCGTGGGATTGCTCGCTCAACACGGTCAACATCGGCAAATTCAATATCGGGCCCGGTTCGATAGGTATTACCGAACATTGTTTTTACGAAGCAATCACACATGCCGCCAACCGCATTCTATATGGTATGCCTGTAACGGACATGCCGCATGTCCGTAAAAATTTCATGGACGCCTGGCTGCGTATTATCGGCATGAAGCTCTATCAGCGGCGCGCGACGGACTATTTCCGAAATGCCGGCCCTGATGACCGCCGTTATCTGTTGTACAACCCCACCAGCAAGATGAAAGTAACACTTCAGTCCGAGGATGTGGTGAATCTGCTGTGGGAAGTGATTGCCGCCAAAGGATTTGAAAAAGACACGTACTTTTCACTTGCCGCCTCCGACGTGCGCGGACCGTCCAAACTGGAAGGAACTGTGCATGTCAATGTTCAGCTCATCCGTAAATTCATGAAGAATTACTTTTTCAATCCGATGAAATATCCGGAGATAAAGCCGGACTTCGGGCTCAAAGACGATATGTTTTTATTCAATCAGGGTCCGACCAAAGGTCTGGGCAAAGTACAATTCCACGATTACAGACCCATCTTCGAAGCCAACAAAAATCTGCCCAACGTAGCTGTTTTTATAAAACAAATCGAGCTGTTCCGTGAAATGCTGGAAAAGGCGGGACCGGACAAGGCTCAGGATATGGATCCTTCCTTCTCCCTGCCGTTGGGCGAAATGTTCTCGGTGGTGGTTTATGGTCAGCTAATTCTGGAACAATCCGGTTTTGACAACATCGATCCGGAAGTGCTCAATCAGGTCTTCGACTTCATGGTTCGCGACTTTGCCCGTTTCGCGCATCAGATATACGGCATACACACAACACGCGATGATCAGCGGGAATACTTCGCCAAAATCATGATGATCCGCTCCGCCCGGGACGATGCACAATACGACCGTATCTGGAACAAGTATGTCATCTCACTAAAGGGCGAATACGCGATGAACGAATAAAAAACAGATCCGCTCACTAAAAAGGGAGAGAAGCATGCTTCTCTCCCTTTTTTTGTCCGGTAAACGCGAATAGCAGCCTGCCGGCCGTATGCGGGCGTTTGCTTCTATGAAACTCGTATGAATCTCCCCGTGCAAAAATAATTGCGACACACCCTCTTGGAGGGGGCAGGGGGAGGATGAAAAGCTTAAGTTTAGAGATCCCGGCAAGCCACGAGCTATTTGCACATTATTTACTGGATACCGGCCTTCGCCGGTATGACGATGTTGACGGTTTTTGACGATTGCGACACAGTCTCCAGTCGGGGGACACAAAGTAGTAAGCTTCGCGCTTAATTGCCCGTTCATGCTGAGCTTTTACTGACCGTTCATGGTGATATTTTATGGACCGTTCGTGCTGAGCCTGTCGAAGCATCCTTTAGCCTTTAGCCTTTATCCTTTAGCCTTTAGCCTTTAGCCTTTGTCCTTTAGCCTTTGTCCTTTAGCCTTTGTCCTTTAGCCACGAACCATCCGCCACCCTGCTACTCCAGTCCGTAGAGTTTCATTTTTCTGTACAGAGTGGCGCGTGAAATATTCATTATTTCGGCAATACGGTTTTTGCGCATTTTCTGGCGCAGATACATAGCGATCACCTGCCGCTCCTCCTCTTTCACAATCGGCTCTTCGTGAAACCTGATATCGTATCTGTATCTGCGGATGTGTTCCGGCACCAGTTCATATGTCAACTCCGCCGTATTGAGAAAACTAATCATTCTTTCAACGGCGTTCTGCAGTTCACGTACATTGCCGGGCCAGGGATATCTCATGAAGGCGTCAATCACCCTTTTATCGACCAGGGTAATCCTTTTTTTCATAGCGCTGGCGTAGCGCTTGATGAAAT
>JAGPFA010000043.1 GCA_018056765.1 Syntrophaceae bacterium
CTTTCTGCGGGCCGTGGTCAGCTATGAAAAAGGCAGGTATGTGGCGCGGCTTACCGGCGAGCAGGGATCCGGCATACTGAAATCCATGGCGACGGCCAATGCTCTCATGGTTATTCCCGAACAGAAAGCCTATGTAAAAAAGGGAGAGGAAGTTGTGGTGCAGTTGCTTGACGATTTTACGACCGGAGGGTCGGCAAACCTTCCTGGTCTGGTGTTCGGCCAGGCGGCTGAGGTATAAAAAATTTTGATTCAGGAAAGGAATTCTATGCGTAAACTGTTTGTGTGTCTTTTGGTTATGCTTGTGGTTGCCCCGGTGTGGGCGGCCGCGCCTGAAACGGAGGAGCAAAAAACCATCTATGCGCTGGGCGTTCACATGGCCAGGCAATTGTCCGTTTTCAATCTCTCCGTGCAAGAATTTGAATTGGTCAAAGAGGGTATGATGGCTGTCGCCACCGGCAAAAAGCCGCTTGCCGAGCCGGAAGAGTACAGCCAGAACATCAACGCCCTGGCGCAAAGCCGGATGCAGGCCGCGGCGAAAAAAAACAAGGAAGCGGCAGCGCTGTTTCTGGAAAAAGAGGCGGCCGTCCAGGGGGCCAGAAAAACAGCAAGCGGTCTGGTCTACCAGGAGCTCCGGGCAGGGACCGGCACGATGCCCAAAGCGTCTGATACGGTCAAGGTTCATTATGTCGGCACGTTTATTGACGGCAACGAATTTGACAGCTCCGTCAGGCGCGGCGAACCTGCCGAATTTCCACTGGGGCAGGTTATCCCCTGCTGGACGGAGGCAGTAGCCATGATGAAAGCGGGGGGCAAGGCCAGGCTCATCTGTCCCTCCGATATCGCCTATGGCGATGAGGGCAGACCTCCGGTGATTCCCGGCGGGGCAGCGCTTGTTTTTGAGGTGGAGCTGCTTGATGTAAAGTCGCCCGCGACGCCTGCCGAAAGCCCAAAAGCTGCGCCCAAAGCAGGCAAGAAGAAATAACGGCCTGTTTTAATATTAAAAATGAAAAGAGGGGAAAGGGTTATTATGCGTAAATTATTGATAATCGCTGCTGCCATGGTAGTGGCCGCCTGGGGTTGTTCGCCGCAGGCACCGAAAACCGAAGAGCATAAAGCTTTCTACGCACTGGGAGCTCATTTGAATAAGCAGTTGTCTGTTTTTGACCTGACGCCGGAAGAATTCAGGTATGTCCAGCAGGGTATGGCCGATTCAGCCGCCGGCAAAAAGCTGGCGGTGGAGCCGGAAGACCAGCTTCGAAAACTTGGAGAGCTGGCGCAAAGCAGGATGGAAAGAGCGACCGAGAAGCAAAAAGAGAAATCCAAAGCGTACCTGGAAAAAGCCGCCGCCGAAAAAGGCGCGCAAAAAATGGAATCCGGTCTAATTTACACAGAACTCAAAGCAGGCACGGGGGCGCAGCCAGGAGCGTCCGACATCGTCAAAGTTCACTATGTCGGGAAGCTCATTGACGGCTCCGAGTTTGACAGTTCCATCAAGCGCGGACAGCCGGTTGATTTGCCCTTGAACCAGGTCTTCCCTTGCTGGGCGGAAGGTGTGCAGATGATGAAAGTCGGAGGGAAGGCAAAACTGGTCTGTCCCTCCGAGATCGCTTACGGAGACCGGGGACGCCCGCCCGTGGTTCCCGGCGGAGCAACGCTGATTTTTGAAGTGGAGTTGCTCGGGACAAAAGAGCAGCCGGTTGGGGGCGCGCCTTCTGTGCCTCCGTTACCTCCCGCTCCCAAAGCCAAGAAGCAGAGTCAGTAAAAATCACATCACATCTTCAAAAGCGGTGTGCCGGTAAAACCGGCACACCGCTTTTTGGAGAGCAAGGTTTTTTGCCGGCAAGTCAATCCGTTTTGATTGTTTTTTTTATGCTGTGGCGTTCCAGCGCCAGTTCAATGAGCCTGTCCAGCAGTTGAGGATAGGCAAGGCCGGTCGCGGCCCAGAGTTTGGGGTACATGCTGATGCTGGTGAAGCCGGGCAGTGTGTTGACCTCGTTTAAGTAAAATTCCCCCGTGTTTTTATCAAGGAAGAAATCAACTCTTGCCATGGAACTGCAGTTGAGTGCCTGGTAGCCGGCGACCGCGCACTTGCGGATGGCCGTGGCCAGGCGGGAGGGAATTTTCGCGGGAATGTTCATCTTTGCTCCCTCCGGGTCAAGGTATTTTGCCTCGTAGGAATAAAACTCATGGGTGGGAATGATTTCGCCCAGAATTGACGCCTGGGGATTGTCGTTTCCCAGCACCGAGCATTCTATTTCCCGGCAGTCGATTCCCGTTTCGATCATGACGTGTGTGCCGAATTCAAACGCGTATCGGAGTGCGTCGGGAAGCTCCTTTTTTGTTTTGACTTTTACGACTCCCACGGAAGATCCGGCGCAAACCGGCTTGACAAAAAAAGGAGGCCGGAGCTCTTTGGCAGCTATGTCGATAATCTTTTTCGGACGCTGCTGCCAGTCATGGCGGCTTACCGTCATCCAGGGGACCACAGGAATCCCCGCGTCCCGGAGCAGCCGTTTGGCGATGTCCTTGTCCATGCCGACGGCGGAGCCGGCCACATCGGCACCCACATACGGGACCATCGCCAGCTCCAAAAGCCCCTGCACGGTGCCGTCCTCTCCGTAGGTGCCATGAAGCACGGGAAAGACCACATCGACTGCCACCCGCTTACCACCATCCTCCAGATTGCAAAGATAAAGCCTGCCATAACGTTCAAAGTGATTAACCAGCCAGGTGCCTGTTTTTTGCAGTGCAAGAACCTGCCCGAAGTCCTGATGAAAAACGATTTCCGGCCGGCTCTGCACATACCAGCGCCCGTCACGGTCAATACCGATGGCGATTACTTTATATCTGGATTTGTCCAGTGCCGACGCTACGGAAGCCGCCGAGCAGGTAGAAACATCATGTTCTCCGGAGCGTCCGCCGTAGAGAAGTCCGATGGTCAGTTTGGAAGGACTGTTTTTTTTTGTTTTCTTCATGGGTTGCCGGAAAAAGCAGCCTGCCGGGCTGCGCCCTTTCTTTTTTGTGTGATTGTTTTCCGCAATGATTTCATCCCGGGGCGGTGAGCGCGGAAAAACCACCACACCGACCAATAAGCAGGGAAACAATCGTTTAGTTTTATTAGTGCAAAAAAAACAAAAAAACAACCGGCATCAATTGAAATAAGTTTATTTTGCAAAGATGTGAGGAGTTGTCCGACTCATTGGCTTAGCTTCAATAAATGTAGGAGATGGCCGCGCCTGCCGAGAACCTGTCTGTGTACTGGCCTTCGATATTCAGGCGGAAACCCTTTATCAGGGGAATGTCCGCACCAAAATACCCACCCACGGGCGACCTGTTTTTTAAAACGGTTTTTCCCGTTACAAAGGGCAGGCCGGGTATATCCAGCGAAAACTGCGCGTCCGCGCGGGCAAAATAAACAAAGGGTCCTGCATACGTCCGGATATCGTACGGCAGGGTAAACTGCAGGCCGGCGCCCAAATTAACGTCCCACAGATTTTTAATGTTCAGATTAGCCGCCAAAGATGACCCATTATCATACAGGATTGTATTATCCTTGTATTTTCCTGGATTGAAGTTACCCTGAACAAAAGCACCGACACCAAATAAGCTGTTGACCGGATAAAATACTTTTGCCCCGGTTGTCCCGAAAAATTTCCAATGGTCCCGAAAATCATTTTCGCCGTTGCCGAAAGAAGTAAATCCGAAGCGGAACCTGTCCTGTATTTTTATATCCGCTGCATTCAGGCGCGCGTAGATCTCCCAGATGCCGGCTTTCCCCCATGCCGCGTGAGAATAAATTACATTTTGCCTCATCTTATAGTGCAGATGATTTTTATATGTGTCTGTGTGGTAGCGATAGCCGATGGCGGTGTTCAGCCCTCCGGCCGTGTCGGAAAGGGTTTGGGGCGGGCCGAACATGCCTCCCGCGTTGGCATGCGGGATGAAAGCCACCAGTAAAAAAATGGGGATCAAACCTGTGAGCTGTTTTTTCACAATCGCTCCGTTGTGTAAAATTGAATTTTCGGCTCCGGCCTATTTTGTTGCGTCCTGCCCAGTCTCATTATCTCTGAACAACAGTGATCTTGCCCGGCGCGCTTTTATGCTTTTCATGCGGTATTGCACATAGGCATTGCGCATCGCCGTGTAGGGATCAATGGCGGCGCCGATGAGTGATTCATACTCACCAATCCTCAGCGAGGCGCTGTTGATGTAGTCAAAAACGGTAAGCGCCGTGGAGGCATACCAGGGGCAGAAATAAGAAGTGGGATACAATAAATGACTGTCGATGAAGCTTGCGCTGTCACGCGGACTCGATGGTCCGAAAACCGGCCAGACGATATAAAAACCATGCCCCACTCCATAGACACCCAGCGTCTCGCCCAGGTCTGTGTCCTGTTTCTGAAGATTGATTTTTCCCCCCGCCGCCGGGTCCATCAAACCGCCGATGCCCCAGATGGTATTGATGATGAACCTGCCAGTTTCCTCGCCGGCTCCGGCAAAATCCGTCTGCAGCAGGCAATTTAAAAAACGCGCCGGGTAGCCCAGATGGAAAAAGAAATTTTTGACGCTGATTCTGGCCGGCTCCGGTGCCACAAACTTGTAGGCCAGTGCGGCAGGTTTGAGCACCCAGAAGTACATCCTGTCGTTGAAAATATTGGCGGCGCGGTTGGCAGGTTCCAGGGGGTCGTCAATCGTGACCCTTTCTTCGCTGAAAGGTTCGTCTTCGTAGTCATATTCATCGTCGTCATAATCATCGTCATAAGGAGATGCCCCGGCGCGGTCGGAGGTTTTCTCCGCTTCCCGCCCGGATTCATCACCGCTCAAAGAAACGGTTTGTCCGTCGTCCTGTGCCGCTTGGTCATCCGCGACGCACAGGGGCGCAAAAGACAAGATAAGCCAGGTGGTGATGACCAGAAAGAAAAAGGTGTGTTTCATGCCAGGTTGTTATGATTGATCCTTCACTTTCTTGCGCAGTATTTTCAGCAGATCCTCAGGGGTGCCGTCAGCCAGGATTTCATTGAACTGTGTGCGGTAGTTTTGCACCAGACTGACATTTTCCACCACCACGTCATAGACTTTCCATTTGCCGTCCTTTAAAATAATCCGGTAGTCAATGGGAATTTCGTTGGACGAGGTGATAATTTTTGATTGCACCTCCGCCTTGTCTTTGTCGATCATGGTCTCCTTATAGAAAACGATTTTTTCATCGGAGTAGTCCAGGATTTTGTCAAGATAGGATTTTTCCAGAACCTGCTCAAACAGATCTACAAATTCCCTGCGCTCGGCGGGCGTAAAGTTTTTCCAGTTGCGTGTCAGCGTACGCCTGGAAAATTCCATCTCGTCGAACATGGACTTGTAGATAATCCGCAATTTTTCCGTCTTGATTTTTTTGGCGTCCGGTCCTTTGAGTTTGGAGTCCTTGAGCACACCGAGCACCTGATTGACGGATGCTTCGACAGCTGCGGTCGGTTCTCCTGCAGCGGCGTAAGCGGCCGATATCAGCACAATCAGCACGCTCAGCACAAATATATATTTTTTCATGTTATGGTCTCCTGCCTTCATTTTTTGTCGTTATTGTCCGGGTTTTCTTTTTTTACCTCTCCGAAGGCATATTTACTGATGAGCGATTCAATGTCAATGGGCGATTGTGTGTCTGTGATGACATCACCGGGCCCCAGAAGATCCCCGCCTCCTCCCGGATCGATGCTCAAATATTTGTCACCGATGAGGCCTTCCGTTTTGATGGCGGCGATCGCGTCATCGTAGATCCTGATTCCTTTGTTTATCTTCATTTGCACGACGGCTTTGAGGCTGTCCTGATCCATCGTTATTTTCTCCACCCGGCCGACACTGATCCCCAGAATGTTCACCGGGCTGCCGATCCTCAGGCCGGAGACAGTATTGAATTTTGCCGTGAGCGGATAGGTATTGCCTCCCAGGAAATCGACCTTGCCCAGTTTTACAGTCATATAGCCTACGCAGAGCAGGCCCAGGACAACAAAGATACCGACGATAGTTTCCATGGTGTATTTTTTCATTTTTACACTCCCGGGGCGCAATTGAGACGCCCGATTTCTTTTTGTTGTAAAACGGCGCGGGCAACGACCGTGTCGACATCCATGGAGGGATGCCCTTCGGCAATGCCTGCCGTAATGGTTGCGTGAACCGCCCCGGACCAGGCCGGTGCGCAGACGTCCGCCTGCATGGCTGGAATAATCTGCTTCCGGAAATCCTCTGCAAAATTATTCAGGATTCCTTCCGTTTCGGAAAGATTTGAATAGGGCAGCATCGTGACGATTTCTCCTGTGTTACGGCGGGCTGAAAACCCACCGATATCGCCGAAGTGCTTATCGATGAACTGCCGCATGTGACTTAGCGTCTCCTGTGCTGCGTCATGCCCGACGAATTGTGCAATAGTGTCGAGCCTGTTAATACTGAAAACTACAATGCAGTATGGGGTTTGGTCTGTTCTCCTTTTGAGCTGCATGTGGTTGAGCATGGCGAATTGTCTTTTGCTGTAAAAGCCGGTCAATTCTTTTTGCAGCGCCTCCAGGCTGCCGATAACCTCATCCATAAACGGATGATTGAAATCTTCAAGCTCTGCGGGCGTTCCCTGAAACACAATCTTGCGGTCATACAGAGCCAGGATACGGTTGGAAATAAAATAGACATCCGGTATCTCGTGACTGACAAGCACGGCGGTGAAATTTAATTTTTTCTGATACTGGGCGATCATACTCAAAATTGCATTTTTACGCACGGGATCCTGCCCGGTTGTCGGCTCGTCAAACAGAACAATTTGTGGATCGGTAATAAGCGCACGGGCCAGCGCCGCACGTTTTTGCATGCCGCCGGAAAGCTCGGAGGGGTATTTGTGGATGGCCTCGGTAAGTTCCGTTTGCTTGACTCTCGCCATCACCTTGCGGTCGATGGCCATTCTTTTTAAATCGGTGGTCTCACGAAGCGGCAGCGCGATATTGTCATAGACCGTCATGGAATCGAAAAGCGCATTGCCCTGGAACATATAGCTGATGCTTGCAAAGGACTTGGCAAGTTCTTTTTTGTTCATCGAGGCCAGCGGTTTGCCCCGGAAATAAATCGCTCCTTCGTCCGGCTGTAAAAGTCCGATGATGTGTTTGAGCATCACGCTTTTACCCGAGCCGGAAAGGCCGATGATGGTTGTGACCTCGCCTTCGTAGATTTGCAGATTGACCCGGTCCAGCACTGTTTTCGAGCCGAAGCGTTTAGTGACATCCTTGAATTCAATGAGCGGCGTTTTCATCAAATCCCTCTATACCAGAAGCGAAGTCACGACATAGTCGGAAACCAGAATCAGCACGCAGGAGGTCACAACCGCCGTTGTCGTGGACAGGCCGACCGCCCGGGCGCCATGGCTGTCTTTGCGCATATGGGTGAAATAGCCCTGATAACAGCAGACAGTCGCAACGATAATGGCAAACACAATCGCTTTGACAAAACCGTTGGTAATGTCGCTTAAAACCACGTATGTCTGAATGCTGTGCAGATAAATGCCGCCGTTGAGGCCCAGGAGCATCACGGCGGAAATATAGCCGCCGAGAATGCCGACCAGGTCAAACACGGCGGTTAAAAGAGGAAAGCTGATCACGGCCGCGGCGACCTTCGGGCTGATCAGATAACGTACGGGGCTGATCCTCATCGTGGTCAGGGCATCGATCTGCTCACTGATACGCTGGATGCCGATTTCCGCGGTGATCGCCGAGCCGGCCCGGGCCGTGATCATAATCGCGGTGAGCACGGGCCCGAGCTCCATGATCAGAGAAAGGGAAACGAGCGACCCGACTGCTCCTGCCGCGCCGAACTGTACCAGAGCGTGATAGGATTGCAGTCCCAGCACCATGCCGGTAAACAGACTCACCAGCATGATGATGGTGATGGAGCGGGCGCCGATGTAATATGTTTGCTGGATGATACGGGAAAACTGGTTACGACCCGGGATGCGGATGAGCGCCAGAACCAGAAAAATTGCGGCGGCTCCCAGGCTGCCGACCCAGGCGATGACGGTCCGGCCGATGGAGGTAAATGGCTGCAAAAACAGCGGATGACTGCCGTCATTGATGCTGTTTCGGTTTTGGCCGGGGATGTCGGCGCCAATCTCCATGAGCGTGATCCTTTTTATTTTGCAAAGTTAAATGGTAAGCGATACTAGCACCGCCCGCCTCGTTTGACAAGTAATTCCTGTCAGCTCGATAGCGGTTGACAGGCGTGCCCGGGATGGCTAAATTACCGCAAACGGTTGGATGGGACCGATAATTTAAGGTGTGTGATGCGCTGTTTCGACCGTACGCAAATCCCTTTGGCGGCCAGGGCCTTTAACGAGGCGGAGGTGCTGGTATGTCGTTATTTTCGCCTTACCGGTGACGAGCTGCGCAAAAACAGGTATGATGTAAAAACCCTTGCTTTTTTGGAGCAGCATGAAGTAAAAGACGGCGCGTTTGCACATCTTTGCAAGTATACGTATGAAAAGCGCTCCGTTGACGAGTCCGACGGGTGCGAAGGCTTCGATTTTTACAGGGTGTGCCTGCAGGACAACGTCATCCTCGATGCGGTGGACAGGGCCGGATCATTCGTGAAATTGGCGCCGCTTATGCTGTACGTAGCGGCGCACGAGCTGATTCACGTGCTGAGGTTCGGAAGCGGCCTGAGCGATTTTAATGCTCCTGCGGAAGAAAAGGAACTGGAAGAAAAGCTGGTTCATTCCCTGACGCGCAGCGCACTCAAGCTTGTCCGGCACACGGACCTGGATATTGTTTCCGAATGTTTTTCGGGTGAGTTCTCACTTGGTGATATATGTAATTAATATGGGAGGTTGAATCATGCCGATCTATGAATATCAATGTAAGAAATGCGGTAAACAATTTGAAGCCTTTCAGGGCATTACCGAGCCGGATCTGAAAACATGCAGATTTTGCCGGGGGAAGGTGCAGAAAATGATGTCCCTGTCCTCCTTCAGCCTGAAGGGCACTGGCTGGTACGCGACGGACTATGCGGGGAAAAAACCGCAAACTGCCAAACCGTCCGGGAAGGAAACGACATCCGACAGCACCGACGCACCATCTGTAACGGCGAGCTCGGAAGATTAGATCAGGAATCTATCTGAATTCCGTAAAAAAAGCGGCCTCCGGAGGCCGCTTTTTTTTCGTGCGCCCGGCAGGGCGCACAGACTTGGTGGTGCAAGTCCACTACTCACCCGGCAAGGGGAAGAGTTAGCTAAACGGCAAGGGTGTCGCGGGCAACTGCGAATCTGGAGGAAGCCGAAGGCAAAGCGCTGGCCTGACGAACAGGAAGCGGATATGAGGCGTTACAGCGGGGTAAGGCGGCGGTTATCGTCAAAGCCCGGTACTTGCACGGAACGCTGTAACGTAGATCCGACAGGCATAAGCGTGAAGGTCTGTGCGTCATA
This sequence comes from Syntrophaceae bacterium, assembly GCA_018056765.1. Classification (GTDB taxonomy): domain Bacteria; phylum Desulfobacterota; class Syntrophia; order Syntrophales; family Smithellaceae; genus UBA8904. The sequence continues at coordinate 9,443 of JAGPFA010000043.1, forward strand.
CCCGGGGAGATCCGGCAGTCTGCCGATTTGTGCTACCGCGGTCGAGAGGTCGTGGGATGGACTGCCGGAAGTCAGCAGAGGCCATATTAGGCGTAAGCCGAAGGGCCGAACATGAAACGCCGCAAGTAGGCATCGGGATCACGTGGAGAGCCCATGAAAGCAGAAGCGATCCGGTAAGGAACGACCGGCAGAGAGGAGATGGGGCGGAACCCCGTCAGGGCTCTGACCGGCGCTGAGGCGGACACGACGACCCGGAGGCGGACGAAAGCGGAGACAGGTTCACGTCTCCAGTGCGTTTCATGAACCGCCGGATGCGGAACCGCATGTCCGGTGGTGTGGGAGGACGGCGGGGGTGACCCCGCCTCCTACCCGATCGGGAAGTTTCGATATGAATTAACTGCCATCCGGGAAAGACCCGGGCTTCATTCATGTGCCGTAAAATACGCCTGAAGCTCCCGGGCCAGCTCCTCCGGTACAACCGGACAGATGATCTCATCGTGAAGTTTTTCAAAGTAATTCAGGTCACTTGTGCCGAGGGGATTGATTTCAAAGCGGGGGACGATGCGTCCATGCACCCAGAAGTTTTTTTCGGGAACCATGGTGGCGTATATTGACATATTGAAGCTTATGAAATTGTTGACATATAAATGGTAGAAGATTCTGGAGAGTCCGTCCAGCATTTCGTTAAAGTTCGCCTCAGTCAGGTCAAAAAAAGAAGTCTTTTCCCTGAAGTAGAAATCCACTTCACCGGCCATCCCTTTGGGGGAAAAGGCGGTAAGCCATGAGATTGTCCCCGTGTTGGCGATGAAACGCTTGGCGGCCTCCTGTTCGATGACCAGCAGATTGCGCCACAGGTTGCCTCCGCCGGAGGCATGCTCGTAATTGCAAGCGGAAGCGAGCAGGCGCCGCACAAAGTTTGTCGGCTTTTTGCTCACAATGGTCTGCAGGTGTGGATGGATCAGGCCGCCGCCGGAAGGAGGCATATAGTTCCAGTTGATGGAGCAGAAGCGGTAACCAGGCTGTATTTCGGCGATGTGGTAAAAATAGTCGCGGCAGACGGCAAAGCCTGCGTGCATCGTCTCCG
>JAGPFA010000001.1 GCA_018056765.1 Syntrophaceae bacterium
GTTTTCTTATGCAAGTCAATTCCTGTATAATACATGGTGGCTACCTCCTTTGTTTTTATTTCCCCTGGGTTCATTCTACTACAGAACCCGAAGGAAGGTAGCTTTTTCATATGATCAAAGCTCTCTCACCATGAACGGCAGCAAAAGCTCAGCATGAACCTCAGTAAAGCTCGCCATGAACGGTGCACCACGGCGCAGGCAAGATCATCAAATTAATTCCGGTCGCTTACTTGACATTTTTTCCAACTTTCATCACACACCGTTGTTTCAGCAATGCAAAAAATGTATTAAGTTGGATTTAAAAATAAAGCTCATGTATATTAGAGCCGATGTTATGTGTAGTATGGAGTGTCGCCGCATAGATGCAGGCTGGTAGAGGTGAGGCCCGTATCCCTGATTGTGTACAAAAGCGTAAGGAGACTTTTGAATAATACCTTCTCCAGTCATTCCTGGCTTGACCCGGAATCCAGAAAACACTTGATAACACTGGATACCGGCCCTCCCGATTTCGCGCCGGCGGTATGACGACATTGGCGGTTACGTAGGGTTTGGCAAAGTTCTCGTAAGTGGTTAATTATATTATTTGGAAAGATGAAAAATTTATAGAAAGGAGAAATTTATATGTATAAGAAAATTCTTGTTCCTCTGGATGGTTCAAAACTTGCGGAATACGCTCTTCCTCATGTGAAAAAAATCATGAAAGATGATTTGTCCAGCGAAGTCACCATAATTAGAGTATTTTCGGTGGATTTCCCTGAATTTCGAAATCTGCAGAAGCACCAGGCCTATCTCGAATTGAAGGACAGTGCTATGGCAGATGCCAAACAATATCTGGCGGATGTCGAGGAGAAACTCCGTAAGGAGGGACTCAAGGTAAATTCCGTACTGATAGAAAGTGACCGTCCGGCCACTATAATCACCGATTATGCATCTGACAATGGAATTGAAATTATCGTCATGGTCACCCGCGGCTATACGGGGCTGATCGGCAAGGCGCCCGGTACGGGCAAAAGAACCATGCTGGGCAGTGTTGCTATGAAAATTCTGCACGAGGCCAGTGTGCCGGTTCTGCTGGTAAGGGCTGATTACTGCATGGGCAAGCAATAGCCGCTTTGTCGTTAATCGATTTTAAACTTATTTTTCAGATCTGCCAATGAAGGGATGCCGGCGCGGCCGCCTATTTTGGTGCTGACCATGGCGGCTGCCCATGCGCCCAGATCAAGAGACTGACTGGGACTCCAGCCGCTTACAATCCCGTATGTAAGCCCGGCGTGAAAAACGTCGCCGCAGCCGGTCGTATCAATGGCTTTTACCTGATAAGCTTCTTTTTGTATCCAGCGGCCGTCAGCCAGGGCTATATAGCCGTTTCGACCCAGTGTCACGCCTGCCAATTTAACCCCCATGCCGGCCAGCTTCAGGCATGTCTCGCGGGGTGTTTCGGAAAAGGAATTGGAAAACACTTCTGATGTGACAACGCAATCACTCAAACGGGCAATATCGATCATGCCCTCGCGCAAGGTGCCGGCGTCCAAGATGACAGGAACGCCCGCCTTTTTCGCCCTGCGGCAAGCGTAGAGGCAGGCCTCGGTATAGAGTCCGTCGATATGCAAAGCGGAGCTTTGCAAAAGAATATCCGTATCAATTTCTTCTGCTTTTAGCTCTTCCCCGGTCGGGCGTTGCCAGAAAATCGTCCTGCGTGCCACTGACGGCTCGCTTACAATAAAGGCAAACTGGGATTGTTTTTGCGGGCGAACCACAAGGCCGGAGGTATCTATGTTTTCTGCAACAAGGAAGGCCCGTATCTGTTTCCCGAAATCGTCATCTCCTACCACGCCTGCAATATGTACGCCCAGCCCCCAGCGTTTAAGAGCGACCATAGCCGTGGCGGCCGGGCCGCCGCCGTCGATGACCAGATCAGTGAATTCGCACTTGACGTCCGGTGTCGGGTAGGAACGAATCAGACCGAGATAATCAAGAGAGCACTGACCTATGCCGAAAACGACAGGAAAGTTAGGCACGTTATCATCCTTTAGCTAGTCGTATGAATTCCCGGCATAAACGATCGGGCTTCATCTTCAGGTGTTTCGTCCGCGGGAGATGCCCGGATGGTTTGAACTTCCAAAAAGCATTTTCAATCGAAGTAGTCACGCTGCTCAACCGGAAGGACGCTTTTGTCCACTTCAAAAAGCTCGATGAGAACATTGTCCGGTGCGGGGACCATGATATATTTCCAGAAACCGACATCCGTGATGGCTTTATTGAACTTTACACCCATCAATTTCAGTTTTTTCACGACTCCTTCGATATCATCGGTTTGAATACCGAAATGATGAATGCTTCCCCTTCCGGAATACGATGGGGCCTGGTCGTAGAAATGAATGCGTCCAGTCCCGATACGCATAAACACGTTTCTGGCACCTGCCAGATTTTCATCAAGAATTATTTTTCCTCCAAAAGCCTCCTTGTAGAATTCCAGACTTTTTTCAATGTCGGAAGCAAATAAATGCACATGATGGACATGATTCATAACGTCTCCTGTTTTTGCATTTCCCTGTAGCAGCATTCCGGTGCACACAAGCAAGCCGCGTGTGCTTTTGTTTAAAGGAATATCATTTAAAATGAAAATGTTAAAGCAAATAAAACGACGGCAGCACCAGCCAGGCAGGGTATTTGCAAAGCATGAAATTCGTTGACAGGCGCAAGCTACATCCCTATAGTCCTGTATCTGACCGATAACAAACCATGCATATTACAATGAAGGAGCCGCATTGAAATGAAAATTGTGCTTATGTCCATGCCTGATGCAGTTCCGATTATCATGCACGAAAGCGCGTTTCACCTGCCTAATTGCGGTATTGCCAGCCTTGCCGCGAATATTGATGAAGGCCATGAAATCTACATTGCCGATCTGATTCGGAAACGACGGCGGTTGCGGAGTTTTCTCAAAAAGACACTACTTGGGATACGACCCCGTCTGGTGGGGCTCTCCGCCATGGCCTGGCAGTATGAAACCTGTATATCAATTGTCCGTTATGTCAAAGAGCTCTTGCCGGAGGCGAAAATCGTGATCGGCGGGTACCATGCCACACTGATGTATGAAGAGATTGTCACCGCTGAGGGGAGTGAGTCAATCGATTTCATCATTCGCGGTGAGGGAGAGGAACCTTTTCGCCGCCTGGTCAATGCTCTGGATGGTAAAGACGATTTTGAGCTAATCCCTTCATTGTCCTACAAACAGGAAGGGAAGTTTATTCACAATCCTCAAGGGAAGCTTGCCGATTTGTCGAAACTAAAAATACCCGTGCGGGATCAACGGCGCCTGACCTCCGGCTATCATGTCATTACCTCAAAAGTAGAGGTAATGGAAACTTCCCGGGGCTGCACCAGGAGTTGTTCATTTTGCAGTATGAATCATATGTACGGGCGCAACTTCCGCTCTTTCCCCATGGAAAGGATCCTGGCCGACATTGACGATATTTACTACAAGCGGAAAACACGTACGATTTTTATTGCCGACGACAATTTCGTACACGACCCGCAGCGGGTGATCAGCATCTGCGAGGCGATTATCGCCCGCAACTACCGGGGGCTGAAACTCAATATCCAGGCGGACTCGGTGACGATTGCCCGCAACGAGGAGATGGTCCGAAAAATGTCTCTGGCGGGAATGCAAACCATCTTTCTCGGTATTGAAAGTGCCTCCAAAAAAAACCTGGCCGCCTCCCGGAAGGGAGACATTGTTGAGGATTCCCGCAAGGCGGTGAATTTGTGTCATAAGTACGGTATCATGGTGATTGCCGGACTGATCTTCGGTTTTCCCGATGATGATGAAGAAGCCATTGTTGCAAATTATGAGTATCTCAAGTCGCTGGATGTGGACATACCCTACTGTCAATTTCTCACCCCATATCCCAGGACACTGATGCGCGACCGGCTTCTGGAAGGGGGAATGGTGGCCAACATCCATGATTACAAATGGTACAACGGCGCATGGGCAAATGTCAGAACCAGGCATCTTGACGCCGCCACTTTGCAGTTCATGGTCTGGCTGCACCGTCGCAACATATTTGGGTGGTGGGAGCCGTCTGAGCTGGTCAAAAAAGAAAAAGGCGCCTGGCTGAAGATCTGGACACATTTCATGCGGCCGCTGATGAAATTGATTATCGGAAAAAGGCAGGAGAGGCTCGGTCCCGTAGAGTGCTTCAGGCGCGACATGAAAGCGTTGGCCGACATGAATATTTTTCACGGTCTGACGGATGTGGAAGGGCAGGGGTATCCATCTTTTCTGGTGGATGACAATACCTGACCGTCAAGGCCGGTTTTGCCCCCAGGCCTTTGAATAATACTTCCTCCGGTCATTCCGGGCTTGACCCGGAATCCAGCGCTTGATAACACTGGATACCGGCCCTCCCGATTTCGCGCGGGCAGGCCTGCGCCGGTATGACGACATTGGCGGTTGGGCAGGGTTTGGCAAATCTCTCTCCCCGGCCCGCATAATGCACCGATTGACAAAAAACAAGATCACTGGTAGGAAAAAACCAATATCGGGGTGGCGGGACAAATTCCCGTCTGAGAAGATACCCGTTGAACCTGATCCGGGTAATGCCGGCGGAGGGAAAATAAGATCTGTATGTAAAACCCTTTCTCCGTCGTGTGAAAGGGTTTTTATTTATACTTGGGGGAAAAGGAGAAGAAATGAAAATCAGCGCAGATGATATCTATAAGTCGGTTGGGAAAATTCGGGCGGTAAATCCCCTGATCCACAATATCACCAATTATGTTGCCATGAATAACACAGCCAATGCGCTTTTGGCTATCGGCGCGTCGCCGGTGATGGCGCATGCCGCAGAGGAAGTGAAGGAGATGACAACTCTGGCGCAGGCGCTGGTCATCAATATCGGCACATTGAGCTCCGCGTGGGTGCGGGCCATGGGCGAAGCTTTTCACACCGCCCTGAAAGAAGGTCTGCCGGTGATTATCGATCCGGTAGGTGCGGGAGCTACCGCATATCGGACGCGGACGGTCCGTGAACTACTGGACACAGGACATCCGGCAATGATCAGGGGTAATGCCTCTGAAATAATGTCTCTGGCAGATGACCGTCTCAAAACAAAAGGGGTTGATAGCAGATCCCAATCTGATGAGGCGCTCCGGGCTGCACGGAGCATCAGCGAAAAGAATCAATGTGTTGTAGTTGTCAGTGGTGCCGTTGATTATGTTGTCGAGGGCCAGGATGTCGTTAAAGTGGCCAACGGTCATCCTCTGATGACGCGGGTGACGGGGCTTGGCTGCACAGCCAGCGCTCTTTGCGGAGCTTTTGCCGCTGTCGAAGAAGATGCATTGTCGGCTGCCGTGCAGGCAATGGCGCTCGTGGGGATTGCCGGTGAGTTGGCGGTAGAAAAGTCGGCAGGGCCGGGAAGTCTGCAGATGCACTTTCTGGATTGTCTATACAATATGTCGGCAGTGGAGATTCAGGAAAGACTCAAAGTGGAGGTTAAATAATGCGCGGGGTTTATCTGGTTACCGATCGCCGGCTGTGCCTTGGCCGCCCTCTGGAGGAAGTCGTTTTGCAGGCTGTGCGGGGAGGTGCGGCTTACGTTCAGCTCAGGGAAAAGGAAATAACCACGCGCGAATTTATTGAGGAAGCCCAAGCGATAAAAAAAATTCTTTCACCTTATCATGTGCCCCTGATTGTCAACGATCGGGTCGATGTAGCACTGGCGAGCCGGGCTGAAGGAGTACACCTGGGGCAGAAAGATATGCCCTATAAGATTGCCCGTCGCCTGATGGGAGAAAAAGCGCTTATCGGACTTTCCGTGGAAACGTGGCAGGACGTTGAAGAGGCGCAGAAATATGACCTCGATTATATCGGCGTAAGCCCTGTTTTCGCCACTCCCACAAAAACGGATACGAAAAAGCCCTGGGGATTAGACGGCCTGCGCAGAATCAGGTCATTGAGTCGCCATCCGCTTGTGGCGATAGGCGGTATCAATGATGAAACGGCGGAAAGTGTGGTTCTGGCCGGCGCCAAGTGCCTGGCCGTCGTGTCGGCGGTCTGTTCTTCTGACGATCCGGAGGCCGCGACCAGGAGGATAAAAGCGGTCATAGACGGAATTATTGCTCCTGAAACGGCAGAATAATTACCGGGGAGAGATTATCTGTTTTATGATTCATCGGTCGTGGCGAGTTTTTCCCGAAGGGAAACCAGTGAGCGGGCGGCAGCTGCTTTGACTTTGTCCGGAAAGGTACGACGCCGCAAAAATGATTTCGGTTCGGCAATTTTTTCAAGAGTACGGATGGCCCTGGGATCTCCGATGGCTCCCAGAGCCATGCAGATTTTTTCTTCCAGTACTGTTCTTGAAGCTGTGGCGATAAGCGGCCTTTGTCTGAGGATGTTAATCATGACGGGGATAGCCTCGACAATTTTAGCCTGGCCCAGAACCTCGATAATTGCTGATTTGAATTCATCATCTGCTTCAGGAAGAGCATCCAGCAGAATTTTTCCTCTGAGATTCCCTCCGATTTTGTAAATGCTTTTGAGGGCTTCCATGCGCAACTTCTGATTACTGCTGGAAAGCAGCGGAGCGATACTTTCAGCGCTGTCTTCATCTCCCATCCTGCCCAGCAGGTAGGCAAGGTTACGCAGGTAATACCAGGGAGCATCCCTGGTGATCAGTACGTTAATCAGGGGCAGCGCCTCTTCTTTTGCGTAGGTGATCAGATGCATGGCGCTTACGCGATCATCACTGTCGGTACTGGTGCGCAGCTTCTCCAGCAGATACAGTACCGCGTCGCGACCAAGAGAGACGAAAACACGTCCCGCCTCATCCTGTTTATCTAAATCTTCCGGATCCATTTCAGATTGCAGGATCGCGATATTTTCAGGCGAGATAAGTTGTCTGATGCTTTCGAGCGCGCTGTTTTTTATCTCGTCCGGTTTGTCGTCGACAGACGAAACGATTGCCTGAAAAGTATCAAGGTAAACCTGGGCTTCCGGCAATGATTTAAGCCCAATCAGCCTGTGCGTTTCATCTTTTAAAACCAGACAAATCCGATTATAGTCAGGCGAGTAAATATTTTCATTTATAAGCCAGGCGATCAGGCGCCGGGATAGTTTTTCAACTATTTCATGCTTTTGCCCGACGGGCAGGTTTTCCATGATATCGGCAAGCCCTCTTGCCGCGCTTAGGCGGACCTCACTTTTTTCACTGGCGAGATTATCGGCCAGGCGCTCCAGCAGGGCTTCCATTGCCTCCTGCTCTTTGTGGGCGATGAGCTGAGTGATAATTTGCGGCAGGGCCGACATCAGACCTTCATCGAGGAGCATTTTTTCATTTTGGAGATGCAGGCTGAATTTGTCCGCCACATCAAGGAGTTTGGCTCTAATTGTTTCTGCGCTTCCGCCGCCGGCGCCTTCCTGGTCACCTTCGCCGCCGGCGCCACTGGCCAATTCGGCCATAAGAAATTGAAGAAGAAAACCGCCCAGCAGATGAGCCATGTTTTGAGCGGTGAGGTATTTGGTTATTTCCGGCACTGCCCCGGCAAGTGAGTGTCCGGCACTCTGTGCCAGAGAATTGATGTTCTCGCTGTCCATCCCTGCGGCTGTTTTGTCCAGCAGGGAAAGCATATGGGCAAGGCTTTGGGTGAGCTCCAGTTCAGACAGTTTGTCTTTTTGTGATAAAATACGTGCGATGGTTGTGTCAAATGCTCGTGCAAGAATTTCAGGCTTGCGGGCCATTTCCTGAAACTCGGCCGAAGCGGGGTCCATCTCCGGCAAAGCCTGCATGATAAAATGGACGATTTGTTTGTCTGAAATGTCCAGTGTCGCCGCAAGTTGATGGTCTTTACTGACCGCGACAAAAACTTTTTCATCCAGCGTGATGTGGGTGATATTGCTCCTGGCCGTCATCTGTGCCAGGCCGCCTTCGTTTTTGATGCTTTCCGGCTTATGTGAGAAGAAATTAAGAAAGTCAGACAGTTCTTCCCGTAAGAGGCCACGTTCAAAGGAGATACTTTTCAGCTCATAACTAATCAGCAAATTGAGTATGGAAAGGACATAAGATTTTTCCTGATCGGCCGGCTTAAGCGGCTGGTCACCAATCAGAAAGGTTTTTTCAGACTCGGCCAATAAAAGCCGTTCTTCATCGGCATCGGCGAGAAAATTGGAAATAGCATGGTACAGTCTGTCTATTGATTGGACAACGGAGTCACTCGCCGGCGGGTAAAGACGGACATTTTTGACCGCAGCATTGAGGAGGGTGATAACAGTTAACGCTTTCAGAGTCGGATTTGTCTGATCATCCATTCCACTCACCACGATTTCAAATCATGCTCATAGCTTTATTTTTTCCCCCCGGAACTCCGTAAAACCGGTTTCACATACAACTTAGAGTAAACCGGCACACCATGTCAAGGCGATTATTACAACGTAACACAAAAAAATCATATGTTTTCAATTGACTAAACATATTCTTTCTGTTAAAAAAACATGAGTCCACACAGAGCATCCGGTGGCAAAAGGATGGTTCATGGCAACGCTCGGCGACTTAAAAAAAATCCATAAACGGGTTTTGGTTGTTGACGATGATGAAGCGATACGGGACGTTCTGTCCCAGTATATGAAAATGATCGGTCTGGACGTGGTGTCAGCCGCCAGCGGCGAAGAAGGATTAAAAGCCTTCTCCAAAGGTCATTTCGATATCGTAATCTCGGACATCAAAATGGAAAACATGGACGGGCTCACACTGCTCAATGAAGTAAAGCAGATTGATCCCGAGGTCCTCTTCATTGTCATTACCGGGTATCCCTCCATTGAAACAGTGCTTGGTGCGATGAAACAGGGTGCGGTTGATTATCTGGTGAAACCGTTTCAGTTTGAAGAGATCAAAATTAAAGTTGAACGAGCCCTGGTCGAAAAAGACATGAACAGCCAACTCAAAAGCAACCGCGGGATGATCTGGTCATTGATTATCTCCATTCCGATCTGGCTGATCCTGGGAATTATCCTCACAAAAATCTTGATGAAATGAGAGCTTTGCCAAGCCCTGCCTAATCGGCAGTGTCGTTATACCGGCCCGCGCGAAATCGGGGGGGCCGGTATCCAAAAAGCTTTGAAATAACTGGATTCCCGCCTGCTTCGACAGGCCGAGCAACCGGCGGGAATGACAATATTGTTGTTTTTATATGGTTATGCAAACGTCGCTTTCCATCCTCCCCCTGCGCCCCCTCCGAAGGGGGATACAAAATGGCTTGTCCCCCGCTGGCGGGGGAGGCCTGCTTCAGCAGGCCGGGGGTGGATGGTTAGATGATTAGAAGTTTAGAGGGTTAGAAGTTTAGAAGATTAGATGATTTGAGGGTTAGAGGATTGGCTAATAGCTCGTGGCTAAAGGCTAAAGGATGCTTCGACAGGCTCAGCACGAACGATCAATAAAATGCGAAGCTTACTACTTTGTGTCCCCCGCTGGCGGGGGAGGCCTGCTTTGGCAGGCCGGGGGTGGATGTTTTGCACATTGGAAGCAGCGGCTTGAAATTGTCTTCTGTCTCCTGCCTCCTGCCTCCTGCCTCCTGCCTCCTGCCTCCTGCCTCCTGCCTCTGTACCTGATGGTTACCTCGATATTTGCAGCTTATCCATTAAATCATAAAGGGTCGGGCGGCTGATGCCCAGTTCAGCCGCAGCCTTGGAGAGATTGCCGTCATTTTTGGCGACAGCCCTGATAATCATCTCTTTTTCCAGTTTTTCGCGGGCGTCTTTAAGAGTTACATGCTTTGATTCTATATCCAGAAATTCCATTTCCAGGTCTTCCAGGGAGATTTTTTTGTCATCGGACATGATGACCGCCCGTTTAATCCGGTTTTCCAGCTCCCGGACATTACCAGGCCAGGCATAGTTTTGAATTGCGTTGATGGCTTTTTCGCTGAAGCCCTTTATTTTTTTACGGTTTTCCTGAGAATAACGATCAAGAAATGTTTTGGCCAAAAGAAGAATGTCCGACTGCCTTTCCCTGAGAGGAGGAAGATTGATTCTGATGACGTTAAGGCGGTAATACAGGTCCTCACGGAATGTTCCGTTTTTAATTGCTTCTTCCAGATTCCTGTTGGTGGCGGCAAGAATTCGGGTGTCCACCTCGATCTGCTGCCTCCCGCCGATCCGTTCGATGGTTTTTTCCTGCAGGAAACGAAGCAACTTTACCTGAAGGAGGGAGGGAAGCTCGCCGATTTCGTCAAGAAACAGCGTCCCGCCATCCGCCATTTCGAAGCGCCCTTTGCGCTGTGTGTGCGCGCCGGTAAAAGTGCCTTTTTCATGGCCGAACAGCTCGCTCTCGATCAGATTTTCCGGTATTGCACTGCAGTTTATCGGAATAAAAGGGCCGTCCTTACGTAACCCCAGCCGATGAACGGCGCATGCCACCAGCTCTTTGCCCGTGCCGGACTCGCCGATGATTAAAACCGGCGCATCTGTTGTCGCCACCTTGCGGATCATGGAGAAGAGATCCTGCATCACCTGCGACGTGCCGGTCATAAATTCAAAGGTATCCCCGCTTAAACGCTTCTTGAGTTCAATCTGTTCGTTTTCCAGACGGGCGATATGGAAGGCGCGTCGCAGAACGATTTTTAACTCATCCAGTTCAATGGGCTTGTAGAAAAAGTCGTAGGCGCCTTTTTCAATAGCGCGTAGCGCATGTTCTTTTTCGCCGCGTCCGGTTATGATGATCACTTTAGTGTTACTGTATTCATCGAGAATCTGATCGAGGATGGCAAAACCCTCCTCCACGCCGGCCGGGTTTGGGGGGAGACCAAGATCCAATGTGACGACATCAGGCTTTTCAGTGATCATGATGTTCATGGCGCTTTTTCTGTCTTCGGCCAGATACACCTCATAATCAGTTCCGAGCGCCCATTTCATTTGAGTGCGCAAATCTTCGTCGTCATCAACGATTAAAAGCTTTTCTTTGACCAAACTGTTGCCTTTACATCATAAGAGCTTTACACAACCCTGCGTAACCGGCAAGGTTGTCATACCGGCCCGCGCTAAATCGGAGGGTCCGGTATCCCGTGTTATCAAGTGCTTTGGGGATTCCGGGTCAAGCCCGGAATGACTGGAGGAAGTATTATTCAAAGGTCTCATCATGTTACTAAGGGGCAACGCGGATCGGCAGACGGATAGTGAATATGGAACCTTTGCCTTCCTCGCTTTCCACCGTAAGCCGGCCGCCGTGGCCCTCCACAATTGTTTTACAGTGATAAAGACCAATCCCCATACCTTGTTTTTTGGTTGTTTGGAAAGGACGGAACAAATTATTTTTTATAAAATCTTGGGAAATGCCGCATCCCGTGTCTGTCACCAGTACTTCCGCCCAGTTGTCTTTAATCCTTGTCGTCACCTCAATCTGACCTTGGTCACCTGTGGCATCGTATGCGTTCATCAACAGATTTTCAAGCACTTTATATACTTGTTCCTGGTCTATGAAAAAAGAGGGCATGCCCGGGTCAAGATTGGTTTTTACGGGAATTGCCCCGTAACCTTTCAGATCCGCGATGGCCGAAGAAATCAGCTCATTGATGTTTGCTTCGCGGAAAGAAAGATTGATTTTCTGGCTCAAAAGCGAGAGCCGGCCGCTCATCTTGTTGATTTTGGTGACACTTTGAGAAATAGTCTTGAGCGCGTCTGCCTGAAATTCTGGGTTGTTGATATGCCGGGGCAGATTTTGCGTCACCAAAGACAATTTTGACGCCAGATTTTTTAAGTCGTGCATGAAGAAGGCGGACATTGTTTGAAATGCCTCCAGTTCCTTGGCCTGGCGCAGATGTTCGGCGAATCTCAGACTCAGCACGACAGCCGCAGCCTGGTCGGAAATAGTTTTTATAAGCTCCGATTCTTCAAAAGTCAGCCCCTCATAAAAAACTTTTTCACTTAACGTCATAACACCGATCAGTTCCCCGGCCGCCTTGAGCGGTACACAGTAACGCACCCGTGACTCTTTTGTATCCAGTTTATAGGTGTCGGTAAGATCTGCGATCCAGTCGTCTTCACGCCCTTTGAGGTCAACCGGCATGGTCTGATCGCTCATGGCGGCGATCATACGTGCGCCCCCGTCTTTAAATAATTCCATTTTTACCGCTTGCTGGGAATCGAAGACCGTCGAGCCGCCGAAATAAAGAACCTTTTGTTTTTCGCCCACCAGCCAGATCGTTACGGAGAGAATCTCCAGCGCATCTGAAACCATCTTGACGATGATTTTACAAAGCTCTTCGGTACTAGTTACAGAAGTAGTCTTTTGCGTAAAATCCTCCCATATTTTACGATAGTCATAAAGTGGACGCTTGAAATGACGGCTGATAAATCTTTTTCTCCTCGTGCGCATACGGTCGGAGAGCAGATAAACGGCAAGAGCCGCCACGGTGAGGAAAATGAAAAATATAAGCAGGTTGATGTTATTCATCAGCTCGAAATTGATGGCAATCCAGGCAATTATACCGAGAGCGATGAAATAAATGCCGACGATGAAGACCGTCAATGAGGTGTATAAAAACTGATGAGACAACTGAATATTGACCCCCATCGGCCTGCCGCGGAACAGAGATCTCAAAATTAAAATGTCGGCGATAATAATAGAGCCCAGATTGATCAGGTAGTAACCGGTATTGACTCCCTTGAACAACACGACCTGGCTGTCTGTGAAAATTCTCACTACGAAGATGAAAATGACACCCAAAAACATGAACTTTGTTTGCCAGCGGACATGACCGGTGGAATGGCGGAAAGTTCTTTCCAGGTTCATCAGAACAAGTATGGATATGACAATCGAAAGCAGGTGCCACAGATACCCTGCCTTGCCCAATCTGATAAACAAAGTGCGGGAATGTTCCGGAGACAGAACCAGTACGATGAAATTGCTGCCCGACAGAAAGTAGATTGCAAGTGGCACAACGCTTGCGGGCAGGAGCACCCATTTCCATTTCGATATCTGTTCGGTATAGCCGGCGCGGGCGAAGCTGATACTGAACAAAAGCCAGACCGCCGGCGTTAAAGACGAGACAACGAACAAAAGGCTGTGCCGGGAAAGAAAATCAGTTACCGAGGAAGATTGAAAGATAAAGCCGATAAGCGCAGCCTCGGCCGCCACAAACAGCATGGCCAGAGAAAAAACATATAGCACCACAGAGCGTGGCCCGCGGTAAACACCAACTGCAACGACCCCAACGGTCAGAGCTGCGGTCAAAAAAGCCAGTACAACATTAAAATCCATATATTACCTTTCGTTTTCCCTGCCGGCGAGGCTGGCCTGCTTCAGCGTAGCGGGGGTGGACGTTTTTCACATCGGAGACAGCGGCTTGAAATTGTCTCCTGACTTCCGCCTCTTGTCTTTGCTTGTCCCCCGCTGGCGGGGGTGGCCTGCTTCAGCAGGCCGGGGGTGGAAGTATTTTTTTGGTCTTTCCATCCTCCCCCTGCGCCCCCTCCGAAGGGGGACATTAAATGGCTTGTCCCCCGCTGGAGACTGTGTCGCAATCATCAAAAGCCGTCAACATCGTCATACCGGCGAAGGCCTGCCCGCGCGAAATCGGGGGGCCGGTATCCAGAAAATAATGAGAAAATAGCTCGTGGCTCGTGGTTCGCCGGGAGCTCTAAACTTAAGCCTTCCCATCCTCCTCCGTTCACCCTGAGCCTGTCGAAGGGCTGGCGGGGGTGCCCCGCTTCAGCAGGCCGGTGGTGGAAGTATTTTTTTGGTCTTTCCATCCTCCCCCTGCGCCCCCTCCGAAGGGGGACATTAAATGGCTTGTCCCCCGCTGGCGGGGGTGGCCTGCTTCAGCAGGCCGGGGGTGGAAGTGTTATTTTGGTCTTTCCATCCTCCCCCTGCGCCCCCTCCGAAGGGGGACATTAAATGGCTTGTCCCCCGCTGGCGGGGGTGGCCTGCTTCAGCAGGCCGGGGGTGGAAGTGTTTTTTTGGTCTTTCCATCCTCCCCCTGCGCCCCCTCCGAAGGGGGATATTAAATGGCTTGTCCCCCGCTGGCGGGGGTGGCCTGCTTCAGCAGGCCGGGGGTGGAAGTATTTTTTTGGTCTTTCCATCCTCCCCCTGCGCCCCCTCCGAAGGGGGATATTAAATGGCTTGTCCCCCGCTGGCGGGGGTGCCCCGCTTCATCGGGGCGGGGGTGGAAGTTTTCTCCTTTCTGTTTTAACCTGCTACTTCTATTTTTTGTCCTTGAATTTTTCTGTTTTCCTCAACAGAAACAGTACCGGTGCCAACAAAATGAGGGCTACAGCAAAAAACGGGATGCCTCCCTCCCTGTGCAGAGAGCTTTCCAAAACACGCGGATCGACATAATTTGCCAGTAAAGAGAGAGTTAAAATACGGATGCCGTTTTTAAACATGGCGATCAACACCGCACAAACGGCAAGAACAATCCTCTTCCAGCAGGTTTTCAAAAACATATTGCCGGCCAGGACTGCTAAAATGAAAATAGCCAACGCCGACCTTATCCCGCTGCATTCGGGCGCAACTTCCACACTGATGTGGGGTAAATGAAAGACAACCCCCTCTCTTAAAAAGGGTATGCCTGAAACAAGAAAAAGCAGGTTGGTGAATTCAGCCGATCCAGATTGCAGGAAAGAAATTAAAAAATCCATAATTGCCGTTGGAATAGGAACGGTGAAGATAAGAAACAAAAGAGGGAACATGGCAGCCTTGTAGGCCATAAACCCGTAAAGGAGAATGAACGCGCCGTTGATGAAAACGAACAGAGACAAGGCAATGATGGAGGCGTAATTGTTGCTGTCCAGATAAGGCCCCCAAATCAGGCCACAGCCTAATAAAATGATTCCCACCAGCAATACGGGGATCCCGGCACGTAACGAAAAGTATACCGTTGAAAAAATGGCTTTGCGCCGGATGAAAAATAAATAAATCGTAATCAGGGGAATCAATGGAATATGTGAATAATGATGACTATTCTCTGAGGAATAGAGTGTCTTCACAAAAGTGTAAGTGACAGCCAGAGCCGCAATGGCTGAAAAAAGAAAAAGGACGTTCCTTGCAGTGATGTAAGTTTTGATTTTATCCGCCAGATAATTTCTGTCCATATCTACCTTTGAAAATAATTTACCAAGATTATTATTATATTGATGAGATAAATGCGACTAGTATTTTATGTTTTCCATCCTCCCTTTGGCCATCCAAAGGGGGACATTACAGGCGGTACGTTGCTCATTTTTTTCTGGATACCGGCCTCCCCCGTTCACCCTGAGCCTGTCGAAGGGCTGGAGGGGGTGGCCCGCCTCGCGGGCCGGGGGTGGACTTTGTTGTCTTGGCTTTTCGTCCGCCCCCTGCGCCCCCTCCGAAGGGGGACATTTGCGGTGTATTTCTTGTTTACTGATTTAAACTGCCCTGTCCCAGCCGGTGCATCGGCGGAGACAGGGCGAGACTCGAAAGAGATTAAAGGCTGGTAGCCGTGTTGGCCGTTCTTTCCCTACTTTACCCTCAAAAATGCACTTCTGGGGCCGCGTCTGAAGTAATTGTCGCTGATGGGAAGCCCCATGTGAGAAATATTTTTTCTTCTTCTTTCAAGAGCGAGGAGAAGTATCAAAAGACCCGCTAGGAAAATAATTAGCGCTTCCGCGGGATAGGCCATCACATAAACAACAGGAGTCAGGGCAATCTTGCTTTATCCCAAATCAACCAAGCCTGTTCGCATTCGGTGTTCCATATCAAACAGGAGGGCTTGCTGGCTGCTCTTGAATGCCAAGCCCACCATAGTATGTAATCGCTTCTTCGTCGGTATATCGCTGTTCATTACAAGATGTTACATCTGTTGCTGACCCGTATTGGCGAAAGACTTGCTGAAGAAAAAAAGCTGCTAATACATGTTTCGTGTTTACAAAAGTAAAATAAATCTTGACTTCATATCTAATGTGGTTATAATGATACCACATGTGGTAAATAATTTACCGTGAGTTTTTGTGTTAACCGTACAAGAATTATAAAAAGACGAGGGGAGGTATTTATGTATGGTGAATTTATCAAGGCGCTAAGGATAAAACAAGAAATAGGCCTAAGGGAATTTTGTAAACAAGTTGAAATGGATGCCAGCAACTGGAGTAAAATCGAACGCGGCATCTTAGCTCCGCCGCAGGATGAAGAAAAATTAAAGAAAATTGCCCGCGCGTTAGGTATTAAAATTGGTTCAGAAACCTGGAGGGAAATGAAAGACATGGCGAATATTGATGCGGGAATCATCCCGGATGATATCCGGTCAAATGGTGAGGTATTAAAAGCATTGCCGATGTTCTTTCGCACAATCAGAAGCGACAAACCAACGGTCGAAGAGCTGGATAAGTTGATTGACATGATTAAAAAGGAGGGTTGATATTTGGACGTAAGCGAGTTCAAGTGTAAATGGATTAACAAAAGTGATCTCTGGTCCATCGCTGACAACTTCCGACAAAAATACTGGCCGGAAAATTCACTGCCGGTCGATATTGAAAAAATTGCTGAATTCCGCCTGGATCTCATCCCTGAACCCAAGCATGGTCTCTTTTCCTCAACTGAGATGGATGCCTATCTTAAAATGGACTTAACAGCCATCGTGGTTGATTATGATTTTTACATGAATGATAAATATGCGAATCGGATGCGCTTTTCATTTGCACATGAAGTGGGCCATTTCGTCTTACATAAGAACGTTTTAGCAGCCCTTGATCTGGTTGATCCGGTGGCTTGGAAAAACTTTATTCTTAACTTACCTGAAGATGAGTACAGCAATTTCGAATGGCAGGCCAATGAATTTGCGGGCAGGCTCTTGGTTCCGCATCCTGATTTAGTTATAGCTGTCGAACAAGCCATCGACATTATCAGGAAGAATCATCTAGTGGATTATTTAGAAAATGATCCTGATGCTGTCTTATCAAGAGTCGCCCCCACTATTTGTAAACCGTTTGGAGTCTCCGCCGAAGTAATAAAAAAGCGTGTATCAAGAGAAGATCTATGGCCGCCTAAATTATAATTTTTGAAGGAAGCAAAACATTGTGGCAAAGAATCCATCCTATTGGGATAACCATTGGGTGATGTCAATCTTTAGTTGAAACAAAGTCAGCTTCGCCGGTATGACGATACTGTCCCAAGCCGGCAGGGGTAAAAAAGCACTTTAATGAAAAGCGCGAAGCGCATACCACTAATCCCCCCGTTCACCCTGAGCCTGTCGAAGCCTGTCCTGAGCCTGTCGAAGGGGGCTGGCGGGGGTGGCCCGCTTCAGCGGGCCGGGGGTGGACTTGATGTCTTGGACTTTCCATCCTCCCCCTGCGCCCCCTCCGAAGGGGGACATTTGCGGTGGGCCTTGGTTTTGCCTACTATACTCTCACAAAAGCACTTCCGGAGCCGTGTCTTAAGTAATTGTCGCTGATGGCAGTTCAAGCGGTGTTTCTTATTTTCTTCCTTCTTCTTTCAATAGCGACTAGCAGCATAAAAATACTGGATAGCAAAACAATGGCCGGAATAGGATAGGCCATCACATAAACAACAGGAGTTAAGGCAATCCTTGTCACAAAACGCAGTCCTTCAGACTCACTTATTATTTGGGCAATCACGGGAGAATTTGCATAGTAAAAGCTTACAAATGCACGGCCGGGAGTGTTGGTAAGTAAAATATTATCTCTGAACTGTCGCAACACCATCACATGCGGGTCAAGATAAGAACCATAGGCAGCCGTGGCAATAAAACAGGCCACGCCACCTCCACCCCCGTCGCCTGCTACAACAGGTATGGTTGAGTCGTCTCCGCCAGATACTGGATTGAATATCGCCCCTACCGTCATGTTTGAGGTCAGTTGCACACTGCATGTGCCTATGCCCGAACAAGCATTCGACCAGCCGGCAAATGTGTAGCCGGCATCGGGGATGGCACTCAAAGTAACCGGTGTTCCTTCTTCAAGACTTACCGAACAGTCGGAAGTGCAGGAAATAGCTGGTTGCGCGCTTCTAACGTTGCCGTTGCCGGATACGGAGATTGATAAGTTGTAATGTTGCACCGGGCCAGGGGGAGGTTCCGGTGTCACAGGTGCGCCAGCTATTCCATATCCGGCAACGCCGGCAATGGACATGTCGCAATGACGCTCTCCATTCGGATCAGCCAATGGATGAGGGCAGGTATAAGGCTCGAAGTATTTTGTCCAAGTATTGGTTTCGGAGCACTTATACAGTGTTCCCATATGCCCTGCATCAGTAGCAAAATAAGCAGTGTTTTTGGTGCATGTAGCAGACCGTTCTGCTAGAAGTCCTTTGCCCACTCCAGATGTACCGTTAAACGATACGCCCTGTTCATAGTAATCCCTATTTGCCTTGATGTGCTTGCCACAGTTGTTGTGAACATAAACCGTCGCTCTGTTGCCATTGATAGTATTTCCCCATATATACGCTGGCATAAGAACTTGGCTATATTGAGATGGAGGGTCATGTGTAAACGCAGTTAAGTCATACCCCCTGCCTATCTGGTCACGGCAGGGATAGCCCGCCTCTTCGCCAACGCCCTCATTCCCATCCCACGAAGATGTTCCGTCGCAAGCGCCGCATATCCATCCAGGCGCGTCAGCTTGAAAACTGCGAACATTGTCGAATGTTATGCTGCGGTTCCAAGGGCCGGTTATAACATTGTTAGCGATTATGCCTGTGCCAGCTCTTATGGAGAAGGCAGTCCATGTGGGGTTTGCTGCGGTAGAGATGACATTGTTATAATTTTCCCACCGCATGTACCCGCGAAGGCACGTTGAGTTTTGAACAGAGTGAGCTTCAATATACAATGAGACATCTCCAGCCGTAGAAGTACTTACTACGTTATTAAACCTAAAAACGTGCCTTGCGCTGAATCTACCGTCTATGACATTCATTACAGTGGCGTGAGTTTTTGTGAATGTATTACCCTCTATATACACGACGTTTCTAGGGTCGCCGAGGGGATACTGCAAGGCCCAGGTCGGCCCCATGTTATCTAACGTGTCATATAGCGATGCCATAAGTATTGTGGCATTCTCGAATATACATGAGTGAATAACCCCATAAGGGTGATAACCATGTCTCCCTTGCACTTCGACAAGTCGCCAAGTTCCGCCTTGAGTTGGGTTTACAAACTTCATACGCGCAACAACAAAATCCTTACCGTCGATAAAGAGTCCGCCGCTTACAAAGGTCATGTCCGATATTCTGGTGGTGCTGTCACCCATGTTAATCAGGGTGTACCCACCGCCGGTGAGTGTTATCACAGTGTTGTCTATGCCGGCTCCGACAAAGTTAATAGACTTCGCCCCAACAGATATTGGAGAGGTCCACGAAGCAGAACCTGCGGGAATGGTTATAGTATCACCACTTTGAGCAGCCTTGTTGACACATGCGGCAACTTCCGTGCGTGATGCATCCGCCGCTATCAAATTAGGGCTGCTACCACCACAGGCTGCAAATGCTTCCGCTGTAAAAAGACATGTCAGGAGTATCGTGATGAAAAAGAGCTTTTGTAGGACTTTCATATTACACCTCCATCCTTTATAACACCTCATATTGAAGCCAGCGATTCTGTAAATAGTATCACTCCTGAAATATTTATCGCCTACCGTAGTTCGGCTTTGCCATAGTTCTTTTGCTACCGGAAAATACAAGCGGTACAGCTATAATGACAAACAGGAAAATAATTCCCACCGGAATAGGATAGGCCATCACATAAACAACAGGAGTCAGGGCAATCCTTGTCACAAAACGCAGTCCTTCAGACTCACTTATTATTTGGGCAATCACGGGAGAATTTGCATAGTAGAATTTTACAAATGCGCGTCCCGGCGTGTTTGTCAGTAAAATATTATCTCTGAACTGTCGCAATACCATCACATGCGGGTCAAGATAAGAACCATAGGCAGCCGTGGCAATAAAACAGGCCCCGCCACCTCCACCCCCGTCGCCTGCTACAACAGGTATGGTTGAGTCGCCTCCGTCAGATACTGGATTGAATCTCGCCTCTACCGTCATATCTGTGGTCAGTTGCACACTGCATGCGCCGGTTCCCGAACAAGCATTCGACCAGCCGGCAAATGTGTAGCCGGCATCGGGGATGGCACTCAAAGTAACCGGTGTTCCTTCTTCAAGACTTACCGAACAGTCGGTACTGCAGGAAATAGCTGGTTGCGCGCTGGTAATGTTACCGCTGCCGGAGACGGAGATTGATAAGTTGTAATGTTTAACAGGATCAGGGGGAGGGGGCGCTGGCGGTAGATCTGCACCGGTTCTCAATGGATGGGGGTAGGTGAAGGGGGTATACTTCAATGTCCAGCTGTTTGTTGACGTGCAAGTCCAGAGTTTACCGGAATCGGTAGCACCGTAATTAGCACCTGTCGAACAAGTTGATGGCAGGTTGGCCTCTAAACCATATAAGGGCATCCAGTAATCACGATTTAAGGCGACATAGACAGCCACCGTGCTTGTCGTTGGCGCGGGAGTCATATTGGAGCCGTTTTTCAGATTATTCCATACATATGTGCTTTGAACCTGGTTGGGAAGCGGGTAACAGGCTGAAAAGTCACTTGCTGTGGGTGCCTGTATATCGCATCGGGGCGCGTCACAGCACCAGGTTCCGTTGCAAGTTTTCCAATCAAGATATTGGGGGCCAAAAACACGGTATTCATTGATCTGCAAATAACCGGACTGTGTCGTATTATTGTGAACCATCCACTTGCCGCCGCGCATGTCAACGATTTGAGCAAAGGCGGACGGCCCCGTAACCGTGTTTTTATAAAATTCATTCGCAACAATGCCACAGGCATTATGGCCTGCGGTGTCCGCGCCATGGCCGTCCAGAACGCCCATACTGCCATTCGTATAATCGCTGGCTACTTCGTTATATCTGAGAACTACCCGGCCGCCACCACCAGATGTCTCCACGACAGTGTCCTGCATGTAATTATTTTCCCAGAAAACAAAATCATCCGTTCCGAAGCCGGTAGCTCTGTTTAAAGAATCATATCCATTGCAGGTGTAACTGCTGCCTTTGTAACTGTTTTGATATGAATTGTTTCCATATGGTTTTGGCGTGCTCGTTTTTAGATAATAAAAAACGTTGTTATCAACCAGACCGGTCATTTTACCGGTTGTACCATCCGTCAAAATGAGCCGCGATGAATATCCAACCTCGTTGAAGTAGTTGTTGTCAATTCTGAAAGCGCCTTTGCCATCCGTACCGGTTCCTCTTCCCTGCACGCGAATGATCCAATATGGTGCACCGGAACCCTGGAATTTAAACCCGGTTACTCTATTAATTGGCTGATTAGACGCATTGGTGATTTGGATTAACGGACTGCTGCCCGTTAATGTTACATTGATAGTGAGCGGCCATGTTCCTGACGTACCACTGGATCCCTTAACACCAGCAGCACGTAGCGTTTTACCACCTGATAAAACAATTGGTGATGACCACGTAACGGTTCCTGTACATGCAACATCGATAATGTCACCTGAAGAGGCGGCAGTGATAGCTGCCTGCACTGCCGATGCCGAGCAGTCCCCAGAAACAGTATGTGTGGCGGAATGTGAGTGGTTGGCAGTGAAAACAAATGAGAAAATTACCAGCACTACGATTTTTTGTGAACCGCTCATGCACCCTCCATACGATTAATGTATCGAGATTTGGCCCAAAAACTCTGTGCCTGGAATTACATAATATCAATTACTGCTGATTGAGTGTGACTTATGGCACATATAGTGAGCTTTTACAATTGTTTTGCTGCTCAAAAGAATGACACCTCATGTCATTCCGGGCTCGACCCCTGGATACCGACCTTCGCCGGTATGACGATACTGTCCCAAGCCGGCAGGGGTGAAAAAGCACTTTAATGAAAAGCGCGAAGCGCATACCACTAATCCCCCCGTTCACCCTGAGCCTGTCGAAGGGGGCTGGCGGGGGTGGCCCACCTCGCGGGCAGGGGGTGGACTTGTTATTTTGGGCTTTTCATCCTCCCCCTATGCCCCCTCCGAAGGGGGACATTACAGGCGGTACGTTGCTCATTTTTTTCTGGATACCGGCCTTCGCCGGTATGACGATATTGTCCACCGCTGGCGGGGGTGGCCCGCTTCAGCGGGCCGGGGGTGGACTTTGTTGTCTTGGCTTTATATCCTCCACCTACGCCCCCTCCGAAGGGGGAGATTACTTGCGGTGTGTTGCTCATTATTTTCTGGATACCGGCCCCCCGATTTCGCGCGGGCCGGTATGACGACATTGTCGGTTACGCAGGGTTTGGCAAAGTTCTCGGGTGGATATAAAAATCATGTGATCAATATAAATGCGAAACGCTCGGAGGCTTTGGGCGGCTCCGAGCGTTTGATTTCAAAATGATCTCATTGGAGAACTTATTGATTTAAATATGTAAAAGATTCTAATACCAAGTGCCCTATTTTTTCAGTTTTCTTAATTTAGGATATTTGTTGCCGCACGCGCCGCAGACATTTTTGCTGTCCAGCTTACAGCCGCATTGGCATATCCAGTCAATCTGACGCGCCGGGTTTCCTGCTACCATGGCATGGTCCGGAACGTCTTTTTTTACTACGGCGCCGGCTCCGACAAAAGCGTATGATCCTATGGTTACACCACAGACGATAGTTGCATTGGCGCCGATGGACGCGCCTTTTTTGACCAGCGTGGGTTTTATTTCATCCATCCGGCGAATGAAGGCCCGGGGATTGTAAACATTGGTAAATACCATGGATGGGCCGCAAAACACGCAGTCTTCAAGGGTCACGCCTTTATAAATACTGACGTTGTTTTGAATCTTACATTGATTGCCGATGGTGATATCAGGCCCTAGCACGACATTTTGCCCGATATTGCAGTCATTACCGATTTTCGAACCGCTCAATATGTGCGAAAAATGCCATATTTTTGTGTTGTCGCCGATGGCCACGTTATTGTCGATAATAGCCGAGGGGTGAACAAAAACGTTTTGTCCAAACAGTTTTTTTGAAGATTTGGTTTTTTCCGTTGCTGCATCTTTCAGCTTGATTTTGGCTCCGTCCTGGTCCAGCGAATGCTGGCTGGCATTCAGCACCCTCAAGACCCGCAGTCCCTCATTGCCGTCGGTAAAGGGCTGTTTGCCTGTAGTGATGGCCTGAAGGAATACTTGACATTCATTTGCCAGCGGTTCCGTCTCAGGTATGTCGGATACTTTTTCGGGTTCAGTCTTTGTTGGCACCGGGATATTATCTTTCCACTTGATTTCATGTGGATACAAAAGAAGCTTTTCCTCCCAGGGGAGAGTGTCGTTAAATACGGCCATCTTCCGATCCCCTACGATAACCAGCTTTTGTTCCTTGAAGGGATGAAGCCACGACACGAAGATATGTGCCTGCAGGCCGGAGGAAAACTGCATATGTGTTGTGGTGACGTCGGCGATTTTTTTGTGCAGATAATTCCCGCCGGTGCTCTGGACTGTTTCAGGCATATCACCGGCAAGCGCCAGAATCATTGAAATATCGTGAGGAGCGAACGACCATAGGGCGTTTTCTTCTCTTCGGATTTTTCCCAGGTTCAGTCGATGCGAATATATGTAGTTTATGCGGCCCAGGTCGCCACGGGAAACCAGTTCTTTCAAATGCTGGAAAAGGGGATGGTATTGCATTAAATGTCCGACCATCAGGATACGCTTATTCCTTTTGGCAAGCTCAATTAGTTGGGCAGCTTCTTCCTCGTCCAGAACCAGAGGTTTTTCTACAAAAACATGTTTGCCTGCCAAAAGCGCTTCTCTGGCAATGGTGAAGTGTTTTTCTGCAGGTGTCGCAATTACGACGCCAGAAATATCTTTTCTTGGTAAGATGTCGTTGATCGTCAGGCAGACTTCAACGTCGGGATATTGCTTCTGGAAAACATTGATTACTGTTTCGTTATTGTCGCAAATCATTTTGAGGGCGCCAATTTGCGCATAATTCCTGATCAGGTTTTTGCCCCAGTAACCTGAACCAATGACTGCCACACCCGGGATATTTTTCATACGGCACTCCTGAATCATTGCTATTTGTATAAATGAGAAAGATGGTTATTGGAAGAAAATAATCGGTTTTTGACGTTGGGCAACATTACGGAGTTACGGGCATAGAAAAAACATCGATGAAAAGTGCACAGCGAGAGGTTTTGCGCAACCCTACGTAACCGCCAATGTCGTCATACCGGCGAAGGCCGGTGTGACGATATTGTCCACCGCTGGCGGGGGAGGCCTGCTTCAGCAGGCCGGGGGTGGAAAGATAAGAACTTATAGCTCGTTACTTGTGTCTCATAGCTGGTGGTTTATATGGGAACTTACCCAGCCCCGCTCAAGAGGTTTTTTTATAATTTTGAATTTGATGATTTTTGGGGATGTGTTGGAAAGGTTTATGTGGTTTAAATGTATATCACCTTTATCTAACATGCCGGCGATAGAAAAAATGGCGTCCCCAAAAGGATTCGAACCTCTGTCTTCGACCTGAAGGGCCGATGTCCTAGACCACTAGACGATGGGGACTCCCAATATTGAGTTAGGATCTATAAAATATTTTGGTTAAAAGATCAAGGGTTTAATGTTTGGGAGGGGGGGAGATTTAATGGTGTATCCCTCGCTGGCGGGGGTGGCCCGCTTTAGCGGGCCGGGGGTGGACTTGTCGTCTTGGGCTTTCCATCCTTCCCCTGTGCCCCTCCGAAGGGGGACATTAAACGGATTGTCCCACGCTGGCGGGGGTGGCCCGCTTCAGCGGGACGGGGGTGGACATTGTTGTCTTGGGTTTTCCATCCTCCCCCTGCGCCCCTCCGAAGGGGGACATTTGCGGTGGTGCGTTGCTCATTATGTTTTGGATATCGGCGAAGGCCGGTATGACGATATTGTCCACCGCTGGCGGGGGTGGCCTGCTTCAGCAGGCCGGGGGTGGACATTGTTGTCTTGGCTTTCCATCCTCCCCCTGCGCCCCCTCCGAAGGGGGACATTTGCGGTGTATTTCTTGTTTACTGATTTAAACTGCCCTGTCCCAGCCGGTGCATCGGCGGAGACAGGGCGAGACTCGAAAGAGATTAAAGGCTGGTAGCCGTGTTGGCCGTTCTTTCCCTACTTTACCCTCAAAAATGCACTTCTGGGGCCGCGTCTGAAGTAATTGTCGCTTATGGGAAGCCCCATGTGAGAAATATTTTTTCTTCTTCTTTCAATAGCGAGGAGTAGTATCAAAAGACCCGCCAGGAAAATAATTAGCGCCTCCGCGGGATAGGCCATCACATAAACAACAGGAGTCAGAACAGCCCTGGTAGCAAAACGTAACCCCTCAGATTCGCTTATTATTTGGGCAATCACGGGAGAATTTGCATAGTAGAATTTTACAAACGCGCGTCCCGGCGTATTTGTCAGTAAAATATTATCTCTGAACTGGCGTAAGACCATCACATGCGGGTCAAGGTAAGAACCGTAAGCAGCCGTGGCAATAAAACAGGCCCCGCCACCTCCACCCCCGTCGCCTGCTGCAAGAAGCATCCCGGAGGATCCGCCTGAGGTGGCATTGAATCTGGCTTCAACTTCCTCTTCTCCGGAAACATTAACGGTACACTGTCCGGAACCGGCGCAGGCGCCTGACCAGCCGGCAAATGTGTAACCGTCTTCAGGGATGGCCTCCAGGGTGACAGTAGTCGGACTTGCATACTCTTCAACGCAGATGTCGCCACAGTCAATGCCGGTATTTGTCGCGATTCCGTTACCGAAAAATGACGCAATTATACTCTTAATTCTGCCTTTGCCAAAATATCGTACACGCAGAATGTTGGTGTACAACACGGAAAAATTCGCATTAACTGTTTTGGCCGTGTCCATGGTTACTGTGCATGGATCAGTACCAGAGCAAGCTCCGGACCAGCCTCTGAATACATAGCCGTTATCCGGCTTCGGGTTCAGAGAAACACTCGTACCGGATCGATATTCATAAGTGCAGGCTGAACCGCAATTTATTCCGCCCTCTGCGCTGGTAATGGTCCCGTTTCCCGAGTTATTGGTTGTTAGAGTGTAGTAAGGGGCATTTTGCGTGAAAATTGCTCTTATGGCTTTATTGCTGTTCATTGACACAGAGCATGGGCCGGTACCTGTGCAGGCGCCTGACCAGCCGGAAAAAGAATAGCCGGCATCCGCCGTGGCAGTCAGATTTACTGAAGTGCCTGACTCATAGTTATGAGAACAAATAGTCCCGCAGGAAATTCCCGCGGGGCTGCCATTGATTGTACCGTTACCTTCTTTGGTTGCCGACAGTGTGTAGTATGTTTTATTTTGAGTGAAAGTGGCGCTTACAGATCTATTGGCCGTCATGGCGATTGTGCAGGCGCCTGTTCCCTGGCATGCACCGGACCAGCCGGTAAAAGTATTTCCAGAATAAGCGGTGGCGGTCACGGTCACATTTGTTCCCGTCGTATACTCAAAGCAGTTACTGCCACAGGATGTGCCGGCGGGATTCACCGAAACAGCGCCATTTCCCGTTTTGGAAGTATTCAATCTGTATTTAACTGCGTTTTGTGAAAACGATGCAGTGACTGATTTATTTGAATTCATCTGCACCACACAGCTGCCTGCACCGGTGCAATCGCCCGACCAGTTGGCAAAAGTGGATCCGTTGGCAGGTGTGGCGGTTAAAGTTACGGAAGTGCCTGTGGTATAACTTTCAGAACAGTCAGCCCCGCAGGAAATACCGGAAGGGTTGCTGGTGATTGTGCCGCCGCCGCTGCCTGATACGGTTGTGTTTAGATTGAAAGACTGAGGCGGTGCAGGCGCAGGTGCAGGGGGGGCTGGGGCTGGTGGGGCAGGTGGCGTTGCCGGTAGGCCAGCTTCTGTTCTCAAAGGATGTGGATAGGTATAGGGGGTATAATATGGAATCCACGAGGTTCCGTTCCACCTATATAGAGTTCCAGAAATAGGGACTTTTGGGTG
Source organism: Syntrophaceae bacterium (assembly GCA_018056765.1). GTDB lineage: Bacteria > Desulfobacterota > Syntrophia > Syntrophales > Smithellaceae > UBA8904. The sequence continues at coordinate 26,933 of JAGPFA010000001.1, forward strand.
TGCACCTACATAATCTGCCAAGTTTGTACAGGACTGATTTGTAACCCAAAATCCTATGCCAACATTCCTTGGCGATAAGGAGTTCATTTGATTCATGGTTCCGCAACCTACGCCAGCCGAGCCATCAGCCTGCCAATCGGTCTGATTCCAGAAGTGAACACTTGGGGCGGGGACACCGTTCAAGGTACCAACTATAGAGTGAGCTAGTAGAGGACCTGTTGTATTCCTTCTGTTGTTGAAAAAGTAGGAATTAGCAATGTGTTGAGGTTGCCCTGTTACGCTATTATAGGCGGGCCCCGGTGAGTTGCTGTCGGCAACTTCCTCTTGTACCTTAATGGTCGCCGCATAAGCAGTGGACTGCCAATCATTAAAGAAAATAAAAGACTGCCCACCCCGCAGTCCGTGCATTTGTCCGCCGTTGTTCCCGGCAACGAATTTATTCCCATATAAATTAGATATTTGAACAGAAGTATAGTCTCTGGAGTTATTCCCATGCGCATCAAAGAACGAAAAACTTGACGAGTTTACGTTGAAGGTGTTGTATCTGAAAACCCACCTGTGTGGCGACTGGCTTGACGTTCCTACATTGTTTTCTGACGCTAAATAATTAAACACGTTATCTTCAATAAAGATAGCGTCTCCAGTACCAGGTGTCCATCCCCAATATTGCCATCCCGCACCACCATCGGTATTAGAAGTTGCTCTAAAAGCGTATGTGTAAGCATTAAAAATATTATTGTCAAAAACTCCATAGGTTCCAAGATACATCCAAACCAACGGAGTAGATCTGCCTGTAGTTTCAAAGATATTGTGGTCAACTCTACCTTTAGTAAGTTTGTTATTATTTAAAGCAGTAGGCGCATTATTGATGTTGCCCCATTGGAGGATAGGCGATGATGAGGTTGTTGTGAACTTGAAGCCAGACAATCTGAATGGGTTATCCGGAGCACCAACGGAAGGGGCATACGCTATACCAGGCGTAGCAGTTGTTGTTATTATAGTGTTTTCTGAACCGGAACCGATTAAGTATATGCCCTTGTTAATCGTCAGAGTAGATGTCCACGTCGCACTACCAGAGGCCACATTAATCGTATCTCCTACAGTTGCCCGTGATAAACATGAACTTACTGAAGTATAATCAGGCGTAGATGTCCAGGTAGGGCTTGCCCCTGTGCAGGCTGCATAAATATTAGTAACACCCAAAGTAGCTGAAAAAACAACCAATGCAACGATTTTAATAATTTTGCTCATAACAAACCTCCATGCGTATAAATAATCGAGGTTTGGTAAAAAAAACTCTGTGTCTGAAATCACACAATGATAAGTTCTAATAAATGAGTGTGACGTATGACACATATAGTATGATTTTACAATTGTTTTTACTGATTAAAAGACGGGGGGTATAGATTGATGTTGTCTTGATTGTCGTGAATGTTGTATAATATCAAGTGGTTGTGGCTTATTGGGATCTGTTGTTTTATTTGAATACTCAATTTTTAATGGGGTGTCGCTATCTTGAAAAGAATTCTTTCCGGTAAGACAAGAATTCTGTAAGTTGTTTCCTTCCTGTAGGGATTAAAAACAGAATAACTAGATAGATAAGTGAAAAAACAAAGAAAGAAGCAGTTGTGTCGAAAATTATGTTAGAGAACGAAAATTCAGGTAACATAGCTTTAAGGATGATACCGGCGCCTAGACATGATATCGCTATTGGTAAGATATTCTTTATTACAACGGAGGCGTTTATAGGCGTATTTATGAGGCAGTAGGCGAATGATGATAGAAAAAGGATATAGCTGGTACTGGCTGAAGCATAAGCAACTCCAATTGCACCCCAGTGTATACCTATGACATACGATGTAATTGTCAGAAAACCACTTATAATGCCCCATGACAGAAAACGGCGGGTATTTCCACAAGAAACCATAACCAGCTGAAGTGTTGCAATTATAGGTGTGACAAATCCGGCAACTGCAAAGATTCTTAGTATCGGAGCACCTTCTATCCACGCATCGCCAAGCATCAGTTGGATTACATTTTTTGATTCAAGTGCAATAAAGACTATGATTGGGAGATATATGAAAGATTGAATTGCGATCATTCTTCCAAAAAATCTCTTGTAGCGTTCGGCATCATTTTGCAGGGTACTCAATGGCGACAGGCCCACATCCCAAAATATCATCTGAATATTCACTATCGGCATCATTGCCAGCTGTTGTGCTTTTGAATATAAACCCAACGGTGTTGCCCCGGCAAAGCGACCAATAAGAATTTTATCTACATTTTGAGTTAAATACTGAATAAAGCTGACACCGGATAGATGAAAACCAAATTTGAGGCTTGATATGACGTTAGTACTAAAGTTTGGAAGCGAGGGTATCCAGCGACAAAAAATCCATGTTCCTGCGGCGTAAAGGAATACATAAACTAATTCACGCCATACAAGAGACCATACACCGAAACCAATCCAAGCAAATATTACCGCAACCGCAAAACTTAGAAAATTCGATGATATGTTGATTATTCCTAAATAACCGAAATGCATCTGGCGCTCAAGAAGCGCACGGTGTTCAACAAGTATCCCCCTGAAAAAGAAAGTCAAAGACAATGCCAAACACAATTTTATAAGACTGCTGTCATCATAAAACCATGCAATTGCAGGTGATGCGGCTGCCACAGCAAGCGCCAGAACCAAGCCGATAAAACAGTTAATCCAAAAAAGCGCGCTTACCTCTTCATGTGTGATATCTTCTTTTTGTACAATGGCTGTGCCAATACCTACTTCCATCAAGTAGCGCGCGATTTCAGTAAATGAATACACCATGGCAAAAATCCCAAAAACTTCTGGAGCCAAAAGGCGCGCTAGAATCATTGCCGAGGCTAATGTGATAATAATGGACGCGCCGCTGGTGATCATTTTATTCAATGCGCTATGGACCGACCTTTTTTTTAACTCAACCTTCAGTTGATCTCTGCTGAAAAAATTATCTTTGCGACTGCTGCGATTCATATTTAATGGTTATTTTGTAAAAAAAACTTGAGATAAGGGACACTCGGATATGGTAGAATATCTGATGGTGTTTGTACGTATTTTCATGAAAGAGTTATTTTTTTGCCCAAATATAATAGATAGCTTAGCTGGTATTTTATCTCTTTCAAGAAATTTAGCATCTTGATTCTACGCAAAAAATCTAAAACTTTGTCTCGCCTAGTAAAGGGGGGATTCATCGGCCACTCCATCAATTCCGGCCATGAGTGACTGACCATTTTCTGATATAAAAGACAACAAGGTTGTTCATCGTATTGTGTATATTTCTCATCTACGCCCAGCAAGAGCTCCAAGAGGTAATGGCTCCCATAAGGATCAAATTCCTCAATAGCAATGTCGGACTCTGAATTAACGATTGTTCCCCAGTTGCCAATTTTCTGCTCCCAGTAAAGGAGGGTTAGCAAATTCAGTCCATATTTTGCCGCAACGGGAGACAATTCTGAAAGAATTTTACGACATTGGATATCTACATAACGGCAATTCGGATTCTGTCCCATCTTGAATGCAAGAAGGTGACTGTTGATTTTTCGCTTTGTGACCCCGTATCGGCTTCTTCCTATTTCGCCTGTTGATGTGATGTTTACCTTGTTGCTATGATTCAGGTAGTAGATGTTGTAGATTGCCGTTAAAAGCCGCTCTGTTTTAAAAAAAACATTATCAGTATAAGTTTGTTTAAAGTTCTCGCACACTTCATCTGGAATATCGTGAATGTGAAAGGGGATTCCGATTTTGTCCAACATTGATTTAGGGACAGTAATATCAGGATGATCATACCCCATGTATTCGTGGTTGTTCACAAAGTAATATATCTTATCCTTAATTTCCTTCGACGCGGCGAGGAGTGTTCTGCTATCCGTGCCCGAGGTAACTGCAAGCATAAGTGAATGGCGATTTGAGATGGATTTTAAAATTCCGCTTAAGAATGCGCTAATTGGTTCAACTGCATCCTCCAGCTTTAATCTTCGAATTGGTTCATTAGGCCAGTAACGATATACTTTTCTTTCTGAAATATCCAAATAGTGATTAGGCAACAAATGCTTTATCCCATGAAAAAGCGTCTCGTCACCGATCCAGCTATTGTTCACCATGTAATTTTCATAAAAATCTATAATATCAAGGTTATCTGTTTTAGACACATGAGGTTTTGCAAAAGCGGCAATCAAATTCGGTTGAGATCCGCAAATAATATTATTTTCAACTGTGCAGTAGTATATTTCACGTAAAGACAGCGCATCTTGTAAAATAATAATATTTTTGCTTGATTTGTACAAAAGGGCGTAGTTGCCTGAATACCTCTTTACGTTTATGAATAAATCACCCAATGACTCGGTACTTGCGGTGATATCCCTGATGATTTCAATGTTTGTTTTTTCTGGGTATTCAGCATCGAAAATGCTTCCTAATAGTATGAGCTCAGTATCTTTGCTCTTTATACTTTGGACTTCAAGATCCGGGTGCGCCTGTATATAGATATTTCCAGTGTTTAAACATGTCCAATTATCAAAAGATTGAACGGGTATTTTCGAGATTAAAAATTGTCGCCGATAACGAAGGTGATTATTCATAAATAAATTGAGTGCGAAAAAATTGTTTTAAACATCACGTTTTTACTTCATGTATCGCCAGTAAAAATAACTGAATCCATATTTCATACGATCCAGTGGCTTGAATATACCCAGCATCTTTAATATATTTTTCATTTTATCTTTTATTGTGTAAGGAGGATTAACAGGCCAAGTAAGTAATTCTGGCCACATGTTATGAATTATTTTCTTGAAAATTATAGGATTTTCATAATCTGTGTACATGTCGTCAACGCCTAAAAAATATTCATACAGTAAATGGCTATCAAACGGATCGATTTCTTCGATTGCGATATCGGATTCCGAATTTCCAACTACCCATCTGTTACCCTTATTTTGCTCCCACTGAAATATAGTCATTATATTTAAACCTGCCATCTTTGCAATAGGTGTAAGTTCAGACAATATTTTTTCGCATTGTTTCACGGCATAAGGGCTTTTATGATGTTTCATCTTGTAGGCTAAATAGTGTCCGTTTATCCATCGTGGGTCTTTCCCAAAACGCGTTCGTCCAATCTCACCAGTCCCCAAAATATTGACTTTATTTGAATGGTTTTTAAAATACACATTATAAATAGTGGGGAGCATTCTTTCGGAAGCAAGAAATACATTATTCAAAAATATTTTTCGAAATTCTAAATCTATATTACCAGAATTGTCATGTACATGAAATGGTTCTCCAATAGTGCGAAATATTTTGCAAGGTATGTAAATGTCTGGATGATTATGTCCGATATTTTCATCATTAACAAAAAAGTATATTTTATCTTTAACGTATTTTGATGCCGCAAGAAGAGTTCTACTATCAATGCCTGCAGTTATTGCCATCATGATCTGATGTCTTTGCACCAAAGCATTCATAATACCCTGAAGATAGTTGCAAATACGTTGGACGGCGTCATCTAGATCAATTTTTTTAATATGTGCAGATGGCCAGTATCTAGATGCTTTACCTTGATTTAAATCGAGGTAGTGATTAGGTAATAGGTGTTTAACGTCTTTAAAATAAGTATTATCACTAATCATGCTAGAGTTTTTAAGATGGTTGTTAAAAAAATCGAGAAATAACGGGTCGTCAGTTACACGGATTGGTGGTTCGGAAAAATCGGCAATCAAATTCGGCTGCGATCCACAAATAATGAGATTTTCTGAAGTACAGTAATATATTTCTCGTATTCCCAATGCATCATGGAAGATAATATAATCGGTTGAATTTTTATAAATGATTGCATATGCCCCGGCAAATCGTTTGACTTGGCAAAACAAATTCGTAATGCTATTTGAGTTTTTATGTATGATTTCTAAAATATCATGGTTTGTTGCATCAGGTTGTTTCGGGTTGTAAATATTACCCATTAATACGATAAGTTTTTCTAAATCTTGAAACATGATCGTATCCAGGTCAGGATGTGTATATAGGTATTGTGAACCTATTTGTAATGAATTCCAATTATCAAAAAATTTTATTTTTTCTTTTGCCAATAGAAATTGACGACGAAAGGTGAGATTGTCGTACATAATCAGTGCCTTTCAGATTAATATGATTTTAAAAATGTTTCTTTTAAAAGTTTAACTAGTTCATAATTTCCGTAAATACGCGCTTTAAAAACTAAACTTGACATTGCTGCGCTTGTAAGATTACGGCGTAGCAGAAATGCATTTGTCTTCTTGTCATTATAACCTGATATTGTAGTTACTGCGCCCTGGTATCCAACTTCCTGTAAAATTTTGATAATATCTATATTAGGATTATTATGGAATCCAAAAGGATAAGAAAAGTAGTGGATTTTTTTTTCGATTATATTTTCCAGAAATATTTTGTCCTTTTCAATTTCTCTTCTAAGTGCAGCCTCATCATGAAACGCTGAAAGGTCACAGTGGCTCAATGTATGACCTCCTATAGTAAAACCATGGTCGCTAATATTTCTAATATCATCGTTGGAAAGGCCGCCACTCGATGTTAATTGATATGATTCATTTAACAGAAGGTTTGATCTCAAGAAAGATGTGGTTTCATGCTTGTTAAGCCCTACAAAGCCTGTTGATATAAAAAAAGTCGCCGGCAGTGACAGTTTTCTGAGTATTGGAACTGCATGGGTAACCCAGCTTTTAAAGCCATCGTCGAAGGTGATAACGATATTGACTTTTGATGTTGATAAATTTCCTGTCATGTAATCATCAAAACTGATGACATTTAAGTTTTGTTTGAGAAAAACAATATTGCTTTCAAAGTTAGCGACAGCTGAAGGTTCAATATCATGAAACGTGATGAAACGCGTCATTGGTTTACGTCGAACTCGAAGCAAAAAATTTCTAAGTCGAGAATATCCGAGAATATAAAACAATAACACTCCTATATCCTGGCGACTAATTGTCATAAATACTCCTGAATTTTATAAAAATCACGAGTTTATAGCATTTTCATTGTTTTCAATGCTTACTTCACCCACAATGCTCGGTGTTGAGACAATGGCCAAGAATATGAGAAGGGCTGTCAGATGTGTTGCAAATGCGCTGATTGATGATTCGGATATGTTATGTATAACTGCCATGAATAAAAAACAGGACCAGAGAAGCGACCAGAACAAATCTTTTTTTAGCAAAGTGATTGCTTTATGGCAAGACGATAACAAAAACATTGTCGTTAAAAACAAGCCCAGAAAGCCCGTGTCTAAAATCATATCAAGATATCCGTTATGCGCATCGCTGATCATAAAATGATCACGGATTTCTTGAGTCCAAAACCCGCCGAAACCATAGCCTAAAAGCGGGCGCTGCATTGCTACGGGTAAAAGACTATTCCAGACATCTGTTCGCCCCGTCAGTGTTGTATCGCGTCCCACGGAGCCAGTAAGGGAGGCAACGGTAGAGCCACTTGTAAATACTGTAACTATACCCACGATGATAAACAGAAGCATAATTGTTGCTACGAGATTGGGATTTGGAAATATCTTGAAACGATTTAATAATAACAAAACAGCCAAGACAGCTAATCCCACGGATGTTGAAAGGAGTGCCGTGGCTGACATGGCATAAATGCTGGGACCCTTTAAAAGCCATAGAGTTAAACACAGCAAAAATATTTCCGCTGTGACGAGATATCTCACTTCTGTAATTTGTGCTTGGTTTCTTCTTTTGAAAAATGACCATATTAAAAAAAATAAAGAAATCATACAGAGGCGTCCGATCCCGTTTTTTTGTAGAGTGACTCCTACCCACATCAATTCACCTGTCCATCTGGAATATTCAACGCCGTAGTGAGGATAATATTTTATTAGAAGCACAGAAAAAGGTATGAGGATATATGTTGTTCTTCTTAATACGCTCAGCATTGCTTCGCGTGGATTATTTTCTGTAAGCAAAAGAAAACCCATTATTAACGCCGGAGTTGCCCTTACCCAACGAACAAAGGATGTATAAACGCCTACCGATGACCACAAAGTGCTTATTAACATGTATAATGTTAATATTATCAACCAGGTATTGCCCTCGATTGCTTTTGAAAAAGAAAATCTCCGCTTTACAAGGATTGTAACTCCAATAATAATCAGAAGAATAATGAAATTCCGATCCAAGGGGCTTCCATACTCGCCTTCCCCCGCTGAATGCGAAAACCAGATAGCCAATGGTTTACTGGCAATAAGAAGCACCCATATAGTAGGTATCCAGACAGCAAAAGAACATTCATGGGATATTTTGTGATCCAGCGTGAGAAGCCAGAAGACAAATAATGAACAAAGTATGAGTGCAACAACTGATGGCATTCGAAAGCATGAACCCCAACGGATTGTTCGTCATTAGACGAAAATCTTATTTGTGTAAAAAATTTGATTTGAATTCTTGGTGAAGAATGTCGAAAAGAATTCTGTCCTTAAAAATTCCGTCAAAGAGATGACATTCACGTTGGCGGCCTATGCATTTGAAACCTAATTTATGAAAGATTTTAATTGTGAAGTTGCTTTCTGCAGCCCAACCGCTCACGGAGTGCAAATTGAGATCATAAAATGCTTTGTGGAGTGTCAAAATAAAGCCAGTTGTGGAGACGCCTTTTTTTCTGTATTCTAGATTGCCAATGACGCTCCATATCTCTGCAGATTTGTTTTTCTCATCAATTTTTGTCAAACCCATTATCCCTACAGGGATATCATCACAAATAATAAGAAATGTCCTTTTATCTCTTCGCATCAAGAAAAAAGCGAGTTGCTCGTCTCGGAGATCTTCATTCTGAAAAAATGGATCCAGAAATTGCGCATTATCTTTATCTATAAGCCAGGGTTTGACTATCTGGATGTTGTCATGTTGAATCTCTTTTAAAGCTACTTCCATCGTGATTCTCCTTGTGAAATTCTAGGCAATGATTTCAGCCGGTAGTTCGTGGCCGAGGAAGTTTATCGGGCTTGCCGTTAATCCATAAGCACCGGAATTAAAGAAGATAATACGGTCACCCTTGTGCAGTTCACGCACGGACTGAAAATTAGTGGCAAGTATATCTTGAGGAGTGCAAAGACAGCCGGCGATATCGTAAGTTGTTGGTGTCATGTCTATGTGTTCGCTTGCTGTAAAAACGTCCATCTCGAAATTTCTTCTGACGACCTGACCCATGCCGCCGACAAGCAGATAGTGATGATGCATGCCCCCATCAACAATCAGAAAATTTTTCTTTATCCCATGCTTTCGATACAAGATGCGTGTCGCATACAGCCCGCACTCGCCCACCAGAAACCTACCCGGTTCCACGATATAACGCGTTTGTGCAAACTTGGCATATTTACCCTCGCAAAAAAGTTCTTTCAGCCCGTCAGACAGTTGTTTTAAGTCAAGGCTTGTTTGATTGGAAAAGTAATTGATGCCCCAGCCGCCGCCAAAATTTATTTTATTAATGGGAAAAATACCAAGATCAAACGTCGCTACTGCTGTATCCAGTATCATTCGAAAGTTATCAATGAGAGCTGTGCTTGACAAAATCTGGGACCCTGCATGGACATGCAAACCGGAAAAAACCATGGTATCTGCATGTGACCGAATAAAATTCAATGCTTCTTTGATCATGGTCATGGGAATTCCGAATTGAGTATCACCGCTCATTTTTATACCTGCAGTATCCGCTGTCTGGTGAGGATTGATTCTAATACCGACATTCGCCTTTATACCCATCTGCCGACTGATTCGTGCAATAGTTTCTAGTTCAGGTAGACTGTCGGCGTTGATTGCTGAAATTCCATGCCGGATAGCTTCACCGATCTCATCTTCGGACTTGGCAGGTCCGGAAAATTCTATGCGATCAGCCTTGATTTTGTGATGGCGAGCTCTTTTGAGTTCGCCCAAAGAGGCAACGTCGGCCCCGACCCCTAAGGATGACAATTCCTGCAAAATGCCAGCAAATGGATTAGCCTTTACAGCGTAATAGATCTGAAAAGACGGAGGAAGGCAACTGACCAGATCGGTATACCTTTTATGCATGATTTTTCTAAAATAGATGTAGGCAGGCGTTGGGACCTCTTTAATGATGTGTGCGACGGCATCTTTGCCAATAATAGAATAAAATTCTTCTTTATTCATGGTATTTCCTTTCCACTTCCGCTAATCTGATCTTACCTGATGGTGTGCGAGGGAAAGAGTTAACGAAGAATATTTTTGATGGAATCATATATGGCGGAAGCTTGTCCGATAAGAATGTTTTCAATTCGCTTACTGTCAGTTCCTGGTTTTCTTTTAGTTGAACTTCTGCATATATAGCTTTCCCAATGTTTTTATCAGGTATGCCGAAAACAACAGCATCCTGTATGCTTGTGTGGCGAAGAATCTGGTCAGATATCTCCTTGGGATATATTCTATAGCCTGAAGATTTAATCATCTTGTCTTTTCGTCCCTGGACGTAAAGATATCCGTCTTCATCAATTTTACCAATGTCTCCGGTAAAAACGGCCTTTTGAATGTAGGGGCTGCGTTTATTTTGATGTGGGTTGGTTCGTATTTTTCGTGCAGTTCCCCGGGCGTCTCCAATATATCCCAGCATCATCCCATCACCATAATGGATAATTTCGCCCATTTCATTAGGGGCCGCGAGCTTACCTTTACTGTTCAAAATTGATATTTTTGTGCCTTTAACCGGCCGTCCAACAGAGAGCATTTTCAGATGATATTCCGATGGCAGCAGGATACCGCTTCGAAATGTTTCTGATTGACCGTATGTTTTGAATATCTGTGTGCCTTGAAGTAACATACCCAAGCGTTTGAGCTGTTCCGGTGCAAGGTCGCCACCGGAAATAGTGATATAGCGAACCGATTTGATGGCTTCCAGCGACTCTTTGCTGTCAGACAGATTCAGAAATGATGCCCAGATTGCCGGTACGCCGGAGATGCCGGTGATTTGGTGTTGCTTGACTGTTGAAACAATATCGGCGGGCATCCATGAATTCAAGATAGTTAATTGCGCGCCTGTTACAAGAGCAGTAAACAACTGATTTGTTCCCACATCAAAGGAAAAGGGCAGGAGATTTAGCAAAACATCCGAACGTGTGATTCCATAATATTCACATTCAGTAAGGGTTCGATTATAAAGGTCCTGATGTGAAATTAAAACACCCTTGGGAGTGCCGGTAGATCCGGAGGTAAATAAAGCAAGCGCAACATCGCGGGGGACAATAGCTTCTCGGATCGGTATATTGTCTTTGGGTAGAAATACTTGTGGCAACCGGCTTAAAGGGAATTTTTCGTTGATCCGGGCAATGATCTGCTCATGAAATAGCGATGTCACATCACTCGAATAGTGAGTTAAGTTAAAAGAATTTTCTTTATGATTGTATATGTCCTGCAGATTTAGTAATGCACTGTCATCAATAAGAACGACAGGTGCTCGTGAAAGACGCGCCGTGTAGATGACCTGCTCCTGAGTTGTGCGTGGATTGAGGCTATAAAATGCTGCACCTGCTTTCATAATACCTAGAATAGATGTTACATGATCAATGGATCTGCTCATGTAAACACCAACAAAATTGCCACTTTCAATACCTTGATCTGTCAGATAACCGGCAATTACATCCGATCTTCTATCAAGCTCAGCAAAGCTAATCTTGGAATACTTTCCTTTGCTCCGGCAGTGAAGGACCGCTGTCTGTGTAGGGTACTTGAGGACTATTCTCCGAAAATTATCGAGGATGATTGGCATTTTTATCTCTCCTGGGAAAGTTTTGATTTTATAAAATCACAAATAAATTGAATAGTATCAAAATTGTCCAGTGTCATGTCTGCCATCGAGATAGTAATGCCGAACGCATTTTCAAGTTGTCCGACAAACGTCACAACACTTAGTGAATCGATCATGCCGCTGTCAATCAGCGAAGTATCGGGTGAAGGTTTTGCTTTTATGCCTCTTTCAAGCAGCATTTCGGTAACAAATTGAGTAACGGTTTCTTCAATCTTCTTTGTCATGATTTTCCCTCTTCTTAAGTATTGTATTGCGTGAATTCTTGTTCGTTTTGAGTTAAAACTGGAAATAAACAAAAGGAACGCTGTCGGTTGCGCCAAGTGTGACAAGCAAGATAAGAAGGCATGTGTATACCAGGATGCGGATGATCGGCGCTTTGGCCGGTATTTCCTGAGACCAGTTACGGTTTTTATTCACGAACAAATGGACAAAAAACACGGCCGCTACTCCTGGCAGAATATACGGTGATATCATGTTGGTACCGTTTGGTGTCCAGAAAATTAAACGGGTAAGATAAGTACAAGCATTTGCGACTGATTCCGATCGGAAAAAAATAAGGCTCAAAAGCAAAACGCCAAGAGTCAATATATGAGAAATGAATGTCCAAGCTACTTGAAATAATCTTGAATCTTCTAAAGAGACAAATAAATTCCATCTTTTCCAAAGCACCTCAATTGCCATTGCGACGGCATGGATTCCGCCCCATATCACAAATCCCCATCCGGCACCGTGCCATAGACCGCAAACAAGATATGTTATAATGAGGTTGCTGCATGTACGAAAGATGGGGTAAAGACTTTTCCGCCTTGCCATTTCAAGCGGAAAAAAGAGGTAATCACGGAACCAATTAGACATTGTGATGTGCCATCGACGCCAGAATTCAGTAATAGTAGCCGCTGAAAAGGGCATTTGAAAGTTTTCAGGTAATTTGTAACCTAGTAATCTTGCTGCACCTATGGCCATGTCAGAATAACCAGAAAAATCACAGTAAAGTTGAACGGTATAACCCAACAGCCCCTGAAGAAGGGTGTAAGCATCATATTGCCCTGGTGAGGAAAAAATCATATTAACATGGCTTGCAACTTGATCCGCAATGACTAATTTCTTAACAGCTCCCAACAGAATGTATGCAAGACCGGTTTCTAAATCCAATGCAGTTATCTGAATTCTTTGCTTCAGTTGAGGAAGGAAATTGACGGCGCGTGCTATCGGACCTGACAACAGCTTCGGGAAAAAGCTGAGAAAGAGCGCGTAATCCCTGAAGCTGTGGCACGGTTTTAGTCTATTGTAGTAAACATCGATAATATAACTTACGCTGGCAAACGTAAAGAATGAGATTCCAGGTGGAGCAGTAATATTCAGTTTAATTTGAGAGGTCTTAATATTCATGATTCCAAGAACAAACCAAATGTTTTCCAGAAAAAAATTTGTGTATTTAAAAAAACCTAGAAGTCCAAGGGTAATTACTAAACTGAAGATTAATAGCCTTTTACGATGGTGTTGATTCTGTATTTGTCCGAGTTTTCGACCTATGAAGAAATCGACAAACGTTATAAATAAAATCACAATGGCACAAGAAACACTTGAAATAAGGCAGAAAAAAATGCTGGTAACCAACAAAAACCATTTTGTTACCGTATTGTTTCGTGTCACGCAGCGCCCTAAGAGGACAAACAGGAAAAAGGCGAAGAATTCAAAAGAGGTAAAGGTCATGGCAGACGTCCGGAATGATCAAGGTGAGTTAAGAAAGCAGATGTCATGATCTGTTGTCCATAGTGATTAGCGTGTACAAAATCCCAGTACATGGAATTATCTTGAAGAGGCGGCAATTTGTCTAATCGGATTAGTTTTGCCTGTGGCCATAAGCTTTGAAAATCTGCCAATTCCATTTCAAATTCATGTTTAACTTTGGCAGTTAAAAATTCCTCTTGATAGATTGGTGACACTGGCAATACAATAAAGATCAATTGGCCTTTTTGTTTAAAATTCTGAACGAGCCTCGTTAATGCCATCTTCTTGAGTCCATTGAAAGAATGCTTTCCTTGGCATGCTGCCCGTGTCAGAGCTAAACGGCGCTGAAGTCGTCCGGGAGGCCAGTCGCTTACTTTTTCTTCGAGCCCCGAGTCACCCTCCATCTTAAACCTGAAAGCTTCATCTGGCTCCGATGAGCTGCCGATTCTGGTCATTTTTTTGAGCTCATCCCGTATCCCAGTCATCACTCCGTCGGATCGGCCTACTGTTGGAAACAGAACTCGTAGAGCTCTTGTAGGGTATTGGCTCAGGACTCTTTTATTGAAGGAGAAATCAGCCTGTACTTGCCACAAATCACGGATCGTCTGTGTTAGTGGTACGTAATCGACTCGAAAATCGCTAAGAGCGTGTTCATTCAAATCGACGGGCGAAATGGCGATAAAAATACGTTTGATTTCTTTTGATGGCCGGGGAGAATACTCCCACTCTGAGGGGGTCTGTCCGAGTGAAGCCCAACTCTCAATTGGAGCACCCAGTATTTTTGAAATTTCGCTCCAGTCGATTGCGGAGTATGCAACTGATGAACCATATAATCTGGTTGTGGCAACACGATCATTAGCGCCATAGTTTTGGTATTTACCAGGCGATGTTGAAATTCTGAGGAAATGGACTGTAAAATGACTGATTAATGAAACAATGACTATGACAGCGCAGAAGATAAAAACTAACTGGTACCAATGTCTTGTTTTGGAAATATAATTTGAGAAAAGAGTTAATAAAGCGTTATGTTTCATGATTAATTAGGTACTTATAAATTTGAGCTGTCTAAAATTTAAAGTGAACTCTTTAAAGATAATAATAAAGCGGGTCTCTCTTTGCAATTGCTAAATGAAGTCTAAAAAATCTGAAAAAAATTGTTGAGTTAAAAAGCATATGTTACTTTTTGATCTGTGAAAATATGGCGTCCATGATTTTTGAGGTTAAAATTATTTCACGGTAGGAAAGAGGCAGCGGTGCATTCCCTTCAATTGATTGATAGAAAGACGAAATCAATAATTTTAATCCGGCATCGTTTGGCAGATGAAAATCCCTTTTTAAAAACTTCTTAAAATTGGTTCTGAGATTTCCAAGATACTGCTTTGCATACTGAACAGGCGGTATAAAGTAGTTTAAATAACTTTTATATTCTTTATCATCAACCTTGATCACAATCTGATGATCGTCATCAACGATCAGGGAATTCCTTTTACCGTAGAGTCTTAATTGGTGCGGTACAGGTTTAATCTGTGACGAAAAAGTAAAATATGCAGTTATATTGTTTTCATCTTTAATAATTACACGAACCTCATCAATGATACCGGTTTCACCAGCTTCCTTAAGAAAATTACTAGTGAACCCGTTAGCTATTACAGTGGGTTTATCGCCTGATAGAAATTCTGCAATTTTACTGATGCCGTGGCTTATTATATTTTGTAGTAATGAGCCGGGTAGTTTCCGCACCCAGTGGTTGTCGTCTCCCAATATTGCTTTAGCGTAGCTTATATCACCAAAATCATAGCAGTAGTGACTTTCTATGTGGACAGGCGCACCACCCAGATAACCGTTTTTTACAAGCTGTCTCATTTTAATCATTGCATGCGTAAACTGTGCATTGTGTCCGGCGGTAATTTTCAGGTTCTTTTGGTCGGCAAGCCTGATCAGTGCTTCAGCTTCCAGTGTGTCTAATGTAAAAGGTTTTTCCACATAAACATTACATCCCGAATCCAGGCACTGCTTAGCCAAAGGATAGTGGCTTGCGGGTGGGGTGGTTATATGCACCACATCCGGTTTTGTCTTATCCAGCATTTCCTGAACATCTGTAAAGCACATTTCTATATTAAAGCGCTCTGCCATTTGTCTTGCCATTAAGGGCTCACTGTCGCAAACTGCTACTATAACGGCATCAGAAATACGCTGAATTTGAACTGCATGTTGATCGGCCATTTTGCCGCAGCCGATAATGGCAACTTTGATCATTGCTTATTCACCTGAATACTTTTCATATATTTAAAAAAATTGTCCAAAGAAATATCCATCGGAATTTTGGGTTGCCAATTCAAAAGATGTTTTGCTTTCTCATTGGAGTAGTTGACACGTTTCCAATATACCTCGCATGAGCGTTTGTTAAAAACCGGCGGTAACTGGCCACCAGACCATTTAGAATATTTTTCCCATATTGTGTTGAAGAAATACCAAAGAGGGTAGGGCACAGGAATTGACAGCATTTTTTTTACCTGCTTTTTATATTGGCGTAAAAATTGTCTGCTTGTAGGTAGATTGTCATCCGTAATATTGAATACCTCACCTTCAATGCCGGGCTGAAGTCCGGCAAGTACGATTGCCTCTGCACAATTATCAAGATATGTGAGAGGGATAGTATTTCCTAATCCCAAGTGAAGAAATATCCCGAAAGTATCTGTGCCAATCCTATCAGTAATTTTAGCTTTTCCGGGACCGAAAATGACACTGGGCCGGACAATTACATAAGGTAACTTGAATTTATTACCATATTCTATAACAAGTTCGTCCTGTTTCGCTTTTCCATATGTATAAGCTTCAAAACGTTCTACAAATTTTGTATCAACTTGGCAGTTTTCATCCAGTATGCCGCCTTTTTTAATATTTTGGTTGGTGTAAACTGCGATAGAGCTGATATTCACAAAACGTTTAAGTGACGTTTCCTGCAAGGCGGCATCAATTAAGTTTCTGGCTGTAACAACGGAATTAAGAAAACACCCGGGGAAAGATTTTTCCACACCGGCGGCAAGATGATATATTATGGAAACATCTTTCACGGCGTTCTTACAGGTATTACGATCAAGTAAATTGCCCTGTATAAATTCTATGGTGCTATTCAGGCCAGAGGTGATTTTCTTTAACGCTAAAATATTATTGTCCGACCGAATAAGACATCGGATGTTTTTAAATCCGAAAAGAGAAAGAGTTTCGACTACTTTTGAGCCGACAAAACCGCCTGCGCCTGTGACGAGAATTTTATCTGAAGAGTTAATTATGTAATTGCTATTATTTTCTGATGACATTTAAACACCAACGTATTTTTCATTAACCAAGTTAAAACCAAAAAAGGCGGTAACCTTCCCAATATGATCGCAAGTTTTGATCAGGTATTTCATAAAAACATGATAGCCGAAAAGCAAAGATAGGGGCAGGAAGCAGGCATATAAAGTTATTGCCAGAGACGAAAATAAAGTGCTTAACAATTTTGATTTTGCTGCGTTAAGCGCCATTTTACCCCTCAGTAATGCACGCTTAAGTAAAACTTTTTTATCCCACCGTTGTGGTGGTATTGTTTCAAAGACAGGCGCATCGATTGACCATATAAATATTCGACCATCAGCAATCATTCTTCTGAAAAAATCACGATCCTCGCCGCCGCTGCCAAAAGCCGGATCAAACCAGACTTGACCATCAGCGAAGATGTTTCTTTTTAACAATGCATTACCTGTGCGTGTATCTTGCCAACTCAACTCCTGGCCGGTTATGGGTTTGGGTCTGTCAAAAAAGTTACCTTTTAATACCCATTTAGGTGGTTCAATTTCAAAGTGGGGCAGTACAGGGCCAAGAATGCCATCGGCTCCATATTGTTGAATTGCTTTATAAAGATGGAGAAGCCATTGTGTATCCGGAAATTCGTCATCATCGATTAAAGCCACATAATCACCGGAAGCATTTGCAATTGTCTTATTTCTGGCCATGGAAATGTTTTGTTCCGGCTCGCAATGGTAATTAATAGGTATAATGGATTTGGACTGCCATTCACGGATAGTTTCTCTTGCGGATTGAAGAGCATCATTGTCCACTATAACGGCTGAATAGGTGAACAGGTTTTCGGTCACCTGAGTTTGCAGCTTATTTAATAACTTCGCAAGCAAGTGCGGTCTTTTATATGTGCAAATGCAAACTGTTATATGGTGTACTGAAGTCATTATTGCTCCGGCAATTAAATATATAAATACTTTCTGTATGTCCTCCGCTGGCGGAGGTGGCCCGCTTTAGCGGGCCGGAGGTGGAAAAAAACAGGTTGTAAAATTGCGTGATTCCTCCCCCTGGCCCCCTCCAAAGGGGGACATTCAAAAAGGTGGAATATTTGCCTCTTTAATTGCCGGAGGAATAACTAGAAGAATGGGCAGGAGGCCTTGATTTTTTACCGCTATAGTCGGGAATTGGATTCTTTGAATGTACATATTTGGATATTATTTTGTTTTAAATGTGCAAGGAATAAAGAGATGGTATCAAAGTCTGTCAGATCTTTTGTGTGACCTATGGTTGCAATCGGCTTATATTCATCTGGTTTGAATTTATCATCTCTAATGATCTTATTGGTGATGGTAATCAACTCATCAAAGGTCATTCTGCAAAAATCGAGCTTCAGGGGATGGAAGGGCCGCGCCAAGTCTCGCAGGCGATCGATCAGTTCTCTTAATGTTTTTCTGCCCGTGGCGGCTTTTTGTTGAAGCGCAAGGCGTTTCTTTGTAGCCATACGCCAGGGGGGAACCATTTCTGTGTAAATTGGTATTTCAATTAAGTAACCGGTGTGTGCGGGCTCATTCACATCGTCCTGAAATTGCCAGAAATAGCCGTTTTTAAGGGAGCGACGATAATCCAGCCTCGTTTGGTGTTGAAGCCCCCCTTTAAAGACCGAGGAATCAATTCTGATACCGTGATTGAAAAGTATCAGGGCGGCAGGTTGAGTCGGTTGAAAAAGCCAGTTCCCTGCTCGAAAAGAGAATGGTTTATACTCAGGCTCACACAGGATTTTACGCAGGTAATTAATGGCGCGTTCAACTATCTGATTAATTCTTGTTTCAGGCAAAGTACAAAGGTTGTATTCGGAATAATCCAAATCCCATTTGCCGTTTTTCCAGGTTCCATTATACCATTGCGGGTGAAGATGAAGAGCGATTTCATGCCCTTTTTCATGCAACTCTTTGATTTGATTTTTTACGCTGTCAATTGCAGGATCAGATTTGGCCTCTTCAATCTTCTCGAGTTCGGCTGCTTCTATAAAAAAAACCATTTTGCAGTTTTCGCGATCTAATATTTTTTTTAATTGGCATGTTGGTTCAAACACCAGATCTTTTAATGATCCTTCGCCATTGCCGTAAATTTCGTAATCAATTGTGAAAATAAAATCGATCATATACTGAAAAAAGTTTTCATGGAAAAAGAGGAGTACGAAAAAAGATGTCTTTTGCTGTAAAACAAGAAAAGAAAGGAATCTAAATATTAAGGCCGGCTATTACGGCAAAATTTATTATTGGTAGGCGATGAGAGGATTTGAACCTTCGACCCCCTCCATGTATTGGAGGTGCTCTACCACTGAGCTAATCGCCTGCATTAAGAATCTTAATAACATATTGTTGATATTAATTAAACCCAAAAATGATAAAATACTTTGATTTCAGTTGTTTATTTTTTTGAGACCATCTTTTATACAGTGAGCTATATGATAAATTTCATGTTCTTCAAGGTTATAGTGATTCGGCATAACAAGAACTCTATCAGCTATTTGTTCAGCCACGGGACAATCGCTTTTATAGCCATAGTAAGTGGCAGCAACCTTTGCAATGTCATGATAAGGTTTGGCTGTTCCGATTTGCAGATTATGGAGATATTGGATCATTTTGTCACGCTGGCCGACTGAATCTAAAAAAATAGGGTAAAGGTATCTGTTGTAGAATGCTTCAGGTATTTCAGGGCAATACATGTTGGACGGCAATCCCAATTCATGCGTGAATATATCTGCATAATGACGCTGTGTTTTGATAAATAAGTCCAGGTTGTTAAGCCGTTTAGCTGCAGTTAGTGAGTCGGAAATGTAGCTTTGAGTAAATGCTATGGGGGATTTTGCTGAATAATCTACTTTTTTGTTATAAAACTTCCAAAGAGGATAACCTATTAATCCATATAGAGGCCTGGTGCGCAGCTTTGTACGAATGTATGTTTCAGCCAGATGCTTTATTTCTTCCGGAAGTTTCGGCCTGGAAAAGCCGGCATTTGTTTTTTCGAGTTTTTGCATAATAATGGGTTCATTAGAGAACAATGCGCCTCCTTCGCCGACGCTTAAATATTTACCCGATCTGAAACTGAACGCCGCTGCTATACCATAAGTACCGGTCATTTTCCCTTTAAACATACTTCCCAGTGATTGGGCGCAGTCTTCAATAATGGGTTTTCCTTCAGCGACATCTTCCAGTGCATGCATATCACAGGTATTGCCGAACATGTGTACGGCAATAATTGCATCAAGATCATTTCGTTTTCGTAAAAAATCATCTGCGGAAATGCAACAGGTTGTATAATCTATGTCAATAAAACAATGTTTGCATCCCGCTGCCTCAACCGCTTTAAACACTACCGGACAGCAATAAAGAGGAACCCCCACGCGTGAGCCTTTAGACAGATTCAAAGATTTAAGGATTGTATAAATCCCGGCTCTTGCTGATCTTACAGGAACACACTGGCCGATGCTGTCTATGTTGATGATATTGGTATCAATTTGTTCAAATAATATATTAAACAACGCATTGAGGGCATCTGAAATCCCATATTGCCAATTTTCAACAGGCAATAATCTTAACATAATCTATAATTCCTAATGTTCTTCTGTTGTGGTTTGTAACTTGTGCCTTTCTGCGTCAACAATGTCGCCGCCACTTCTCCATTTGGCGGCAAGATTGTATAGTTTAAACATTAATGGATTTATGGAATGTTTCCATATAAAACCTTCTTTAAGCTCCGCTCCGAAGCGTCGTTTTAATGCGTTGATGGATTCTTGCTTTGATCCTTTTTCGGGCCTGATGCGTGCGCCAACGAAGTCATAACTGCGCACTCCCATGCTTTTGAAAAGTTTTATTGCCTCCCAATATAATAATTTGTTGGCCCCCGACTGTTGATTTTCTATATTACCGGCATAGATTGCGTATGCGCGGTAATCGCTATAGCCAAAAACTGCATAGCTTTGAGGTATGCCATCGCAATCTGCAATTAAAATCTTGCCGTATTTGCCCAGCCCTTTAACAAAACGGTAAAATTCTTCATATCCCATAAAGGGTAGTTCTGATCTTTTAAATGTTTCTACTATTAGGTTGTGAGCAGATTGTATATCTTCTGACCCGTCTCTGATGGTAACTTCTTTTTTTATGGCTGTCTTTATGTTTTGTCGCATTATTCTATCAATATTTTTCCAAATATTATCTTCCGGCTGTGTCAGGTCTATGATGTAGCTCCCATAGGGTGCAGCATCCGCTTTATCAGGATATGTGCGAAAAATTGTATTAGTTGTTGCCGGAATGATCAGATGCACACCCAAAGAACTGAAATATTTTACGCAATTATTTAAAAATATTTTTTCATCTTCAATAGACAATGGTTGATCAACTTCTATTGTTTCAACACGGAATCTTGCCATCCTAAATATTGTTTTCCTGATTATTGTGTACGGCAGAATACAACGCAATGTCCCTGTGTTTTCATCATGTCCGCCGAGCCAGCCATAATCGTCGCCGACTGCTTTTAGAAATGACTCCATGGCAAAGATGGGAAGATCTGGGTGCCAATTTATTGGAATTGGTTTTACTTTCATTGTCTTCTCTTTTTTTTAATATTTTATTATTATTTTGATGAGTAAGTGCTTTATTGTCATAGGGACAGTCGTAATGCCTTTAAAAAATATTCTTTCAACCATTGCATTTGTTCTTTGCCTCTAAAAATTACAAATTCCTGTGAGACTGGCTTAGGTGCTTGCCTGATCCAGGCCCAAAAATAACTCGTAAGTAAAATTAAACCACCAATAACGAAAGGCTTTCTGCTCATCTGATATAATGACCTGAATATTTGCCATAAGGGATGCACGCCCATCCGGTAGTCACCGTAACCGCTTATGAAAAGCGCCTTGTAAACGTGGTGTTTTGCCGTTCCCATTGTGCGATGGTGAACGCAGTGTTTCTCTGTAAAGGTTCTTGTTTGCCACCCTTTCATTCTGGCAGTAACGACGGCGGTAAGATCAATGGCTCCTTCTTTTATTGGTGTGTATCCACCTATATCTTCAAAACAGGTCCTGCGAAATAATTGGCACGCGCCGGATACATGCTCTTTCCTGGAAAATCTATAGTTGTATTGAGTTTCGCCTTCTCTGAAGGGTGTTCCAGCAACTCCTAATTCAGGCAAGTCTTTAAACTTGCTCAAGAGAAAGTCAAAATATTCATCATCAAAAGAAATATCGGCATCCAGGCTGCCGATGATGTCGTAATCAAGATATTTTACTTTTTCGTAACCTGCGTTAAAAGCCATTACTTTTCCGGCAAAATGCCTCTCTTGCCGTTCCGGTGTCCTGAGCAGTTCCATCCATGGATGATCGGGCAGATATTTTTTGACTATGTTATCGGTCTCGTCTGTCGAGCCGTCACTGACGATAACCCATTTTAAGGGGAGACGGGTTTGAGAGATCATGGATTTAATGGTCAGCTCAATGAATTCTGCTTCATTGCGGGCGGGGGTAATTATGATGTATGACAGTTGACGGTTCACAGTTTCCAGTTATAAAGACAGTTTACGGATAAAGACGGTTTACAGTTCACGGTTTCCAGTAGAGTCGTAAGCGCTAAAAGCATCCAGGCTTGAGACCAGCGCATGTAGCTTATCCGGTTCTTATAATAAGGGGTTATCTGGTAGTGAAAATAACCACGTTTGTCCCACATATTTGCAACAGTCCAGTCAAAAATCCTGCAGGCAAGCTCTATATTGTTGTGATCAAGGTCTTTCATTTCCAGAAGTGTAATGATGCTTTGTGCCACGCTGTGAATGTCAAATGGATATGCTTTGTTATGAAAATACTTGGGTGCTCCGTTTTGACGGAAAAAGTGATTTGTATAAAACTGTAAACCACGTTTTATGTTGAGAAGAAATTCATCTGTGTTTAAATATTTGCTTATTGTTTGCAATGCGACAAGATTATACCCGGTGTGAAAATTGTCGATCCAGCGTTGCGTGGGAAGTTCCCCGTAGTTCCATGAACCATCGTGTTGTTGCATCCGGGCGGAGTAGCGTGCAGCCTTCAGCGCCGGCTCAAGATATTTTTTATTGTCGGTATGTCTATATATACGGCACAGGAGAGCGGCACCCAGAAAGTTGGCGTTATGAACTTTTGTTTTTATCGACGGTACAGGATAACTGAATCCCGCTTCGTCCCCGTCTGTCCAAAACAATTCATTCATTAAGTAATCGGCGGAACTTGAAGCAATATTAAGCAAGTTATCAGCTGACAGTTGACAGTATCCGGTTTCCAGTTTACGGTTCACTTTTTCTAGTTGACAGAGTTGTGCTTCGTAGAGGTCCAAAAACGCGTTGGCGACAAAAACGGTACAGACAAGATTAGCTTCGCCGCGGGACGCGAGGACAGATCGGCCTTGCCAGGGGAAGCTGTAGCCCCAGCAGTAATAGCGGTTAACGGTTACCGGTTCACAGTTCACAGTTTCCAGTTGGCGGTTAGAAAGACGGTTAACGGTTACCGGTTCACAGTTGTCAGTTGACTGATAACGATGATTACAGGTTGACGGTTTCCGGTTCTCAGTTAAAAGATTGTTATCTGAGCGGAGGGCGATGATGTTCTGGACCATTGAAGGAATAAGGCTTGTGTCATTCAACATGCCTGAATTTTCTAATTTTAACAAGGCCATCAGAAAAAGTGCAAGTGCCTTGGGATTTTGGGTTTTAGGTATCATGAGAAGCGGGCGAAAATTAATGGGGCTTCTTTTCAATATCTGCGTCATTGCCAAACGCGTCAACCGCCAATCCAAAAAAGGCAATTTTTTGAAAAGTTCGCTGTTGAGGGCGTCGTAAGGGTCGTAGCCGGCCCAGTTGTTTGAAAGGCAGTAGTTAAATAGTTCACGGGTAACAGTTTTCAGTTTCCGGTTCATAAAGGCAGTTGACAGTTTACTGATAAAGACAGTTTTCGGTTGACGGTTGGAAATACAGTTAACGGTTGGCGGTTCACAGTTGTCAGTTGACGGATAAAGACAGTTTTCGGTTGACGGTTTCCCGTTGTCAGTTGACGGATAAAGACAGTTTTCAGTTGACAGTTGACAGTTTACGGTTAAAGACATCACGGTTTTAAAGAAGAATATAGGGCTTGGAGCATTTTAGAAATGATTTTCAATTCTTCAATCAAGCGATTTGCATCTTGTTCCGTTAGAAGTTTAACCTCTTTGGCAATGTAAACCTGTGTCCTTAATTCGGCTGCGGAACCCTGGGCAATAGCTATAAATCTTCTGAAGTCGGGGATACTCCTTCTTTCAGAACCCTCCGCTATATTGGATGGAATCGATACGGCGGCACGGAGGATTTGATCTTTGAGGCCGTAGTCGCGGCAATCCTTTAATAATTCATATAGACGTATAGATAGGGCACAAGATCTTTTCCATACATCTAAACCTTCAAAAGAACGGGACATAATAAATTAGTTTCCGGCTCACAGTTAGAAATACAGTTAACGGTTCACGGTTTCCAGTTTCCAGTTTGCGGTTAAAGACAGTTGACGGTTCACAGTTGACGGTTTACGGATAAAGACAGTTGACGGTTGACGGTTGCCGGTTTCCAGTTTACGGATAAAGACCGTCAACCGGTAACTGTCAACTGCCGGCTAGTATTTTAATGATTCTTTCGGCTGTTTTGCCGTCCCACAGCGGGGGGACGCGCCTTTTTTTGTTCTTTGCCTCAAAAAGTATTTTCATATCCTCATTTAGTGTTTTCAGGGTTGTCAACTTGTTTGTGCCGTGCGTAATGGTGACCGGTCTTTCGGTGTTGGGCCTTAATGTAAGGCAGGGGATGCCAAGAACGGTTGTTTCTTCCTGCAGGCCGCCGGAGTCGGTAAGTACGAATGCACTTTTATCGACCAGGCCGATGGTTTCATGATAGCCGATAGGGTCGGTGATGATCATGTTTTTTGTTTTGGCGATTTTATCCTGTAACCCGAAGGAGATCAGATTTTTTCTGGTGCGCGGGTGCATGGGGAAAAATACCGGAATTTTTTTGGACAAGTTGGTTAAGTGCCTTATGATTGTTGTTAAAGATTTTTTCTCATCCACGTTTGATGGTCTGTGCAGTGTGACAAAAACATATTGTCCGTCTTCCAGGTTGTATTTCTTTTGAGGTTCAAGTGCCCTGGCTTTTTCGGCATGTCGAAGAAGCGTATCAATCATAATATTGCCGACAAATTTGATTTTATCTTTACTAACCCCTTCGCGCAGTAGATTTCTGTCTGCGTCTCTTGACGGTGTCAGAAGTAAATCGGCAAGCGCATCTGTGACCAGGCGATTAATCTCTTCAGGCATGGTTCTGTCAAAGCTTCTCAGGCCTGCCTCGACGTGGGCTACACGGATGCCAAGCTTAGATGCCACAATTGTACAGGCCATTGTGGAGTTAACATCTCCCACCACGACAACCCAGTCCGGCTTTTCCTGAAGACAGACTTTTTCAAAACGGACCATGATTTCTGCGGTCTGGACGGCGTGTGAACCAGACCCCACTTCAAGGTTGAAGTCCGGTTCAGGGATGTCCAGGTCGCGGAAAAAAGCTTCAGACATTTTCACATCGTAGTGCTGACCGGTATGAACAAGCAGTGGCTTTATTTTCGCGTGACTTTTGGTGTTACGATTGTGCTTTTCAATGGCAAAGATTAGCGGTGCAATTTTCATGAAGTTCGGCCTGGCACCGCAGATTAAGGCCAGTTTGATTGTTTTTTTCATTTAAAATCTTTCCGCTAGAATTTGTTCTATCTTGTCCACAATGGCGTTTAGCGCTGTTTTGTCCCGATCCGCCAATTTAATGTTTTTTGGTCTCTTGACCAATTTAAGTTTGGTTTTCAGGTCATCCGGTTTTTCCAGAAGCACAAGTCTTCCCACATCCGATAGATAACGATCTACGGCGCCGATGGTTCCCCGGAAAATACTGTAAACAGGCACGTCCAGGGCCGCTGCCTCACGGTTCATGGTGCCTCCGCCGCTTATCACAAGGTCTGAATACCACATAAGATCAAGGCCGTTGACTGCACGAGCGGGAATGATCACCCTGCCTGAAGAAATTGCCTGAGGCCATGTTTGATTTATAAAATCCTTTTGATTGTTATTCCTCGGAAGCAGGATTATTTGTGTGTTTTCTTCCAGTAGAAATTTCATTGAAGCTTCAAACAGCTCTTCGCTGGCTTCACAAAAATAATGGGCTTCTGTTGCGGGTGGGCGTACCGTGACTACAACTTTGCTTTCATCAATATTGAGCTCATCTATGATTGAGTGATTGGGAGTATAGCTCACTACATAAACATCTTCTTTGATGCCGGGATATTGAGATATTCTGTCGGGTGACATTTTAAAAGAAGATCCTGAAATGACATCAGGAGTCATTACATAATTCGGTTTTATGGATACGAGGCCACGGGCATGTTCATAATCAATCAGGACAAGTGACGGAATTCCTAATAATTTTGAAGCTACAAGTTGCGTTCTCGAGCCGTGTGAGACTGCAACGGAGGGTTTCTTTTTTATGATGAAAGGGAGCATTTCCGTGGTTCTTATAAGAGTTCCCGCAACCTTCATGAGCTTGTTCTTACCGTAATGATGACCGATTTTTGTATATTTCATGCCGTAGCGTTCAGCCATGTCAAGAACCTGGTAGGCATCACGTGCCGTGACAACACATTCGTAACCACGTTTCTCGAGCTCGGCAATGATTGGCTGGAAAAAAGGGATATGCGGAGTATTGTCAAGGTCAATCCAGACCTTATTCCTGCCGGGAGATTTCTGATTGAATTTTGTCATGTCGTTATTACCAAGCCTTGTTTTCCAGAGGCGTGACATTTCTTTGGGAAGCACTTGCCAGTATTGCCCCTCATATTTGGTTTTTATGTAACCGAGAAGCTCTTCGTAAAGATTATAAGGATATTTTTCATAGTGCCCTGTATGGTGAAAATCCATGTAGTCGGAATGAGTGATAAACAGAGCCATGCCACCATGTTGAGCGATCCAGTCGAGCTTTTTCTTCCAGATGTCAATACCTTTTTCCTGCAAAAGAATAAACAGAAGAAAGTCCTGGGGAAGGGTGTAAGGCAGTTCCACATATCCCGGTCGCCCATTTTTACCCTGTACCCAGAAAGGAAAAATTGTGCCGACACCGTCGGGTTGCGGCTCGAAAGGGTCAGTATCGAAGGTGGAAGCGTCATATTCGATATCCAAAGAGTGAAGCATATCCAGGTTATGGTACATACTCGGCGCCCGGAAGCCGACGGCATTCCACTCTTTTAAATAGCGATTAATTTTCGGGGCTAGTTTTTGAAAGTGTGCTTCAGATTTAAACTGGTTTTCATGGTTGATGCCGTGTACGCCGACTTCAAAGCCCCTGTTTTGCAAATTACGGATTAAGTCTTTTGAAATATTGAAATCTTCTGCCACGAAGTTGAAAGAAGAGCGAAATCCAAGGCCTTCTTCTAATTTTGCCAGTGGAAGGACCGTGTCGTGTCCTTCTTTTGTGTCAACGTCATGGGTAAGAACGAGGGCGAATTTTTTACCATCCGGCCAGCCCTGCCACCCTGCAGGTGGTTTTGCCGATGATGGGTCGATTGGCCAAACATCTTTATATGAGCCCAGCCTTGCACGAACGAACATCCTGCGCAAGGCGATCTGTATGCGTCTGGGTATGAAGGGCTTCAGGGCGGAAAAGAGGTTGACATGCAACATTTAAAATATCCGGGATTATGGTTGATGGAAGCCTTCCTCTTTTGTCCCCCTTGGGAGGGGGCAGGGGGGAGGATGGGAAACGAGGATACAGGAGACAGAAGACAGGAGATAATTTCAAGCCGTTGCTTCCAATATGCAAAACATCCACCCCCGGCCTGCTGAAGCAGGCCACCCCCGCCAGCGGTGGACAGTAGGGATGCGCTTTCGCGCGGTTTTGTTAAAGTGTTGTTTACTCCTGGCCATCCACCCCCGGCCCTTCGAGCCACCCCCGCCAGCGGTGGACAGTAGGGATGCGCTTTCGCGCGGTTTTGTTAAAGTGTTATGTCCACCCCCGGCCTGCTAAAGCAGGCCACCCCCGCCGGCGGGGGACAATAGATGTTGTTTTAATGATGTGGTGGTTATGGTTTGCCGCCTCCGTCGCCGATTTCAGTAACTTCATCTACAAGCAAAGGTGGAAGGTGCAGATAATTTGTGGTGGCTCTTTTTTGATCGATGTCTTTGAAAACTCTTTCCACTTCTTCAGGTGTCAGCCCGGTTACCTCGGCGGTTTGTTCTTTGGAAATGGCGTTGTTTTTGGCATACAGGCACAGATCCATTTTGTCATAGGGAAGGGCAAAGTAAAATTCATCCTGCCCCTGCGACAATGAGTATGTATCGGTGGTCGGTTTACGAAGCCGTATTGCATCGGGAATTCCCAGATATTCCGCCAGTTCGAAAACTTGAGTTTTGTATAGATGGGCAATGGGTTTCACATCGGCCGCGCCGTCACCCAGCTTTACAAAAAATCCCTGATCGTATTCCAGGCGGTTGGGGGTTCCGGTAGTCGCATAATTCAGGCGGTCGGCATGATAATACTCCATCATTTTACGGATGCGTTGTTTAAAGTTGGTTGCCGCAAGTATTTCCAGGTATGGCTTGAGAGGCAGTCTTTGCTTGATCTGTTTTCCCTGCGGTGATTGCGCGACAATGGAATAATAGGAAATTGTCGTTTGGCGAACGATATCCGGAAGGACAATTTTTGATTTCCAGCCCGCTCCGTATTCCGGGATGACCGACCTGACGGCGTTATCGTATTTATCATAAAATCCTACCGCTTCAAGGATGCCCGATATATCTGTCAGGACTGTTTCCACTTCCAGGTGCCGGGCAAGCATTGAGGATAGTGTTGCAGTGTCGGAAGACGAGTGCTTTTCCGGCATTTGTATTGTAAAGACACGTTCCTTGCCGATGGCCCGTACACAAAGTGCGGCGGTCACGCTGCTGTCGATCCCGCCGGAGATGGCCACGACGAAACCTCTTCTTTTTAACTTATCGCGTAGCAGCTCTCTGAGCCGGGAGGTAATGCGGAAGGTTTCCTTTTCACAATCCAACTTTAAAACGTCAGCACTGAAAAATTTTGTTGTCATTTCATATATCCCTCTTGTCAATAATTGTTGCGGGGTGAATGGTTTTATTTATCGTTACGCGCCGGTTTTGGACAAAATGATAATCCAGAAGCTGGCTCGAATATATTCCTGTCAGAGCCATGGCATCGACTTCAGAAACATTTTTGTTAGAAGTGATTTTTTTTAAAAGATGCTGCACTTTTACCGGATTGAAAAATCCGCTTTGCCCTAAAGACTCCACCGAAAGATGGAAATAAATATCGTCACGTGCGGAAGATGAGCACAATGATTGGTGGACCGGCGCACGATAAGGGTGCTTGGTGCGCCCGACGATCGTATCCGGCAAGATGCCTTTGAAATATTTTTTGAGCAGATATTTTTCTTTAATCCCCAGAATTTTCCAGACTGGCGGAACTTTGGCCATAAACTCAACCAGACGATGATCAAGGAAGGGAAGGCGCATCTCCAGCCCATGTGGCATGGCCGAGCGGTCACCCTGCGATGAGAGCAGGTAATTCGTCATAAAAATGATCATTTCCAGATATTGCGCTTTGGCCAGACAATCTCTTTTGGAAAATCCATCCGGTAAAAAAGAGGCAAGGTCTTCATAGACATTGTACTCGCCTATGGAGGCGCGCAGCTTGTCGGAAAAAAATATTTTGCTGCGGCTGGTGTTCCCCCATCTGATTGAGTGAGAATAAAATTGGTCCTGTCCATCGTCGGGTGTTGCACCGAAAAAAAGAGCCAGAGATTTTTTGGCGCGCTCATTTTTGAAAATGTCAGGATAAAGATGCTCAAACGGTAACCTTCGGCAAGACGATTGCGGTTGGCGCGCCAGGAAACGGCGTAGAAGAGCTTCTTTGAAAATATCGTAGCCGCCGAACACTTCATCAGAGCCCTCGCCGGTCAGAACTGATTTAATACCTTTTTTGCGGGTAAAATCAGACAACAAAAATAATGGTGCTGCGGCTGTTCGCAAGAGTGGTTTTTCCGCATACAGGATCTGTTGGGCAAAGGCCCGGGCGATGTCATCATTGGAAGCGTTTAGTTCTGCGTGCTTGACGTTCAGGAAGGACGACATCTGGTTTTGGTAAACACCTTCATCGAAATCCTGCTCTTCAAATCGAACGCCGAAAGTATGCAGGTCGGAATTAAAGTGTTGTGCCACCAAAGCGCAGATGCCGGATGAATCGAGCCCTCCGCTCAAATAGGCCCCCACCTGAACGTCAGAGCGCAGCCGTAACCGGATGGCATCTTTGAGGAGCTCTCCTGCCTGCGCGGCCAGCTCACGGGGGTCTTCCTTCAGGTGGTCTTCATGGGGGCAATATGGGATGTCCCAATATTTCTTTTCCGCGAAGGAATCGGCTGAAACAATGGCAAAATGCCCCGGCCTTAATTCTGAGACATTTTGAAATGCAGTACTTCCGGGCAGGGGCGCCCACATGGTGAATATCTGTTCAAGAGCCAGCGGGTCCAGTGCCCGAGGTATCTCGCCAGTGGCGAAGATGGATTTAATTTCCGATCCGAAATAGAAGTTTTTTTCGTGAAATGTATAATGCAGGGGCTGGACGCCGAATCGGTCGCGGGCCAGAATTAATATTTTCTTTTTTGTGTCCCACAGTGCAAAAGCGAATTGTCCGTTGAGGCGCAAAAGAAGTTCCATACCAAGTTGTTCATACAAATGAACAATGACTTCCGTATCGTACAGTGTATAAAATTTATGTCCGGACCCTTCCAACTCGTTTCGCAATTCCTGGTAGTTGAAGATCGCTCCCGCACATACAAGCCATAGAGTTTGCTCTTCATTATAGATCGGTTGGTTGCCAGTTTGTGTGTCGATTGTACTTAACCGATTGTGCCCGAGTGCGACATAGTTGTCCAGATACATGCCGGATCCATAGGGACCGCGATGCTGGATGGCAGACATCATAGCCAGCAGATGCTCAGATGCATCAGGGATGCTCTGGGTAAAATATGTAAAACCTGCGATGCCACTCATTTTGATTAACCGTCGTTTTTGTCTTCTGTTGGGCGTGGGACGGTATCGTCATACCGGCGAAGGCCGGTATCCAGAAAATAATGAAGCCTTCCTTTCATGTCCACCGCTGGCGGGGGTGGCGCGAAGCGACGGGGGTGGATTTCTCCAATTGTTCTATGATTGCAGTAAGGCGAACTTCTACCCCGCTTATATTGTTTAAGACTTCCTCATCTGTGAAACGCACAACTTTAAAACCGTTCTTTTCCAGAACTTGTTGTCGTCGTATATCCTTTAAAACGGTGGTTTCTGTGTCATGTGTAATGCCATCGACTTCTATGATCAGCATCAAATCTTTGCATAAAAAGTCCGCAATATAATTCAAAACAGGTCTTTGCCTGCGAAACTGGTATCCCTTAAGTTGTTTCTTTCTTAGGACATATTTCCATAAGCTGGCTTCGGCTTTTGTCATGTTTTTTCTCAACGCTGAGGCAAGGGGTTGAAGGTTTTTATTGTAGCCGAAGTTGTTATGGTTCATCTGTGTGTCCACCCCCGGACATCCACCCCCGGCCTGCTGAAGCAGGCCACCCCCGCCAGCCCCCCCTTCGACAGGCTCAGGGCGGGCTTCGACAGGCTCAGGGCAGGCTTCGACAGGCTCAGGGTGAATGGGGGGATTTAAGGTGCGTTTAAGCAGACTGTTTCCTTTTCAGGAATGCATCTATGTTGTCCAAACTGTCCAGGTTTTCCGGCAGCAGCTCGTCATCGTTTATTTTAATACCGAATGTTTCTTCAAGGAAGGTGATGACTTCCAGCATGCCGGTTGAGTCAATAATATGTTCTTCCAGAAAGGAAGTGTCGTTTTTCAGTGATGTGTCGTCGCCGAACAGAAAGTTCTCCACAATAAACGCTTTAACTTTTTCAATGTTGCTCATGATCTGATCCTTTGTTGTTTTTTTTATGTTGAGCAGCATCATTGCTGTTTTCTTTGGCAATCAGTTCCATGCAGGCGTTTTTGTCTATTTTCCCGCTGATTTTTTTAGGCAGCGAAGGGGCCAAGAGCATGGTTTGCGGCATTTTATACTTGGGCATCGTCCGCGTGCATACTGACAAAATATCCTGCACATCAGTTTGCTTATTTGCCGCGACAACCACCGCAACAAGTTTATTGCCAAGCATGGCATCGGGGATGCCGGTGACGAACGCCTCTACGACAAGCCCCGTTTCCAATATGAGATCTTCTATTTCCTGGGTGTTTATTCTGTTTCCCCCGACTTTGAGCTGGTTGTCTTTTCTGCCTTTTATATAGATAAATCCGTCTTCGTCGATGTATCCGAGATCTCCTGTGTGGTAACCCATCTCATCGAGAACCTCCGATGTAGCTTCAGGGTTGTTCCAGTAGCCACGCATAATGCCCGGACCGCTGGCCACAAGTTCACCTTCGACGCCTGCCGGAACCGGTTTGCCATCGTCATCAACAATTTGGATTGTTGTATCCAAAACCGGTTTACCCACGGAATCCATTTTGGCCTCATAAAAACGCGGATCCAGGTACGTCAATCTGGCCGAAGCCTCGGTTGCCCCATACATGATAAATATTTTCGTGTGTTCGGGCAGAACATTGCGCAGGGCGACTTTTATGGCTTTACTCATATGCCCGCCTGCCTGTGAGCAGTATCGCAAATGGGGAAGCTGGTCGCGGTAGCTCGCCAGTGGTGAGCGGTGCAGCAAAAAAGCGTATGTGGAGGGAACTCCGGAAAAACCGGTAACTTTTTCTTCGGACATTTGTTTGAGCACGGTGGCCGGGTAAAGGAAGGTGTTGTTTATAACCACCGTTCCCCCTATGGCGAAATGGGTGTTTAGCAGAGATTTACCCATTACATAAAAAAATGGGAGCACAACCATCTGGATGTCCGCATCGGTCAGCTCAAGTGAGGCGCAGATCGCACGAGTATTGGAAACGATGTTTCGATGTGAGAGGACAACGCCTTTGGGGTTTCCGGTGGAGCCGGAAGTATATATGATGCTGGCCGGTGCTTCATTTTCTACGACTACTTCCGGAGGCGATGTTTTGTTTGACAAGACAGCCTCATCCCAGTTTATCGTCGGAATGCCGAAGTCCTTTTGCCCTGTTTTGGGGTTGAAAAGGATGATGCTGCCTATGTCTGTATCCGCGAAGTTGAAATCATTTAAGACACGGTAAAAGCCTGATGAACTGATAAGGATTTTCGCGCCTGTGTCTTGGATAAGCCACCCGAGACTCGCTGGCTTAATATCCGTATTGACCGGCACTGCCACTGCTCCGGATTTCATAATACCGTAATAGCTGATTACATATTCGGGACGGTTTTCTAAAAGAAGAAGGACCCGGTCACCTGTCTTTGCTCCCATCTCAAGCAACTTCCAGGCAAGTGCATTGGCGCTATTGTCGATTTCCCGATAGGTGAGACGTTGCTTTTGAAAAATTACTGCCTCTTTCTCAGGGAAGCGCTGAGCGCTGTGTTCAAGGAATTGATGAACAAAAAGAGTTTTATCTGGATTCATGGTTTTGTGGTCTTTGAAATGGGTGTGTTTTTCCTTTTTTGTCCCCCTTTGGAGGGGGCGCAGGGGGAGGATGGGAAGCCGAAGTTAACAAGTCCACCCCCGACCCGCTGAAGCGGGCCACCCCCGCCGGCGGGGGACATTGGGGATGCGCGTCGCGCCGTTTTGTTAAAGTGTTATGTCCACCCCCGGCCCCCTTCGACAGGCTCAGGGCAGGCTTCGACAGGCTCAGGGTGAACGGGGGGATTAGTGGTATGCGCTTCGCGCCGTTTTGTTAAAGTGTTATGTCCACTCCTGCTGGCGTGGGACGGTATCGTCATACCGGCGAAGGCCTGACCGCGCGAAATCGGCGGGTCGGTATCCAGAAAATAATGAAGCCTTCCTTTTTTGCCCCCCTTCGGAGGGGGCTGAGGGGGAGGAAGGGAAACGAGGATATAGAAGACAGGAGGCAGGAGGCAGGAGACAATTTCAAGCCGCTGCTTCCAATGTGCAAAACATCCACCCCCGGCCTGCTGATGCAGGCCACCCCCGCCGGCGGGGGACATTGGGTATGCGCTTCGCGCCGTTTTGTCAAAGTGTTATGTCCATCCCCGGCCTGCTGATGCAGGCCACCCCCGCCGGCGGGGGACAATAGGGATGCGCGTCGCGTCACCTTTTACCGGCGGTTCTTACAGGCCGGAAAGCAAAATCAGAAGTTGTTCTGCTGCCGCCTGGCGGCCTTTTTCGTTCAAATGGCCTCCATCGTAGGTGTATTCGGGCACAAGGGCATAACCTGTCTCGCCTTTGTGTACAAACCCCACTCGAAAACCCGCCGGGTTTGTGGATTCGACAAGTGCCAGATCAAAAACCGGTTCCTTGCCTTCATAATGGCCACGCAGTTTCTCATTGAATTTCTCTCTTACGATATTGTCGGCATAGCCGGAAACCTGTTTGCCGATAATCTTTTTTATCATCGCTTTTAAGCCTGTCTGCTGTGTGGTGAGTGGAGTGGTGACATGAACAAATATCGTTTGCGGGTATTTTGACTGCAGAGATGATATTGTGTTTTTGTACGTCTCAAAAACTTCATCCACATTTGTGTCGGGGAAAAAATCAATGTAGCAGAACTTGAAAAACGCGATATCCGTTTTTTCACCCAACCCATTGTTCATTGCCTCTGCAAAAGCCTCGCATTTACTTTTGGGATTCGTATTTTCTCCGACAGGCGAATGCGCAAAAGCTGGTGCATCCAGATCCGCAGGATTTTTTGTTTCAATAATGTTTAACTTGATTTGCGGGTTTGTGCTCATCAAATCGCGAACTCCATCGAGGATATTGTACCCGACGGACTGATGCCCGAAATAGATTTTCTTCTGGGATAGCTGTTGCCATTTTTCGGCAGTTACACTGTTTAGTTGGGGCAGGGTGCTTTTTTGGGTTTTCATTTTATCTCCTGTGCATCCAAAAAAAATTGTTAAGACAAGGCTGATTGCAATCACGCCAAAACGCGCGGCCATATTTTTCATACATATCCCTCCCGGAGGTGTTTTTGTAAAGGTCACGGCTTGTATTGATGCCTATGTTACTTTTGCATCCTGCGGGGCATCAAGTTTCTGAATAGGTCGCGCCGGGTTGCCGGCAATTAGAGAATGAGGTGGCATCGATCTCATGACTACAGACCCCGCCGACACGATGCAGCCCTCTCCTATGGTGACTCCCGATGTGATCGTCACACGGGCGCCGATCCAGCAACCATCTCCGATGACTATTGGCTCCCCGAAAGTCTCTCCAGCACGTTTTTCCGGTGCCCCCCTTTCATGAGTGCCGGTGACAATCAGAACTTGCGGGGCAATGCGGACATTATTGCCAATGGTAACTTGAGCGAGCGCATCAATATGGGATTGTCCGAAGATGAACGAGTTGTCCCCGATGAAAATGTGTTTGTGGTACTGGATATAAATATGTTTTTTTATTTTGCATTTCTTTCCACAGTTCAAGCCAAACAGTCGCGCTATATAAGGTCGTACATAAGAATTGGAAAAACTGTCGTCAGGAGGAAGATTTATAATAA
Organism: Syntrophaceae bacterium; assembly: GCA_018056765.1. GTDB lineage: Bacteria > Desulfobacterota > Syntrophia > Syntrophales > Smithellaceae > UBA8904. The sequence goes on from JAGPFA010000001.1 coordinate 62,478, forward strand.
AATTGACAAATGCAGGATAAAAGCCCTTCAAATAAGCTATCAGCTTATGCTTCAGAGACATTTTGCCTCCTTATAAAAACTTAAAAGAGCCGATGATCAAAGCACCTTGATGATTGACTGTGCCCAAATACAGCTCCGCCCCCTCGGTTACATATGTGTTGCCGAGAAGCTTTGATAACATTTATGCAACTTGTTTTTGCCGCATATTTGAACAATATTACATATAATATTGTTCAATAATTTACAATGTTTAATAGCAAGTCAGGCTTTTTTCAGCCCACGTGGCGGTACAAAATTCTGCCTGCGGTTTTTAAAATGGGAACAGGCAGTTTTGAGATAATATTTTGTAGTTTTCCGGGGATTACTTTATCGCTTCCGCGGAATGAATTTTTACTAAAGTCATACCTGTAGTATTGAATTTTATATGGTTTTGCTCCCCATCCGTCTTTGAACTGCATAAGCCCTTTGTGATGAGGCTCGGTGCGGCCGAATTGCAATTTTTCGAAACCCTTGTCGCAACAATGCTTGATTGCCTCCCACATTACCAGGTTGTTTGCCCGTAGCTGGAGGTGGCGCTTATCTGACGCTCCGTATTTGTAGATTACTTCATTGCCGAAATGCAGGTACACATTGGCGGCAATAACCTGTTTGCCGATGGAAGCCGTGGCAATGAATCCCATATTTTGCTCGATGACCTTGTCCTGTAAAATTCTGAAAAACCGGTCCGGCTGTGGCGGCAGGCCATGGTCCCTGCGGGTTAAAACATTGAGGCGGCAAAACTTTTTCATGGCATCCAATGAGGTGGATACGTTGATTTCCACCCCCTTAGCGGAAGCTTTTTTTAAGTTTCGGCGCGTTGAGTCACGCATCAGTGACAACAGCCTGTCATGTCCCGGCCGCAGGTCGAGCTCATGCCCCCAATAAACTCCGGAAGAGGGCATTCGCTCCAGATATGTGGCACCTCCCCTAATTTCCAGATACTTCCAGCGGCGCCCGCGGCCCAGCTCAAGTACCTTGTCCAGGAGCGCTTTAAAGCTCTCTGCATTAGCGGCCAGGGGTTCACAAAAGTCGGTGAAGGGCAGGCAGACGCCTCTTTTGCCGGTCAGCATACTCTTTACTTCCATTAGGGGAAGCAGATCCGCAGGGCCGCTGTTGTGGTTTCCACACAGATATAGCGGCTGATAATTATAAGCGGCAGTCAAGACTTCTGCCCATTGTGCCGTATGAAAAAAGGAATGGCCTGCTGTTTGCACAAGCAGGTCATTCCAGTTAGTTGTCTCCAAAGGATTGACAACAAGAATGTCAGGCATAGTACTCTTTTATCTGGTCAACAACATAGGTAACCTGTTCGTCGGTCAGTTCGGCAAACATCGGCAGCGACACGTATTCAGCGGCGCACTTCTCCGCAATCGGGAAGCTGCCCGGTCCTTTATTCATGAATGAATATGCTTTTTGCAGATGCAGAGGCACCGGGTAATGGATGCCGCAGGCAATGCCTTTCCCGTTGAGGTAAGCCATGAACTTATCTCTTTCTTTTACGCGAACGGCGTATATATGATACACGTGTCTGGCGTATTCCATTTCCATGGGGACGATGATTCCCTCAACAGTGGCAAGTCCTTTTGTGTAAGCGGCGGCATGTTTCCTGCGTGCGTCGTTCCAGTTGTTGAGATATTTTAATTTGACGCTCAGGACTGCGCCCTGAATGCCGTCCAGCCTTGCGTTCCAGCCAATGATGTCGTGATAGTACTTCCGGGCCTGGCCGTGATCACGGAACATCCGCATTTTTGCGGCAAGTGCGTCGTCATTTGTGACAATGCCACCGCCCTCGCCGTAGGCGCCGAGATTTTTTCCCGGATAGAAGCTGAAACAGCCTGCGATGCCGATAGAGCCGGCACGCCTTCCTTTGTATTCTGCACCGTGCGCCTGGCAGGCATCTTCAATTACATGCAACCCGTGTTTTTGCGCAATTACCATGATCGGATCCATGTCGGCCGGTTGCCCGAAGAGGTGCACCGGGATGATGGCTTTTGTTTTATTGGTGATTGCCCTTTCGATTTCAGCGGGATTCATGTTGTGGGTTATTTCTTCAATATCCACAAATACGGGTGTAGCGCCGGCCAGCGATATGGCTTCGGCGGTGGCGATGAAAGTATTGGGGGTGGTGATGACCTCGTCTCCTGCTCCAATTCCCAGAGCGACCAGTGCCATCCACAAAGCATCTGTTCCATTACCAACGCCGATGGCCTGCCCGGTGCCGCAGAATTTAGCGAACTCCTCTTCGAAAGCGGCGACAAATGGGCCTCCGGCAAAGGCCGTATTTTCAATGACTTTGTTGATGGCCGCATGGACTTCGTCCTTGATGGTTCTGTACTGTGCTTTAAGATCTAAAAATGGAATGTTCATCATTTTTTTAATTAACCTTTCCTTGAAGTATTTCGTTGTTCATTTCTATGTCAGCCGTGCTCTGTGTTGCTTTAGTTTTTTACATCTCCTGTATGTCCATCCCCGGCCTGCTGAAGCAGGCCACCCCCGCCGGCCCCCTTCGACAGGCTCAGGGCAGGCTTCGACAGGCTCAGGGTGAACGGGGGTAGTGGTATGCGCTTTGCGCCTATCATTAAAGTGTTTTTCACTCCTGCCGGTTTGGGACAAGTATCGTCATACGGGCGAAGGCCTGACCGCGCGAAATCGGCGGGCCGGTATCCAGGACATCAGGCAGTCTTCCTCTATTGTCCCCCTTTGGAGGGGGCAGGGGGAGGATGGGAAACGAGGATACAGAAGACAGAAAATAGAAGACAATTTCAAGCCGCTGCTTCCAATGTGCAAAACATCCACCCCCGGCCTGCTGAAGCAGGCCACCCCCGCCGGCGGGGGACAGTAAGGATGCGCTTCGCGTCTCTATCCTTGATCCTTTCGCCTTTACCCTTTCACCTGTCTTTTCACCCGGGCCGGGTTGCCGGCCGCGATGGCATTGGCCGGTATGTCTTTGGTAACGACGCTGCCCGCCCCAATAATGGCGTTTTCGCCGATGGTGACGTTGGCCAGAATGGTTGTACCCGAGCCGATGGAAGCTCCTTTTTTGACGATTGTTGGTTCAACCTTCCAGTCCGCTTCGGTTTGCAATTTGCCGTCGGTTGTGGCGCGCGGATAGCTGTCGTTGATAAAGGTGACTCCGTGGCCTACAAAAACTTCATCTTCGATGGTCACGCCTTCGCAGATGAAGGTATGGCTCTGAATTTTGCAGTTTTTACCTATAAAGGCATTTTTCTGTACCTCGACAAACGCGCCTATTTTGGTGCCGTCACCGATGGTGCATCCGTACAGGTTGATGAATTTGGACAGTTTTACATCTTTCCCCAATTTTACGTCATCTGCGATGCAAAGGTAGTTCATATGTCGATCATCTTTCCCTTGTTGTTGATGGATTTGCTGGAAGCCTCGAGCATCTTGACATTTTTCAAACCCGCCTTGCCGTCGTTTATGCATTCTCCGCCGTTTTTGACGTAGTCCACAAATTTTTCAGCCATCAGTCTGAGCGCCTCGGTTGATTCAATTTTAGGAGCCCACATGTCGCCTGAACGGTAGTTGACAAGGAGGTTGTATTTTCCCTCTTTAGTCGTAATTTCTACGCCCTTGTCGTAAATTTTTATTTTTTCGTCTGGTTCCAGATCATTCCAGACGAGCATTTTTTTCTCACCGCCGATAAGTGTGGTGCGCACTTTTACGGGTGAGAGCCAGTTGACGTTGATGTGGGCGATGATGTTTTCAGGGTAGTAAAAGGTCAGATAGGCAATATCCTCCAGCCCTCGCCCGAAATGCCCGGCACCGGTGGCCACAACAGCTTCCGGTTTGAGACCGATAACGTAATCCATGATGGCCAGGTCATGGGGCGCCAGATCCCACACTACGTTGACATCGTGCTGGAAAAGGCCCAGATTGACGCGAATGGAATCAAAATAATACAGGCTTCCCAACACTCCTTCATCGATGAGCTGCCTGATTTTTTTTACGGCACCCGTGTAGAGAAATGTATGGTCGACCATGATTTTAAGATTTTTCTTTTCCGCCAGGTTGACCAGTTCCTCCGCCTCGGCAACCGTATAGGTGAAGGGTTTTTCCACAAAAATGCTTTTGCCCGCCTCCAGGGCTTTTTTCCCCAGTTCAAAGTGTGTAAATACCGGGGTGACGATAGCCACCGCGTCCACTTCCGGGTCTTTTATCAGTTCATCGGGATTTGTTGTCGTTCTGACATGCGGGTATGCTTTTTGTACTTTGTTTTTTAATGTCTCAGAGTTCATGTCGCAGACCATTGTCACTTTGGAACCGTTGGCCGTACTGAAGTTGCGAACGATGTTCGGACCCCAATAGCCGTAACCGATTACACCCATACGAATCATTACAATACACCTCCATGTTTCTTTTCAGGGATCAACCGCGCGCCGCTGCCGCAGATGACCGCAGGCCTTACTCACAAGATAGCCACGGACGCTAAACGCGGGACGACGATTATTTTGTTTTTTGAACTGTTTATTTACTGCTTTATTTACACGGCGCCGGAGCCGCCCAAAACGGCTTTGGGTGTCATAAGTAATATCTTAATGTCCAGCCACAGGCTCCATTCCCGTATATACTTCAGGTCAAGGCGCACCATTTCGTCAAAAGTTGTGCGGCTGCGGCCCACCACCTGCCACAGTCCGGTAATGCCTGGTTTGCAGGAAAAAAGACGGCGACGGTGCCACACGTCGTAAAGCTCGCACTCGTAGGGAATAGGAGGCCGGGGACCGACAAGCGACATATCGCCTTTCAAAACGTTGATTAACTGGGGCAGCTCGTCGAGGCTGGTTTTCCGTATAAATCTGCCGATGGGGGTAATGCGCGGATCATTGGTTAATTTGAAAACACCCGGTTCTACGGCAGAGTTTTGCTGCTCGTTAATGAATTTCGCGATATAGGCCTTATGTTCTGAAGCATCATTATCGGCTTTCATGGAACGAAATTTCAGGAAGGAAAAAACTTTTCCGTTATAGCCCACCCGGTCCTGACGGAAAAAAACCGGCCCGGGCGAGGTTGCCTTGATGACGATGGCCAGTACCAGAAATATCGGTGAAAATAACAAAAGTCCGGTCAAACTGCCGGCAATATCGATGCATTTTTTTACTGCCAGCGCAAGATGTCGGCCGATGGTTTTTGGGGCCAGGTCAGGGTAGAGGTTGATATTGAATGTTTCATCGATGTTTTGGGATACTTTTATTTTCGGGAACAGATGGAAAGAAATAGCGATGTTCTTTACGATATCAGGATCCAGCCGGGTGCAGACACGGGTATAAATTTTCTGTATGATGGAATCAACAAAGTTATCCGTATCGATGGGTATTTCCGTGAAGATGATGCCGAAAGTACGTTCTGTTTGATACCATCCGCGAATGTCCGTTTCACGAAGTGAAGAGGAAAGAGCTGTTTTGACCAGGCCGATTTCGTCACTGAAGGGGTATTTTTCGGCAAGCCTCGAGACGTCGATGAGCAGGAGCATGAAGGGGGTTTTCGACCGCTCCGTTCTCATTCTTTCAACTCGCAGCATGTGGCGAAAATGTGTTTCGGTGAAAAAAGAGGGATCCTCTCCGACTCTGGGCACAGAAACATTGACCAGATTTAAGCGGTTGTTGTCGCCGAAAGCTTCGTGTGTGCCAACTGTTGAGCTGCCCATAATATTCTTTCTTACAGAACGTTTTTGAATTCTATGGAATTACCTTATAATATTTGCCTGCAACCAAGGATGACGCCTCTTGGCATTTATCTGTAAAATTTGCAAGGTTATTAAGGCGTTTAACCTCATAATTTGCGAGTTTTTTTTATTGTGCCGAAAAAAGTTTTCAGATCATTTAAAAGTATCCCGAGCTTACTTGGCGGCTGTGGCTCCGGGTTCCCTCTTGCGGAGCGGTAATCGTAGTACTGATATTTAGCGCCAAAATGTTTTTGAGTCATGTTTTTTGTTTTAAATTCAACGTCATTGAGCACAACACCGATGATTTTTTCTTTGTCAATGTGTCGGAGGGCCTGTTGAATGGCTTCACGTGGCGTTTCGCCTGCCCTTACCACCAAAATTATGCCGTCGGCCATGAGATTGAGCACTGCCGGCTCTGTTGTGGCCAGAATGGGGGAAGAATCCAAAACAATATATCGGTCAGCATAGCGCAATTTGAGTTCTTTTATGAGGCCTTTCATCTTTTCTGAACCGATGAGTTCGACAGGGTTTTCCTGCACGGGGCCACCGGGAATGACACTAAGCTTGTCCACAGCTGTTTTAACCAATAAATCAGGAACTTCTGCCTCTCCAAGCAGATAGTTGGAAAGCCCCTTTTCCTGGTGCAGACCAAAGAATCTTGAAATAGAGGGGTTGCGAAGATCGCAGTCCACAAGCAAGGCGTGACTGTGCAATTCCAGGGCGATGATCACGGCCAGGTTTATGGAAATGAGGCTTTTGCCTTCGCTGGGCATGGCGCTGGTCACCATGATTGTTTTATAAGCTGAAGGGCTGTTGGGCTTAATAATGTGTGTTCGTAACCTTCTGAATTGTTCGGTAACCAGTGAAGATGGTGCAAAAAAAGAGACGAGCTTGTCGTCAAGGACAGCATGTTCCGGTATTTCGGTTCCAGGAGATTTTTGAGTATCTCTCCCTGTTTTTTCCCGTTCCAGCTTTTGCAGAGCATCAAACATTCTGCCCATATCGTATTAGCTCCAAAATTTATCGAGAGTTTGTACTACAAAAGCTGACAAAAGTAAAAGTAATAATACCGCGAAAACTATCAGCGATCGCGTTATTACTTTTCTTCTTTTTGATGTGCCCGGTGGGGTAATATCCATCTCCTGCGCTGTTTTTTTAATAATATCACTGGTTATTCTCTTTTGTTCTGACGAAAAACCGGTAAGAAGGGCATTGTCGCACAGAATATTGATCAGCCTGGGTATGCCGCCGGAGTAGCGATAAATTTCTCTGACGGCGTCGTTGGAAAAAACGGTTAAGTTTCGCGAGCCGGCTCGTTTTAGTCGATATGAGATGTATTGCCTTGTTTCGTCCAGGCTAAGGGGACGCATATGGTAGCGGACGGTAATTCTCTGCTTTAAAGGCTTGAAGTCCGGCATGTTGAGAATCTGACTGAGCTCCGGCTGCCCCAGTAAAATTACGTGCAGAAGTTTGAATTTGGCTGTCTCCAGATTGGTCATGAGCCTCACTTCCTGCAGAAGCTCAGGTTCCATACAATGGGCCTCGTCGATAATTAAAAACACCTTTTCATGTTTGGCGAAACATTTTAAAAGAAAGCTGTGCAAAGCCGCGATGGAGTCACCTCTGGATTTCATACCCGAGGTGTCAATCCCCAGGTCTTTACAAACGAAATGCAAAAAATCATCCCGATCCATCAGGGGATTGAAAATATAGCAGGTTCGCACATTTCCGTCGATATTGCTCAGCAGCTTGTGAACCAGTGTTGTTTTTCCTGTGCCGGCTTCGCCGGTGATCACACTAAAGCCCTTGCCCTCATGAATGGCGTATTGCAGCGAGGCAAGCCCCTCCTGATGAACCTCGCTGAGGTAAACATAGAAGGGATCAGGTGTTATTTCGAAAGGTCTTGCTTTAAAACCGTAGAATTTCTTATACATATCAGGACTCTTGTTCCTCGATTTTTGGTATTGTCGCCACCACTTTGAGTCCCAGGGTTATTTCTACATCCGAAGCATCATGGAAGGTGCGGTCAAGCTGTTCCCTTAAAAATGCCGCCGCCAAACCACAGCCCAGACCGGCCAAAATACCCATCAGCAATGTTTTACGAACATCGGGCGAAAATGGTTTTTCCGGAACTCTTGCTGGATCAACTACTTTGAATTGTTCCCCTTTTTGCCTTTTTTCCAGATTTTCCGCCTGCTGAGCTTCCTGACTTTTTTTCAAAAGGGTTTCATAGGAATCTTTGGTGCTCTGGTATTCACGCATCAGGCCGGCCATGTCCTGTTCACGCACGGGTGTCTGTTCAATACGCGCCAGGTATTTGTTGATTTGTGCGGATAGGGATGATGATTCATCCTGCAGACGTTTGATCTCCATATCGGTCAGTGTCAGTTGATTTTTGATTTCTCTGTAGTGAGGATCCATTCTGAATGAATCTTTGTTTTTTTCCAGATTGGCGATTTTTCTTTTCACGGCAATAACGTCCGGATGATTTTCTGTAAATTTGGTGCGCAGGTCTTCCAGTTCCCGGTTGAGCATGTCTTTTTGGGACTCAAACGTTCCGCCACCGATTCCCGGCGCGGCGGCAGGCGGGTGCAAGGTAGAAGTTCGGCCATCGGAAATTATCGGTGTGGCCGGAGCTTCCATGTCGGTCAGTTGTCTTTGCAGGAAAAGTTTACGATCCTGGGCGGCGCGCAGGCTTTCGCTGACTCTTTGATTTTGTGTCTGCAACTGCTCGAGTATCCGGATATTGGTGTCCTGCTGTTCGGGAAGCTGCCCCATATACTGTCTTTTATATTTTGTGACCGCTTCTTCCATTTTGTCGAGTTTCTCTTTGGCCAGGGCAAGTTCGTCGGCGAGGAACTCCGTTGTTCCGACCGCCTGCTGTTCACGTATTTTCAGGTTTTCTTCAATGAAAAGAGATGCCAGACGGTTGGCAACGGCAGTGACGACTTCCGGGTCGCTTCCTATGAAACTTACGGTGAAAAATCCCTGCTTTTCGTCTCTGCGCGACGGCAGTTCAACCTTGATGTTGCGGCGCATCAGATCGACCAGTTCTTCGCGGGAGAGATTCGCGCGCTTTTTTTCATACAAGTTGAATTGTGTGATGATCTCTTCAAGGCGTGTACGGCTCATGACTTCCTGAGAGATGGACTGAAGTCGTTCTTCCACTTGTGCGGTGACGGTTGCCTGAACAAAAGCTTCGGGAACTTTTTGCGGTGAGACCAGCACCAGCGTGTCTGCTTTGTATTGCCTGGGTGTGACCTTCAGATATAAAGCGGTGACGGCAAAGACCACAACAAAAGGTATAACAATATACCAGATTCGTCTCCAGATAATTTCAATATAATCATCAAGCGTATAGCTCTTTGACGGGTTGATCATATGTTAATCCCTTTCACTGTAAAATGCCGTTATCAGTAGGTAGCAGTAGCGCTCAGAATGACTCTGTGTTCTTTATATTCATTTAAATCGTAATATGTATTGGCGCTTAACTGCTGATAACGGTAATCAAGTGCAATTCTCAGCCAACGGAAAGGTGTGTAGGCGATATTGGCGCCTGCGTTCCACATTATATCCTTTTCTTTCGGCTCAGGCGGCGCATTTTCGGTTTTAGCGTACTCGATGCTGCCCAGGAGACCTACGGATAGTCTTCTTTCCAACTGATGGGTGATGCTGCCTGTTGCCCGGTAGTATTTTCTGAAACCCAGGTTCTGTGAAGTGAAATAATCCTGGGTGTAGCCTCCCTGGATGCCCAGACGGTAAGTGGTGCGTCCCTCAAGCTGTGTAAGGTCAGCCCGGAAGGTCACACCGCTTTGGTTTTCCCCTATGCGTGGATTCATCCAGAAATAGCCTGCTTCGGCTGACACTGTGAGGGAGGGGCTGAAAGCATAGGTAAGACCAGCGGCGGCATCGTAAATATCATAGTTATGCTCTTTTTCAGTAAACAGCTGTGAGGTATAGGCGCCTCTGATAAATGCCGTAGCCCGCGGGCTGAAACGAAGCATGTAAGAGCCGCCCACCCTGTGTCCGTTGAGGTCCGGCTGAGAGCGGAAATGGCCGTTGGTGTAGCTGTAATCGGCGGATACCCCGTGCATCTGTGTCAGCCATACGGTCAGGAAGGGATTGACCGTATTTTCCACACTGTCGTTATCAATAGCTACTCCGCCCACATGTGTATCTTTGTCATGGTAGTAATTGTTACGGTAGCGGACACCAGCCCGGCTTTCCCGGCCGAACTGATATTCAACGACCGGTTCGATGACATTACGGAGATACACCCGGCGCTCGGTTTCTCTGCCCAACAGGTATCTGTTGTCTGCACTGGTAGAGAAAATCTCTCTTTCGCGCGGGTCGTCGTCGCGGATAAAAGAGTTTCTCAGGTAAAAATTGAAGCCATAGAGATTCATATACCGGGCATTGAAATCCACGTTGGCGGTCAGATAATCCAGATTTTCATAATGAGCGTGAAAAACGTAACCGGCCGAGGCATCAAGCTCGATGCCTGAGTGTTCATCCATGTTTGAAAACCGCACGCCGGGACGTACCGTTGTCATGAAGTCTTCTTTTCTGTCATGTTTTGTCAGGTGCAGATTGTCACTGTATTCTTCGCTTAAGGTCAAATAAGGGTGGATTTGTGAAAGAAAGTCGGCACTGTAGGAGACGTTTGCCGCGCCCAGTGAAATAATCATCGTTACAGTAAAAATTACCCGGCGTAATGTAATCATAATTGAGCCTCTTTCTTGTGTGGTTTGGTCAAGGTTGCCTGAGTTGACGGCGCGTTTTCGGTACAAAACATGATAATATATTATTTAACGATGATTGTGTCTCCACGTCTGATGATTACGTCCGGGCTGTCGCCGTCAATGATCTTATTATAGTTTGCCCAGGTTCTTTTTTCTTTGCCGTTTTCATTGGAAATGATGAGGATTTTTCTTTTGTTGGCCCATTCTGTAAAACCGCCGGCCGCGATAATAGCTTTAATCAACGTGGTTTCACTGCGAATAAGCTGGATGCCGGGAGTTCTGACTTCTCCGGATATGAATATTTTGTAGCTGTTGGCTTCTCTGACCGTTACAGTGACCGTCGGGTTATCGATATATCCCTGCAATTTGTTGACGATGACTTCCTTCAATTGGAGCGGGGTGAGTCCGGCAGCCTGAATATCGTTGACCAGGGGCAGTGAAATCATGCCGTCAATTCTGACGGGGACGGTTCTGCTGATTTGCTCATCTCTCCAGACGAAGATATCCAGAATATCCTCCGGTCCGATGATGTATTCGCTGTCTGACGCCGTGACGGATTTTGCCTTTTGCCCTACGTCTGCGGAAGCTTGACCCGGCTCTTTTGTGGAATCTGCGTGAAGCGCACAGGAGGTGGCAACCACCATAAGTATGGCCGCTGTGATGGTCAAAACAAAAGTCAAAGACATTTTTTTCATAATTTAACTCCTGCCTTTAGAAGATTGAATTAAAGTTGTTATAAGTAATTTCAATAAATTATCCTTATCAAAATCAATAAAACAAGTCGAGGGTTATTTGAAATATTTAAAATTGACCATGAAGACATTTTCCGCTATTGATACACTTGAAAGCTTCTGTAATAGAATAGCGGGAATAATTTAGCATAAATAAGGAAGTCAGGAATTTGAAATTAAAGGAGAAAAAGATGTTTAACACAAAAAACCGCGTAGTTGCCATTGTTCTTGTGTTGATTATTGCCGTTTTATTGCCGGGAATTACCGGATGTTCCAAAGAGGGGAGAGCTCAACGCTCTTTAAAGAAAGGGGAGGCCTATCTGGCGGAAAATAAAATACGGGAAGCCATCATAGAGTACAGCAATGCGGTTAAACTTGTCCCCGGCCACGCCCTGGCGCATTATAAACTGGGTGAATGCTATATGAGGGCGGGCGCAGGCAAGGAGGCGCTGGCCTCTTTGGCCAAGGCGGTCGAGCTCGACCCTGATATGACACAGGCGCGCTCATATCTGGGGGGGCTTTATCTTCTTTCCGGCAACGTGGGAAAGGCCCGCGAGCAGGCAGAGGCGATGCTGGCAAAAGACGAGTCAGGCTCTGACGGGCACCTGCTGCTGAGTAACATTTATTTAAAGGAAAAAAATATCAATCTGGCCATCGCCGAAGCCGGGAAGGCAGCCGAAGGCGAAAAAAAGATGGAATCCTATCTTCTGCTTGCCAATCTCTACCTGATGAGCCGGGACCTGCATCAGGCAGAAGAAGCGCTCCAAAACGCGGTGGGCTTCGATAACAATGAACAAAAGGCGCGTCTGACACTGGCCGATTTTTATTTTCGCACCGGTAGAAAGGAACTTGCCGAGCAGGAATACCTGCAGGCGGTGCAAAATGCTCCTCAGGACGCAAATGTTTGCTCGAAACTTGGCCATTTCTATATCGCAACAGGCAAAATGGAAGAAGCCCAAAAGCAACTGATCAAGGCGGTTGAGCTCTCGCCCAAAAACGGACTGGCGCGTCTGACGCTGGGTGACTTTTATCTGCTGTGGAACAAGAAAGAGAAAGCTGAAGAGGTTTTCAAAGAGGCGGAAAAAAATGACGGGAAGAATATTACAGTGCTGGCGAAACTGGCGGATTTCTATCTGGCCGAAAAAAAATATGATGAGGCAGCCAGGCACACGGAAAAGATTTTGAAGATCAATCCCAAAAGCGATCAGGGGCTCTTTATGAAGGGAAGAATCCATCTGGCGAAAAATGAATTCGACGAGGCCCTGAACCTGTTTCAAGCCTATATAAAAGACAATCCCCAATCCGCTCAAGCCTATTATTATTCTGCTATGGCTCATTCAGGCGGACAGAATCTGCAGCAGGCCAAAGCGCAACTGGCAGAGGCGATTAAACTCAATCCGGACTGGGAGCAGCCGAGGGTGGCCATGGCCGGTATCAATCTTCAGGAAGGCAACGCGCAGGAGGCGATGATGCATCTCCAGCGGGCGCTTGGTGTCAACCCGGCCGGCGTACAGTCAAGACTTCTTTTGGGCGATGCCTACTTTATGCAAAAAAATCTGGGCGCAGCCGCTGCGGAGTATGAGAACGTACTCACAAGATTCCCGACAAACGTACCGGCCCTCATTCAGATGGGCAGAGTTTTGATTATGCAAAAGCAGGAGGACGCGGCGCTTGAAAATCTGGAGAAAGCAATCACTACAGACCCCAAAAGCGATAAAGCCCTGAGGCTTATTTGCGCCATTTATTTGGGAAGGAAAGACACAGACCAGGCCATTGAACGGGTGAAACAGCAGATTCGGACAGTGCCGGATCATTCTGTTTTTTACAGTATACTAGGGAGCCTCTATGAGATAAAAAAAGATGTGTCCCAAGCAGAGTCTCATATGAAAAAAGCCATTGAGCTTGACCCGAACAACCCCACTTTGCAAATCCAGCTTGGTGATTTTTACATGAGACACCGCCTGACCGCCGAGGCCAAAGACCGCTATAAAGCTACCGCGGAAAAAGAGCCGAAAGCTTTGCAGGCGCTGATGGGGCTGGGCATCATTTATCAAGGAGAAAACAATTACAGCAAGGCACAGGAATATTATGAAAAAGTTCTGACGATTAACCCGAACTTTGTTCCGGCAGCCAATAATCTTGCCTATATTTATGCCGAGCAGGGAGGAAATATCGACGTCGCGTTAAATCTGGCGCAAAAAGCAAGGGAAAAGATGCCCCAGGACGCCAACGTAGCCGACACGCTGGGTTGGATTTATTATAAGAAAAACGTTTACAGCACTGCGATTACTTATTTAAAGGAGGCGGCCGAAAAAATGCCTGAGCAGCCGGTCGTTCGCTACCATCTGGGGATGGCGTACTATAAAAACGGTAACCGTGATCTGGCCAGACAGGAACTGAACAGGGCCCTGTCGCTCAGCCAGGATTTTGAAGGAGCGAAGGAAGCGAAAAAGGCGCTGGAGAACCTTTGATTTCATTGACATATAACAGAAGAGCAGATGGCCGGAAACTATCCTCAGCCATCTGCTCCTTCAAACTTCCAATCATCCAATCATCTAAACTTCTAAACTTCCAATTCCCTAATTCCCTTTCCCTCTCGCAATGGTATTTTTCCGTGGGAATCTTATATAGGGGCTGACCCTTGAGTTGATGTTTTTGCCTGTGCCGTCGTAATTGAGGGTAATGACGGGGACGCCTGTAAATTCTTCAATGCGCGCCGCCATTGCTTCTGTGACCAGGCCCGCGCAGCAGAAAGCCGGATTGGTTTGCACAAAAAGCGCCAGATCCGGGTGGTGCTGCATCAGGGACGCGATTTTCAGCAGGTTGTCGGCAGATTCACCGTAGTGCTGTACGGTAACGTCGAAATGCTCGTAGATTTTCCTGTAGTCTATATCACTGGCCAGAGCCGGCTCGTCCAGGATCTCATTGAATATTCTATAGTAGCTTTTTTCGAGCTGATTGACGAGGGTGATGAGCGTCTTGGTGAAGATGACGTCCTTAAATGAACCTTCCATAAACCAGCGCCGCATGTAGGGGCTGGCGATAAGCTTGGCGAATTCGTTAAACGGTGTGGTGATGACTTCCCCTCCGTATTCTTCAATGCAGCGGATCAGTCCCTGATTGAAAACATCATTGTCGCGAGCGTAAAGATCACCGAAAATAGCCACTTTGGGACGACTCCCGGGATTGGTTTCGATTTTTTTGAACATGCCGATAACTCTGGCCAGATCATCGTCTTTGCTGCGGCCGCCCAGAAGGGTGTTGTAAAGCATGGTCACTGACTGGGCTAAAATACGATCGGTCTGCCCCTTTTCTTTCTCGTAGGGGCGGATTTTACAGCCGATGCGTCGGAGCATCCCGCCGAACATATGGGCGAAATATGTTTCAATCGAGGCCTGCATGGAAAGTTCGGAAAGAGACATATTTCCGATATAGACTCCCACCTTTTCCATACCGTTTCCCGCCGCTTCCATGATTCCTTTGATCTGTTCCGGGAAGACGCGGATGTTGCAGGCGACATGACTGTCGAAGATCCAGCCGACGGTTTGGGCCGGATCCAGCATATTTTCTTCGATGTAGTCCATATAGCTTTGTGCGATCAGGTTGACCGGCAGGCACTGGCCGGTGTTGGTGCGCAGTCCCCGCTGGATGGTTTTTTCAGTAAGTGGCACCACGCGTGCATCAATGCCTTCACGGATAAACACTGCTTCCATGAGCTTTGAGTTAATCGGGTCAAAGCTGGGGAAAAGCAGGGTCTTGTCCTTTATTTTGGATGTGCCTTCAGAATTGAGCGGCAGCAGGCGTGAAGACAAGAGGCGCAGGTTTTTGTTTTTGTGGTGATTGTTGAAGGAGCGCACTGCGGCCTCGATGCGCGTTTCGTAGCCGACATTGGAATCATGTTCGTCCAATTCCAAAACAAGATACGGTTTTGAATATTTGTCCATGATACGCTTGAAATATTCCAGCGTAAAAGCATCAGGGCTGCATTTGAAGGAGGTGACATAAACCGGGTAAAGCCCGGGGGTGCGCGCGATATAAAGAGAGGCTTTGAGAATCCGCGCCGCATGGTTCCAGTGCAACCGCTTGAGCAGTGGGGCGATTTCGGAGTTGTCCTCTTCATCCAGTGGCAGCATATCATGATGAAAAGCCTTGATGTCCATACCAGCGAAGATGTCGGGAATACCCTTATTCATCGAGTTTTGCATTACTGCATAGGGTCTCCCCAAAAGAGCGATGCTGATTTCATTATGTGCGGCTTTTTCACGTTCATAGACATTTTTCAGGTTTTTTCTGCCATCCTGATAATAGGAAATGGCCGCTTCATAGGCGTTGTAAATTTCCCAATAGCCTGTGTTTAAAATTGTTTTCAGGATGGAAAAAAGCTCGATGCGCGATTGAAAAGATTGGTGATCGATAACCGGCATGATTAGCTTATGTTTCCGGCGCAGACTTTTCATGCCCGCGGCGATCGAGGGGGCAAACTGTGTATAATAGCAGTAGTAGCGGTAATCCTCATCTTTTTGTTTTTTTGCCTCCAGGTAAAAGGGCAGGAAGATGTAATCACATTTATCCACCAGGTAATTGACATGTCCCAAATAGGCGCTGACCGGAGCACAAAACTCTGCACCGGCGAGTTTTTTTCCAATTTTGACGGCGGTCTTGATGTTTTCGGAGCTGACAGTTTCAACGCCCAGTGCGGCGAAAAAGTGTTTCCACAGAGGCATTTCCTCGGCCATGTGCAAAGCGTGGGGAAGACCAATGCGGATGTGCTTCTTGAATCTTGCCGGTTTTTTGGGGGCGGGGAAGGCGCGCTTGTACTCCCGGATCAGGTCATAGTTGATTTTTGATTTCCCGATATAGCGTTTGGTGTCGTAGTCGCGACCGCACAAAAAGCCGAAAGCGACGGTTTCACCCTGTACTGTTACTTTATTGATTTTGCAGTTGTTGTGGCAAAGCTCGCACACTTCGTTTTCCACCGGAATATTCTCCCGGTGCAACGACAGACCCCGGAAAGCAGAGCCTTTTACTGCGTTTTCCGCCAGGATCAGGGCGCTCCCCAGTGCGCCGGTGAGGTGGCAAAAAGGAGAAACGAAAATCGGTTTTTTCAGGCGATGCTCGAAGGCCGCTACCAGTGCCCTGTTACGGGCTGTTGCCCCCTGAAAACAGATATTGTGACCGATGGACGCCTCGAGCGCGACTTTTGCCAGATAATTTTCACATACCGAATGCAGGACACTGGCCAGCACCTCGTCAACCGTGTAGCCTTCCGAAAGATAGTTGTTGATGTCGCGCTCCATAAAGACGGTGCAACGGTCGCTGGATACAGGTGAGGGGCTGTTCATGGCGCGGTTGGAGTAGTCGTTGAGGCTTACGCCCAGTTTAACAGCCTGCTCTTCGATGAAGCTTCCCGTGCCGGCTGCGCATACATTATTCATAACGGAAAAAGTTACCATGCCGTTTTTCATGGTTGTGAATTTGGCATCCTGGCCGCCTATTTCCAGGATCGTGTCCGTCTCTTTGTTTAATTCGTACGCTGCGCGTGCGTGGGCGGTGATTTCGTCAATAATCAAATCGGCATTGATGATCCTGCCGATGAACTTCCTTCCCGAACCGGTAGTGCCTACTCCATCAAAGATAAAGGAGCATGCGTGTTTTTGCGAGATGTCGTCAATTGCTTCGAAAATCGCCTGTACCGCCTTGAGCGGCGCGCCCGCTGTCTGGGTGTAAAGTCCGGCCAGGGTCTCGTTTCGGTTGTTGATCAAAACGGCCTTGGTGCTTGTCGAGCCGATATCCAGTCCCAGATAAACATTTTGTTTTTCGGCAAGTGGCCGGTAGATGTCCACTTCAATAGGCGCCGACTTGTTTGCCGGTTTGAAGAGGTAGTTCTCGTGGGAAGAAAAATCAGGGTATGTGGAGAGCTCCATCTGTAACGGCGGATAGCCGTATGATTTTTCATGCGTCTGCTTGATAAACAGATCATCCCACGTCTGCACCGAAAGGGGCAGTGGGGCTGTCTCCTCCATAAAAAGAAGTGCCGCTCCGATTGAGCCGTACAGATGCGCGTATTCGGCAATGACCGGTTCTGCCTTGAGCATGGTTGCCAAATGTTTGACCACGGCGTCGTTCATGGAAACGCCGCCTGCCAGAACAAGCGGCTCAGGCACACCTGTTTCCGTGATGAGCGTGTCGACGACATTTTTCGCCAGCCCTTCACACAGGCCGTCGCTTATCTGTCCGATAGAGTAGCCTTCCTGCTGTGCGTGGATCAGGTCGGTCTTGGCAAAAACTGCACAACGGGTGGCGATTTTCGGTGTACTGTCCTGATTGCAGAAAGCTACGGTACTTAAAGTTTCGATGCTCTTGAGGTTCAGGCGCCTGGCCTGCTGGTCAAGAAAGCTTCCCGTACCGGCGGCGCAGGAGGAATTGGAACGGAAACGTTCGTATTCGCCTTTTTCATTGAAGGTAATCAGACCGAAATTCTCGCCTCCGACAAACAGGATGCTGCCCACCTGTTTGTGGTATTTTTTTACGGCGGCAATCATGGCGATCTGCGCGTCATAACGGTACGCTCCTTCGAGTATGTCAGGACCTGACGAGGTCATGGCGATGCCGCCTATTGATTTGATATCCACTTCGTTGAGCATTTCCCGCATGGTTTCGGAAATTGCTCCCTGATGAAATTTGTAGGAAGAGTGGACAACGACGCCTTTGGTGTTGACCACCGCAAGAGAAAGCGCAACCGAACCGATATCGATACCTGCTACATTCAACATAATTCTAGAATCTGCTCCTTTATATTATTTTGTGTATCTGTCTTTGTTTGTGTTTCTACATCTACCTCTTTATCTGTTGTACCAGTGTATGCCACGCCTTTTTTCCTGTCGAATATCATATTGCCGAAGGTCATCAACAGGATGGTGATAAAAATGACCTGGGTGACAACTCCTATATTTATACAGGGAATCAGCATGGCAGACGGGATGCTTAAATAAAGTAAAATCGTGATCAGCCCGCGGGGTGCGAAAAATAAGAGCGGTGAAAGGGGATAGCCAAGCACCAGCTTGAAAAATACCGCCCGTAAAATAAAGATAACCATCACGATAAGCAGGGCGATGATTAGATTGTCGATGTTCAGCAGATCAGAAAGACGTGTGTAAAAACCGAAAAGGATAAAAAAGAAACTGCGGATGATGAAGGTCAGTTCACGAACGATGTTTTTGAAAGAGGCAAGCTCCAGATTGAATCCCTCAAAATTGATGATGCGTGCGGTATATTTATTTTTAAACAAAACATTGTTGTTCATGATGAGGCCGAAAATCAAAACGACGAGCAAAGAGGGCAGGTGAAGGAGTTTGGTCAGAGCATAAACAAGGACAATGGTTGTCATAATGATGACATATTTTACATGATGTGTGATTTTGTGCAGTAAAAACGCCAGTCCCATACTGAAAAGGATGGAGGCGAAAAACATAATAAAAAGTTCGGATAAAAAGCGCACGATTCCAGCAGTCGGTGCGCCTGCGTTGAACAGGAGAAAATCAAACGCCAGAATGCCGACGATATCGGAGACAGAGCTTTCGTACGTGACAAATTCACGGTCGTTACTGTGGAGGCCTGTGGCAGAGGGGATGGCCACCGCACTGCTGATGACCGCCAGGGGAATGATGTTTATGATCCCGGTTTTTAGATCGCACGCCAGAAAAAGTGAGCCCAGGTAGGCGAAAACGGCAACAAAGAGAGCGAAAAGCACCACAGCTGAAGACACAGAGCTAATGATCAGCCGGCCTTTGTCACGGCGGATCGCCAGATCAAGACTGCCCTCCAGGACAATCAAAATCAGTCCCAGCGTACCCATGACGTAAAGAGGGACCTCCATATCAGGAAGATCAAGCTTCCAGAAAGATGACAGGTAACCGATGGCCATGCCCGTCAGAATCAGCAGGATGACGCCGGGAATTTTTGTGTGTCCGGCGGTAATGTCAAAAATATAGGCCAGCAGAATTACGCAGCAAAAGGCGATGAGAATAAAATAAGTCATAAACCGGTTTCTTCTTCTTTAACAGATCTGTCGGTCGGCTCGCCAATTTCTTATGGAGCCCCTCTTTTGTTGTCGTTTTCCGTCCGTTCTCTGGTGGTGTGTTCGTTATCCGCGCCGGATGACCCTGTTTAAATGTAGAGCATTACTTGCGGAAAAAACCGCCAGAATTCACATTTATACAAAGGTGATTGACCAGCGCCTGGATGAGAGCTTTGCATAATACCTCCTCCAGTCATTCCGGGCTTGACCCGGAATCCAGGAAGCACTTGATAACACTGGATACCGGCCTTCGCCGGTATGACGACATTGCCGGTTGGGCAGGGTTTGGCAAAGCTCTCTGGATGTAATTGTTCCATTCACCATGCGCTCGGTCTCCTCAAGCCTTCAATTATAGACCAATCGCCTTTGGCTTTCAGACTGTTTCACGGGACAGAACTCATAGCACAAATAATATTTAAAGTTTACATAAAAAAAGCCAATAGTGGGCGAACTTTCATTTCATCCTGCTGAAAAGAACGCAGCCGATTGCCAGCATTATCGCGGCGAACAAGGTCACGACTGCCAGATTGATATAAAAAGGAGCATTACTGATTCCCAGAAGAGCGCCGCGCACGCCATCGACCGTGTAGCTTAGAGGATTGAATTTTACCAGACTCGCAAGCCATCGGGGAAGCCGCTCATCGACAGGGAAAAGGGCTCCCGACAAAAAGAAAAGCGGAAAAACCACAAATGCGGAAATCACCTGAAAGCCTTCGAGGCTTTCCATGAGCGAACCAAGCGAAAGCCCCACAGAAACCAGGGCTATCGAACTAACCATCAGGATTATCAATGCCTGGGGGATGCCCCAGGGATTAACTGAAGGGAAGAGAAAGGAAAAGATGAAGAGAATCGCCACCTGCATAATCACATCGGTGCAGCCGCCCAGCACCTTGCCGAAAAAAATGCTGATGCGGGTCACCGGAGCGACCAGTACTGCCTTGAGCACGTCGAGCTTACGGTCCCAGATGACATACAGCCCGAAAAAAACTGAGCCGAAAATGACAGACATGGTGAGAATTCCCGGATAAATATAGTCGCGATAATTGATGCCGTCCACCGACAGGCTGGCCCCTACGCCGCTGCCGAAAAGAAAAAGCCACATCATCGGTTGGACAAAGCTGGCCAGAATTCTGCTTTTTTCACGCCAGAACACTTTAAACTCACGCCACCAGACGGCGGAGATCCCCATGAATTCTTTAAGCAAAAGCTGATGCAACAGGCCTACCTTCCTCTTTGGTTATACTTAGCTGCGGCCTCCACCCAGCCGCCGTTGTTTTGGGCCGCGTCCTCACGTATATCGCGGCCGGTAAGCTTGATGAAGACATCATTTAGTGTCGGCTTTCTCATCTGGACACTCACGACATCCGGAATCACAGACAACAGTTCCGCCAGATGCAGGTGAGCCGACTTCATGCTGATTTCCATAACTTGCCCGTTTAGCTTAACCGATGAGACATAGGGCAGAGCTGTGATAGCCTCAAGGGGAAGGCGTGGGGCGCAGACTTCCACAAGATCGCCGCCTAGAGAGTCGATCAAATTGGCGGGCGTATCCAGCGCAATTATTTGCCCGGCGTCAATAATGCCGATACGGTCGCATACCGCCTGCGCTTCCTCCATGTAGTGGGTGGTGAGCATCACGGTTGTCTGTTCTTTGGTGGCCATCTTGCGGATATATTCCCAGGTACGGGCGCGTGTTTGCGGGTCAAGTCCCAGCGTGGGCTCGTCCAGAAACAAAACAGCCGGCCGATGCAACAGACCCCGTGCCAGCTCGAGACGACGCCTCATGCCTCCGGAATAGGTTTTGGTCAGATCATCGGCCCGGCCCCTGAGGTCCACCAGTTCGAGCATTTGATCGATCCAGACCTTACGGACGGATGAGGGGAGGCCATAGAGACGCGCATGCAACTGGAGGTTCTCCCGGCCGGTCAGAATTGTGTCCAGCGTCGGATCCTGAAAGACGATGCCGACGTTGCGTCTGACCTGTGTCGGCTGCCGGGCGATGTCAAAACCAGCGATAATACCACGGCCGGACGTGGGGCGCACTGTGGTGCACAGCATGCCGATGGTCGTGGTTTTGCCTGCCCCGTTGGGGCCGAGCAGGCCGAAGATTTCGCCTTTTTCAATATAGAGGTCAATACCGCGCACGGCCTGAATTTTGCCGAAGGTTTTAGTGAGCTTGCGTGTTTGAATAATGGCCATAGGAGAAATTCCGGCAAATCGACTCACTCAAAACCGGCCGCACCCGGCCACAGATAATAGAAGCCTGCTTTTGCTTTCATAATTTCAGGAAGTTCGATGTTCACCCAAGAGGGATTTGCGGCTCCTGGCGGGGAAACACGATAATAGTTTTCGTCAGGAATTTCCTTGCCACGGTAAACAACCACACGTGCGTTATCATCAAGACCGGCGGCCTGACGGGTCTGTTTTACAGCGTCGCTGATGTAGCCGATTTCGTCGATCAGCCTGAGCCCGAGCGCCTCATCGGCATTGAACAGGCGGGCGGTAGCTACCTCGGCATACGACGCATCATCAAGCTGCCGGTGCTTTTGCACCAGCCCCATGAAGCGTTTGCCGAAATTGTCCACAGTTTGCTGGAAGAGCTTTTTTTCCTCGGCACTGGATTCGCGGAAAGGCGACCCCATATCCTTATCTTTGCCGGACTTGCTTACCTCGACGCCCAGGCCGATTTTATCCATCAGTCCATATGCCTTGGGACGCAGGAAGATCACGCCGACGGAACCGGTAAGAGTCGTCGGATGGGCCATGATCATATCGGCGGGAAGCGACAGGTAATAAGCCCCCGAGGCGGCCAGATCCATCATGATAACCGTCACCCTGTTGCCTGTTTTTTTCTTGTAGGCGGATATCTCATGGTAGAGCAGGTCGCTTGCCGTGATTGTGCCGCCTGACGAATTAATCTTCAGGAGCAATGCTTTGATATTTTTATCGTGCGCCGCTTTGTTCAGCTGCATCACCACCTGTTCGACCACACTGGGCTTGGAGGCAAGCAGCCCTTCTTTGGGAGCATCGGAAATCATGCCGCTTATTTCGATGAGCAGAATTTTATCCTTTCCTTCTCCTTCCAGTGTGTATTCCTTAAGCGGTGTGGGAGATGAGTCCAGGAAATTGAACATGGGGCTGCAACCTGCGGCAAAAAGCAGGGTTAGTCCAACGACAGTAATGGTAGAGAATATTCTTTTCATTTAATTTGTCCTTTCAGATGTTGTGGGGAATAATCCTGATGGACCCGCCTTTGTCACTGGCGATAGCGCCGGGGTAATTTCTCATTTCATCAGCTTCATGAGATAGTTGAAAAGTTTTCCCTTGTCGGGAGTTGCGGCATCGACCGGGTCGGCCAGGTTGTAGCTTCGCAAAATACTTTTTGTGTGGGAAAAAGTGTCGAAACTGTATTTGCCGTGGTAGCGCCCCATACCGCTTTGCCCCACTCCCCCGAAGGGCAGGTAGTGCGAAACAATGTGCATAATTGTGTTATTTACCGCGCCTCCTCCAAAGGAAATTTCGCCAATGATTTTTCTGCGGATATCCTTGTTGCCGGCAAATAAATACAAAGCAAGAGGTTTGGGACGTTTGTTGATCCGGCTTATGACCTCGTCAAGTCGTGAATAGGTGATGATCGGCAGAATCGGGCCGAAAATCTCATCGGCCATGGCCGGGTGGTTCCAGTCCACCGGATACAGTAAAGTAGGTTCGATGTACTTCTGGGCCGCGTTGGTTTTCCCCCCGTAGGCCAGCTTATCCGGATCGATAAGAGCCTCCAGGCGTGTAAAATGACGATCATTGATAATCCTGCAGTAACGGGGGTGCGTAGACGCGTCATCACCATAGAATTTGCGTATCGCCGAAACGAGCTCATTTAAAAAAGCATCACTTACCGCTTCGTGAACGACAACATAATCCGGTGCGATGCAGGTCTGGCCTGCATTCATAAATTTCCCCCAGGCGATGCGTGAGGCGGCGGTAGGCAGATCAGCGCTCTCGTGGACAATGGCTGGGCTTTTTCCCCCCAGCTCCAGTGTCAGCGGCGTAAGATTCTTCGCTGCCGCTTCCATGACCACTTTTCCCACCGGAACGGAGCCGGTAAAAAAGATATAATCAAGCTGCTGAGCCAGAAGTGCATGTGTTTCTTCAACACCGCCCTGTACAACACGGATATACTCTTCAGGAAAAGTCTCACCAAGCACTTTGTCGATGATTGCCGCGCTATGCGACGCCAGTTCCGAGGGCTTCACAATGGCCGTATTGCCGGCGGCGATGGCGCCCACCAGCGGGAGCATGGCCAGCTGCACCGGATAGTTCCAGGGGGCGATAATCAGGCAGACGCCGTAGGGCTCCTTGTAGATATAGCTTTTTGCCGGCATCATAAAAATCGGTGTGGTCACTTTTTCACGGGCGGCCCAGTCCCTGACATTGGCGATGGCCACCTTGATTTCGTTATAGACGCCGGCAAGCTCCGTCGCATAGGCGTCAACTTCGGCCTTGCGTAAATCTGCATAGACGGCGGCGAGAATGTCTTTTTCGTGGACTTTCAGGGCATCGCGCAGTTTGCGCAAAGCATCGAGTCGAAAGTCGATGGGGCGCGTTTGCCCCGAGAGGAAGAAATCTCTTTGCTTTTGAACGAGATCCTCAACGGTTTTAGTGTTCATCGGCCACCTTCCATTTTTATGTGGTTCGATAAAAGTACTTTTTCAATAGAAGTTACTATAAGTTCTGCCGGTGGCACTGTCAAGGCGAATGGATTGCCATGGCCGCCGAAAAAAATGCTCTGAACAATCCGCTGTGTCAACTGCGCCCGCCTTCCGCACCCCCCCCCTTCGACAGGCTCAGGGCAGGCTTCGACAGGCTCAGGGCAGGCTTCGACAGGCTCAGGGCAGGCTTCGACAAGCCGAGGACGAGCTCTCTCATTTTCTAAAGGATGGTCGGGGAGGAGGCTTAAGAAAAAGGATAAAGGCTAAAGGATAAAGGCTAAAGGCTAAAGGCTAAAGGAGAGGGGTGACGGATGTCGGCTATGAGCCAAGGGCTTTTTCCGACTGCTTTCACCCCCGGCCAACTGAAGCGAGCCACTCCCGCCGGGAGACTGTGTCGCAATCGTAAAGAAGCCATCAACATCGTCATGCCGGTAAAAACCGGCATCCAGGACATAATGAAAATTCTGGATTCCTCCGTGTCAAGCACGGGGCAGGCTCAAAGTCGTTCTTCGCTTGCACTAAAGGACAAAAAAGTAATTAAGACACAGTTTCCAGCGTGGGACAAAAAAGGAAGACTTCCATGTTTTCTGGATACCGGCCCTCCCCCGATTTCGCACGGGTATGACGATACTGTCTTACACCGGCAGGGGTGAAAAAACACTGTAATGAAAAGCGCGAAGCGCATCCATCTTGTCCCACGCCGGCGGGGGTGGCCTGCTAAAGCAGGCCGGGGGTGGATGTTTTGTACATTGGAAGCAGCGGCTTGGAATTGTCTCCTGTCTCCTGTATCCTCGTTTCCCATCCACCATCACCATGAACTACGAGCTATTTGTTACCAGCCACGAGCAAATCGCTTTCCACCATCCCTCCAATCTTCTAATCTTCTAATCTTCTAACCCTCCAACCCTCTAATCATCTAATCATCTAATCTTCTAACCCTCCGGTCGCTGAGCTTGTCGAAGCATTAACGGATACCACAAACCAAGAGCCATGCGTTATCCCCCATCCACACATATCGTCCGGGACAGGAAATATTTGTTAAAATAAGAAGAATGACATATGTTTCACGAAGGCTGTTGGAGATTATAGGGGGAAAATGCAGGCTGGTGAGTGAACCATTAGGTATATGATTAAAAATGACTTGTTTTTCAACAGGTATGTGAAATTAGAGCAGTAAGGAAAAGGGAAGATGAGTAATTTGTTATTCGCCCTCGGGCTGACGCTTTTTGCCGGGATGGCTACCGGCATCGGTTCAGCCATCGCCTTTGCGGCCAAACGGACGGATTACCGTTTTCTTTCCGTGGCGACGGGTTTTTCCGCAGGCGTGATGCTCTATATTTCTTTTGTCGAGATATTTCCTGAAAGTGCGGCTCTTTTGGGTGACCGTTACGGGGATGTGTTGGGAGGGTGGCTTGTGGCTGCCTCTTTTTTTGGCGGCATGATTCTGATGGCAATTATCGACAATGTTATTCCTTCGGCGGATAACCCACATGAGGTGCATACGGAAGAAGAAATAGCACCGCTTCACGACCCGAAAGCTTCTTTGATCTCATCTGAGGCACACGTGACGCAAAGCGTCGACACTCTGGCTGCAGGCACCGGATATCGCTTAACTGCACACAGGGGGCTGATGCGCACAGGATTGTTCACGGCGCTGGCCATCACGATTCACAACTTTCCCGAAGGTATTGTCACTTTTTTGGCCGCCTTGCAGGAGCCGAAGCTGGGTGTGGCCATTGCCATAGCGGTCGCGCTGCACAATATCCCCGAGGGTATCAGTGTCTCAGTGCCGATTTTTTACGCGACAGGTAATCGGAAGAAAGCTTTTTTATATTCTGTGGCCAGCGGGCTTGCCGAGCCTCTGGGCGCGATTCTCACCTTTGGGTTGATATTGCTTTTTGCTGGTGAAGCTTCCGCAAGCGTACCGCAGCAGATGACCGGTATTATGTTCGGCGCAGTGGCGGGTGTCATGGTTTATATCAGTGTGGATGAACTTTTGCCCATCAGCCGGAGCTACGGCAGAGGCCATGACAGTATTCTGGGGTTGATGGCCGGCATGGCTCTGATGGCGCTTAGCCTGCTTTTGCTCAGATAAAAAGATAAGGAGAGGGACGATCGCTCTTGCCGGGCCGGACGCTTTTCACTGCGGCCGGTATGCCCTGTATGCGTCAAAAGTGCACGGTTATGCCCGCAAGTCCGGTCCAGTCCGGTTCCGTGGCGGTAAGTCCTCGTTTGATGCCCGCGTCAATGGTGAGCCATTCAAAAAAATCG
Organism: Syntrophaceae bacterium; assembly: GCA_018056765.1. GTDB lineage: Bacteria > Desulfobacterota > Syntrophia > Syntrophales > Smithellaceae > UBA8904. The sequence continues at coordinate 88,727 of JAGPFA010000001.1, forward strand.
TAGGAAATTCCTGCCAGAACAAAAGCCGGATGATTGTTGCTTTCGGGATCCGGATTACGTGCCAGACCGATATCACCCATGAGTTTGAGATTTCTGATTATTTCTATCTCGGCCGCGGCGGATAAATGCCACAGATCCAGCCTTTCATCCAGCTTGTTTTCGTTGCGCGTATAGCCCACGTTGACATGAAAGGTCAGGGGTTCAATCTCTTTGCTTCCGATAAGGAAAAAAGTCCCTCCTACGCGCCCCGCGCCCAGGTCTTTTGTTTCGTCACCGGCAGGCAGGATGATTCCGGGCTTTAGCGCCAGAGCCCAGCCGTTTTTTTCAAAAAAGCGCCACTTGAGCTCCAAAGTGATATCTGAAATACCGTTCTCGCGTGCTACACGGATATTATTTTCTTTGATGTCGTACCATTGGTAAGGTAGCCCTGCCACGATATCCACTGTATCGATCAGGCCGATGGTAAGCTGCAGTCCGGCCTCTCCCCCCTTTGTTTTACAGGTTGTTTGCTCATCTTCCTTGAATTTGTCGTAAAAGTGGGAAATTCCCATTTCCACTTGAAAGGAACCTCTGCCCTGGGTATCGGTATCGTCGGTAATCAGCGGGTGTCCAGCGAAAGCGTGGTTGGAAAGAAATAGCAAACAGATGAACACAAAAATCAGGCGCTTCATTTTTCCATCAGGCGTTTTTGGGGGCTGTCTTGATTTAATTCAGCTGATCGCAAAAGCCCCTTTGTCGAAGTATGTGAAAATCAGCTGTGGACAATATATTATCCTTTCCATTTTAATCAATACATAATCTATGCAGAATAATTTTTGGAATTTAAAGAGCAGATCAGTAAGGTGTGGTTGCATCAGGAGCTGATATCTTTGCGTTTTTTTACGTATTGACACCCCAGTGTAAATAAAGTATGTATCGCGATAAAAGTATGTATTAAATATTAAGTAGGTATACATGGCCAGAAAAATTACCATCAGCGTGCCGGACGAGCTTTACGAAAAAATGAAATTATGGAAGTCTTTGTTGAATTTTTCGAGGATTTTCCAGCTTGCGGTCTCCGGGATAATCCAGAAAAAAGAAGCGCTGACATCAAAAATCAGAAATGAAACAGATTTGACTTCAATTGTCGCACGCCTGAGAAAAGAAAAAATTGATCATGAATTTAACGTAACGGAGTGGGGCAGAAAAGACGGCCTGGAATGGTGCAAAACCGCCCACTACAGTGAGATCCAGTATGCACTGTGCTGGACTCCTCATCAAAACCCCGCTCGGGACGAGCATCTTGGTGAATATTTTTTCCATAAATTCGAAGAGTATAAAAAGCGATTGACGGCCACCGGACAAACTGCGCAGGACTGGCTCAATGTGTTTTCTGAAAGATATGTCAGGGGATGGAAAGAGAGTGTTGAATCCTTTTGGGAAGAGGTGAAAGATAAGCTCTAGGCTTATATGATCAACGCCAGGGCGGCAAAATTACATCTAAAGGCAGGTGTCATATGGGATGGGGAAACGGGGCGAAGGAATTTTTTGAAGAATACCGGCAGAGGTACCTGAACGACGGGCGAAAAATCGTCGGTAACTTCAGGACGTTTATTGAAAAAATTGAGACGCGGGCCACGCGCGTGGCTTATCAGCCCTATAAATGGCTCGTTGTGCTGCCTCTGCTTGTTTTGTCTACGCTGATCCTGGGAATATGTGCCATGCTCGTCTCATTCGTGGTAAACCCGCGTATTGGCAGTTATTTCGGTGTCATCTGGGCGAGGTTCAACAGTTTTTTTACACCGATGACCGTGTATAAAAGCGGTACCGAAAATATGGAACCGGGAGTTTCCTATGTCATCACGGCTAATCATCAGAGCCTCTATGATATTTATGTGCTCTACGGCTGGATGGGTGTTGATTTCAAATGGGTGATGAAAAAAGAACTGGAAAAAGTACCGGTTCTTGGACCAGCCTGTAAGATGTTGGGACATATTTTTATTGATCGTTCCGATACACAAAAAGCGGTGGAAACCATTAACGCAGCCAAAAAGAAAATTGTCAACGGCACATCTGTCATTTTCTTTCCGGAAGGTTCACGCAGTGTCGATGGTGTCATGAAGCCGTTCAAAAAAGGCGCGTTTAAAATGGCGCTTGATCTGGGGCTGCCCATTCTTCCCGTTACGATCAGCGGCACACGGGAAATACTGCCGAAGGGCAGCATCGATTTAAGACCGGGCGGGGTCACCATGACCATTCACAAGCCGGTATCAGTTAAAAATTACACTGAAGAGACAATCACGGATCTGATGGATAAAACAAGAGCCGTGATGAATTCCACTCTGGAATAATCCTACGCCACCGACCATAAGCTGAGCTTTACCCGGAGGATAGCTCATGTGCTTATCTGCGCCGTAAATATACATCGCACAGCTGTTTCAACCGGCAGAATTTTTAAAATATCCCATCCGGCGCCACGTGAAAGCTCTGTTTGGGAACCGGGGGAAGATTTTGTTTTTTACTTGAAATGTGAAAATCTTTAGGCTATAGGTTGCGGCACTTGGGCGGTTAACTCAGCGGGAGAGTGCTACCTTCACACGGTAGAAGTCGCTGGTTCAATCCCAGCACCGCCTACCATGATAATCAGGAGACGGGCAGTCCTGCTGCCCGTCTTTTTTAATCGATGGTTTTCATTGTCGCCAGATATGTCCGGCATAAATAGCGGTAGGCTTCAATGCCGTTGCGGGCGGCGGCCTTGTCCTTTTCCGTCAGGTCTCTGGTGATCACAGCAGGGTTGCCCGCCACGATCTTGCCGGCCGGAACATGCATGTCTTTGCGCACCACTGAGCCCACCGAAACCAGGACATCCTCTTCACAAACGACATTGAAGAGTAAAACCGCGCCGATACCGATAGTGCATCTGTCTTTGAGATGTACATCATGCAATATGGCGCCGTGCGCTATGGTCACGTCATTGCCGACCGTGACCTGGGATCCGGGATAGACATGAATGACCGCGTTATCCTGAACGCTGGTTCTGTCTCCCAGAATCACCGGCCCGAAATCCCCTCTGATGCAGGCGCCCGGTGCGATAAGGCATTCGTGTCCGAGCCGGACATCACCGATAAGGACTGCCTGGGGATGGACAAAGGAATCGGACGGAACCTGTGGGCGTTTGCCATCAAATTCATAAAGAGCCATATGACGCCTCCTTGTTTTAATAATTGAGGGAAATGTTGACCGACCCGCCTCTGCCGAAAATGTCGTGCAGGTGGACGTATCCCTTGAGAACTTTCTTTTCGCTTACCACAGCCAGCGATGTTATTTCAATTTTTTGCATAAACTCCACTGTTTCTGCAAGCGATGCCCCTTCGTGAATGGTTTTGGGATTGGCCGTCATGACTTCATCGACGGTTTGCCCTTCAAAGGAGAGGCCTTTGCCGATATGCCGCCGGACATCGCCGTCGGTAAGAATTCCCAAAAGATGCTTTTTTTTGTCGATGACCATGACAAATCCGACATTCATGCGGTTTATCTCTTCGATGGCCTTTTGTGCAGATGTTCCTGTAAAAACGTGCGGGATACGCTCGCCGACCACCATGGCGTCACGAACGGTTGCCCTCAGTCTTGCGCCGAGCGAGCCGCCTGGATGAAATTTGTAGAAGTCCTTTTCACGAAATTTACGTTTGTCGATCAGCGCAATCGCCAGTGCGTCACCCATGGCCAGGGCTGCAGTGGAGCTGGATGTCGGTGCCAGACCAAAAGGGCAGGCCTCTTTCTCTACGGATACGTCAATGACGATGTCGCTGTTTTTGGCCAGTGAAGAGCCGGTCACACCCGTGAAAGCGATAATCGGGGCGCCGATGTGCTTCACCGAGCTGATGATCGGCGCCAGTTCCCTGGTTTCACCGCTGTTGGAAATCGCCAGGAGAACATCTTCCCGTGAGACAATGCCCAGATCGCCGTGGATGCCTTCCACCGGATGGAGGAAAAGAGCCTGTGTTCCGGTGCTCGTCATTGTGGCGGCGATTTTATGTCCGATCAGACCGGACTTGCCGATTCCGGTGACAATGACCCTTCCTTTACAGCCATATATCAGATCAACCGCCCGGCTGAAATTTCCATCGACTTTATCAATCAGATTTAAAATGCTTTGTGCCTCTATCCTGAGAACTTCCCTGGCGCGCTTCAGGGCGGAGCGACTGTTATTTGGTTTTTTGTTTTGCGTTTTTTTCATTTTCATCATCCTGTTGTGGCGGCATGCGTGAAAATAGCAAAAATTACGGTACAAAACAAGAATCAAATAGTGAATTCCATTTGACAGCAGCGGCAAAATGCAGCATTGTCTGTCGGACTTTGACTGGTGCAAAGAGAAAAAACACTTTATACAGATGGAAATATGAAAGCGGTTTTTCTATCGGATGTTCATTTGAAGCATACCGCGGACGAGCGCTACACACTAATCATGGAGTTTTTTTCCAAGCTGCTCGACGGTAAAGTGCGCTCGCTGGTCGACGACGAAGCGGCAGGTCAGGGACAAACGGCAATCGATCACCTTTTCATACTGGGAGATTTTTTCGATTTCTGGTTTTGCACGCCCGACAGAATATATCCCCAATTCCAGCCCGTGATCAACAAACTGATTGAAATCAGGAAATCAGGTGTCAGCATACATTTTTGTGAAGGCAATCACGACTTTTTTATGAAAGAATATTTCCAGGATATCCTGGAAATGAATGTGTATGAACAATGGGCGACAATAGAACTCGACCATCTGCGTCTGCTCATCTCCCATGGAGATACGGCTGATTCCTCCGATCGGTCCTACTTGCTGTTTCGTAAATTTTTGAGGAGCCGCTTTTTTTACCTTCTGCAGGGGGTGATCCCCGCCCGCCTGCGCTGGTTTCTGGCAAGTACGACTTCCAACGCGAGCAAAAGATTAAATGACGGGCAAAGCGATTATCTGGCGGAAAAAATGCAGGCCTTCGCCACGAAGAAGCTCTCCGGAGACTATGACGCGGTTATTATGGGACATTGCCACAAGCCGCTCCTGCGATACTTTGATGCAGGGGGGAGGAAAAAAACATTCATCGCCCTGGGCGATTGGATCACATATCACTCATTTGTATATTACGAAAACCGTCGCTTTTACATGAGCTGCTACAAGGGGCAGGGCTGAAAATTTCGCCCCCATACGGTCGGGTATTTTGCATTGACGAAGTGCTGGACATGACCGTTTGTTTATGCTAGAAAGCCTCGTTTTTAATAAAAGGAAATTTCTGAAAACGGCACGTAAGGCCTGTTGCACGAGCTTAAGGAAGGCAGGTTCAGAGATATGAATTTTGGTGGAATTTATCCAGAATATTCAATGCGCGAGGCACGCTTTGTCGTCGTGCCGGTTCCTTATGATCTGACCTCCACCTACCAGCCAGGCAGCCGCCGGGGACCGGCGGCGATCATCGAGGCGTCCGGTAATATGGAACTCTACGATGAGGAGCTGAAAAAAGAAACATATCTTGCCGGTATTCACACAACATCTCCGGTTGAGGCGGATGCCCGCGGTCCAAAGCAGACCATTTCCGCCGTCCGGAAAAAAATAAGCCGTATCGTCGCTCAGAATAAAATTCCGGTGATGTTGGGCGGCGAGCACAGTATCACTCTTGGTGCGGTGCAGGCGGTTGCGGAAAAATATCCGCAACTGACCGTATTGCAGCTAGATGCTCATGCCGATCTGCGCGACTCGTATCAGGGATCTCCCTTCAGCCATGCCTGTGTCGCCAGGCGGATAGCTGAATTTTGCACACTGGTGCAGGCGGGCATCCGCAGTATGAGCGTGGAGGAAGGAGAATTCCTCCCGACGAGCCGGGTCAGGTCATATGGGGCGGATTATATCTTCGACCACCCCGACTGGGTGGAAGAAATTTGCCAAGATCTCGGAGGAGATCTGTACATCACGATAGATCTCGATGTATTTGACCCTTCAGTTATGCCCGCTACCGGAACGCCTGAGCCGGGCGGACTGTACTGGCGCGATGTATTGAAGTTGCTCAAAACGGCAGCCGGACGCTGTAATGTGCGCGGCTTTGATGTGGTGGAGCTGGCGCCACTGCCGGGAATGGTCGCCCCGGATTTTATGGCGGCCAAACTGACCTATCGCCTGATGGGATACATAACCAAATAGACGCTCAAGCGTTAAATAAATGAAATGGAGATAGATAAAATTGAATTCAAATGTACCTCAAAAAATATTTTTGACCAAAGGGGTGGGCAGCCACAAAGAAGAACTTCATTCGTTTGAGCTGGCGCTGCGTGATGCGGGAATTGAAAAATGCAATCTGGTACAGGTATCGAGCATTTTCCCGCCTGGCTGCAAACTGATTTCCAAAGCGCAGGGAATCAAGGAATTACATCCGGGGACGATTACCTACTGCGTGATGAGCCGTTGCTGCAGTAACGAGCCCAGACGTCTGCTTTCTGCTTCCGTGGGCCTGGCTATCCCGGCCGACAAGCAGGCCTACGGCTACATCAGTGAGCACCACGCATTCGGGCTCAACGAAAGGGAAACAGGCGACTATGCCGAAGACCTGGCTGCCGCCATGCTCGCCTCCACGCTCGGCATTGATTTCGATATCGATGAAAGCTGGGATGAAAAGAAGGAAATATTCAAAATCAGCGGGAAGATCGTCACGACCCGCAACATCACCCAGTCGACCATTGTCAAGAACAACTGGTATACAACCGTCGTCGCCGCCGCTGTTTTCATTTTCTAGCCGCCCGGACGGGGTTTATCCAAATAACTCCTTGACAAACACACATGGTGGTGGTTTAAAGGCCAATGATTCGGCACATGATGTCGCGGGGTGGAGCAGTTTGGTAGCTCGTTGGGCTCATAACCCAAAGGTCAGAGGTTCAAATCCTCTCCCCGCTACCAATAAAATCAAAGGGTTAGGCGAAATGCTTAACCCCTTTTTCTTGCCTGATTTAACCTATTGCTACCCATGAAGTGGTTTTTTCGAGTGCGATCATACGGGCCTCCAAACATCCGGTGCTTTCATGTTTTGTCCGACGTGATGCCTTCATAAACAGACTTTTTTACCGGCCGGTCGCTATCACCCACATCAATGGCTTATGTGAGAATCCCGTTTCTTACTATTTTTCCGTAAATCACTCTGGATGCAAAAGAGGGTCAGACGGTGTCCAGCCCTTTGATAAACGCCCAGACATTTTTACCCAGCACTGCGTGGTTGTAGCCTCCTTCCAGAATGCCGAAGCAGCCGCCTTTGTTGCGGATCGCTGTTTCCCTTACCAGTTTGCCCATATAGGTGTAGTCCTCAGTTTTGAGCAGACCGCCCCAATCGTCTTCGTGATTGTCAAAGCCCGCGGAAACGGCGATCATGTCCGCATCAGTTTTATTCAGGGCGCTTGTTACGGTTTTGAGGTATTCGTTTCGGTCAGACCCGCCGGGATTGAGTATTGTGACAAAGCCTTTTGGTTCGAGGATGTTTATGTTGCCGTCGCCGACATGCAGGTCAAAATCCAGGATGAATGCTTTTCTTATTTTATCCCTGCGTTTGAGATGCAAAAGTGCAATTGCCATGTTATTGAAATAGCAAAAACCCCAGGCACTGTCGGCGGAAGCATGATGGCCGGGGGGGCGGATTACGGCAAAGCATGGTTCTGAAAGACCGATTTGTGCGGCCTTGAGCGCTCCTCCGGCGGCCAGCGCCGCAATGTCGTAAACTCCTTCGCGTTGGATCTCGGCAATATGCCTGGGTGTATGTACCAAAGCGATGTCTTCTTCTGATGCCGGCTGTGGTTCAATGTAATCCACCTTGCCGGCCAAAGCAAACTCGATCGATTCGATTCTGCCGGGACTCGATGCCGGATCATGGGAGTAAATCTGCTTGTATCCCTGTGAATAAACTACTTTCATAGTGCCCTCCTTGTGAGTTTTTACTCGAGAAAGCCGATGGAAGAAAGAGCTTTCAGCGTATGCGGAGAAACGGTAAGGTGATTTAAGTCTTCGGGGAAAAACCATCCTGCGTCCGCAGCATCGTCTCCCGCCTTCGTTTCACCTGAGATATATAAAGCGGCAAAATCAATGACGACAAAATGAAATTTGATCACCCCATGTTGATCTTTTTCGATGAGGTCAAACACATAAATACATTCACCTACTGCTATGGTCACGCCGGTTTCTTCCAGGATCTCACGTCGAGCGCACTCTTTTAGTGTTTCACCCAATTTGAGCCTGCCGCCGGGGATTGCCCACAAACCGCGTCCCGGCTCGGCGGCGCGCTTTACCAGCAAAATTCTGCCCTCATGCACGACAATGGCACCAACGCCCACGCATGGATTTTCGGGATTGGTGTTGGTGGTTTTGTGCTTCATGTTATTTCGCTCTTTCCAGGAAAGAGAATCTGCTTGTAAGCCAGGGGAGTGTTTCGCCGTTGAAGACTTTTTCAACAAGTTTCACCCGCCGGTTTTTGGCGATCAGTAAAATGGTTGATGAGCGAGTTCCATAAACGGGGCTTTTAATAAAAATGGGTGATAGTAACTTTTCCCATTCGGGTCCAATGCCTGTCTGGGGCAGTTGTCGCTCCGGAGGCAGGCGGCGGTCGGCAAGCAGGGCAAACAGCGCCTCTTCGAGCTCTTTTCCCTTGAGATGGAGCGCTTGTTTGAGGAGCTTCTTTCCTCTTGATACCTTCGGCCATGGTGTGTCGAGAAGATGATTGCTCAGCCCATAAATACCTGCGGGAAGCTTTTGGATGTGTCCTCTGTTACTGTAGATCAGTAGCTCATCTTGATCGCCTGCCAGGAGGTTGAAACCGTTAAAGAGCATCGCGTCTTTTGATATTTTTTCCAGATATTTCCCGGGTCGCGTGCGGCCGGTCAGGTAGGCGCTGACGAGTTTCCCGCGTGACGGTGCATTCGGCATCCAGGAAAGAGGGTCACGGTAATTGGTAATCGCGGCGAATTTCCCCCCGGTGGTTATACCCAGCCAGGTCCCCTTTTCCTTGAGGTCCCTGCCGGCCAGCACGTCAGGATGGGATTTCCAGAAATCGGCGGCCGCCGTCGGTCGATCGTAAAACTCGTCACGGTTGGCCGCCAGAATCAGGCGGTACGAGGGATGAATGTTATAAGCAAATAGTATCAAACACATAGTGAAAATATTTAATGCTTTGTGGTGAGTTCCTTTATTGCGTTGATCATTTTTATCATCACTTCGCCTGCCGGCGCATCGATACGGATGTCGGCCAGGTGATCCTGCTCCGTCGGTCCTTTGTTGACGATAATCAGTTTGGCGCCTGCCTGCTTTGCCTGGACCGGTACATAAGCGGCTGGATACACCACAAGTGAAGAACCGATCACCAGCATTACTTCGCACTGGTTTGCCTCCATCATAGCCTGCGAGAGGATATCCTGGGGCAGGGCCTCGCCGAAGAAAACGACATCCGGTTTGAGAATACCCATACAGGATTCACAGGCAGGAACATTTTCGGAATCGGCAAACTTATCTCTGATTATGTTTACAGGATAGCGTCTCTTGCAATTCAGACAGATGAGCATCTGCATGTTGCCGTGCAGTTCGCGAATCAGCGCGGGGTTGTTGCCGGCCTTCTGATGCAGGTTGTCCACGTTTTGCGTGACCAACGAGACGAGTTTTCCCATCTTCTCGAGTTCTACCAGTGCCAGGTGAGCGGCGTTAGGGGTGGCCTCGTCCATCAGGCCTCCGTCCAGCATTCCCTGCCACAATTTTTTACGTGTCCGGTCTGATTGGAGAAAATTACTGATGGTGAAGTCGTCCGGGTCATATCTCGTCCAAAGCCCGCCGGGGCCGCGGAAATCCGGAATGCCTGATTCGGTGCTGATGCCTGCGCCGGTGAACACGACGACTTTGTTTGTCCTGCTGATCAGGTCAGCCGCTTTATTGATTTTTTCAATCATCGGTATCCTTAGCTCCTTTAACCGCATATTATTTACCATGATTACACTAACTGGGCGAAAAAACAAAAGGGAAAAACCACGCAAGGACTATGGTGGTTATTTTCCGCCCGGACAAAAGTATTCCAGGAATTGAAATAAAGTCTGGTTTCCGGCGATCTGATCCCGACATGTCTTGAATAAAGCAAAGGAATCATGTGTCACCATCATTTGTTGTCTTGTGTTTGTCACTTTGTCATGTACCTGTGACCGTAGCGTTGTCGTGCCCGGCGTAATATATTTGCAAATCCATCCGGTGTGTTTGTTTTATAAGCATTGACAGGTGTAATCAATGGTTGTTTTAAGTTTTGTTTCCTGCCCCTAATTGGTCTGACGCAGGCGATTTATTTTCAAGGGGAGTGAAATATTTTCTTGACAAGGGGCTTCATCTTGATTATAAAGCGCCAAAAATAATAACAGGTTTATGTAATGAACAGGCATTCACACGCGAACAGAAACTTTTTTGGCTACTGGTTTTATTACTATTACGCGTCGGTCTGCCTGTCGCTGGGGAGGACTTGGTAAGGAATCAATAAACCAACACAGCCATGGGAAGACCGGAAACGACGCTGCCCATGGTTTAAAGAGTATGAAAAGGCCATGGCGGCAAAAGCCATGGCCTTTTTTGTTAAGGGGGTATCTATGATTATTGTAATGAAGAGTCAGGCGACGGAAAAACAGATTGATGATGTCATTCAATGGATTGAATCGGTGGGTTATAAGGCGCACCCATCCAGGGGTGTGGAACGCACGATCATCGGTGCAGTGGGTGATCAGCGCGACAAAGCGATACTCAAATATGCGGAATCCCTGCCCGGCGTGGAAAAGACCATGCCGATTCTTAAGCCCTACAAACTGGCGAGCCGCGAATCACAGCAGGGCGATACGGTGGTCAGGGTCGGTGAAATTCAGATCGGCGGGCCTAAGTTCGTTGTCATGGCCGGTCCCTGCGCCATCGAAAGCCAGGAGCAATTGCTTGAGAGTGCCTATGTTGTGAAAAAAGGCGGCGGCGCGATTTTAAGGGGCGGAGCCTTCAAACCGCGGACATCTCCCTACAGCTTTCAGGGGATGGAGGAAGAAGGTCTGAAGGTGCTGCAGTATGTGAGCCGGAAAACGGATCTGCCTACCGTTACGGAAGTGGTGAATCCGGCCGATGTGGATCTGGTGGAGTCGTATGCTGATATGCTGCAGATCGGCGCGCGCAATGTGCAGAATTTTGCCCTGCTCAAGAGGGTGGGGCAGGCGAAAAAACCCGTGCTCCTGAAAAGGGGGATGATGACTACCATTGAGGAACTGCTCATGTCAGCCGAATATATTCTCTCGTCGGGGAACCCCAACGTCATTTTGTGTGAACGAGGCATCCGCACCTTTGAAACAGCCACGCGTAACACGCTGGATATCAGCGCTGTGCCGGTGCTCAAGAGCCTGACCCACCTGCCCGTGGTGGTGGATCCCAGCCATGCGGCGGGTAACTGGAAATACGTCATTCCACTGTCGCGTGCAGCGGTGGCGGTGGGGGCGGACGGCATTATCGTTGAGGTACACCCGGAACCGGAAAAAGCGGTCTCCGACGGCGCCCAGTCGCTGAAACCGGCAAAATTCTACCAGATGATGGACGAGCTGAGGGAACTGTCGGGCATCATGCGGTCCCGCAAAGAGGGTCTGTCATGAAAACATTCAAAGTCAGTCTGGATAAAAAAAGGTCCACATCGTATGAAATCCGTATCGGTGCGGATATTCTCGACCGCATAACGTTGCTCATCACAAAAAATTTCTCTACCGGGCTTTGCGTAGTGGTGACAGACGATAATGTCAAAGCCCTGTATGGTGATTCCTTTTGCGAGGCTCTGAGGCAGGCGGGGTTGAATGTGTTACTTGTCGGTATTCCTGCGGGTGAGTCGTCAAAAAATATTTCGACGGTAATGGATGTTGTCGGCAGATTACTGGCCGCGGGGGCGGATCGCGAAACATTATTGATTGCCCTGGGCGGTGGTGTCATCGGAGATCTCACCGGTTTTATCGCCTCGGTTTTTATGCGCTCCATATCTTATGTACAGATACCGACCACACTTGTCGGACAGGTGGACAGCTCGATCGGCGGTAAAACTGCCGTCGATTTACCGCAGGGGAAGAATCTGCTGGGTACCTTTTATCAGCCACGCGCAGTGTTTGCAGATATCCGGTTTTTGGATACGCTGCCGGAAAAAGAGTTTAACAATGGGCTGGCGGAAATGATCAAGTACGGGGCGATTGAAGACGAGGAGTTGTTTAAACTGCTCGAAGAAGGTATGGATAAGCTCAAAAATAAAGACGCCAAACTGCTCATCAAGACAATTGAGACCTGCTGCCGGATCAAGAAAAATATTGTGGAAATGGACGAGCATGAGCAGGGGCTGCGACGGATTCTAAATTTCGGTCACACCGTCGGTCATGCGCTGGAGGCCGTGTCCGGCTACAGCCTTTCTCACGGGGAAGGAGTCGGTCTGGGGATGGTCGCAGCGGCAAGGATTTCCGTGAAGTTGCGTGAACTGAACGCATCGGCGGCCGAGCGTATCGAAAAACTGGTAGCGAAAGCCGGTCTGCCGACAAGACTCGATTCTTCGGTTGATATTTCCGCTGTGACGGACAGGTTGAAAATGGACAAGAAAAAGAAAGGAGATGTCGTGCGGTTTGTTCTGTTGAAGAAAATCGGCATGCCTTTCGTCACGGGCAGTGTCGGTGAAAGTATGATCATTGAAGTGCTGAAGGGGATGAGAGCATGAAAGATTCTTTGGATAATTTAAGAAACCAGATGCGCGTCAAAGATAAGGAAATTATCCGTCTACTGAATGAGCGCTCTGAGATCTCCGTCAAAATCGGCAGGGTAAAAGGGCAGGCCGGAATGGAAATATACAATCCGGCCCAGGAATCCCGTGTGATGAATTATCTGCATGAACTGAATGGAGGGCCTTTGTCGGACCGGCAGGTGACGGCGATTTTCCGGGAAATCATTTCCGCTTCCCGCGATCTGCAAAAGCCTATGGACATTGCCTTTCTGGGGCCGGAAGCTTCATTTTCGCATCAGGCGGCAATTGATCATTTTGGGACGTCGGCTCGTTTTCATCCTGAGCACGGTATTGCCCGGGTGTTCGATGAAGTGGAAAAGGGAGTGGTTGAATGGGGTGTCGTGCCGGTAGATAATTCTCTGGAAGGATCCGTGAATGTCACGCTCGATAAGCTGGTTTTAACCTCTCTTAAAATTCAGGCGGAAATTTATCTGCGCATCAGCCAGTGCCTGATGTCACCGTCAAAAACTATTAAAGGGATTAAAAATGTTTATTCACACCCGCAGGGATTGGCACAATGCCAGGCCTGGCTGCGGGCCAATCTGCCCAATGTCGTGACCGGAGAGATGGAAAGCACCGCGGCCGCCGCACGGCTGGTGAGAGGAAAAAAGGCGTCGGCGGCGATCGGCAGCGCAATGGCCGCTGAGGTTTATGGACTGAACATACTGGCTCATGGAATTGAAGATAATCCCTCCAACACGACGCGGTTTCTGGTCATCGGCCGGGGCGAAGGTGAACCGACCGGAAATGACAAGACGTCAATTATTTTTTCAACACCGGACTCGCCGGGAGCCCTGCACCGGGCGCTGGCTTCTTTTTCGCGCCGGAAAATCAATTTAGCTAAAATCGAGTCGCACCCGGCAAAAGACAGAAAATGGGAGTATCTCTTTTTTGTTGATTTCGCCGGTCATATTCGTGACCGGGCGATTCAGGCCTGCATCAGAGAATTGAAGGACAAAACAATTTATTTGAAAATTCTTGGTTCATATCCAAGGGCAAAGGACGTCCTATGATTTGTATCCCCATTACTGACGTAACCGGCCAGGAGGCGTTGCGGTCGGTAGATAGAGCGGCCCGGGCGGCGGAGGCAATCGAACTGCGTATGGATCTGATTGCCGATGGAGACTTAAAACTGCTCATCGCACAGGCGCGGCGCGCATCCGGCCGAACAAAAATAATTGTCACCTGCCGCCGCCGGGAAGAGGCTCCTCCCGTGACATCAGCAGATGAACGCCGGAAGCGAAAAAATATATCGCAGACACAGAAAATGCGACTGTTAAAGCAGGCGATCGATCTGGGGGCGGATTTTGTGGACATTGAGCTTGCCGAAGGCCTGAAGCGGATCAACGAGCTTAAAAATCATTTAGCGAAAACGAAGAGCAGGACGCGGCTTGTCGTTTCCTGGCATGATATACACAAAACCCCTTCCTTTAAAGAATTGAAGGAAATATTTGATGCATGTGCCGCAGCTGGTGCGGACATTGTCAAGATTGTACCATACGCCACGCGGCTCGATGACAATATCAAGGTCTTGAAACTGATCGGCTACGCCGCTGCGAGGCAAAAGAAAATTATTACTATGTGCATGGGAGATCTGGGACAGGCCAGTCGTCTGGTCGCGCCTCTGTGGGGAAGCTATCTGGCGTTCGGCGTTCTGCCGGGAGGAAAAAAATCAGCCCCGGGACAACTTAGTGTTAAAGCGATGAAGGAGTTACGACAGTTGTTTAGCGGTGAAGCGCCTTTCCCCCAGTCGTGGCTTTTGCCGCCGGGTCCCATGAATTTTATTCTGGTGGGGAATCCGGTGCGTCAGAGCCTTTCACCGCTGATGCATAACAGGGCGCTGGAAGCCATGAAAATAGAAGGCCACTACAGCGCCTTTTGTGTGACGGACCCGGCAGCGGCCGTGGCAGCAATCAGGGGCATGAATATCCGCGGTGCTTCCGTAACCATACCTTTTAAAACATCGGTCATGGAATATCTCGATGTGATTGACACGGATGCCGCTGCCGTGGGGGCGATCAACACGATCGTAAATGAACGAGGGCTTCTGGCAGGCTATAACACGGACTGGTGGGGGCTGACGCAGGCGCTCAAGAAAAAAACTGGAATTGCGGGGAAAACTTTTGTCGTCATCGGCGCGGGAGGTACAGCTCGTGCCGCCGTTTACGGTATAAAAAAAGAAGGTGGTCTGCCGGTGGTCGTGAATCGCTCCGTGGAAAGAGGAAAAGAGCTCGCCTCCGCCTTCGAATGTCCCTTTTATCCCCTTGAATCTTTGCCCGGGATAAAGGCGGAGGGCCTGGTGAACACCACTCCCGTGGGCATGTATCCCGGGCTGGAGAAATCCCCGGTGAAGCGGGAGCTTTTGGCAAACTATCGCGTGGTGATGGATGTGATCTACAATCCATTCTACACAAAACTTTTGCGAGATGCGGAGGCGATGGGGACGGATATCGTGTCCGGTGCGGACATGTTTATCCATCAGGGTGCTCTGCAGCTGAAATTATGGACCGGAAGAGAGGCACCTCTGGAGTTGATGAGAAAAACCGTCTATGAAAGGTTGGCAAGCAGTGAAAAACGTAATAAAAGTAAAAAATAAGGTTGTGCAAGTGGAGGTTCCGGGCTCGAAAAGCCTGACACAAAGGGCTCTTATGGCGGCCGCGCTTGCGGAGGGACGATCGTTCATCCGTCACCCGCTTGTCGCCGAGGACACCAGATATATGATGTCCGCCCTTCGCGAGCTGGGAGCCATCATTGAGCCTGTGGATGGAGGGTTTTCCGTAACCGGTACGGGCGGGGCGATCGCGGCAGGCGGGCGCGAAATATTTCTGGGGAATAACGGGACGGCGATTCGCTTTTTAACGGCGATGGTCTGTCTTGGGCGCGGCAAATATGTCTTGACGGGAGAAAAACGTCTTTGTGAAAGGCCGGTGGGGCCGTTGGTTCAGGCGCTTAGTGAGATGGGGGTGACGATTTCATGCCATAATAACTGTCCGCCGGTGGAGGTTACGGCAAATGGATTAAGAGGAGGTCGTCTGACACTGGCCAATATTGAAAGCTCACAATATGTTTCCACGTTGCTTTTATGCGCACCTTATACAGCCAAGGGTATCGAGCTGTCACTGGAGGGAAATATCGTTTCGACTCCCTATATTGATCTCACCATTAGTGTGATGAATGATTTCGGTGCGAAAATTATCAGGACGGGAAACCATCATTACCTGGTGGGGACACAGCAAATATACGCCGGGCGCGATTATTATGTGGAAGGTGATGCATCAAGCGCATCATATTTTTTTCTTGCCGCCGCTGTGATGAAAAGAACGATCCGCGTAAACGGCATCAGCCGTTTCAGTGCACAGGGGGACATCAGGCTGCTTGATATCATCGAGCAGCTCGGCTGCAGGGTGGAGAGCGGCCCCAACTATCTCGAAGTGACCGGCCGAGATCTGGCGGCCGGCGAACTCACTTTGGATCTGGGCGATATGCCGGATATGGTGCCGACTGTCGGGGTGCTGGCGGCGTTTCGGGAAGGAACGACAAAAATTATCAATGTTGCCCACCTGAGAATAAAGGAAAGCAATCGTTTGGCGGCCATGGTCGCACAGCTCAACCGCATCGGGATAAAAGCGTCCGAGCTGCCCGACGGACTGATCATCGAAGGAGGGAAACCGCACGGTGCAGATATTGAGACATACAATGACCACAGAATAGCGATGAGCTTCGCCGTGGCCGGTCTGGTTACCCCCGGTATCGCCATTCGCGACAAAAAGTGCGTCGATAAGTCTTTTCCGGAATTCTGGCGGGAACTGGAAAAAATATGAAGTTGATTCTCATTGGTTACCGTGCTGCGGGCAAAACTACCGTCGGCCGCCTGCTGGCGGAAAAAATCGGCATACCGTTTGTTGATACTGATAAAGTTATTGAAGACGAGGCCGGAATGCCCATCAGAGAGATCATTCAAGCCGAAGGCTGGTCTGGCTTCAGGCAAAGGGAAGCAAAAGCAGTAAAGTCTCTTTGTAACAAAGGGGTCTGTGTTGTGGCGACCGGAGGAGGGGCGGTTCTGTCACCTGCCAATGCAGATGTATTGAAAAAAGAAGGAATTCTGATATATCTGAAGGCAAGCCCTCAGGACATTATCGAAAGGCTGAAGCACGACGAGCAAAAAAAACGAACTCGTCCCCGTTTCACCGACACAGGGATCGAGGCGGAGACTCTGGCGGTCTTACATCAAAGGATACCCCTTTATGAAGCGCTGGCCGATTACACGGCCCGGACAGAAGCTAAGGGCCCGCTTCAGGTCGTTGAAGAAATATACGCGCATCTGCTGGAAACGGGGGAGGTCGAGGCAATAAACAGATTGAAAAAATTGTCAAGGTGAAAGTATGGCAGGAAACACTACGGGAAGAGCATTTCGCGTGACAACATGGGGTGAGTCACACGGACCTGCGCTGGGGGCGGTGATTGACGGATGCCCGGCTGGTCTTTCGCTTGAGGTGGAAGACATTCAGCGGGCGCTCGACAGGCGCCGGCCCTCTGGTTTGGTCGCCTCTACTACGCGTGAGGAAAAAGATGAAGTGGAGCTTCTCTCCGGTGTTTTTGAAGGAAGGACCACCGGTACACCCATCTCGCTTATGATTCGTAACCGGGATGCCCGGTCTTCCTCCTATGAGGCGCTCAAAGATCTTTTCCGTCCCGGCCACGGCGACTACACCTACTTTAGCAAGTATGGCTTTCGTGACTGGCGCGGCGGCGGAAGGGCGTCCGGCCGTGAAACTGCTGCGCGCGTGGCGGCCGGTGCAGTTGCCGCCAGGTTGATTGCTACAGTCGGAATCAATGTGGTCGCCTACACAAAAAATATCGGCGGGATCGAAATCAGTTCAAGTGATGTGAGGCCGACACAAAGCTGGATAGATAAAGTTCGACAAAATCGGTTGTACTGTCCCGAGGAAGCGGCCGCGGCCGCCATGGAGGAAAAAATAGCTGCCGCAC
The DNA here is from genome assembly GCA_018056765.1 of Syntrophaceae bacterium. GTDB lineage: Bacteria > Desulfobacterota > Syntrophia > Syntrophales > Smithellaceae > UBA8904. The sequence goes on from JAGPFA010000001.1 coordinate 106,504, forward strand.
GTGCCGAAGGTGATACGCTGGGCGGTGTGGTGGAAATTATTGTCACCGGCTGTCCGGCAGGCCTTGGAGAGCCGGTCTTTGAAAAGATTGATGCGGCGCTGGCCTCCGCCCTTGTCAGTATCGGATCGGTCAAGGCGGTGGAAATAGGAGAAGGCATTGGTGTTGCAATGAAAAAGGGATCTGAAATCAACGACGAGATGGATGAGAGAGGGTTTACAAAAAATTCGTCGGGCGGAATTCTGGCCGGCATCACCACCGGTCAGGATATCATCATGCGTGCCTGGTGCAAGCCGATACCTTCCATCGCGCGCCCGCAGCAAACACAGGATGCCAATGGTCGCCTGCAGACGATCAGTATACAGGGCAGACACGACATCTGTGTCATTCCCAGAATTGTGCCGGTTTGCGAGGCGATGGTGAGTCTGGTACTTGCCGACCACTGGCTGCGGCAAAAGGCGGTGCGCCTGTGAAGAAAGTTACGGCGGGCATTATTGGAGGCACCAACGGTATGGGGCGCTGGCTGGCCGGCCTTTTGGAGGCGGCTGGTCACAAGGTTCATGTCACCGGCAGAAGAACCGAGATGACAGCTGCCCGGGCGGCCCGGATTTCCGATGTTGTGGTCGTGGCCGTTCCCATTGCGGCAACTGCCGGCGTGATAAGCGGCATCGGGCCGCTTTTAAAAAAAGGACAGCTTCTGATGGATCTGACCTCTCTGAAAAAAGAGCCTCTGGAGCTGATGCTTGCTCATTGTGCTGCAGAGGTGGTCGGATGTCATCCCCTGTTCGGCCCGGTTGTCTCCGAACCGGCAGGCCATGTGATTGTTTTATGCCGGGGACGGGGAGAAAGCTGGTTTAACTGGGTGAAAGATATATTTAAAAGCGCCGGTTACGATGTTCTGGAAAGAACGCCCGATGAACATGACAGAATCATGTCCGTGGTTCAGGCGCTCAATCATCTCAATACTATTGCTCTGGGCATGGCGGTTGCCCAAAGCGGGATACCTCCCGAAGAGATAAACCTGTTTGCCACGCCCGCTTTCAGGGCAAAAATGGACATGGTGAGGAAAGTTCTAACGGATAGCCCGCAACTTTATGCCGACATAATCGAAGGAAGTCCTCACCTGGAGCATCTTCTTGATATATATGAAAAGGTTATCCGGGACATTCGGGCTGCGACAAAGAAAGGTGGAGATTGCGGCCTCAGGCAGACGGTGGAAATGACCGCGAAAGCATTATTCAGATAATTCCGTTTTTAGTTTGGCCGCTGCCGCGTACGCGGTTTTTCACTACGGCCATAGTCACCCCCCCCTGAAAAGTAAGAGCAAAAAGAAGAGGCGCCCAACAAAGCGCCTCTTCTTTGCTTCTGAGGTAAATCTTTTAGAGCATCTCAATTGCACAGGCCATTGACACGCCGCCGCCGCCGCATAAAGTGGCCATCCCCAGTGTTTTGCCATGTTGACGCATGGCGTGAATCAGCGTGACCATAATGCGCGAGCCGGTTGATCCGACGGGGTGTCCCAGGCCGATACCGGAGCCGTTAATGTTAGTGATTTCACGATTTAAGCCCAGCTCCTTTTCGCATCCCAGGTATTGGCCGGCGAAAGCTTCATTGAGTTCCACAAGCTCAAATGCATCCAGACTGAGTTTTGGATCGTTTTTGAGCAGGTTTTTCACGGCGGGGACAGGACTTAGTCCCATCACGGAGGGGTGACAGGCGCCACGGCCGCAGGAGCGTATTTTTGCAATCGGCTCAAGACCCAGTTCCCGGGCTTTTTCCAGCGACATGATAATCAAGGCGGAGGCTCCGTCGTTGAGGCCCGATGAGTTTCCGGCTGTTACCTTGCCGGTTTTGGGAATAAACGCGGGGGGGAGCGCCCTCAGGTCATCCATTGTCAAACCGGGACGGAAATGTTCATCACGGTCAAAAATGACAGGCGGTTTACCTTTCTTCTGAGGGATTTCCACCGGTACTATTTCCGCCTTGAAATCTCCGTTATTAGTGGCCCGTTCGGCACTGTTGTGGCTGCGCAGGGCGACTTCGTCCATTTCTTCACGGCTGATATTTAAAAGCTGGGCGATAAGCTCGGCGGTATGCCCCATAATATATGGTTTCCCCTTCAGGCTTTCAAAAGGCTGGCCGGATTTGAGCGGGCCGTCGTCGGACAGGGGCATGACGTATGAGCCGCAATGGAGCGCACGAATCATGGCATCCACAAAAACCGAGTCCTGCAGACGACATCCCCAGCGGGCGTCGAAACTCACGTATGGCACGCCCGACATATGCTCTACGCCGCCGGCGAGCACCGTTTCGGCCATGCCGGCCTGGATCATGGCCATGCCGGAAAGGACTGCTTCCATGCCCGAGATGCACACCCGGTTGACCGTCACGGCGGTCACTGTTTCGGGGATACCGGCAAGAAGTGCCCCGACGCGCGCCGTATTGAGTGTATTGGGGTGCTCGACACAGCAGCCAAAGCGCACATCATCGATGATTGCCGGGTCTATTTTGGCCCGCTTGATCGCTTCTTTCATGACCGTGGCCGCAATGCGCGCTCCGATCACATTCTTCAGGGAACCGCCGAAAGTTCCGATGGCCGTTCTGCATGCTGAAACAACAACCACTTCTCTCATTGCATCATCTCCTTCTTATAAGTGATTACCGGTTAACCGGTAATGAATCGAAAAAGCTTGGGTCGCCGAACTGACATGTCGCACAGCGACGGCTGTGACCGGCAGGGCCGAAAACTTGACACTCCTAAATCAAAGCAACAGAACTTGTCAAGAAATATTCAGCCAGACTGGTAATGGGAGGATAAGGGGTTGCATTTGCTGGATGAGCACAAAACAGGCAAGAAAAACCAGATATCCTGGAAGATGGTAATGTCAGGTGGTGCCGCATCTCGCGAAAACACAAAAGACGGCGCTTTCGGACATCTCAAAAAATATTGAATTATTCACAAAAGGAAGAAACGGATCGGGTGTGGTGTGGGCGCTGCAGATGCATTTTATTTCAAAACATCTCCCGGTCTATCTGTACGGTCTTTACCAAACCGGGCGCGCCGAAACATACCGACGGTTCTTGTCCGTTCTCATTTGGAGATAATTCAATACCTGACGCGCACGGTGTGATTATTCACCTTTCACCATGATTCAATTGCGCCGGGCGCCTCTTTAGTGCAAACAAAATTCCCAAAGACACACGGTCGCAGTTATTTTTTTTGGTCGCGGAAAAAACCCATCAGGAATTCCGTATCTTTCGGGGAGAGGTCAAATCTTGACGCGGCGCTTTCAATGAGCTTCAGCTTTGACTGCGAGGCATCGTCTTCCAGGCTTGCGGAAATCCATTTAATGGCTTTTTGAACATTTTCAGAATCTGGCATAATTGTCGACATGGTTTTTCCTCCTCGTGATATCAATCATTCCCGGATGGCCTGGGAATCGTGAATATATGTTCTTTCATACTACAATATCAGGAAAAAATTAACAGATTTTTATCGTTTTAACGGTAAACATGGACAAGATGTTTATTCTGGTGTAGGACAACAGTTAAAAATGGCTGTTGTATCCGCAGGCCGTGTGAAGTAACGATGGCGGATCATCATCATAATAATACCCATCAAAAATTCATGACGGAAAGGAGACAAAATGATGACAAAATCAATCAAGGGAACCAGGACGGAAAAAAATCTGCTGGCGGCTTTTGCGGGCGAGTCGCAGGCGAGAAACCGCTATACATTTTATGCAAGCGTAGCCAGGAAAGAGGGTTATGAGCAGATAGCACATTTATTCCTTGAAACCGCAGAAAACGAAAAGGAACATGCCAAGGTGTTTTTCAAATACCTGGAAGGGGGGGATCTGGAGATACAGGCCTCTTATCCCGCAGGAATTATCGGTGACACAAAGGCCAATCTTGAAGCTGCGGCGGCAGGGGAGAACATGGAATGGACGGTGTTGTATGCCGAAGGTGCTAAAGTAGCCAAAGAAGAGGGGTTTCCAGAAGTTGCGCGTTCCTTCGAGCAAATTGCCAAAGTGGAAAAATTTCATGAAGAGCGTTATCGCAAGCTCGCGGCCAATATTGCCGCCGGTGAAGTGTTTAAAAAGAAGGCCGCTGTCAAATGGCATTGTATAAACTGCGGCTATGTCTTTGAAGGGGCAGAGGCGCCCAAAGAATGTCCGGCCTGCAAACATCCCCAATCCTTTTATGAAGTTTTGGCGGAAAATTATTAAACGCACCGGAAATCCGCTGCGTTTCAGGACAGCCCGGATTTTTATCGGGCTGTTTTTTATCGTCGGTCCGGCCTGACACGAGACACCCGCTGTCTGCCGACTTATGGCACTTTATCATTTCGTTATGCTTGACAGTGGGGGGAAAATACCCTAGATTGGCGAAGTTTTTTTCAGGAGCAACAAGTATATGTCCACAAAAAAGCAACGGCGGTCACAAAACTTTAAAGACAGGCAGAAAAAAAAATCCACACGTATTGCCTACCTGAGTGCGATCATCGCCGGCGGTGTTTTACTGTTGGTGATTTTCTTTGTCATTCTGTTTAATGCCATATTTCCTCCCGTGGGTATGGAGGCGACAAAAAGGAGAGAAAAGACGCAAATCGAAGTGTTCTTTTCCGACGCACAGGAACGGCACCTGATCGCTGAAAAACATTACGTTTATAAACAGGACAATCCGGTCGGGCAGGCCGAGGAAGTAGTCAGGGCTTTGCTGGAGGGCTCGAAAACAGGAAAAGTAAATACGTTCCCGTCAGGCGTGACCTTAAAAGACATTAAACTGGATAAAGACGGCACGGCGCAGGTCAATTTCGGTTATGAACTCGTTCGCGACCATCCAGGCGGCAGTTCCGCCGAGATGGCGACGATATATTCGTTGGTCAACTCACTGACAGCCAATGTCCCGCAAATAAAGACCGTCCGGATAATCGTTGACGGGAAGCCCCTTGATTCACTCAAGGGACACATTTCCACGCGTGATTCCTTCACGGCCGATCCGGATCTGCTGATACCGGCCGCAGAAAACAAAAACTGATTAAAACATGGCAGCAAAATCAAAAATAGCACGTACGCGCAACATAGGTATTGTCGCCCATATTGACGCAGGTAAGACCACGGTCAGTGAAAGGATCCTTTTTTATACGGGAAAGTCCTATAAGATGGGTGAAGTTCATGACGGGCAGGCGGTTATGGACTGGATGCCTCAGGAGCAGGAGCGCGGTATCACCATCACCTCCGCTGTAACCACCTGTTTGTGGAAAGATGCGGAAATACATATCATCGATACACCCGGCCATGTGGATTTTACGATTGAAGTTGAAAGATCCCTTCGTGTCCTGGACGGCGCGGTGGTTGTTTTCTGTGCCGTTGCAGGCGTTGAACCTCAGTCGGAAACTGTCTGGCACCAGGCGGATAAGTACGGGGTTCCCAAAATAGCCTTTGTAAATAAGATGGATCGTGTCGGTGCGGATTTTTTCAATGTCATAAAAATGATGCGCGAGCGTTTTACCTCTGTACCGTTACCGGTGCAGATCCCGGTGGTGAATGAAGAAGGTTTTTCCGGAGTCATTGATTTGATCACACGCAAGATGCTCATCTGGGATGAGGATACGCTGGGCACAGAGTACCGGGTGAGGGACATTCCCGACCAGTGCGCCGACCAGGCTCAGCGGGAGCGCGAAAAGATTATCGAAGCGCTGGCGGATGTCGATGATCAGCTTGCGGAAAAATATCTGGCCGGTGAAGAAATAACGGAAGCGGAGATTTACCTGGCCCTGCGCAAGGCCACCATATCTCTAAAAATAGTCCCAGTGCTTTGTGGAACGGCTTTGAGAAATAAAGGTATTCAGCCGGTGCTGGACGCCGTGGTGAATTACCTGCCGTCGCCTGAAGAAATCCCGCCTGTTAAAGGAACCGATCCGAAAACCAAAAAAGAAACAATCCGCCACAGTTCCGACAAAGAGCCGCTTGCCGCTTTGGCTTTTAAAATTCAGCTTGATGAAGGAAGAAAGCTGACCTATCTGCGCATTTATTCCGGGCAGATTGCCGCCGGCGCTGAAGTTTACAACGCCAGCAAAAAGAAGAAGGAAAAAGTTGCCAGACTTCTGCGGATGCATTCCAGCAAGCGCGAGAGGATTGAAAAAGCCTCGGCCGGCGAACTGGTAGCCGTGCTGGGATTGAAGGAAACAGCCACGGGTGATACTCTGTGCGACGAAGAACATCAGATTATTCTCGAGCAGATGGAATTTTACGAGCCGGTGATCAGTGAGGCGATCGAGGCGAAAACCGCCGCCGATCAGGAGAAGCTGGCTCTGGCGCTGTCCAAACTGACCGATGAAGACCCGACATTGAAGGTCAAGTATGAGGATGAAACGGCGCAAACCGTTATTTCCGGGATGGGGGAGCTGCATCTGGAAATTATTGTCGATCGTCTTCGCCGTGAGTTCAATGCTCAGGTCAATGTCGGGCGACCGCGTGTTGTCTATAGGGAAACAATTCAGAAGCATGTTACGGCCGAAGGTGTTTTCGATAAGGAACTTGGTGAAAAAAGGCATTTCGGCCAGGTAAAACTGGAGCTTTCCCCCGGCAGAAGAGGGGAGGGCAATGATATTATCATGGCGGTTGACGGGGAAACAATTCCTTCTGAATTTCATGAGTCGATCGAAGAGGGAATTCGCGAGGGCATGATGAGCGGTCAGCTTGGCGGCTATCCGGTGACGGATGTTGTGGTAAAAGTTACGGGTGGTGCCTACCATGAAGGTGAGTCATCCATCCAGGGCTACAAGATCGCCGCGTCCACGGCTTTTCGTGACGGTTTCAGGGCTGCGGACCCGGTTTTTCTGGAGCCGGTGATGACTGTGGAAGTGATCACGCCCGGGGAATTTACAGGTGATGTGATCGGCGATATCAATTCCCGGCGCGGAGAAATTCAATCCGTCACCCCCAGAGGCCCAGTCTCCGAAGTTAAAGCCAACGTTCCGCTCAAAGCTTTGTTCGGCTACTCCACCGATTTACGCTCGGCCACGCAGGGAAGAGCGGTTTTTTCCATGATGTTTTCCAAATACGATAAGGTCTAATCAGGCAGGAATTCCGACACGACGACCCGGTAAAGCCTTCTTGATAAATCATAAGCAAGGGAATTTAAATAAAGTTGCCGGTGGAGCTAATCTATCCATCCGTCTCTGATATCAAGGCGCTTCAGTTTTTCCACGAGGGTGGTGCGGTTGAGGTTGAGAAGTTTTGCCGCGCGGTTTTTGACACCGCCGCTCATTTTCAATGCCTTGAGCAAAAGGTCTCTTTCCACGCGGAGGATGTGGTTATTGAAGTCGATGCCTTCCTCCGGCAAAAACACTGATTCCACTTTTACAGATTCTTCGGTCGAGTTGCGGATTTTTGCCGGCAGATCGTCTTCGGTGATGGTACCTTCCTCCTTCATGACCACAAGCATTTCCAGCAGGTTTTGCAGCTCACGCACATTGCCCGGCCAGTTATACCGCATCAGATAGTTTATGGCCCCCGGAGCGATTTGTTCCACATTTTTCTTTTTAAGCTTATTGAAAGTCATTAAAAAATGTCTGGCCAGAATAGTGATATCTGAACCGCGTTCTCTAAGCGGAGGCAGGTTCACCGGGATTACATTGATGCGGTAAAAGAGGTCTTCCCGGAATTGTTTTTCAGAAACGGCTTTCTCCAGGTCCTGATTGGTGGCAGCAATTATACGGACATCCGCGTTGATTGTTTTCACACCACCGATGCGCTCGAATTGCCTCTCCTGGATAACGCGCAGGACTTTAACCTGCAGAGCGGGACTCATATCGCCGATTTCATCGAGGAAGATGGTGCCTCCCTGAGCCAGTTCGAACCTTCCCATGCGACTGCGGATCGCCCCCGTGAAAGCTCCTTTTTCATGACCGAAAAGCTCGCTTTCCAGCAGTTCTTCCGGAATGGCCCCGCAATTGACCGGGATCATGGGCTGGTCGCGTCGGTCGCTTTTGAAATGAATGGCACGTGCGACAAGTTCCTTGCCGGTCCCGCTCTCGCCGGTGATCAGAACCGTGCTGTCGGAGGCGGACACTTTGTCGATTGTTTCGAAGACTTTTTTCATGCAATCGCTGTAGCCGATTATATTATGAAAACTCTCTTTGTCTTTCAGATGCTCCTTAAGAGTGATATTTTCATTGCGCAGGTTTGCAAAATTGATCGCGCGGCTGACGGAAAGTTTAACCAGATTGTCGTCTATGGGTTTTGTGATAAAATCAAAGGCCCCCAGCTTCATGGCGGAAACCGCAGAATTAACTGTTCCGTGTCCGGTGACGATGATAACCAGACTATCCTGGTTTGCTTCTTTGATTAATTTAAGGAATTCCAGACCGTCAACATGGGGCATGCGCAGGTCGGTGATGACAAGGTCATATTTGTCGGCAAGAAAAGCCTCAATACCCTGGCGGCCATCCTCGACAGCTTTTACCTCATAGCCTAGTTCCGAGAGTATTTCCTGGAGAGTTTCCCTGTTGAGTTCGTTGTCTTCCGCTACTAAGATCTTACCTTTTTTCATCTGAATTCCTGAGGATAGACCAATGATGCTCCGCCTGCCGGATAGGGTCTATATAAAGCAACTACGGGCAAAAAACAATATGAAAAAGCCTCAAACCGTCAAAAAACAAACACTCCTTGCCTGCAACCGGCATTCGTGTCATAAAACTGACATGAAATTTTACTAAAATATCGGTAAATTTTTAAGTATTTCATTTTTTTGCCGAATACAAAGATTAGTTGCCGCTGCCAGCGTGCCGACTCACGCAACGTTTCCAGATGTCTGTTGCAAAGTAAAAATAATGTGTCTGGTACATGGCTTGCTTTTGCAATTATTACAACGGTTTGCTTTTTTGAAGCCCAAAGACGGACGAGTTTGGCATGGCGTTACGCGGTTACGAATTAAAAAACAGCGATTTTGAAAAAATCAGCCGCCTTGTTTACGAACAATGCGGAATTTACCTCCATGAAGGGAAAAAAGAACTCGTCAAGGCGAGGCTGAGCAAGCGTCTGCGGGCGGGAGGGTATAAATCATTTACGGAATACTACCATCATGTGACCACGGAGGAGGGGACAGACGAACTGATCTCCATGATCGACTCCATTTCCACGAACCTGACCTTTTTTTTCCGCGAAGAAGCGCATTTTGCACGGCTTACGCACATTATCCACTCATTTTTGGAAAAACCGGACAGACCAAAGGGGGATTTCAGAATCTGGTCGGCGGGCTGCTCCACGGGAGAAGAGCCTTACTCGCTGGCGATGACTTTCCTCGAAGCGGTCGGGAATCATTCCTTGCGGTGCAGTATATTGGCAACAGACATATCAACCAAAGTTCTGAACACGGCTCAGGCAGGTATCTATCCGGATGATAAAATTAAAGGTGTTCCGCTGCCTGTATTGAGAAAATATTTTCAGAAAGGGACGGGAAAATCCGCTGGTTTTGTTCGAGTAAGGAACGAAGTGAAACAGATGGTCACCTTCAGACGTTTTAATCTGATGGATACATTTTCCGTCAGTAATGACTTTAATATTATCTTTTGTCGTAACGTGATGATATATTTTGATAAAAAAACACAAAACGTGCTGGTCAACAAGTTTTATGACGTATTGAAAAGCGGTGGATATTTTTTTGTCGGTCACTCGGAAAGTCTGACCGGTCTTAAACATCAATTTAAATATGTCCAACCCAGCGTTTACGTGAAATGAATTATGGGCGATTTGATTGTCGGTATCTCGGATATAAAGGTCAGTAACTCGCTGGACGATGTGATTATAACCTACGCACTGGGATCCTGTATCGGTATTTCCGTGTACGACCCGGTAGCCAAAGTGGGAGGGCTTTTGCACTATATGCTGCCTGATTCCACACTGGACGAAAAAAAGGCGAAAGAAAACCCGGCGATGTTTGCCGATACCGGAATTCCCACCCTGTTCAAAGCCTGTTATCGTCTGGGTGCTGAGAAAAGAAGAATGATTGTCAAGGCGGCAGGTGGTGCGAGTATTCTGGATGACACTAATTTTTTCCGTATTGGTCAGAAGAATATCATGGCCATGAGGAAGATATTCTGGAAAAATAATGTGATGATCACCGGTGAGGACACAGGAGCTAATCACAACCGGACCGTGCGCCTGGAGATGGCCACGGGTAAAACCCTGGTCCGCTCCTCGGGAGGTGAAATGAAAGAGATATGAAAGTAATCAAGCGTATTCTTAAAACCATCGAGACAATACCGGCGTTCCCGGCAACCGGCAATAAGGTCGCCCAGCTTCTGAATAAACCCGACTATTCCATTATGCAGGTGACCAATGTAATCAAATTTGACCCTTCAATCAGTGCCAACGTCCTGAAAATGGCCAATTCCGCTTATTTCGGCGCACAGCATAAGATCAGTTCGATAAATGAAGCGGTTATGTATCTGGGGCAGAAAAACCTGATGCGTGCCATACAAACGGCGGGAGTTTCCAAGTTCTATAAAAAAGGTGCATCCGGTTATTTCGACAAGGCGTTGGATTTGTGGGAGCATTCCGTTGCTGTTGGATTGATGTCACAGATTCTTGCCAAACAGATTACAGGCAGCGAAGATCCCACTCTCTATACGGCTGCGCTTCTGCATGATGTCGGAAAAATTATCATGGGGGAATTCGTGCGCGACGAGCTGAAAAAAATCACCACCCTTGTCTATGAAAACGGTATGTCTTTTCTGGAAGCAGAAGAAATTGTTTTGGGCATCAATCATGCCGAGCTGGGAGGGAAAGTTGCCGAACACTGGAACTTCCCGATAGAAATTCGCGATGCTATTTCATACCACCATCGGCCGGATCTTCTGGAAAAAGAAGACAAAATCATGCCATGGATCGTATATATGGCCGACGAGGCCTGTTTAATGATGGGGATCGGCAGCTCTGTGGAAGGACTGGCACAGCGTGCCGTGAGTGAACTGTTGAAAAAATTCAATCTGAAGATGAGGGATCTGGAAAAAAGTATGGTGTTGCTGTCCGACGACCTCAAAGCCGCACGCGACCTGGTCAACATCATTTAGTGTTTCCAAAAAGGAAGGTAGCCTTATGTCATTCAACGTGCTGATTGTTGATGATTCCAGCGCCATGAGAGCGGTTATTAAAAAAGTAATCGGCCTTTCCGGTTTTAAAATGGATTCTTGCCTTGAGGCGGGAAACGGCCGGGAAGCAATGGAATTATTGTCCCAACAGTGGGTTGATGTGATTATTTCCGACATCAATATGCCGGAAGTCAACGGACTGGAGTTTCTGGAGCTGCTCAGGGGAAACGAAACCCTTAAGGAAATTCCGGTGATCATGATTACTACGGAAGCTTCCGAGCAAAGAATGCAAGGGGCATTTGACCGCGGGGCGAAAGGGTTTATTAAAAAACCGTTTCTGCCGGAAGAAATAAAAAGGGTGCTTTACGAAGTAATAGGAGTTGGAAGCGATGGGCAATATGAAGAAGACACAAGAGATGCTGATGAATTCGATTTTTGACGTGTTTGAAAAGATGTTCTTCGTTTTTCTTGAGCCATGCGATGAAGAGATGAAATACGACATGATTACGTCAATAGAGTTCGCCGGGTCGGTCAAAGGAGATATCCGTGCCTACCTGTCAACAGGAATTGCCAACTTCATGGTGGAAAATATGTTGGGGCTGGAGGGGGACGAAATTACGGACAAGACCAGGGAAGACTGTGCCAAGGAAGCGCTCAACATGATTGCCGGCAGTTTCGTAAACAAGCTCGATACCAGCTCAGTATTCGACCTTTCAATTCCTGCTTACGAAAAAAAATCCGGCCGGTTCGGTATGGCTAGTCCGGGCAAATTGAATCTGGTGTTCGATTCCGATGGTCTTTTTCTGGGGATATCTGTAAATATGGAACACGGGGAAAAGTAACGTTTTATATAGACAGGTAGTTCGACAAATGGCTGAGGCAGGAAAAGGTTGGGAACATGAACAAGATTAGGGTTCTAGTTGTTGATGATTCGGCGGTGGTCAGGAAGATATTTTCAGAGGAGCTTTCGAAATATCCGGATATCCAGGTAATTGGTGTCGCTCCCGATCCGTATGTCGCACGGGAAAAAATCGTCAATCTGAAGCCGGACGTGATCACTCTGGATATTGAAATGCCTCGGATGGACGGGCTTACCTTTCTCAAAAAGCTGATGAAGTATTACCCGTTGCCGACAATCATTGTCAGCTCACTCACTCCTCAGGGAGGCAAGCTGACCCTCGAGGCGATGGAGATCGGCGCGGTCGATGTCATCGGGAAGCCGGGTGCCGCTTACACTGTCGGCGATATGTCGGCACAGCTGGCGGAAAAAATTCGTGCGGCTTCACGTGTGCGCCTGACCAAAAGAGATGAATCGGTTATGCCCTCCGGTGCCGGAGAACCCATACGCGCGCTGGCTCAGACATCAAACAAGGTGGTCGCTATTGGGGCTTCCACCGGCGGTACGGAAGCGCTTAAGAAGGTTTTGACCAAAATGCCGCCCAATTCCCCGGGGATTGTTATTGTCCAGCACATGCCGGCAAACTTCACCACCGCCTTTGCCGCCCGTCTCAACGACTTGTCGCAAATAAACGTAAAAGAAGCAGAAGACAACGACTCCGTAACACCCGGAACAGCCCTTTTGGCACCGGGTAATTTTCACATGATTCTCAGGCGCAGCGGCGGCAGGTATTACGTCGAGGTCAAAACAGGTCCGATGGTGCATCACCAGCGACCGGCGGTGGATGTGCTTTTCAAATCAACCGCAAAATACGCAGGAGCAAACGCCATCGGTGTAATTCTGACGGGTATGGGGGCGGACGGTGCCGAGGGGCTGCTGGAGATGAAAAATGCCGGTGCAGGAACCATCGCGCAGGATGAAAAATCGTGTGTTGTTTTTGGTATGCCCAGAGAAGCCATCAGGCTTGGGGGCGTGGATAAAGTAGTTTCAATTGATCAGGTAGCTTCGGAAATTATTAAAATGGTGTGATGATGAATTATCAAAAACTGGTAAAAATGTTGAATGATCTGGCGCAGGAATTTCTTGTGATGGAAAGCTCTGAACTGGATATCCCGACCGCGGGGAAATTCCTCAATCAGCTCGAAGAGATTCTCGCCGAGGCCAAAGAGCTGAAAATAGATCCTCTGCGGGGTTGTGTGTCCGTGCTTGGCCGAATTCTGGAAGCAACCATTATGGATACGCTCCAGGATAAGGCGGCAGCGTCCGGCGTATTGGAAAACGGCATCCATCTGATGCAAAATATTGTGGATAGCTATAAGAACACCGGGCGTTACGACGGCAGCATTCAGGAACTCATCGACAGGGGGATCTCACTGGTGGGGCCTGTGAAAAGCGTTGCGCCGGAGGGATCAACCACGAAGGAGGCGGGCAAGGACGAGGGGATGATACCTTCGTCAGTGCCTCAGGGTGAAGACAAGATCGAAATTATGGATGAGTCACTGACACGTGATTTCATCACAGAGGGTCTTGAATACATTGAAGAGATTGAAATTAACATTCTGAATCTCGAAAATGACCCGGAGAACAAAGACTATATCAATGCCATTTTCCGTCCGTTTCACTCCATTAAGGGGGTGGCCAGTTTCCTTAATCTGGAGAAAATCCGCTCTTTGTCTCACAATCTGGAAAGCCTGCTTGACCGGGCGCGTAACGGCGAAATATCAGTTACCCCGCCCCTCATTGACGTCGTACTCGATGGAGCGGATGCGCTCAAGACCATGATCGGCGAACTTCGTGACATGCTTGAGGGGAAAGAACCGGTTCCGTCCGGTCTGGATATTCCGGCGCTGACCGTCAGAATCAAAAAGATCGAAGAAGGTTTTGATATTGGTGCAGGGGCAAAAAAGATCGGCGAAATTCTCGTTGATGACGGGGTCATCTCAGAAGAGAAGCTCAATCAAGTGCTCAGGGAAAAGGAGGCAGAACCTTCCGGGAAGAAACTTGGGCAAACACTCATAGAAGAGAAGATAGCCAAACCCAAACAGGTTTCTCAGGCTCTGCGCAAACAGGTGGACCATGTCACGGATATGACCACGATTCGGGTGGATACCGTAAAACTGGACGATCTCATTGACATGGTCGGAGAACTCGTCATCACCCAGTCAATGATCTCCCAGGATCTTAAAAACCAGGAACACACGGATAAGCGTCTTGCCCGTGATATTTCCCAGTTTTTCCGGATTACCTCCGCTCTGCAGCGCATCTCCACGAGTTTGAGAATGATTCCCATCAAACAGACATTTCAGCGCATGTCACGTCTGGTGCGCGATCTGGCGAAAAATGCAGGGAAACAGGTGTCCGTGGAGCTGGTCGGTGAGGATACGGAAATTGACCGCAACATGATCGACGAGATATATAACCCACTGGTACACATGATCCGCAACTCTGTTGATCACGGCCTGGAAATGCCGGAAGAAAGAATGAGGGCGGGCAAAGCGGAAAGGGGGCTGATTACGTTGAAGGCCTACCACCGCGGCGGTAATATCGTTATCGAAATTGCCGACGACGGCAAGGGTTTGGACAAGCGCAAAATCCTCGACAAAGCTCTTGGGGCAGGCCTGATCCACACTGACGAAGGGCTGAGCGATCAGGAAATTTATAAAATGATTTTCATGCCCGGGCTCTCCACGGCCGGCAAGGTGACAGACGTATCCGGCCGGGGCGTTGGGATGGACGTTGTAAAGCGTGCCGTCGAAAAGCTCCGTGGAAAAATTGAAATAGAAAGCGAGGTGGGGGAAGGGGCCAAATTCATCACCCGTTTTCCTTTGACGCTGGCCATTATCGACGGCATGATTGTGAAAGCCGGTCCGGAGCACTATGTATTACCGACGATTTCCATTCTGCAGGCTCTGCGTCCGCCGAGAGAAGCCTATAACAATGTCGTCGGTAAAGGAGAAACAATAAATGCCATGGGAAGGCTGATGCCTTTAGTCAGACTTTATGATATGTTTGGGCTGGAGCCGGAACATAAAAACCCCTGGGAGGCCATAGTCCTGGTAGTGGATAGTGAAAGGGGGGCAAAATGCCTGATGGTGGATAAAATTATCGGGAAAACAGAGGTGGTTGTCAAAAGTCTTGGAGAGGGTCTCAAAAATGTAAAAGGTCTTGCCGGAGGCGCTATTTTGGGCGATGGACGCGTAGGCTTAATTATTGACACGGAAGGGTTATTTGAAATGGCTGATCAGCGTTAAAGCAGATTTTTCTTCAGGGAAGAATAAAAAATAAGGCGAGGTTTTAGCTTATGAATGAAAAAAATATCAAAGTCTTGATTGTTGACGATTTTGCCACGATGAGAAAGGTCATCCGCAACCTTTTAAAACAGGTCGGCTATGAGGATATCGTGGAAGCAGAAGATGGTGTCATGGCATTAAAGGCGTTGAAGTCACAGAAGATTGATGTCATTGTTTCTGACTGGAACATGCCCAATATGACCGGTTTTGAATTACTCAAAGCGGTGCGGGCCGATCCTGACCTGGCCAAAACTCCTTTTCTCATGGTCACGGCCGAAGCCCTGCAGGATAACGTTGTGGCAGCGGTGAAAGCCGGAGTTAATAATTATATAGTAAAGCCATTTACAGCCGAAGTATTAAACGAAAAGATTAAGAAGATTATGGATGGTATCAATAAATAAAAGATTTATTAGCCAGATAATCCTGAGGGGTGTATATGAATGTAAAATTTATCAATCCGTTTCTGGAAGGGACAATCAGTGTTTTAAAAACGATGGCATTTGTTGAGCCCCGTGCCGGCAAACCCTATTTAAAAATGGACAGTCTGGCCAAAGGAGATATTTCCGGAATTATTGGTCTCACCGGTTCAGCTACCGGATCACTCGCGGTCAGCTTCAGCGAAGCAGCCATTCTTAAAATTGTTTCCAACATGCTGGGTGAAAATATCAAAAGCATGGATGGCAACATTAAAGATGCAGTCGGAGAGATCACCAATATGATCTCAGGTGTTGCCAGAAAAAATCTGGAGGCGGACGGTTTTTATATCCAGGCCGCCATACCAACAGTTGTTTCAGGAAAAAACCATTCTATTGCCCATGTCATGGGAGGGCCAAGTCTGATTATTCCCTTTGAAATAGATGACGGTTCGTTTGTTGTTGATGTCTGTCTGGCCGAAGAGAACAGTAAAAAGAAGTAACCGACGGATGAGATCGGAGAGTATAGATCTGTCCTGGCCCGTGCAGAGCCGTAAAATGCGGCTGCGATTAAAAAATAAATAGAAAACCGGCCGAAGGCTGGCCGTAAGAGGCCCTCATCGTTCCGTATCGTTATCCGTTGTCTTGAGTAAAATAATACTGATCCGACGATTGCGTTGATCAAGGGGGTCCAAAGGCAGCAGCAGTTCCTGGTCAGCGTAGCCGACGACCCGGCCGATGCGTTCCGGGTCGGTGCCGAACTCTTCAAGGAGACGCCTCGCGGCAGAGGCCCGCTCTGTAGACAGCTCCCAGTTGGTGATCTGGGCATTTTTAAAGGGCGCAGAGTCGGTGTGCCCCTCCACGACGATTTTTCCCGGTATATCCTGAATGTTGTCTGATACAAGTTTGAGTATATCTCTGGCTTTTTGCGTCGGTACGGATGAGCCGGTTGGAAACATCATGGATCCCTCTGTATCGATAACCTGGATACGTATGCCTCCTTCGATGACATCAACGAGCACCTGATCTCTCACTCCCGCCATTTTATCGTCGATTGCTGCCATAATTTTCTTTGCCGGTTCTTCATCAGCGGCCGTGATATTCTTTTTTGGTTGTTTTTTCCCGTATTCGATTTGACCTTTGCCGCGCGAACCGCCCGTCGGGTTTTTGACCGACGGCACACCGGTCTGGCTCAAAAAATTAGGGTCGGTGAGGCGTGCGTCTTTGGTAGTGATGGCCGAAGAGCCTGTTTCCTGAAAGATGCTGTAGTGGCGAAAATACTCGGACAGTGCCGCTCTTTTTTCATCGGAAACCATGCTCAAAAGCCACAAAAGAAGAAAAAAAGCCATCATCGCCGTGACAAAATCCGCATAGGCAACCTTCCACGAACCTCCATGGGCGCCGCCTGCGTGTTTCTTTTTTACTTTTTTAATTATTATTTGCTGGTGACGTTCTTCCATGGTTTAGAGCTTTTCTGATTTCCAACAAAAAAGGACTACTTTTTAGCCGCCCTGAGAGCGTCTTCCATTTCCAGAAAAGAAGGCTTGGCCTCAACCGGGACGACACGCCTGCCGAATTCAACAGCCACTTTCGGAGCTGCTCCCCCGCCGATGAAAGCCAACAGCGCCACTTTGATCACATTGAGAAATTTTTGGTCTTCATTGGCGATGAATTCCATATTTTTTCCCATTGGCCCAACATAACCGTAACAGAGCAAAACACCTGTGAAAGTACCCACAAGCGCCGCACCGATACTTGCACCCAGGACCTCCGGCGGCTCTTTGATTTTTCCCATGGTTAGAACGACGCCCATCACCGCCGCGACGATACCCAGACCGGGCAGCGCATCGGCGACGTTGCTGATACTGTGCGCCGGTCCCAGAGCCTCGTCATGGAGGGCTTCAAGTTCCTGGTCGATAAGAGCTTCCAGTTCATGCGGGGCGATTGTCGTGGTCATCACGGTGCGTAATGTATCTGTAATCAGTGTAATGGCGGCATGGTTTTTGAGGATGTTGGGATATTGGGAAAAAAGAGGGCTCTGCTCAGGTGCGTCAACATCGGATTCAATGGAGACCAGGCCCTGCTGGCGGATTTTGTAGAATATGCCGTTGATCATGATCAGGACTTCCATGTAATCCTGCTTGGTATAGGGCTTGTTGCTGAAGATGCGCGCGATGGAGCTGCCCGTGGCTTTGATGACTTTCATGGGAGAGGCGATGATGAAACCTCCGATGGCCGCACCGCCGATGATCAGAATTTCCACAGGCTGGAAAATGACGGACAGGTTGCCGCCCTCCAGCAGGTAGCCGCCAATCACAGCGGCGCTGACTATGACAAAGCCGATAATAGCAATCATGACGCCAGGAGTTTACCTCCTTTTTTCTCTGAGGATTTCTCTTTCCGTTTCAAAAACAAAGCGGATGATTTCATCCCTGACAAAATCATCAATATTGATGAACTCCACGGATGTGTCATATTCAGTTTGTGATGTTGCCGTGTCAATGACTTCTCCGTATAAAAAAAGAGCAGCAGGCATTTGAATGCCCAGCATTACTTTAATTTCCAGTATATCCCCTGTGGTAAATGATTTTCCCGTGTTGAAGCTCATTCCTCCGCCGCTGATATTGACTTTGGCCATATTCAGGCAGTGAAAACCGTCGCGCTGCAATGTCAGCAAACGGATAATTTCCGTCAATTTAGCGTTGATGCTTTGCAGCCATTGAGCGATAAGCTGATCGTCGGGGTTGGGTAAGCTCTTGAATTCCGCCAGCACTGATTGTCCGGCGACACGCGCACGCATCGTTTCTTCGAATCCCCGGGGAACAAGCCTGTATTCCAGAGGGATGCAGGCTTCAACGCGTGAATACTCTCTTTTGTTTTCCCTGTTTTCAGATATCATGATTGTCATCAGCCGATTTAATCAAATATTTTCAATAAATAATGCAAAGTCGATGCCACATGCCACATAAATTGTAAGCCCTGAAAATATGTGATTAATGTCTTTCAGGGACAACCTTAAAATAATAGATCGGCTGAAACGTCAATATCTTGACAAAAAAGATACTGCTTTGACAGGAAAAACAGAAGTAAAAGGAGAAAAGACTGCCTTCCGGGTAATTTGGCGGCTGAAAGATGGTAAATGCCAAGTGGTATGTAATTTGCTTTTTCCCAAACGGGATGGTTCACCTGGTGAAAAAATGAGCTTTCAGAAAATTAAAATTGCCGCCAGGATAAGTTTTTTTCTATTGCTGCTGACAGCGGTGATTGGCTGGCATCCTGAGGCGCACGCAAAAATTTACTCGATTCACTATGCTTCGTACAAATCTGAAGCAGAAGCGCTAAGCGAGCTGGCCAAGTTACGTTCACGTGGCTATGAAGGATTGATTCGTAAAACGGATGTGGCCTCGAAGGGGACCTGGTATCGGGTATATGCGGGTAAATATCAAACACGTGACGAAGCTTTTGCCGCCGGTGCGGCCATGAAACAAAGACGTGAGATCAAAGATGTATTTGTTCGCCAGCTTGATGAAACAGATCCTTTGCCGGCCACTTTAGCGCAACCACAAGAAAAAAATGATGCGGTTTCAAATTTGATGACTGCTGAAATTATCGGTGATCAGTCGGCAAAGATTTATTACCTGCCCGGTATGAAGGGGGCCAAGCAGGTGAAAAAGGCCGACATGGTAGCTTTTTTTTCCGAGCAGGAAGCCATTGCGCAGGGGTTCACAAGGGCCCAAACACAGGTGCGGCCCCCACAGAAGAAAGAAAATCCGAAAATAACGGAAAAACCCTCCCGCAGGTCTTCTTCAGAGCAGGATAAAGAGAAGGAAAAAAGCAGGGAGGCATTTAAAGCGCTGATTATGGGTGATGAAAAATTGATGCCCAATCCCCCCGCCAATTTTGATGTGGGGCTTGCGGATACGGAAAGCTTCGCCGTCCCGGGGGATCCGCTGGAAGGAGAGCCTCCTTCTGATTCGGAAATATATAACAGGGCGATTACCGAGTATAAAGAAAAAAAATACAATCAGGCGCTGGTGACTTTCAAAGAGTTCATCAACCGTGACGATACAGACAAAATTTGGGGGCAAAGGGCGTTGCGCCATATGGCCGACTGTCACTATTACCTGGGCCTTGCCGGAGAAAAACAACATTTGCTGATTGCCGCCGAGTTTTACAAAAACACACTCAGAAATTTTCCCGAGCGTTACAGGGAAAACAATTTTGCCAGCTATCGCCTGGCAAAAACATACGAACATCTCAAGTATTACCCCGAAACGATAACCCAGTACAGGATGCTTATCTCAAAATATCCGGAGGGACAGTATACTCCGGAGGCCTACTATAAAATAGGCGAAATGTATTATATTGACGGCAAGTATCAGAAGGCGGCCGAGGCATTTATCAAATATCTCATGAAGTACCGGGGTAAGGTTAACGGCAAAAAATCTTACTATCTTATTGCTCATTCTTTTTACAAATCAAGACAGTCAGCCAATGCGGAGGTCTGGTTTCGTGACGCGAGGGCTAAATGGCCGGACTGTACGGATGTTCCCAAAGAGATTGTAATGGATTACGTCCAGCACAAGATATCACTGAAGCGCCATAATGAGGCCGCCGAGGTTCTTTCCTGTTTTGCAAATCTGTATCCGGATGATCAAAATATCAAAGACTTTTTACTGCTTCTGGCAGGCGCGTACCGTGATGCAGGTCAATATCAGGCATCGCTGGCGATTTACAATCGGATCATTGAGAGATATCCCGAAACGGAGGAGGCAAAAAAAAGCATGCTGGCCATGGCTGACATCGGGATTATACAGCCAGGACTCAAGGCCGTGCGTATTTTGAATCACATCGACTGCTACCGTGATCCCATGGACACTTACGATACACTGATTATGAAAAATGCCCAAGGCGAAATTGGCCAACTGGCTATGCTTGGAAAGGCCGCGGCTCTGGTCAAGAGGGGAGATTTGCGAAAGGCGGCTGATGTTTACCTCGAGTTTCTGAGCCTGCACCCGGAAAGCGACAGGGTTGCAGATGCCGCCAGAAGCTTGAAAACCGCCTCTGCACAGCTGATTGACGATTACTTTGCCAAACAGGATTATCTGGCTGTCGCCTATGTTTATTTCAGATGTTACGGAGCGGTGGAACTTCAGGCCGGGGAATATGACCAGGTCAATAAAATCGCTGTAAGTTTAAAGGAACTGGGCCTGATGAATGATTATCTGGACATCCTTGACCGGTACCTGGAAGTGTCCGACAACGAAGAGCTGATCAACAAAGCGACGCTCGCGGTTGCCGAGGGACTTATTATCCTGCATAAATATGATGAAGCCCTACAGAAGCTCAACGAACTGGCGGCAAAACCGAGTATGCGCCGAAGCTACCTTTTGACGGATCTTCATAAAAACATGGCGGAAATCGCCTACCGGAGAGAGCTGTACGACCAGGCCGTGGCCAATTATGATGCGGCCGACCGTCTGGGGCGTGGATTGCCGGATCCGGCCGAAAGCTACATGAACTACGCACGGTCACTTGGACAACAGAAGAAAAGCGATCAGGCCCTGCAGAAATATCTGACAGCGGTGAGGCATATGCCCGGAGAGAAGCCGTTTGGGGCGGTTGCTGCAGAGGCGTACGGGCAGATAGGCGATTTATATCTGGGGAAGAACAATCTGCCGGAAAGTCTTGAGATGTACAAAAAGGCACAGGTTGCGGCAGGCACGCAGGCGCAATTAAAGCTCTGGCCGCAGTTTCTTACCGGGATGGTTTATCTGAAAATGAACAGGGATGAACAGGCCCAAAGCACCTTTGAGCAGGTTAAAGCCGGAGGGGGTACAGAGGCCTTCTGGGCAAGTCTGGTCGATTTTTATATATCCGATTTCAACTGGTGGAATACCTATGGAGACATGGTTAAACCATGAAATGAAAAAGGGAAATGATATGCAGGATTTAGCCAGACTGCAACAGTCTTTTGACACTTTTAACCGGGCGACCGCCGAGCTTAAGCACGCCTACGCGAGGCTGGAGGAGAGGTTCACTCTTTTGGACCAGGAGCTGGAAAGAAAAAACAAAGAGCTTCTGGCAACAATCGAGGAAAAGGAACGCACCAGGAACTATCTGCAAAATATTCTCGAGAGTATGATCAATGGCGTTATTGTTACGGACATAAAAGGACGAATCCTGACGCTCAACACCTGTGCAGAAACACTTACCGGCATCCGCGAGGAGGAAGCAGCCGGCCGCTACGCCGGTATTTTATTCGATTCCATGCCGGGAGGGAGCGAAACGGCGCCGGATCCGATGCGCTGTTTCACTTCGGAGGCGGGCATCAAGGTAAAAACGCGAGAACGTACATTGGAGATATTTTGCTCGCCGTTTAAATCTCCGTCCGGGGAGTTGATCGGCCATGTGCTGGTCGTGCGCGACATTACGCAGATTGAAATGCTTGAGGAGATGGCCAAGCGTACGGAAAAATTCGCGTCCATGGGTGAGATGGCGGCAAATATCGCCCACGAGGTACGCAATCCATTGGGCAGTATTGAGCTTTATGCGTCACTGCTTTTGAAAAATCTGTCAGACGACAGGAATCGTAAGCGGGCTGCGATGATTATTTCATCGGTAAAAAATGTGGATAACAAAATATCCAACCTGCTTTTGTTTACGCGCAGGCACCAGCCCCAGCTCAAAGTAACCGGGCTGCACCGGATTCTCAACGAAGTGATTGATTTTTCCGAACAGATTATCGAACAGGCGGGTATTGAAATTTCCGTTTGTCTGGAAAAAAGCGAAATTTTCATTATGGCCGATGCGGAAATGATCAAGCAGATATTTCTTAATATTATTCTCAATGCTCAACAGGCCATGCCGGAGGGCGGGAAGATAACCATCATGACCCGTCTTGGTCCTAAAAGCCTTCTTGACGCCCGGGCGAAGATGGCGGAAATTATTTTCAGGGATGCAGGACCAGGCATTCCTGTCACGGACAGATCAAGAATTTTTGATCCCTTTTTCAGTACAAAAGAAAACGGATCCGGTCTGGGGCTGGCCATTGTCCATAATATTGTCAGTGAGCATAACGGTTTGATTTCAGTGGACAACGCACCCGAAGGCGGCCTGACTGTCAGTATCAGCCTGCCGGTTGTCCAGCAGGACCAATAATAAAGGAGATTGTCTTAAATGCCGGAAGTGGAAAGACTGCTCATCGTTGATGATGATTCCTCCATGCGTATGGCCCTGTATGAATCTCTGACCAGTTGCGGCTATGAGGTGGAAACAGCTGAAAATGGAGCAGAGGCACTGGCCAGATTCGAAAGCGGACGTTTCGCCGGAGTCGTCACGGATATGCGCATGCCAAAGATGAGCGGTATGGAGGTTCTGAAAGGAGTGAAGCGGATCTCTCCGGAAACACCGGTCATTATAATTACCGCGTACGGCACGGTGAGTACCGCCGTTGATGCGATGAAAGAAGGGGCCTCTGAATTTATCATGAAGCCCTTTTCGCTCGATGACCTGGAATTTGCCGTCAAAAACGTCCTTGCGACAGGCACCCAGTCTAAAGGGGAGAAAAAGGGAGTGACCGGTGAGGCAGGTTATCCGGGGCGGGAGATCATCACGCAGAATCAGAAAATAATAGATCTTTTGGAAATGCTCAAAACAGTAGCCGCAAGCAAATCAAGCGTTCTTATCGAAGGCGAAAGCGGGACGGGAAAAGAACTTTTCGCCCGTTTCGTGTACCGTCACAGCGCCAGACGAAAGATGCCCTTTGTGGCTGTGAACTGCGCGGCGATACCGTCGCAGTTGCTGGAAAGTGAGATGTTCGGCTATGAAAAAGGGGCCTTTACCGGAGCCGCCGTGAAAAAGATCGGCAAATTTGAACTCGCCGACGGCGGAACGCTTCTGTTGGATGAAATTTCGGAAATGGACATTCATCTGCAGGCCAAACTGTTGCGCGTTATTCAGGAGTCGGAAGTTGACCGTTTAGGCGGAAAAATGCCGGTTGCCGTCGATGTTCGCCTGATTGCGACTACCAATGCGGATATACTTGGGCGCATCGAGCAGAAAACCTTCCGCAGCGACCTTTATTATAGACTTAATGTCATACCGGTTAAAGTCCCTCCCCTCAGGGAAAGAGGAGGGGACATTCTTCTTCTGGCCGATCATTTCATACGGAAATACAGCGAGGTAAACGAAAAGGAAACACCCAAGCTCAGTGAGCAGGCTAAAGCCATGCTAAACGGCTATCACTGGCCGGGCAATGTACGGGAGCTGGAAAATATTATCGAAAGGGCGGTGCTGATCAGCAAAAACGGCCTCATTATGCCTGCCGATCTGTTGATGGATTTCGCAAAAAAAAGGGGAGTGTCGCCCACAAGTGACGATCAGCAGATCGCGCAGGCGCGCCAGGAAATTGAC
Organism: Syntrophaceae bacterium; assembly: GCA_018056765.1. Classification (GTDB taxonomy): domain Bacteria; phylum Desulfobacterota; class Syntrophia; order Syntrophales; family Smithellaceae; genus UBA8904. The sequence continues at coordinate 130,615 of JAGPFA010000001.1, forward strand.
GCAGAAGCAGGAACCACACTCCAGGAAATGGAAAAGAAAATGATTTTCAGCACCCTCGACCAGGTAAACTGGAACAAAACGAAAGCATCACGGATTTTAGGCATCAGTGTGCGCACCATGCGCAATAAATTGAGTGAATATGGGGTCAAAGACAAGGCGGAAGACAACTGAGCTTCAAACCATGGTATGTGATTTGCTAGTCAGTTAAGCAAAGGAGAGAATATGGGGCCGCTGTTTGGAAAATCTTTTAATCTTCTGGCCACGATGCTCGATTACCGTTCCGAGCGTCACAAGGTCATATCCTCTAATATCGCTAATTTAGATACGCCGGGATATAAAGCCTCAGACTACGTTTTTAAAGACGACCTGAAAAAAGCGATGGACATCCGGCTTAACCTGACAAGAACAGACGAGAAACATTTTCCCAATGCGCCGGACGAAATTTCCAGAAACGACTTTAAGAAAGTGACATCGGACGAAAAAGTGGATCTCGATACGGAAATGGCCAATTTGTCGGAGAATCATTTAATGTACAATTTAACTGCGGAAATAGTGGCACGCAAATTCAAGGCGATCCGCAATGTTTTGAGTGAGACGAAATAATGGAATTCTTTACGGCTTTTAAAATTACAAGCAGCGGTCTGGCAGCGCAGCGCAAAAAAATGGATGTCATCACCGGCAATATCGCCAATGCTTCCACCACCAGCACGCCGGAAGGCGGGCCATATAAAAGAAAGGCAATTTCCTTTGCGGCCGACCCGATAGAAAAAGGATTTGATCGCGAGCTCAGAGAAGCAGTCAATGCAGTTAAAGTCGGGCAGGTGGTCGAAGACACCGACAACTTTAAAAAGGTTTTTGACCCGGCACATCCGGACGCGGATGCGGATGGTTTTGTAACCATGCCCAATGTCAATCTGATGCTGGAGATGACCGAACTCATTACTGCCTCGCGTGCTTATGAGGCAAACGCCTCAGCTTTTGATGCAGTCAAAAGTATGGCGCTCAAAGCAATAGAAATAGGTAAATAACTGCCGAACGTAAGGAGTCAAAGATATGACGGACGATTTAACAGTGCGGAGCTCTATTGAAAGACTAAAGCCACCGGGCATGATTGAACCACAAAAAACCGGGGGGGACAAAACACCCGGAGGGCTTTCCTTCGGGGCGGTTCTGAAAAACACCATTATGGAAATCAACAACCTCCAGAACGATGCAGACAAAGTTATCGCCAATGTTCAGCTTCAGGATGCAGGCTCTATTCATGAGGCGATGATTGCCCTGGAAAAAGCGGGAATCTCGTTCCAGGTTATGATGCAGGTGCGCAACAAGATTCTTGACGCCTACCATGAAGTCATGCGCATGCAAGTTTAGCAACCTCTTCATAGTGGGACAGGCATATGGATTCAATTATTCAATACTTAAATAAACTCTGGAGCGGCTTCGAGGCGCTGAGCTCAGGTAAAAAAATATCCGTCATCTTTGTTTTGGTTTTGACTATAGCCAGTATCTTCCTTCTGGTTTATCTGACGGCCCAGGCGGAATACCGCGTTTTATTTTCCAACCTTTCTCAGGAGGATGCGGGCAATATTATCGGCAAACTCAACGAAAAGAAAATTTCCTATCGGCTTTCCTCCTCCGGCACAGCCATATCAGTGCCGTCGGACAAGATTTCGGAACTGCGAGTGGAACTTGCCGCCGCGGGACTGCCCCAGGGAGGCGGTGTGGGATTTGAAATATTTGACAACAAGACGCTGGGAGCGACCGAATTCGAGCAACAGCTCAACTATCGGCGTGCCCTCCAGGGAGAGCTGGCCAGGACGATAAACGGACTGGACGAAATTCAGTCCAGCCGCGTGCATATTGCGCTTCCCAAAGATTCACTTTTCACGGATCAGCAGAAAAAAGCGACGGCGTCTGTTGCCATAAGGCTCAAGCCGGGTAAAAGCCTGCGCACCGCGCAGATAGAGGGTATTGTCAATTTGGTGGCCAGTTCCATCGAAGGTATGAATCCGGAGGATGTCATGGTGGTGGATTCTCGCGGAACGATCCTTTCCACCAGACAAAGTGAGAGCAAGCTGTCCAAGCTTACCGCGCAGCAGATCGACTTCCAGAGAAATATGGAAAAAGAACTTGCCGCACGCATACAAACGATGCTGGAAAATGTTGTCGGACAGGGGAAAGCGGCAGTCCGTGTCACGGCGGAGCTTGATTTTCGCGTTATGGAGAAAACGGAAGAGAGCTATGACCCGGAAGCGCAGGTTGTCAGGAGCACACAGAGAAATTCAGAGGTCGAAAACGCCGTAAGCCCCGCCGGCGCTGTGTCGGACAATCCCAAAAAGGAAAGGCTCGACGAAATAATCAATTATGAAATCAACAAAGTGGTCAGTAAAACCGTTATGCCGGTAGGAGAGACAAAGAAGCTCTCGATTGCCGTCCTGGTGGATGGAAGATACAAGAAAAATGAAAAAAATGAAGAGGTTTACGAGGCTTTGCCGAAAAATGAAATTGAAGCCCTGGAAGACCTGGTAAAAAAATCCGCCGGTATCAACCTGCAAAGGGGGGATCAGGTTGTCGTCACCAATATGCCTTTCAGGAAAGCGGGCGTCGAGGAAGTAGAGTCCGCATCTTTAAAGGAAAATATTGAAATGTTCTCGCCCGTGCTGAAGTATCTGGGAGTTTTTGCGCTGATCGCCTTTATTATAATGTTTGTTTTACGCCCCTTGCTCAAGAGTGTCGCCGCAGGCGCAAGAACGGCTCCGGCATTGCAGGGGGCGCCCGCGGGAGCTCCGGCCGGTGAGTACGCTGCACGGGCGACAGAAGAAGTTCTTCGTCAGGCGGGGGCTTATCAGCAGATGGGTGACACGGAGACAGCCAGGCAACTGGCCAAAGCGGATGCCAAACAGTTTGCCGAGATTTTGAGAAACTGGATCAAGTGAACAAGGTTGGTGCTGTAATAATCCAAGGTTTTTCGGGGTTGTAATGACTGGTGAAGAAAAAGCAGCGATACTTCTATTGTCGCTGGATGAAGATCTTGCGGCGGAAGTAATGAAAAATCTGACGCCGTCGGAAATAAGACGTCTGGGTAGAGAAATGGGGCGTGTGTCGAATATTCCCGCCGAAACGGTCAACTCAGTAGCCACGGAGTTTTGCACGATGGCCAAGGAAAAGGGCGGCACGATAATTGTTCGTGACGGAGCTCCCAAATCCCTGATGGTCAAAGCGCTTGGTGAAAAAGATGCAGAGACGATTATCAACGAGGTAGGAGTTGCGGCATTCGACAACCCGATCATTGACCGTCTGCACGAAATCGAGTCCAAAGTGCTGGCGGAGTTCACACGCACCGAACATCCGCAAACTATTGCCTTGATCCTCGTTCATCTCAAACCGGAAAAGGCGGCGGAAGTTCTGGAATATTTTTCGCCTGCTATTCAGTATGAAACGGCCAAACGTATGGCCACGCTCAAAAGCGTGCCGCGGGAATTTATCGAGGAAGTCGCCAAAACCCTGGACAAGGAACTCATCAGCGGCAACTCTAGTGATCTGCAGATGGGAGGCGTCCAGCTTATGGCCGACATACTCAACCGTATGAACCGTGCTACAGAAAGCGGGATTATGACGTCGCTTGAGGATTCAGATCCGGAGCTGGCCGCGCAAATACGAAATTATATGTTCAGTTTCGAAGATGTTTTAAAGCTTGACGACAAGTCTCTCCAGGAACTGATGAAGGATGTGAGCACGGAAGATCTTGCCAGGGCATTGAAAATAGTTGACGAGAGCCAGCGCGAGAAAATCTATAAGAACATCTCCAAACGCGGCGCCGAAATGCTCAAGGAAGAAATCGCTCTTATGCCGCCGATTCGGCTTTCAGAGGTGGAAGCAAGCCAAAGAAAGATTGTTGATACAACGAAAAGACTCGAATCTGAAGGCAGAATTGTAATTCTGCGCGGTGATGAGAAGGATGGATTCATATAAAAGAAATGTGATTAAAGCCGGGCAGATTATCGAATCAGGTAAGAGCGTGCCTTTGTCCGGTGCCGTGAAAAACGCCGTGCCCGCCGCCGGTCGAGGCAGGCAGCCGGGAAGACCGGATGCGGCAGGTGCTCGTGCCGATGAAACTAAAACTGTTCAGATGACCCAGGGAGAGCTGGCCAGACGTGAACAGGAAGCTTATCAAAGGGGTCACGCCGACGGAAGCAAAATCCAAAGTAAAGAAATAGACTCTAAAGTGGAAGTGCTTTTGGCCACTCTGAAAGCGCTGCCCGAGATCAGGAAAGACATTCTGGAAAAAGGTGAAGAACAGATATTGAAACTTGCCTTTGCCATTGCAGAAAAAATTATTCATCAGGAAGTGACCACGCGCAAAGATGTAATTGTCGGAGTTCTCAAAGAAGCACTGAAAAATGTTGCGGATACGGAAGGCATCAAAATACATCTGCATCCGCAGGATTTTCGTTACATGATGGAAATTAAGAAAGATTTTCTTCAGTCGTTTGACGGTATACGCAATATAGTCTTTGAAGAAGACGCTTCCGTGAAAAGAGGCGGCGTTGTTGCAGAAACCATGTTCGGAGAAGTAGATGCCCGGCTGGAAAGCCAGCTTAAGGAAATCAAGGCGGCGATGCTGCCGTCGAAGCACATCTGAAAGGGAACCGGATGAGTGAACCTGCCATCAACCTGTCCAGGTACGAAAACATTTTGAAGCGCGTAAATCCTATTCGCGTCAATGGCAAAGTGACCGAGATCATCGGCCTGATGGTTCAGGGTAACGGCCCGGCCGCTTCTATCGGTGAAGTATGTGGTATTGTGCCGGTCAACAGCGATGAGCCGGTGGAAGCGGAAGTAGTCGGCTTCAAAAACGGACGGGTTTTGCTCATGCCTTTGGAGAGTATCCAGGGACTGGGACCAGGCTGCAAGATTATTTCCATGGGACACAAGGCGGGTGTCGGCGTGGGGAAGCGTCTTTTGGGCCGGGTCATCAACGGTCTGGGTAACCCCATTGACAATAAAGGCCCGATACATCTGGAGGATGAATACCCGATTTATGCCGAACCGATCAATCCTCTGGATCGTGGCAGAATAAAAGTGCCCACGGATCTGGGCATACGTGCTTTGAACGGTATTCTCACCTGTGGCAAAGGACAGAGAATGGGGATCTTCGCCGGCTCCGGCGTCGGTAAAAGTGTGCTGATGGGCATGATTGCGCGCAACACAAAGGCGGATGTGAACGTCATCGGGTTGATCGGCGAACGCGGCAGAGAGGTGCGCGAGTTTCTCGAGGAAAATCTTGGTGAAGAAGGGCTGGCCAGATCTGTAGTGGTTGTCGCTGCCTCCGATATGCATCCGCTGATTCGCATGAGAGCTGCATATGTGGCTACGGCGGTGTCGGAATATTTTCGCGATCAGGGCAATGATGTTCTTCTAATGATCGACTCACTGACACGTTTCGCGATGGCGCAAAGGGAAGTCGGTTTGTCGGTGGGTGAACCGCCGACGACGAAAGGCTATACACCATCCGTTTTCAGCCTCTTGCCGAAGCTCCTGGAAAGATCCGGTATCGTCGAAGGGGTGGGCAGCATCACCGGCCTGTATACGGTCCTTGTGGAGGGAGATGACTTCAACGAGCCCATATCGGACGCGGCACGATCTATTCTCGACGGTCACATTTCTCTGTCACGCGCCCTGGCAAACAAAAATCATTATCCGGCCATCGATGTGCTGCAAAGCATCAGCCGCGTGATGATCGACATTGTTGATGCGGAGCATAAGGCAAAAGCCAACGATCTGATGAATATCATTGCCACTCATAAAAAGGCGGAAGATATTATCAATATCGGTGCATATGTAAAGGGATCTAATCCTGCGATTGATTACGCCATCAGGATGATGGACAGGGTCAACGCTTATTTGCGCCAGGACATCGGCGAGAAAATTGATTTCGCGCAGGCGAAAGAGCAGCTGCTGGCATTGTTTAAGGAATAGAGGGCATGTTTAAATTCAAGCTTCAGTCAGTGCTCGATTACCGGTTGAACATTGAGGAAAAAATTCTCAATGAATTTTCAGAGCTCAAACGAGAGCTCGACCGGCAAAAAGCAATGCTGGAGGAACTGAAAAGCGAAAGAGAAAGCATGGTCGCCGGTTTGCGCAATATGCAAAGCCAGACCATAAAAGCACACGACATCTCATCCATTCTCGTCTATGTAGATCGCCTGCGCGAAAGCGAAAAACAACAAAAACAGGTAATCCAGCAAATAATGGAAGCGGTCGATAAAAAGAGACAAGAACTGGTCGAGGCGGTTAAAAACAGAAAAATAATGGAAAATCTGAAAGATAAACAGAAGGAAGAATACATTAAAGATGTCAATGATACTGAACAAAAGGATTCTGATGAGATGTCCGTTCTGAAATTTGGCGGGAGAGAAAAATGAAAAGGATAATAATTTCTGTTCAGATACTGCTGGCTGTTTTTATTCTGGTGAAGGTGGCCGGTGTGTCGGGAATATTTGAGAAGGGGGATTTCTTTACCGGGGCGGCATCATTTACCAGGCAGGCGCAGGCCGAGCCGCAGGTAACCGTCGCCCAGGCGGCACAGACACAGGAGATGAACCTTCCTGATGAGATGCCTGCGCCTCCGAAAGATGCCATGAAAGATATTCTTGCCGAGCAAAGGGATCTGGCCAAGGCTCTTGCCTCCAAAAAAGCGGAGCTTGACGAGCGCGAAAACCTCCTGCGTGCCGAAGAACAGAGACTGCTGGCGTTACGCCGGGACATCGTTGAAAAGATGAATATCCTGAAGGCGCAGGAGGAGAAACTTGCCGCGGAACTCGACCAGGTGCGCGAGGATAATATTAAAAGATTTAAAGAAATGGCCAAAGTTTACGAAAGCACTCCTCCTGCGAAGGCAGGTCCCATGATGGAAAAGCTTGACACGAAAACTGCCGCCGGTATCACAATGAATATGAAAAAAGACAAGGCCGGTGCTCTATGGGCTTTCCTCACACCGGCCAAGGCGGTGGAGATAACAAAAGAGATAACCAGAGCCGGCGGCTCAAAAAGCGAATAACGGCGATAAATAAGCTTAAAACGGCACATTCCACTGCGTTTGTTCAAATGCGGAAGTTGCCCAAGATGTGAACAGATATATTGCCTTGAAGACGACTCTCGGGTCGTCTTTTTTTACTCACCTGGAGGTATCTTCTGCATATTCAATTTCCCCCTGCCAGGGAAAAATATTTCCCCTGAAACAGGAGTTTTTTGCCTGCCGACAGATCCTGGATAGAATTTCAGAATAGTTATGTAATTGATATTATTATGTAATGCGAGCATTATTGCTTTTGGCATGCCCCTTGCTCTTAAGCTTGTTAAAATTGTGCAGAGGCGCGTATGGAAATTATGACAGGTTCGGCAAATATTTTGGTGACACAGTTATCCCTGGAGGTGCTGACGCAATCGCCCGGTTTATCGGGTAAGACGGAGTCCTCAGGTCTTGCCGGAAACGGCGGAGATGCCTTTTGTCATGACTTTGAAGGAGTTCTATTGCAGGCGCTGCTGCAAAGTGCAGAGGCATTTCCCGATTTATCCAGACATGATGCTCCGGAAGGAGTTATCCAGTCGGAAGACGATTCCATGGCTTTTACCACTGACGAACTAAAGGAAAAACACAACCAGGGGATGGTATTTGCACCCATCCCATTGCCGGTCGATCAGGCTTCCCCGGCGGTGGTGACGAAGGAAGAAGAAATACAAAGTTCAAATCAAAACATGAACAACCGGGCGGGTGTTTATCATAACGAGCAGGATTCTAAAGGTCGGACGGACAACATGTCTCCGGGGCCCGCCCAGGTGGTGCGGGAATTGAGCGAAGCACTAAAAGGGAATCCAAAAGAAGGGAAATTATCATTTACCCACCCCGCCTCGGCAGATATGACTGAAAAAAACATTCAGTCTCCGGCATCGGTTCTTGCACAGGCAAAAGAAGTTATGTCCCAACAGGCCAAAGACAGCAGCCGTCAGAAAGTATCGATGGAGCAGGCAGATGACGAGGTGCGCCGGATGACCGATGTTTGGCACAAAAATGGCGCACCTGCCCGTGAAGGTCTGAAGACGGAGTTCGCCGCCCATGTTTCAGAATCACAGCTTGATGAGGGGCCGGCCGGTGGTGGGCAGAGGGAAAACAACAATGGTCTTGAATTGCGGCAAATAAATCCAAATTTGCAGCAGATACAAGCGCAGGCCGGAAAAACATCTCAGGCGGAAAATGCTCCGGCCAAGCCCGGAAGAGCTGGCGGGGCAATAATGCCGGGGACAGGTGAAGTTCCGCATACGGAAGATTATGAACAAGTCATGCAGACGGAAAAAGTCTCTTCAGGTCTTCGTATTAATAGTTTGTACCCATCAACGGAAGGCTCTCCAAAGATATTGAGCGATGGCCGCGAAGACGAAGCCACAGTCATAATAAAACAGAACTCCGCCAAAGCTGATTCGACTCATCAGACAGAAAATAAAGTATTTACCGAAATCAGTGATCAGCCGAGACAGGACGGCCATTTCAAATCGTTTGCGCAAAACGGTGAAGCCCTGCCCGCACAGGGTAAAGCCAGGGGGGCTGCTTCGGAGAGGGTGCCGGCCGGTGGAAAAATCGAGGTGCAACTCCCCAATGCCACGATGTCCTTTGCGTCCGCGCAGAAGATGAGCGATGGTGATATTTCTCCGGCACAGATTATCGAGCGTATCAGCGCGCGTTTTATCGAAATCGCGGATAAGGAAGGGGGCAGGGTGAAAATAAATCTTTCCCCCCCGACTCTCGGAAATCTGGAAATGGATGTCATGTTACGAAACGGGACTCTGAAAGTTGTGCTCATTGCCGAAAACAGAGACGTCCATCATACGCTTAGCGCCAATATGGAATCGTTAAGAGGGGCGCTGCAAAACCATGGGTTGATTATCGAGCGGTGCGAGGTGATGTTGCAGGACCGCCACGAGCAATACCAACAGGGCTTCAATCAGCAGCAGGCATTCGGACGTGATCAGTCGGGAAGGCATGAGAATAATACCGTCATCGTCTCTGAGCGGGAAAGCAAAGAGGCAAACCACGTTGCCGCACAGAAAATGAACCGACTGGCATGGAACACAGGGAAGATAAGTTTATTTGCTTAAAAGGAGAAAAATATGATCTCAGGAATCCAGGAAACAACAGCGGGCGGTTATGCGGGCGCGTCAAAAAGAGTAGATAACACACTGGGTAAAGACGCTTTTTTAAAAATGCTGATTGCCCAGTTGCGCCATCAGGATCCGCTAAACCCCATGGACGGCACCGCGTTTGTGGCCCAGCTGGCTCAGTTCAGCTCGCTGGAACAATTAACCAACCTGAACGAAACAATGGGGGCGCTGCCGGAATATTTAAACCAGTTCAGCAGTGCGCAAATGGCTAACCTGATCGGCAATGATGCGGTGGTAAAGGGAAATTCCATCACGGTGAGCGGTTCCGCCACGAACATTGTCTATCGCCTGCCCGCCGACATTCAAAACGGCACGATAAAAATTTATAATGCCAACGGGATGAAGGTCGATACGATAAAACTCGCGCCGCAAAAAGCCGGGGCACAAAGCATTCTCTGGAATTCGGGATCGCAGCCTCCCGGAAATTATACCTGGGAAATTACTGCATCGGACGCCAGGGGAGGTACGGTGGTTCCTGAACAGATGCTCTACGGGAGGATTCAGGGAGTGTCTTTCAAAAACGGTAAGCCCTACCTGACGGTGAACGGTCAGGAAGTGGCATTTTCGAACGTCGTTTCAATAACCAAAGTAGACAATTAACAAAAATTTGACATAGAGGAGGAATATTATGGGCAGCGCATTATGGGCGGGAATATCAGGTTTGAATGCCAGCGCCAAGCAGCTGGACGTTGTGGCCAACAATCTGGCCAACGTCAACACACTGGGTTTTAAAGGAGACATGACTTTTTTCGCGGACGTGTTGAGCTCGAGCATTTCCGGCGGGTCATCCGGAACACTGCAGGTCGGCCGCGGCGTGGCGGTAGCGGAGGTCCAGACATCTTTTGCCTCCGGTTCTTTTGAAACCACGGGAAACGCGACGGATGCCGCCATCGACGGTGACGGCTTTTTCATGGTCAACGACAATGAGGGTGCAACCTACTATACAAGAGCAGGTGCGTTTCATCTCAATGCCAATGGAGTGCTCGTCGATATCAATGGTTATTATCTGCAGGGTCAGATGTTTCGTGAAGACGGATCATTGAGCGCGCTGGGAAACATTACACTTACTGGTCTGCAGTCGGAGCCGCAGATGACGACAACTTATTCCCTGGGTGCCAATCTCAATTCACAAGCGGCTGTAAATGATACCTACACCACAACACAGTCCATTTACGATTCGCTCGGCGCAGTGCATACCTTTGAAACGGTATTTACGAAAACAGCCAACAATACATGGACTGCAACATTTTTACTTGATGGCACCGCGGTGACGTCGCCGGCCTCTGTGCTCTTTGAGTTCGACAGCGGAGGTGCGATGACCGCTCCAACCGATGATGTGGAAATTACGATGCCGGCACTGGGTACCGGTGCAACATTTGGTACAGTCACCTGGGACTTAACCAGTCCGCAGGCACTTGCCATTACGCAGTATGCATCCGCATCGGTCATCAGAGCCACCACGGCTGATGGCTACACCTCAGGTAACTTGAAGTCTCTGGCCATCGACCCGGCCGGTATAATCAGCGGGTTTTTCACCAACGGCCAGACATCCGAGCTTGCTCAGATTATTCTGGCATCCTTTCCCAATCCCTGGGCTCTTAATAAATTGGGTTCAAACCTGTTTGGTGAAACAGTCATGTCCGGCTCGTCCGTGCGCAATATTCCCGGTGCCTCCGGCATGGGAACTCTCACTCCCAATACGCTGGAGATGTCCAACACGGATATCGCCACGGAATTCATCCGCATGATCACCGCCCAGAAGGCGTATCAGGCCAATGCGAAGGTGATCACTACCGAAGACATGCTGATGCAGGTGCTGATGAATATTAAACAATAACGAACAGGCGTCAGGTGTCTCCGTTTGACGACGGGGACGCCTGGCGTGGCAATTTTTCGTGTCACCTGCATCTTTCCCTTCCTCGTCAGAAATTTGTCAATTCTTTGACATTTCGTCAAAAAAAGAAAAATCAACTTAATTTCCACAATCACGCCACAATCACAGATCTATAAAGTATTGAAATGACATGTGAAACCATGCGCAGGAAAAAACATGGCGGTGGTATGCTCTTTGCTAACAACCTAATTGAATAAAATTGCAAGGGTGGTGACGCGTATGGCAGCCGATGAAAAAAGGGAAAGAGACCCGGGGCTGAACGACTCCGATGAGGAAAACCCAGAAGGTCAGGTCCAAGGTGCCGGCGGGAAAAAATCAAAATTGCCGCTGATTATTATCCTCGTTGTCGTTGTGCTTTTGATCGCAGGAGGAGCGACAGGCGCTTACTTTTTCTTTTTTCAGCCCAAGCCACAAAGTGCAGAGGTCAAAGCTGCATCAACAGAGCCGCTGAAAGTCACGATTTTTTACCCGATGGAGCCTTTCATCGTCAATCTGCTTGATAATGAATCGGAAAGGTATCTGAAAGTCACCATGCAAATGGAGCTTAGCGAACAGGGGACCGCCGATGAGTTAAGGCGCTTAAACCCGATGTTGCGAGACACGATTCTGGATCTTTTGACATCAAAGACTTATCGCGAGATGATTGACCCGCTCGGTAAACAGAGACTGCGCGACGAAATCGCCACCAGGGTGAATATGATTCTTGATCAAACAAAAGGCAAAGTCAACAAGGTATACTTTACCGAATTTGTCATTCAGTAGACCTGACGGACCTAAGGCGAGGATTTATGGCCAATATTCTTACACAGGAAGAAGTTGATGCCCTGCTCAGGGGGATTTCTGGCGGTGAAATTGAAACCGAAGTAGAGGTGTATCACGAGCCGGGGGCGATCATTCCCTACGATCTGACCAGTCAGGACAGAATTATCCGCGGACGGATGCCTACACTGGAGATGATCAACGAAAAATATGCCCGCACCTTTCGTGCAACTCTTTCTTCCATATTGCGCAAAGTCATTTCCATTACCGCCGTGTCCGCCGACATGATCAAATTCGGCGAGTTTCTCAAAACTCTGCCTGTGCCCACCAGCCTTCATCTGTTTCGTATGGATCCAATGCGTGGAACGGCCATTTTTGTAGTTGAATCAAAGATCATCTTCACGCTCGTGGATATCATTTTCGGTGGTACAGGCACGGAAGCCTTCAAGATTGAAGGACGCGAATTTACCGCTATTGAAAGCAATCTGATCAAGAAAATCGTTTTGAGTGCCCTTGCCGACCTGGAGAAAAGCTGGAAGACCCTCATTGACCTGAGCGTCACCTATCAGAGAGCGGAGGTGAATCCTCAGTTCGCACAAATTGTTCCCCCAACAGACGTTGTCGTGGTCATGAATTTCGAATTGGAGGTAGAGTACACTTCCGGTGTCATCTCCATTTGTATTCCCTATGCGATGCTGGAACCGGTCAAGGAAAAACTTGCCGCCGGGTTCCAAAGTGAACAGCTGGAAGTGGACCGGGCCTGGAGCAACCGTTTTAAAGCGGGACTTATGGAATCAAAGGTCGATATGATGGTGGAACTCGGACGGGTTACGATTCTGGGGAAGGACATCGCCAACCTCAAAAAAGGGGATGTTATTCAGCTTGATCACTACTCGTCGGATCCACTGGATATCTATGTGGAGGGAATCCCGAAATACAGAGGTTATCCGGGAATATTCAAAGGAAATAAAGCGGTTCAGATCTCTCAAATATTAACTGAAAAAGAGGGTTTGGAATATGGAACAGAATGAAATTGATGAATTGATGAAAAATGCGGCACAAGCTGCAGATGTAAGCTCAGCTGCGGACGAAAAACTTGGCTGGGATGACGTCAAGGAAGAAATGGAACAGTCCTCACACCCGGTGGAACAGAAAACCGAGGTGTCCAGCGTCCACTTCGAAGAACTCCAGAGGGCGCGTCCGGAAGGAAAACCGAATATCAACATCGACTTCATCATGGATATTCCTTTGACGCTCACGGCGGAACTGGGCAGAAGCAAAATGCTCATCAGTGAGCTTCTTCAACTGGGTCAGGGCTCGGTGTTGGAGCTTTCCAAGCTGGCGGGAGAGCCGATGGATATTTTTGTCAACCAGCGCCTCATCGCACGCGGCGAGGTTGTGGTGGTCAATGAAAAATTCGGCGTGCGCCTCACCGATATTGTTTCGCCTGCCGAACGCGTAAATAAGCTGGGATGAAAGAAAAGCATGGAAAATATTTCACTGTTATCCTCATTCCTGAAGATGATCTTCGCCCTTGCACTTGTCCTGGGGCTGATGATCGGGGTCATGTACTTCGTGAAAAACTTTATGCAGCGGTCGGCTCCTTCCGGGGCGCAGCCGGATTTGATAAACATCCTGTATTCGAAATACCTCGGACCAAAATCAAGCATTATCCTGCTTGAGGTGATGGATCAGCTTATCGTCGTGGGCATTTCCGGCCAGCAGATGACAACACTTGCCCATATTGACGACCCTTTGTTTGTCGAAAAAATAAAAAACAGACAATCTAAACAGAACATATCTTCCCCGCAAGATAAAATATCAAAGCTGCTCAAACTGGCCGGTTTTCCGGCAGGTAAAAAAACAGACGGGGCCGGAAAATGAAAAAGACAGCCGGCATCATTTTATTTATTACGGCCGCATCAGCTTTTCTAACCATCATCACAGCGGGGCAGGCCGCAGCGGTGCAGCCTTTCTCGCTTCCCAATGTCAGCCTGACACTCACCGGCGGAACGACTGAGCCGGAAAAGATTCAGTCGCTCATTCAGCTGGTCATTTTGCTGACGATTCTGACACTGGCGCCGGCCATTCTCCTGATGGTCACTTCTTTTACCAGAGTGGTGATTGTCCTTTCGCTGGTGCGCAATGCCATGGGTACACAGCAGATGCCTCCCAATCAGGTGATTGTGGGGCTCGCCCTGTTTTTAACATTTTTTATAATGTCGCCGGTGATCACCCGGGTGAATACCGAAGCCTTAAGACCATATTATGAAGAGCAGATCTCCGGTGAAACGGCAATGACCAGGGCCGTCGTACCGGTAAAGGAATTCATGCTCAGGCAGGTGCGGGAAAAGGATCTGGCTCTCTTTATCAAGATATCCGGAGAGGAGAATCCAGCCAAGCCGGAGGATGTGTCTCTTTCGTCTCTTGTGCCGGCCTTTGTCATCAGCGAGTTGAAAACAGCTTTTCAGATTGGTTTTATGATTTATCTGCCGTTTCTGATTCTGGATATGGTGGTGGCCAGCGTGCTTTTGTCCATGGGTATGATGATGCTGCCGCCGATCATGGTCAGTCTCCCCTTCAAGCTTCTTCTTTTTGTCCTGGTGGATGGCTGGCATCTGATCGTCGGATCTTTGGTGAAGAGCTTCCATTAGGCGGGGAGAACAAAAATGACACCGGAAGTTGTGATGGCGCTGATGGCGGAAACAATCAAGACCACTCTGCTTGTTGCCGCGCCAATGCTGATCGTGGGGTTGATTATCGGTGTTATCATCAGTCTGTTTCAGGCGGTCACCCAGATACAGGAAATGACACTGGTATTTGTGCCCAAGATCGTGGGGGTTTTAATTACGTTGGTTGTGGCCCTGCCGTGGATTCTCGGGCTGCTGATCAATTTTACGCACAGATTGTTCACCAGCATCCCCCTGTATGTTAAATGACTAAACGCAGGCGCCATGATGAAAAGAAAGAAGCCGGGAGTTCAGATAAATGACATTGCCTTTTCTGTCCGCAGAGCACCTCGAGTCTTTTATCCTCGTGTTGGTTCGTGTCAGCGCGATTATTGTCGTCATCCCCGTTCTTTCTGAAAACAGCGTCCCCAGAACGGTAAAGGCCGGCCTTGCCGTCATCGTCAGCGTGGTCATTTTTCCACTGGTTGCCGGCCAGATGCCTCCGACGAAAAACTACCATATTGTTCAGATGATATTTTTGATATTCGGAGAAGTCCTCATCGGGCTGACCATAGGCTTCACCGCACGCCTTCTTTTTGCCTCCATTCAGATTGCAGGAGATATCATCGGTTTTCAAATGGGCTTTGCCGTGGCCAACGTGATCGATCCCATGAGCGAGCAAAGCGTTTCTATTATCACTCAGCTGAAATATCTTATCGCCATGCTGCTATTCATTACCGTCAACGCACACCATCTGTTTTTTCAGGCCATCATTCAGAGCTACCAGTTTGTCGCTCCGTTGAGTTTTCATTTTTCCCCCAATCTGATGCAGTTTCTGTTTATTACCTCAAAAGAGATGTTTGTCACCGCGCTGAAAATCGCCGCACCTTTGATGGCTGTGATGCTTTTTACCAATGTCGCCCTGGGTGTTGTGGCACGTACCGTGCCGCAGATGAATATCTTCATTGTCGGCTTTCCACTGCAAATATCGATGGGACTGATTTTCATAGGCTTGACCGCGCCGTTGTTTGTGCGCATGACACAGGCGATTTTCAACACTTTGGAGGGAAAGTTGATTTCTGTTTTACGCCTGATGTGAAGGCGGGAAGCTCCGCAGAGAAAGGGTCGGCCCAGGACGAAACATGGCCACCGCAGTTAAGCAAATCTGTGCGGGATTAATGAGAGAAAACAATGGCCGAAAACGACGATCAGGAACGAACTGAACAGGCAACAACGAAACGGCGCGAAGAGGCACGCGAAAAAGGCCAGGTAGCCCGTTCGCAGGAAGTGGTTTCCGTCGGGATTCTGGTGGCCGGTCTTATTTTCTTCTACTTCGGCGGCCAGACGATGATCACCAGGACACTTGATTTGATGGGCTGGATACTTGGGCGAGCCGGCAGCGCGGATCTCACTCCCGACAGTGTCAGAGCAATTCTCATCAGCTGTATTTTTAAAGGTTTCGGTATTCTTTTTCCCCTGATTATTGCCGTATTGATTGCGGCAGTTCTGGGCAATGTCCTGCAGTTCGGCTTTTTGTTTACCGGCGAGAGTTTACAACCGAAAATCGACAAAATCAGTCCGGTCAAAGGATTTAAAAGGCTTTTTTCTCTGCGTTCACTTGCCGAACTGCTCAAGGGGATCCTAAAGGTATGTATTATCAGTTTTGTGGCATATCTCATGATCAGCAAAGAGTTCGGCAATCTTTTTTTGCTCAACAGCCAATCAACCTGGGGCACCTTTATCTACATAGGAGGTGTCTGCTTTAAAATACTTTTAGCGATGACGATCGTGTTGGTATTTCTGGCGGCGCTCGATTACGCCTATCAGCGCTGGGAATACGAAAAGAGTCTGAGGATGACAAAGCAGGAAATAAAAGACGAGTTCAAAAATACGGAAGGAGATCCGCTCATTAAAGCCAGAATCAGGCGAATTCAAAGAGAAATGGCACATCGGCGCATGATGGCGGAAGTGCCCAAAGCCGATGTGGTCATTACCAACCCGACACACCTGGCTGTTGCCATCAAATATTCACCGGATAAAATGGCGGCACCGGTCGTCGTGGCCAAGGGCGCTGATTATATTGCTGAAAAGATAAGAGACATAGCCAGGGAAAATGATGTGCCCATTATCGAGGACAAACCTCTGGCACAGGTATTGTATAAGTTAGTTAAAGTAAATGCGATGGTGCCGGAATCTCTCTACAAGGCGGTGGCGGAAGTTCTGGCATTTGTCTACGAACAGAAAAGGGTTAAGATCTTCGGATAAACAAAATGGCTGAACTACAGGCAGGCGCGGGCAGAAACGCATTTTTGGAGTCGGCAAGGTCAAGCTCGGCAATGATTGCCATGGGTGTCATCGCAATCCTCATGGTCATGATCCTGCCCATCCCGACTTTTTTGTTGGATATTTTACTTTCCTTCAGCATCGCGATTTCCATTATCATTTTGCTGATGTCGATGTATGTTTTAAAACCGCTGCAGTTTTCCGTGTTTCCATCCGTTCTGCTTTTGGTAACGCTTTTGCGGCTTGCGCTGAACGTCGCCTCGACGCGGCTTATCCTGCTGCACGGAAATGAGGGGACATCGGCCGCCGGTCAGGTTATTCAGTCTTTCGGGACATTCGTTGTCGGGGGAAATTACGTCGTCGGCATGGTCGTTTTTCTGGTACTGGTGCTCATTAACTTTATAGTCATCACGAAGGGCGCGACACGTATTGCGGAAGTTTCGGCACGCTTCACACTTGACGCCATGCCGGGAAAGCAGATGAGCATCGACGCGGACCTTAACGCGGGTCTCATTTCAGACAACGATGCCAGGCGCAGACGTGCCGAAATTGAACAGGAATCCAATTTCTACGGGGCGATGGACGGTGCGTCGAAGTTTGTCCGCGGTGATGCGATTGCCGGTATACTGATTGTTCTTATCAATATTATCGGTGGTTTGATCATCGGTGTTTTGCAAAAAGGCATGCCGGTAGTGGAGGCGGCCCGGAACTACACTTTGTTGACGGTCGGTGACGGTCTGGTGACGCAGGTGCCGGCGCTGATTGTGTCAACGGCTGCCGGCATTCTGGTTACCAGAACATCTACAACAACCGAACTGGGTGACGAGGTTAAATCCCAGGTATTCACCCAGCCCAGAGCGATTGCCACGGCTGCCATCATGCTGTTTATTTTTGCCCTTATTCCGGGCATGCCCAAAATATCTTTCATCCTGGT
Source organism: Syntrophaceae bacterium (assembly GCA_018056765.1). Lineage (GTDB taxonomy): Bacteria > Desulfobacterota > Syntrophia > Syntrophales > Smithellaceae > UBA8904. The sequence goes on from JAGPFA010000001.1 coordinate 148,370, forward strand.
TGCGCTTCTTGTCGGGGTTGTCGCCTATCGCGTCGTGCAGGCTATTGCACGTAAAAAAATTCAGGAAGAACAACTGGAAGCAGAAGAAGAAGCGCCGGTCAGGGAAGTTGATGTCGTCGCGCCGCTCGATGCGATGGGACTTGAAGTAGGATACACACTTATCCCGCTGGTGGATGCGGCTCAGGGCGGCGAATTGCTGGTGCGGATCAAGTCTCTGCGCCGTCAGCTTGCTTCCGAAATGGGCTTCATCATGCCGGCCATCCATATCAAGGATAATTTGAAACTCAAGCCGGACGAATATTCCGTGATGCTCAAAGGAGTCGAAATTGCCCGCGGTTCCGTCATGATGGGGTATCATCTGGTCATTTCTCCGGATGAAAAGGATGCTTCAGTGAAAGGTGTCGCCACCAAAGAGCCGGCCTTTGGGCTTCCCGCCGTGTGGGTGGCAGACAGGGAAAAAGACGCGATCATGGCCAAAGGGTATGTGGTGGTCGATCCGGCTACCGTCATCACAACGCACCTGACGGAACTTACCAAAACCTATGCAGATGAATTGCTCGGCAGGCAGGAGGTGCAGTCGCTGGTGGACAATCTCGAACAGCTCTATCCACGGGTGGTCAAAGAAATTGTCCCCAAGGTTGTACCGCTCAATATTTTACACCGTGTCTTGCAGCGTCTGCTGCGCGAGAGGATTTCCATCCGTGATCTGCTCACCATCATAGAAACGATTGGTGAGTACGCGCCGCTGACGAAAAATGCCGATATACTGACCGGGTACGTAAGGCAGGCCTTGCGTCGGGCCATCACACACCAGTACCAGGACCAGGAAGGAAATATTACGGTGATGATTATGTCTCCGGATATCGAAGACAAAATCAGTCGTTCCATTTCCCATACAGAGTATGAATCTTTTGTTTCTCCCGACCCGAATGTTGTCAAGCAGATGATCGCCGGCCTCCATAAGATGGTTGCCGCATTTACAGCCGGCGGCCTGCAGCCCATCGTTCTTTGCTCGCCGGAAACAAGGATCCATTTCCGAAAGATTTTGGAAAAAATGATGCCTAATGTGGTCATTTTGGCGCACAATGAAATATCACGGGAGGCGAACATCAAATCTCTGGGGATTGTAGAGTAACTTATGCAAGTTAAACGTTATGAAGTACATTCAATACTGGAAGGCATGAACAGAATTAAAAAAGATCTGGGGCCTGAAGCTATTGTGCTGTCCACACGTAAAATAAAAAAAGGCAAAGTTGATTTGTTTGAAGTTATGGCGGCGCGCGATGAAAGCATGCAGACTTTAATGGTCGGCGATAAACCAGCTTTACCTGCCGAGCGTGGCGGATTAAACGGGGCTGCCAAGATGGACACGATCGAGCTGATCCGCCATGAGTTCAACGAGTTCAAAAACTTGATCCTTGCCGGTCAGAGACAAAACTCGCTGGCCGGTGAACTGGCGGAAATTCGTGAAACGATCAGTCTGTTTTTCGATGCCCTGGGAATGCGCCAGCGGCGAATGCCGCAGGATGTCAGCACGAAATTATATCTGAGGCTTGTGGGTAAGGGATTTTCACGTGCCGGCGCCTGCCGTATCATGGATGAAGTGAATCGCAGCTGGAAAAAGGACGCCCCGGCGGGCGAAGAGGAGGCTCTCTCTGTTGCGGCGATATATATCGGCAATACACTGGCCGCCGGAGAAAAAAACAATGAGCACTCCCGGGTCAGGATGTTTGTCGGGCCGCCCGGTGTGGGCAAAACGACGACGTTGGCGAAACTGGCCGCCCGCGACGCGATTATGAAAAAGAAAAATGTCGGTCTTATCACGGTGGACAATTTCCGCCTTGCGGCAGCCGAGCAACTGGGTGCTTATGCACGTATTATGGGACTGCCGTTGCAGACTGCATCCACCAAAGAGTCTTTTGCCAAGGCACTGGAAGCTTTTTCCGGCAAAGATGTCATTTATGTCGATACACCGGGCCGTACCAGGCCGGATGACGGATATTTGAGCCGGCTCCAGCAGGCATTGCCGAATGAAGCCATACAGAAGAATCTGCTCATTAATGCAACGGGTAACGAGGAATATTTGGAAAGAGTGATATCCGGCTATGAGCATCTGAACATAGACAATCTGATTGTCACCAAAATTGATGAGTCCAGGCGCTGCGGCATGCTTTATGACATGATTGTCAGGACAAAAAAACCTGTGCGTTATGTTACCTTCGGCCAGAATGTGCCTCAGGACATTGATGAAGCGACCCCGGAGTTGATAGCGTCTTTAATGCTGGACGGAATTATGACGCCATCCGGTGAACGGCCGGCTCAGCCGGTTCTTGCAAGGAGTTGATGAAAGTGGATCAGGCGGCGACATTGCGGGAAATAAAGAAGAAAGAAGAATATGTTCAAAAACACCGGAAAGGCACGACGCACGATGCTCCCAAGCCTCGCGACGTGAGGGTCCTTTCCGTAACCAGCGGTAAAGGCGGCGTGGGGAAAACGAATATCGCGGCAAATCTGGCTTATTTGCTGGCGAAACAGCGTAAAAAAATGCTTGTGCTCGACGCCGACGCCGGACTGGCCAACATTGATGTAATTCTTGGAATAAACCCGCGCTACAATTTATCGCATGTTTTGAAAGGAGAAAAAACGATCGCGGAAACGCTGGTAGAAGGTCCCGGGGGCATCAGGATTTTACCTTCTGCGTCCGGTCTTCCGGAAATGACGGATCTCTCACGAGGGCAGAAGCTCACGCTGGTCGATGAGTTGAATACCCTAAACGGTGAAGTAGATTATGTTCTGATTGATACGGGTGCCGGGATTTCTTCGAATGTTATGTATTTTAACATGGCGGCCAAGGAAATAATTGTTGTGGCGACTCCGGAGCCTACTTCTTTAACCGATGCCTACGCGCTGATCAAGGTTCTCTATCAACGTCACGCCAAGAGGCGCTTCCGACTGATTGCCAATATGGTAAAAAACGCGGAGGAAGGCAAAGAGATATTTTCGCGTCTGGGGCGTGCGACCGATCATTTTCTGAATTTAACTATTGAATATTTAGGTCATATCGTATTAGATGAAAAGGTCAATGGGGCGGTCCGGCAGCAGAAAGCTTTTGCGGAATTATACCCTCAGTGCCCGTCTGCTCTTTGTCTTGCAAAAATAGCGGAGAAAATTTCTTCGGAGACAATACAAGAGTATGAAAACGGCAGCATTAAGTTCTTCTGGGAAGAGATCATCAACCAAGGCCAAGCTTAAAGAGGAGCGTGATGCTCAAATTCTGAAGTATGCGCCGCTGGTGAAGAATATCGTCGGCAGGCTGGCCGCCAAACTTCCCATAGACGCGGCGGATAAGGAAGACCTGGTCAATGTAGGAGTCATGGGACTGATGTCGGCGCTGGAAAAGTACGACAAGTCGCGTAACGTCCAGTTTGAGACATATGCCAGTTTCCGGATACGCGGCGCAGTGCTCGATGAGCTCCGGGCCAAAGACTGGGTTCCGCGGGCCACGCGCAGCAAAGATAATAAAATCGAGAACGCGATAAGTGCGCTGAAAAAGAAACTCGGCCGGGCACCAGAAGAAATGGAGATTGCCGGGCACATGGGCATTTCGCTGGCCGAATATCATAAGATGCTTGACGAGGCCAGATGCATATCTCTTATTTCCACCGAAGACCTGCCGCCCGATTATCTTGAGAAATTCAGCCGCAATGATGTGCTGGAGATGATAAATGAAAGCAACCCGCTGCATCTGCTGGTCAATATGGAATTCAAAGACAAATTGAAGCAGGCGATTGATCAGCTGCCTCCAAAGGAAAAACTGGTATTGTCACTGTATTATTTTGAGGAAATGACCATGAGGGAAGCAGGCAGGGTGATGGAGCTTACCGAGTCACGTATTTGCCAATTGCACGCGCAGGCGGTTCTGCGACTGCGCAGCATGGTCAAGTTTGCCAGGTGAACCGAGGTTTACGAAGTGAAAAAAGCGAAACTGGATCTGTGGGAAGACATTCCTGAACCTGAACTGCAGGCCGTTTTGCCGGTGCAGATGGATGATAGTTCCGAGGATGCAGCGCAGGAAGGATTTTTCAGGAAATGGGCCAGAAATAAGCTGTTTATTTTGATCATGCCGGCGGCCCTGGTTTTGCTGCTTATTGTTTCTGTGGCCACTGTTTTGGTAATACGTGGAATTAACAAAAAACAGGTTGCCAAAACTCAGATTCAGATGCCACAGGAAGAAGACAAAGACCAACGAACACGAAAAAGCGCCTCGGTAGCGGAAGAAATTGTCCGGGAAAGTGAACCAGCCGTGTCCGTAAGGACTGAAACATTGCATTTTACCGATTTCATCATCGACCTGAAAGACGCTGCGGGAAACAGCCATGTATTGATTTGTGATGTGGCGTTAGAAATTACCGACACAGGTAAAGGCGACCGCATACAAAAAATTACCCTCATCAGAGGAGCAATCATCAAGGCAACTCAGGCCAGAAGTGTGGTCGCTTTGAGGTCCGTTGAGGAGCGTAAAAAGTTGAAAAAAGATTTTGCCGCCGCGCTGGAGAGGATCCTGGGCGATGGCTCCGTCAAGGATGTTTATTTCACTAATTATTTGATTATATGATATTAAGTTTTCTTTGGCGGAAGACTTTTGATTACCAAAAGGACAGTGATGGAAAAAGACAATAAACAGACACTTTTGGAAAAGGAATTTTTAGCTACATTCCTCAAGGAGCTGATGCCGGGAATTTTGCATAACTTTGCCAACCCGTTAAACGGCATCATGGGACGTTCCAAATTGTTGCAGCGCCGCATCGATGCATTTTTCAAAAATATGAGAGAGCAGCACCCCGAAGCAGCCGACCTCCTGTCAGAAGAATTCGAAAAAATAAAAAATGATGTCCGTTCCATCAATAATGAATCTGATGCTTTTTTCCGGATGTTCAGGGATATAAGTGCAAAATTCTATGCTCTGGCCGCCCGCGAAGAAGAGAGAATCAGCCTTTCCCAGATGCTTGCCGCCGAGATGCGTTTTGCCGATTTTTATCTTGAATTCAAACATGAAATCACCAAAGCGCTGGAAATTGATAGAGAAATTCCAGAAATAAAAGGATATGCGGCAGAATTGTCGCTTAGTTTCTGGAGACTGATCAGATTTGCCATGGTTTCGGCGCTACGGAGCAAAAAAAAGGAATTTTTTCTCTCGACCGGTCATGATCGTGAAAACATCATTGTTCTGATTAAATATTCGAGCAAAGAATCAGAATCGCCGTCCGACAGGCCCAACGCAGGGGTAGAGGCGGCAACGGAAATTCTAAAACAATATTCAGCCGGGGTTCAATTGTCTGGCGAAAAAGGGATCAATGAGATCAGAGTGGAGATCCCTTACCACCATGGCGCGGCTGAATTAAAAATTTAAGTAAATTTGAATGATTGACGATATGTAAGGTAGAAAACCTTTTCAGGGGGGAAATCTTCTGAAAAGACGGAGTAATTGAGATGGCCAGGGCCATAGACCTTCAATCGTCGATTTTGCAAACCTCTGTTACAGAGAGAGTTCAGCAGATCCAGCAACAGCATGCGGACATGCAGCAGCGGTACTTCCAACTGAAGCTCTCTGAAGAGGACAGGTTGGCGCGTGAAAAAATCAGAGAATTCGAGGAAGCGGAAAAGGCGAAATTAAGAAGAAAAGAACAAAGACAGGACCATCAATCCGGCTTCGGGCAGCAAATGGCTAAGGACATGCCTGCAGCAGACGATGATGATGAGGATCCGCTGCAGGGAGGTCATGTCAACATAAAGGTATAGCATGAATATCTCAAACCCTGTCCTCCTGCATCTGATCATCGATCTTGTTTTGTTGCTGGCGGTCATTTTCCTTCTTTGGCGGGTCAATACCAACTTAAAAAAACCTAAGGACAATTCCTATCAGGAAATGATAAACGGCTTTCGGGCCGTCGTGGAAGAGTCACAGGCAGCATCCGAGAGCTTCCTTGAATCTGTGGAAAAGAGCCGCCTGGCTTTTAAAGAAATCGCTCTCGAATTGGACCTGAAGGAAAAAAGAGTCAGGTCGCTTCTGGACAAAAAAGACGAAGGAGCGGCAGCTGTTGCAAAAAATGATGGGGCTGTTGCTGTTGTGGACGATAAGCATGCCCGGGTTGTCGAAATGATCAAAAGAGGCAATTCTCATGAACAGACAGCACGGGAGACCGGTTTTTCTGAGGCGGAAATTGAGCTTATTATTGATCTGTACAGGATAAAAAATGAGACATCCTGATGGCCGTGAATTCAGTAACACCGGGCATAACCTTCAAGCCGGACAATATTTCCGTCACCACTAAAACAAACCTGCCTTTGCCGCAGTTCAGGGCCGGGGAGGTCCTCAACGTCAATATCATCGAAAAAATCGCTGCCGATCAATACCTGCTTTCTGTTAAGGGCGCCACAATCAGGGCAAACAGCTCCCTTTTACTCAATGCCGGAGAGCAAATCCGTGTGCGTGTGCAAAGTGTTGTGCCGCAAATTGTTTTAAATCTGTTCGACGCGGTGCCCAAGGACGCGGCTCAAATAAATGCACAGCTCATACAATGGCGTGTTGACCCCGATTCTTTTGTGTCGCTCCTGGGCAGGCTTTCAGAAATATCCTCCCTTCTTAAGTCGGTTGAACTGCCAGGCTTTCTTCGCGGAGAGGCACAGGCACTTCTGGCACTTTTTAGCAGCCTCGTTTTTTCATCCCGTACCAGAAATAATCCTCTGTTTGTAAAGGATTTCCTTTCCAGATGCGGATTATTGCTCGAAAGTGATTTGGCTGCAGCCCTCGCCGGTTCAGAAACAGCACATAGAGAGGTTTCCTCCAAAGGAAATCTAAAGGCAGCTTTGTTTAAATTAGCCGCCGCACTGCAGGAGGCCGGGCAGGGGAACTTCAGTCGCACCGAGGCGGCCGGATTGGCCTCGCTGGCGTCTTTTGCTTCTGAAGCCCTAAACACCATTCAGGGCAGGCAGGTGGCAGCGCTTGTTTATCAGAACAATGAATCAGGGCTATACCTCCAAATCCCCCTGGAATTATCAAAAGGGTATGGTACAGCCGATATTTTTATCAAACCTGATGATAAAAATGCCGAAGGCAAGAATAAATTTTCTTCCTGCCGCCTCGTTCTTTTTTTATCTATGGATCTTCTTGGACAAATTGTCGTCGATGCCTCCCTAAGGGCAGGGCGGATAACATGTGTCCTCAAATGCGAAGACGAAAAAAGCGTTCAAATCATCAATGCGGAAGCGGAAAAACTTAAAGTTGCGCTAAGTGCCATCGGTTACACAGTAGAGAAGATCGAATGCCAAAAAGAAACTCAACTAAGCCGTAAAAAGCAAGAATATATCGACGAATATTTAATAGGTTCAGCAGCTATTGTTAATGAATTTGTTTAAGGTATTAAAATGAAGAAAAAGCTCGATGGTCTCCAGCCGCCGGTTAAAATTGCGACAGCGGTAAAGTATGACGCCCCAAAAAACGCCGCTCCTGCCGTGACTGCCACGGGGAGGGGGGCGATTGCCGAAAAGATCATCGAACTTGCTCACGAATATGGTATACCAATTAAAAATGACCCGGAACTGGCCCAGGTTCTTGGCAAACTAAAGCCGGGATCTGAAATTCCCGTTGAACTTTACAGGGCTGTCGCCGAAATACTTGCCTTTGTTTATTCCCTCAATGAAGGACAGCGCCCCAAAACACATTTAAAATCGTGATTTAATAGAAGGGGAAAAATATTCCCCAAGGTAAAAAATTGCCCCCAAAGATAAGACGCCGGGCGCATAGCAGGCGCGCCAATCCTGCGTCGTCATTTGAAAATAAATCCTTACAATTAGTATAATATCTGTAATATCAAATAGATAAGAGAGCCATGGAGGGCGGGTGCCCAAAGCTGGAATGCATGCCCCCTATCTGGCACATCGATTGCAAATCAGCTTCTCAGAAAGGAGAAGACAGATGCTTTATGACGTGACCCAAATCGGGCTGGCCGGGGCAAGAAAGCTCCTTGAGCTGGATTTTGTGACCAACAATGTTGCCAACTCGGCCACGGCAGGATTCAAGGCGGAGCATCTCTATTATGCGATGCAGGGGAAAAATGTTGACCAGGGTGTTGCCCCGGGGCTCGGCCATACCGTATCGGCCATCGACTTTTCTCAGGGAACGCTTCAGACAACCGGCAATATCCTCGATCTGGCCATTGAGGGAGATGGGTTTTTCACCATTCAAACGAAGAAGGGAACCGCCTACACGCGTGAAGGTTCTTTCATACTCAATAAAAATAAAGAATTGGTCACGCCGCAGGGTGATTACGTTCTTGGGGATGGAGGCAAGATCATCATCGACGGTACCTCGGTGACCATCAATCAAGAAGGAATGATTTATGTGGACGAGAATCCGGTCGGTAAAATCAAAGTGACGGCCTTCGAAAAGCCTCAGAAGCTGGCGCGCTCTGCCGACGGCAAATATCTCGACCGAGATGGCGCCGGGGCAAAAAAAACAGCCGATTACAGAGTAAATAGCGGTTATCTGGAGATGTCCAACGTCAACGCGGTTCGTGAAATGACGGATATGATCAATATTCAACGCACATTTGAAACATATCAGAAAATCATTTTGACTCTGCAGGACATGGACAAAATTTCCACAAACAGAATCGGTAAATTAGTATAGGGGGACTGACAATATGATGAGATCACTGTGGACAGCCGCCACCGGCATGGTGGCGCAGCAGATCGAACAGGACATCGTGGCCAATAACCTGGCAAACGTCAACACCGTAGGATTCAAGAAGTCGCGTGCCGATTTTCAGGACCTGATGTATCAGATTTACGCCAAATCAGGGGCGGAGACATCGCAGGGCAACCAACTGCCGGTAGGCATTGAAGTGGGTATGGGTGTCAAGCCCATTTCCACCCAGAGGATGTTTTTACAGGGAGATTATCAGCAAACCGGCAATCAATTTGACTGGGCAATCGAAAAAGACGGTTTTTTCCAGTTCGATGACAACGGTGAAACATATTACGGGCGGGCCGGAAACTTTAAAATCAACCGCGACGGACTGATTGTCAACTCGGAGGGGCTCCCGCTGCTGCCCAACATTACCATCCCGACGGGAACCGTTTCCTTTACTGTGGATACGGGGGGGACCTGGACGGCGGCGGACCAGGAGGGGAACCCTCTGGCTACCGGCAGGCTGGAGCTGGCGATTTTTCTTAATCCGGCGGGACTGACAGCAATCGGTAGAAACCTGTTTGCAAAATCCGAAGCCTCCGGCGAGGCGATCACCGGAAACCCGGGCGAAAACGGCATCGGCACGATCTCGCAGAATTTCCTGGAGATGTCCAATGTCAATGTCATTGACGAGATGGTGCGGATGATCGTGGGGCAACGCGCCTACGAAATAAACTCCAAGGCTATCCAGACCGCAGATGCCATGCTGGGGATTATCTCCGCTCTGAAGAGGTCGTAAATGATGACCAAATTACGTCTAAAATACCTGTCCCTTTTGTTTATGAGCATCCTTCTCCTTCCTGGTGTTGCTCTTTGCGACACTTTCACGGAGGATTATGAAAAGCAGCTCCTCAGGGAATTGCAGGAATACATTGAAGAAAATTCACTACATCCGGAAGGCAATGCGCGTGTTTGGTTGCTCACTCGTGTGACGCCCCCGGAAAAAAATCCGGGAAAGCTCACCTGTCAGATAACAAGTCGTCCTGGTGAGGAATACATTGGCGACACTTCTTTCAGTGTGCGTGTTTTCAGTAATGGAGTTTTTCTAAAAGAAGAAATGTTGCGTGTGCGTATTGAGGTGCTGCGTGACTTTGTTTTCAGCATCAACGCGATTGCGAAAAATTCGACTATCACCGATGGGGATGTGACCGTGCAGAAAAAGTGGGTGCGTCGTATCCCGGCCAATTCCATCTGCTCGGTCGAGGAGGTCATCGGTAAAAGTATTGCCGTGGCGCTTCGTCCTCATGTGCAAATCACGCGCAATATGCTCAGAGAGGTTAAAACGGTCAGTAAGGGGAAAATGGTAAAGGTCGTTTTGGATAACGGACTGATGAGGGTTGTGATGAACGGTCTGGCGGAAGAAGACGGGGCGGATGACTCCGTTATCAGAGTCCGCAATTTGAATTCAAATAAAATCATTTACGCACGGGTCGTTGGCCCGTCACTGGTTCAGATTGATTTCTGAAGAAAAGAGGCGGCAATGAAAAAAAGAAAGTTGTTGTTGGCAATTCCGGTTATCGCCTTAGTGTTTGTTGCAGGCTGCTGGCAGACCAAAACCATTGTGCGGCCGGAGGTTGCCGCCGCGCCGCCACAGCCTGTACCCGAGCCGGCGCCGGGAGCCATCTGGCGCGGGGAAAGCGATAAAAGTATGATTTTCACAGATAAAAAGGCGAGATACGTCAATGATATTGTCACTATTATCATTGCCGAGGCTGCCTCGGGAGGCAACAAGGCCAGTACCGGTACCAGCCGTAACGCCACGACCAGTGCAAGCATCGACGCCTTTATGGGCCTGGACAACTATATTATCGGTAAAAACGCCAACATGGGAGGGGAAATTGCCATTGGCGGCCGGCATGCCAACAATATGAAAGGGCAGGGAGACACAAGCCGGAACAATACGCTCGTTGCCAGGATCAGTGCTCGCGTCATTCGGGTCATGGAAAACGGGGATCTGATGATCGAGGGACGCAGACAGGTGACAATCAATGCCGAAGATCAGTACCTGATCATCGGCGGGATCATCAGGCCGCAGGATATCACCGCGGAAAATACTATTGCATCCCAGTATATTTCAGATGCTCATATCGTTTTAACGGGGACAGGTGTGATTGACGACAAGATGCGGCCAGGCTGGGCAACACGCATTGTGGACTGGGTCTGGCCTTTTTAATTGATGAGGGAGATGGATATGACAAAAAAAATCATGATGCCTCTGATGGTCGTGCTGTCATTGCTTGTTGCGTGGTCAGATATCGGTTTTGCCGCCAGGATCAAGGACATCGCTTCCATTGGGGGGGTTCGGGACAACCAGTTGATCGGTTACGGTGTCGTGGTTGGACTTGCCGGAACAGGCGACGACCTGGCGAAAAATCTCTTTACTGCCGCTTCACTGGCGAACATCATGAACCGGCAGGGACTGAGCATGAAGGACAAGACATCTGTTTTGAAGGCGGATAATATTGCGGCCGTCATGGTAACAGGTATCCTGCCCCCGTTTGCCAAAAACGGTTCAAAAATCGACGTTATTGTATCTTCGGTAGGTTCAGCTAAAAGCCTGCAGGGCGGTACCCTTTTGATGACTCCTTTGCGCGGCGCTGATGGCGAAATTTACGCGGTTGCACAGGGGCCGATATCTCTGGGCGGCTATTCTGCCGGTGGTGCCGGCGGGGGAGCGGCCAAAAACCATACTACAGTTGGAAGGATTTCCAGCGGGGCGACGGTGGAAAAAGAACTGGCTTATGATTTTGACGCGCAGAAAGTGCTGATGATCAACCTCCAACGGCCTGATTTTACCACCGCCACCCGTCTGGCCGCCACTATCAACACTTCATTGACGTTTGCCGAGGCCACACAACTGGACGCCTTTTCCGTGAGCGTCAAAGCAAAAAATGATTATACCGGTTCGCTGTCGGAGCTTTTGTACCATATCGAGTCACTTGATGTCGAAGTGGACAGCCCTGCCGTGGTTATTCTCAACGAAAAAACCGGCACGGTGGTCATGGGCGAGAATGTACGCATCTCTACAGTGGCTGTGGCGCATGGGAATTTAAGCATCCAGATCAAAGAAGAGACAAAAGTTTCTCAGCCGCTGCCGTTGGCGCCGCCCGTGCCGAGACCGGGGCAGATGCAGCCTGGCGGCGAACGTCAGCCGCCTGCTCAGGTGCCCGCCGGAACGGTCATTGCGCCGGGCGGGCAAACGGTTGTAACTACGGAGACGACCATTGGTGTTTCAGAAGAAAATCAAAAACAGTTGATGTTGTTACCCAGGTCCGTGACAATATTTGAAGTAGTAAGGGCTTTGAATGCCATTGGTGTGTCGCCGCGCGATTTAATCACCATCCTGCAGGCGATTAAGGCGGCAGGGGCGTTACAGGCTGATATTCAGGTTATTTAAAAGGATAAGCTTATGGAGAGCATCAAATCAACACAGATTTTTCCCGGTCTGATACATGAAGCGGCGAAAACATCGGTCAAGTCTGCCGCTTCCCGCCATACCAGCGGGGAGCTCAGGGAAATTAAAAAGGCGTGTGCCGACTTTGAGGCAATTTTTACATACGAAATGATCAAGTCGATGCGTAAAACCATCCCACAGCAGAAAACCGGCATGAATTTCGGCAAGGAAAGCTATACGATGATTATCGATCAAAAACTTGCGGAAAATATTTCCAATAACGGCAATGGGTTAGGTTTACAGAAAATGCTATTTGATCAATTTACCAAAACAAATTTAAGGGGGAGGTGAAAAAAAATTAAAGTAATATCTTGACTGTGCCGATAGGTGGTATAAGATTCAACTAAAGGAGAGGTTTTCATGAAAGTGTCGGATATTAAAGACGTAAGCACTCAGTATATTCAGCAGTATCAACGAAATGAAAGTGCTGCCCAGGCAGCGGAAAAGCAGGCTGCTGCGGCTTCGAAAACCACTGAAAAAGTTGATCTTTCCACCATGGCAAGGGATATTCAAAAAGCTAAAGTTGAAGTGTCGAAGTTGCCTGACGTCCGCGAGGAGAAAGTGCGGGAAATTAAAGATCAGGTGGATAAAGGCACATACAACGTGAGCGGAGAACAAATTGCCAACAAGATGGTGGGAGAAACGATTATTGATCTTTTTGCCTGATGATCAGGTAAAATAATTCCCCTCTCACATGGCTTCACTCAGGTTGCTTTTTTCACGGAGGACAGTCTTTTAATGTGTCCGCCGCCCGTCCAAAGCTCACGTAGTTTTGCCTCAACTAAAACGTATAAGGATAATAATATGTTGGAGCAGAATATACATTTGAGCAATCGCCTTGAAGCTTGTGTCAATGATGATTTGTTTTCTGCACTGATAGATGTATTGACCGGTGAGATTTCAGTCTACGAGGAACTGAAGAAGTTTTTAATCACCGAAAAAAACATGCTGGTCAAACCGGCCGCTTTTGCCGAAATTAATAAAAGCAACGCGGCCAAGGAAAACATCATCTTAAAAGCCAGGATATCACAGGAGGCTCGTACCAATCTTTTAAAGAAAATTGCCCGAAATCTCGATATATCTGAAGAAGAGGTGAATTTAATATCACTTGCCGCCTTTGCCGGGGCCGAGAAGGGGAAAATTATCAAAAATTTGAGAAGTGCTCTTTTGGCAATCACAAAAGAAATTGAAACGATCAATAGCGATAATAGCAGTATATTAGATGGATCTATTGATAATGTTAAAGCATCACTTGAATTTTTGACCTCGCTCCTGGAAAGATCGGGAATTTATCTGGGCAATGGAAAAATCGGCACCGTGCAGCATAATGGCAGGCTGCTGCGGACGGAGGGCTGACAAATGGCTGATATTGGAAAAGTTTTATATACGGCGCAGGAAGCCCTCTTAAGTAACCTGGCGGCAATCAATGTTACAGGCAGTAATATCGCCAACGTGAATACACCCGGCTACACCCGGCTGCGTCCCATGCTCGAGTCGGTAGGCTCCAAAGACCCTCAGTCCGGGCGTGAACAGATCGGAGTGCGTATTTCCAATGTAGAGAGAATTTTTGATAAATTTTTGGAAACACAGATGATTGCGCAGCAGTCATCTCTTTCCAAGTTCACCACCGAGGAGGATATTCTCTCCAGAGTTGAGGCAATTTTCAACGAGAACACCGGTGGGGGAATTAACGACGCAATTGCCGATTTTTTAAATGCCTGGGGAAGTCTCTCCGTTGACCCTTTGAGCAAGGCAAAAAGGGACGTGGTGATCTCCACCGGACAAACTCTCTCCCGTATGTTCAATCTGAGAGTAGATGGCCTGGTGAATATCCAACTGAACGCAAATGAGAATATTGCCAATGAAATTAATACATTAAACGGTTATCTCAAAGACGTGGCCCGTTACAATGAACTGATTGTCAGCGCTGAAAACGCCGGCGCAACCGCCCACGCCGTTCGCGATCAGAGGGGAGTAATCTTAAATGAAATCAGTAAGATAATAGATATTAATTATGTCGAAAAACCGGATGGTTCAATCTACATTTATATGCCCGATGGCGGTAAAACACTTGTTGAAGGCTTCAATAGCTGGGAATTGATGGCCCAGGTAAACCCCGCCAATCATACTTTCTTTGATGTCGTTTTTAAAAACGATCCCGACCATGCTCTCAATGACCGGATAAACGGAGGAAAAATAGGGGCTTACCTGGAAATGAGAGATACTGTTATTCCATCGTATATCGACAGACTGGACCAAACAGCTCTGGCAATTATAAGTCGCGTGAATGCATTGCATATGAGCGGTATTGACCAGGATAATAACGCGGGAGTAGCGTTTTTCAGTTACACACCGCCAAACCCCGCGGCGACGATGAGCGTTAACATAACTGACACGAGACGCATTGCCGCAGCCTCCGCACTCGGGCAGGCCGACGGCAACAATGCCACCGCTATCACAGCTTTGAAAACAGAGATAAACACGGTATTGGGAACGACAATCGACGGTTATTATAATTCGTTTATCGCAAAAATAGGGCGTGATGCGGTTGATGCAAAACAGGCGGTCATCCGCGAAACGACGATTTACAACCAACAGGTGGAACAAAGAGAGCAGCTCTCTGGAGTATCGCTTGACGAGGAGATGATGAATCTGATTAAGTATCAGATGGCCTATGGGGCGGCGGGTAAAATGACAGCCACGGTCAATGAGTTAATAGATACACTGCTTAATCTGGTGAGGTAGCCGCGAAAGAGAGGCAAATGAAATGATTCAGCGAATAACGGAAAATATCAAGTTCAGTATGCTTACAACCAACATGCTGAACATTCAGCGTGAATACAGCGATCTGATGGAAAAACTCTCCACGCAAAAGATGATTAACCGCCCCTCCGATGACCCGGTCGCCACCAACACCATCCTTGACTCGCGTACGGCTTTAAACGCCATCAACCAATACAATAGTAATATTACCGATGCTCAGATAGCCTTATCCATTAACACCTCCGCCCTGTCTTCGGTAAAAAAAATCATCGCCGAGGCTGTTACTATTGCGATATCAGAGGCCGGCACCGGCTCCGCCGAAACGATGGCCATCTCGGCCGGGAGGATTCAAGCCATGATCGATGAGGCTATGACGCTGATGAACACGAAAAACGGCGACAGCTACATTTTTGCCGGATCCCGTCTGGATACAACACCGTATACTTTCAACGTCGTGAGCCGGGAATTTGAATATCACGGTGATAATGCTCAACTCAATGTTCTTGTTGGCAACGGTAATGCTTTTGCGTATAATATTACCGGGGTCGAGGCATTTGGCGGCGCGGATGTTTTAAATGCCCTCCTGGCGCTCAGAACTGCGCTCCAGACAAATGACGCTGACGCGGTCAATACGCAAATTGATGTGCTGCGGCCACTGGAGAGCCGTGTCCTGCAGGCGGAAACATCAGCCGGGGCGAAAATCAGTTCGCTGGAGCTGATTCGTGGCAATCACGATAACCTGAAGCTGGAAATAACCAATATGCTCGCCGACGTGGAGAATGCTCAAATGGCGTCTCTTATCACTGCTTTTCAGATGAAGCAGATCGCCATGCAGGCGTCCTACAGTATGGCCGCAAAGATCAGTGAAATGACGATAATGAGTTATATTTAATGGAAACGGGTGAAAAATGCTTATTTTAACCAGAAAGAGCGGCGAGGCCATTACCATCGGAGAAAATATAAAAATTACAATACTCGATATTAAGGGAAAATACGCGCGTGTGGGTGTTGAAGCGCCGCGTGAACTTGCTGTACGCCGTGAAGAGGCTTCCCCTCCCGAGCAGGAAGATAAAACATCTGAATAAAATCAAATTACTGCAAAGATAAATCCTTTTTAATTTTTGTATAACATTTTTCTAAAGTTTCTCTCCTGTTTACCGATATATGAGTGGAAACATAAACGGAGAAGAAAATGACAATTACCGCTTATCAGGTAGATAATGTTTTAAACGCCTATATCAGGCAAAGCAGAGTCAAAGTGCAGACCCCTGTGCTCAGAGAAGGTGAAAACCGTATCGATTCCAAAGATATTGTCACCTTATCGACAAAAGAAGCCAACAAGGCGGGGGAGCTGGAAAAAATCAGCTACAATCTTCGCGACGTTATTCTTAGAGGCGAAAATCAATAGTCAGTCGCAAGATTTCTCTTCCCGAATCATCACACTCAGTATTGTTTGTTGATATCAAGACTTTAGGCGTGGAGCAGGACAGTGGCGGACGCGGTTAGGCTAATTGGACGCAAAATGGAGTCGAAAAAGATTCTGGTAGTGGATGATTATTCCCCGACCAGAAACCTGATTGCCGAAACGCTGGGACAAATTCCCCAATATCTGGTCAGAGAAGCAGCAAGTGGGGAAGATGCGCTTAAAATTCTTGATAATGACAGTTTCGATCTCATCATCAGCGATATTATGATGCCCGGCATGAGCGGAATGGATCTGTTGCACGCCGTAAGACAGCGTGATCCGGCAGTTGCCGTGATCATGATAACCGGAAATCCCACAACGGACCTGACGGTCAGCGCCATTAAAAAAGGCGCCGTCGATTTTTTGACGAAGCCATTCGATATTGACGATCTTTTGTATAAAGTCGATATACATCTGATGCAGAAAGAAATTCTCAAGCCGGAGGCTCGGGAAAAGACTCTCGCTGAACTGAAACTCAGCGATAAAACCGAATCATTGTCCAAGCAAAGCTATATTTTCGATTCCATCGAAGAAGCACCGATGGATAATGATATTATTTTCCAGAAAATTGCAGATCTTGCCCTGAAGCTTGTCGACGGCGAAGTTTGCTCGATCATGCTTTTTGACGAACATGACAATGAATTTCACGAAAAAGTTACCCGAGGAAGAGCCTCAGGATTTTCTCAGACCGCCGCGCAGGCGAGGCGACTGAGAATGATTTACAATGAAGTTGTCCAGCGGCGCGAAGCCCTCCTCATAACATCCAGCGACCGTCCTGAAGTGGCGCCCTCGCTTATTTGCGCTCCCTTGATGATCAGAAACAACTTCCTCGGCATTTTAAGCATCCGCAAGAAGAGAAACAGAGAAGCTTTCAATAAAAACGACCTGCATCACATTTTGAGTCTCACCAAACGTGCCTCACTAAATATGGAGAACAAAATTCTCTATGAAAGTATATATTTAAACATCATGGACACGCTGCATTCGCTGATTTCCTCCATTCAGGCACGTGACCACTATACAGAAGAGCACTCCAGGCGCGTTACCGGTGAAGCTGTCAGGCTTGCCGAGAGTATGAATTGTACGCCGAAAGAGATAGAAAGCATCAGAATCGCCAGTGTTCTTCATGATGTGGGTAAAATTGCGGTGCCGGACAGTATTTTGCTGAAGGAAGGCAGACTGACACAGGAAGAATACATGATTATCAAAAATCATCCCTCAATCGGTGAAAACATTTTAAAGCCCATTATTCTGCTTGATGAAGAAAGAAAAATCATTCAGTGTCACCATGAACGATGGGACGGAAGGGGCTACCCGCAGGGTTTGAAAGGGAAAGAAATCCCATTTCTTGCCCGTATGATGGCAGTGGTTGATGCCTTTGACGCGATGACCAGTGACCGCACCTATCGTCCGGCCATGTCCAAAGATCAAGCGATTGCCGAGCTGATTGCCAACAAGAAGACCCAATTTGACCCCGACATTGTCGATGCCTACATAAAAATTCTTTAACCCATATCTGTGGCACGTAAGTTGAATCTCTTTTTGGTCGTCATGACGGAGGAGATATGATTGAATTTAACGGTCTGGCTGCAATCAAGCCCTTTGAATCGGCAACTGAGGCGAAAAGGAAAGCACCCGACGTCAAGTCGGCAGATATCAGCCACTTCGCAAATACGTTGAGAGAAACCATCTTGACCGGGCAGGATGTTTTAAAAACGTCTACGCTTACGGAACTGACCGGGCAGCAGTTGGCGCTTCTTTTGCGGGTCATGCAAATTCAGATGAATTCACGCTTCTTCAACATCCTTATGAACACGGATAATGATGCCGATAATTCGCTTGTCCGGCATATGATCGGTTGGGGGCAAAAAATGCCGCTGGATGCAAATGCAGGAGCAAAGTCAGTTTCAGATATTTCCCAAAACTCCCCGGTTGTGGGGCGAGGTGTCTTTTCAGATATTATTGAACAAGCGGCGGCCGAAAACGGGTTGGAACCGGCACTGATCGAATCGGTGATCAAAGCCGAAAGTGACTTCAATCCGTCGGCGACATCGCCGGCAGGTGCGATGGGACTTATGCAGCTGATGCCGGAGACGGCAAAAGAGTTGGGTGTTAAAAACCCCTATGACCCGCTGGAAAACATTATGGCCGGCACCAGATATCTGAAAATGTTGCTCAACCGTTACGGAGGACACACGAATCTAGCGCTGGCAGCGTATAACTGGGGCATGGGAAATCTCGAAAGGAATCCGGGCAGACTGCCGGGAGAGACATTGTCTTATATTGAAAAGGTCAATCATTATTATCGGACGACGAAAGGGCAGGAACATCGGCCGACTTAAGTAACAAAAGACCAATGGCGTTGAATTTATCCTGGAAGTATCTTCTTGACGCCTTCGCCTCAAATTATCCTCATTGATTTTCCTTGCCGCCCGACTTGTTGTCCTTCTTTATAAAATTGAAATCCGGAGCCGGTCAAAACGGCAGCAAATCCCCATATCCCAGATTATGCCGACGCATCAGGCGCTGATCTTTTCCATCCAGGAAGTAAAAGACGAGTGCGCATTATCGGTCACCAGCAGGCGTCTTTCTTTTTTCCCCGTTCTTTTCCCGACCGGTTGTTCAATGATCCCGAAATTTA
Source organism: Syntrophaceae bacterium (assembly GCA_018056765.1). GTDB lineage: Bacteria > Desulfobacterota > Syntrophia > Syntrophales > Smithellaceae > UBA8904. Next base: position 167,442 of record JAGPFA010000001.1, read on the forward strand.
TATTCATCGGTTGAAAAGAGGCAGAATCTCTTTCAGAGCTTGTGATATAACGAACGAGAGCTCCCATGGCCGTAGAAGGGGGAGGAGGGATAAATTGCTTGTTTTCCAGGATAAAAGATGCGCTGAGACCGGCCAGGAGGCCCGTGGCGACTGATTCCATATAGCCTTCCACGCCGGTGAGCTGACCGGCAAAGAATATCTCCCGAGCGGTTCTTAAGTTCAAACAGGGGGACAAAACAGAGGGAGAGTGTATGTAGGTGTTGCGGTGAATGCTGCCCAGCCGGGAGAATTCGGCATTTTCCAGTCCAGGGATCATGCGAAAAATGCGCTTCTGCTCCGGCCAGGTAAGTCTGGTCTGAAAACCTACCATGTTGAAAAGGCCGGCGGACAGGTTCTCTCTGCGCAACTGAACAACGGCGTAAGGTATGGCATTGGTGTGTGGATTGACCAAACCCACCGGTTTAAGGGGGCCGAAGGCAAGAGTTTCCTCACCACGCGCGGCCAGCACTTCGATGGGCAGGCAGCCTTCAAAATGCTTTGTGCTTTCAAAGTCCCTTGGTATGACCTTTTCGCCGGCGATGAGCTCACGGCGGAAATCTTTGTATTCATTTTCCGTCAGTGGGCAATTCAGGTAATCAGGCGTTCCTTTGTCGTAGCGCGAAGCCCAGTAAACTTTTTTCATGTCTATGGAGTCCGCCTCCACAATCGGAGCGATCGCGTCATAGAAGTATAGGTAGGGGTTACCCAGAAGATCTGATATGGATTGTGCCAGCGCATCGGAGGTAAGAGGGCCGGTGGCGACAATAACCGGGCCTTCACTGGGAAGAGAGGTGATCTCGACACGGCTGAGACTGAATTTGTCCTGCAGCAGGAGGCGCTTTTCGACCAGGGCTGAGAATTCTGATCTGTCGACCGCCAGGGCTGCGCCGGCGGCAACGCTGGTTTGGTCGGCGGCCCAAAGAATAAGAGAATCCAGGCGGCGCATCTCGTTTTTCAATATGCCGGGCGCGCTCCCGGGATCGTTGGATTTGAAAGAGTTGCTGCAGACCAGTTCCGCCAGGCGCTCCGAGGTGTGCGCGGGGGAAAAACGAAGGGGCTTCATTTCATAAAGATGAACCGTGTGTCCGCGCTTTAAAAGCTGCCAGGCTGCCTCACAGCCGGCAAGTCCCCCGCCGATGATCGTGACCGGCGTGTCTGTCATTGGGCGTCTTTTTTCCTGGGCAACTTTTTGATATTTTTACAATCAGGATATCCGGTGCAGCCCAGAAACTGACCGTAACGTCCCCGCTTGACGGCCATTGGTTTTTGACACAGATCACAAACCTCGTCGGACAGGACGACCTCCTGCTTTATTGCTTTTCCGTCTTTGCCGATTTTTTTGATATTTTTACAATCAGGATATCCGGTGCAGCCCAGAAACTGACCGTAACGTCCCCGTTTGACAGCCATGGGCTTGCCGCACAATTCACAAACCTCGTCGGTGGCCGCGCCCTGGTCAGCAATTATTTCCCCTTTGTCGTTTTTCGTGGCGTTCATCGTGTTTTTACATTCGGGATAGCCTGAGCAGGCCAGAAATTGTCCGAAGCGACCCTCTTTGATCACCATATTTTTTCCGCATTTATTGCATTTGATATCTGTTGTCTGTGCTTCCACGTGTTTTACCCTCCCGTTTTCGTCATGAGTGAAATTCATGGTGGTTTTACATTCAGGATAATTGGTACAACATAGAAACCGGCCGTTTTTGCCCCATCTGATGACCATGGGGGAAGAACATTTGTCGCAGAAGAGATTCGTTGGAATTTCCTCTTTTTTCACATTGCGCATTTCATCTTTTGCCTTTTCCAGTTCACGGGAAAAGTGCCGGTAGAAATCCCGTAATGTCTGGTCACGTTTGGTTTCACCGCTTTCGATCGCATCAAGTTTATTTTCCATATCTGCTGTAAAGGTAAGGTCAAGAATGGTTGGAAAGCTCTCAACCAAAAGCTCAGTGACCATCTTGCCCATTTCCGTCGGGAAGAATTTGCCAGTTTCGAGTTTCACGTATTCGCGGTCCTGGATGGTTGTGAGAATCGCCGCATAGGTACTGGGACGGCCGATGCCGTTTTCTTCAAGGGCTCTGACCAGGGAAGCCTCCGAGTAACGGGGGGGCGCTAAAGTGAATTTCTGCTGTTTGTCAAGCTTCAGAAGCCTTAATATTTCATTCATTTCCAGTTGCGGCAGGAGCTTATCCTCACCGTTTTCATTGTCGTCGTCGTCCTTTTCCTTTTCCTCTTTGCTTTCGTTGTAAATGGCTATGAAGCCGGGGAATTTCAATATTTGACCCCGGGTGCGAAAAGTACAACCGTCGCCCGTGATGTCAATGGTGGTCTGGTCGAAAACCGCCGGGCTCATCTGGCTGGCCACAAACCGGTTCCAGATGAGCTGATAAAGTTTGAACTGATCCGGCGTGAGGTATTTTCTGATGTCCTGAGGCTTTAACGTCACCAAAGAAGGACGGATCGCCTCATGAGCGTCCTGTGTCTTTTGTGCGTTTTTGTAGTAGTGCGGCTTGTGAGGCAGAAACTCTGAAGAATAATTATTTTTTATGTATTCACGAACAGACTGCAGCGCTTCATCGGCAATGCGGTACGAATCAGTTCTCATATAAGTAATCAGGCCGACGGAGCCGTCCTTCCCCAGTTCAATGCCCTCATATAATTTCTGAGCGATACTCATTGTTTTCTTGGCCGAAAATCTCAGCGCCCGGGACGCTTCCTGCTGCAGTTTGCTGGTGGTAAAAGGAGGCAGTGGCGCACGTTTGACCTCTTTTTGTTCCAGCTTTTCAACTTCGAACTTGGCCGCCCTGACCCTGGCTTCCAGCTGGCCGGCTTTTTCGGCGTTTGATACTTTGGCCTTCTTCCCGTCCACCTTGATTAGTTTCGCTTCAAAGGGCGGTGGGTTGCTGCCCTGGAATTCGGCTGTCAGATTCCAGTATTCTTCCGGTTTGAAGCGGGAAATTTCTTCTTCTCTGTCGCAGATCATCCGCACGGCGACGGATTGTACGCGTCCGGCACTCAAACCTCTTTTGACCTTGTCCCATAATAAGGGGCTGATCTGGTAGCCGACCAGGCGATCCAGAATACGCCGCGTTTGCTGAGCTTCATACTTGTTTAAATCGAGTTGGAGCGGCGTGGTGATCGCGTCCGTAACCGTGCTTTTCGTCAGGTCGTTGAACAAAACACGGTAAATATTTTTCTTCTTGTCCCCGATGATATCCGCGATGTGCCACGCGATGGCCTCACCTTCCCGGTCCGGGTCGGGGGCCAGGTAAATGTTTTGGGCTGATCTGGCTGCTTTTTTCAACTCTTCGATGGTTTTCTTTTTTGCCTCGATGACCTGATAGGTTGGTTCAAAATTATTTTCCAGATCAATGCCCAGCGTTTTTTTAGGAAGGTCTTTGATATGTCCCATAGAGGCGACGACGTTAAAGTCCTTACCGAGAATTTTTTTTATGGTTTTAACTTTCGTTGGAGATTCCACGACAATTAATGAATCAGACATAACAGCTCCTTAACAATTGGTCGCCCTATAGACTCCGGAAGGTATTTTGTAAAGACATTATTTTTTCAAGCTGTAATAATTCCCCGGTTGCCTGGCAATAATTCCCTGCAATTCCAATGTCATCAGTTTGCTGAGCACCTCCTGGGCCGGAAGTCCGACGGCTGAAATAATATCATCCGCATGCGCTTTACCCTGCGCGATAATTTCCGCGATGTCCTTTTGTGCCGCATTAGGCCCATCAAAAGACGCGTTGAGTTGTTTTGCCGCAAAGGCCGATGGCGGAAAAGAGGCGGCTTTTATCTGCCCCGAGGCTTTTGGCTCAAGCTGCGGAACTATATCTTCAATAATGTCATCGACATTTTCAATCAGCTTTGCTCCCTGTTTGATCAGGCTGTTTGTGCCGCGCGATGCCGGCGAATCGATCGAGCCGGGAATTGCAAAAACTTCACGCCCTTGTTCGAGTGCCAGCCTGGCTGTAATCAGCGAGCCGCTTTTTTCGCCGGCCTCCACGACGAGCACGCCGTAGGACATACCGCTGATGATGCGGTTACGGGCAGGAAAGTGATAGGGCAGCGGCTCTGTCCCCGGGGGGTACTCGGAGATGACCGCGCCGTTTTGGCAGATGGCGCTGAACAATTTTTTATTCTCCGGCGGATAGACAACATCGGGGCCGCTGCCCAAAACTGCAATTGTCCGGCCGCCGGCGGACAGAGCTCCACGATGTGAGCAGGTATCAATTCCCCTGGCCATGCCGCTGACGATTGTCACTCCTTTTTGTGCCAATTCACGGCTGAAACGTTCGGTAGTGTATCTGCCATAAGTACTGGCCTGCCGCGAACCCACTATCGCCAGATTGATATCCTCCTTTTGCAAAGAGCCCAGAACATATAGAAACGGAGGGCTGCCATAGATATTGCGTAATCTGGCAGGATAGAGATCGTCACAAAATGTGATAACCTGAATTCCTGCTTTTTCCAGCGCATCGAGTTGCCTGGAAATTTTATCCCATTCTTTGAAAGACAAGATGGCTGCCGCCGTCTTTTTTTTGATTCCCGGTATTGACTCCACGGCGGCCCGGGACGCCTCAAAAACGGCTGATAACGGTGAAAAACGAAGTAGAAGCGCTTGAATGAACTCCGGACCGATTCCTTCAATCGATTTCAACGCAAGCCAATATTTTAATTCTTCACGATCCATACGCGATTTACATCAAACTTGATAAAACTCATTTAAATGGTGAACGGGAATTCGGAAAGCAAGTTACAACTGGGCCGTTACTTCTGTCAAGTATTTTAAAATGATTGCTTAAAACGAAGCTTTGCGTTAATAGATCGCAACTGGTTTTCGTGAGGGGTACATGATTCGGAAAATTATTTATGCCATCGGAATGTTCCTGTTCATAGGACTTTGGATAAACGGGGCTGGTGAATTATCCATCGCCGGTGAGGTGGGCGATGAAAGTGTAAAAGCGCGCAGCAGTTTCAATCAGAATGCAGCTGACCGGCGGCAACTGCCTGTTTTATCAATTTCCCCTCGAGAAATCGATTTAGGAACGATCAAACAGGACGAGGTGTCTTTCGGCGAATTTGTTTTAAGAAATGTCGCCCCGGGACCGTCTGAAGATATCGTGTGGCAGGCGTCCTGTCCCGAAGGATGGAGCGCGGAAAGCGGAAAAACCATCGAAGGAAAGGTGACACGAAATCCCGACTATATGCGTGTTGACGTATATTCGAGGGATAATAACGAAAATTATTTTTGGGAGCAGCCGAGGATTTCAAGTTATCGGATCCATATTAAAATGGAGGTCGGTTCTCGACAGATTGTGTGTGCCAGAAACATGAAGCCGGGCACCCACCGACTGCCCATAAAGCTTACCTCTACGGGCGGACAAAGAACTGTTTTCATTGTTTTCAGCCTTCTTTCCATGCAGGAACCACCGTCCATTGTATTGAGTCCACAGCGTCTGGATCTCGGAATTGAGATGCCCGGTAAAACAATATCACAAAGAATCGAAGTGACGAATCCCGGGACGGAGATTCTCAAGTGGTCGGTTTTTGTACCCCAGCCGGGCATGATCGAATATACAAGGGAACTGGCCAAAGAACGATATTATTCCTTTTACAATCCTGATGTGGCCGACGGTGCGAAATATTTACCTCCCGGGCACCTGAAAGACACTTTGGAATTAGTCGGGAAATGGGTTGGGAAAAACGGATATCCGGTAAGCGCGGGGACCGCAGGGGCGATAAAATTTCATTTCCAGGGGACAGGAGTGAGCTTTTATTTAAAACAGCCATCAGGGGAGGAGAGCTCAGCATGCTATTTGGATGATGAGAGGATTTATCTTGGCGAGACATTGCCCGGCAGGGAGGACCAAAGTGAACTGGTCACAATTCGTGGGCTTGCCGACACGTCACATAATATTTCCATTGTTGTCAAGCAAGGCACATTGGAACCTGAGGGTGTCAAAATATTCGGCAGAGAAATTAAAAGAGGGCCCAAAGGCTGGATTACAGTTTATCCTGTCTCGGGAACCACAGGCAATGAAATAGATTACGTTAACGTAAAAGTTGATACTTCATATCTGAATCCGGGAAATTATGGTGAGCAGATAACTTTCAAAACAAATGTGGGGAATAAAGTTGCAGAAGTCTATATTGATGTCGCAAGCGACAGCATGCCCAAAGTAATAGATATTTACCTGTATACTAAAAATAACGACTATCTGTTTACAGCCGATCCGCAAGGTGAAGCAAGGCGTCTGATACAGTACGGGTATGTGAAGCAGGGCATTGCGTTTCGCCTTTTTCCACCTCAAACTGCCGGCACAACACCCTTTCATCGCTGGTTCCATCCAGGAAACAATGACCATTACTATCATCATGAGCGTGAGGGGGGAGGCAAGAAACTCGACGAATATGTCTATGAAGGTGTCATCGGTAATATTGCCACATCCCGTCTGACGAACACCCGTGCACTTTACCGCTGGTTTAATCCCACGACGAAAACCCACTATTATTCTACTGAGACCGCCCAAGCCACAAGTAGCCGCAAGGGGTACAGATTTGAAGGAATAGCCGGCTATGTCAGATGAAAAATAACCAGGCGCTAATCTGAACCTTGACAAATAAGGGAAGAGGGGGTATTAGGCTTTCTCTTTTTGGTGCAAGCACAGATTGCGCCTGTAGCTCAGCTGGATAGAGCAACGGACTTCTAATCCGTGGGTCGAGAGTTCGAATCCCTCCAGGCGCGCCAGGGCGATAATGGTGGGTGTAGCTCAATTGGTTAGAGTGCCGGGTTGTGGCCCCGGAGGTTGAGGGTTCAAGTCCCTTCACTCACCCCATTTGAATGCTTTAAATTACGCGCCCGTAGCTCAGCCGGATAGAGTCGCAGACTTCGAATCTGTTGGTCGTAGGTTCGAATCCTACCGGGCGTGCCAATATTGCAGCAATGCCCCTGAAGCAGGACACGATGTGCGCGCACCAGGAAACGGGAAAAAGGGCCCTTAGCTCAGCTGGTAGAGCAACTGACTCTTAATCAGTGGGTCGCCGGTTCGAACCCGGCAGGGCTCACCAAATAAATCAAGGGGTTAGGCGATTTGTCCTAACCCCTTGCTTTTTGATTGCCAACCTGTAGCTGACTCTTTATGTTTTGTGCTCTGAAGCAGAATCTTAAACATCAGACAATTTAACAAACGGCGAATATCGGGAAACTCTTGAAGGTCATGCCTGCTTTTCCGGTTTTAACTCGCCGTCATATTTTTGAAAATCAACTCCTCCTTTTTTCGGCGAATTTCGAAGCCCTGCCCGTCGGTGGCTTTTGCAGGCGAGCTTTGGGATTTTGCCCGTTATTCACAACCTGTGGTTTCTGGATTGTGCGTGGTTTTGTCTTATAGTTTTGCCGGACTTTCGGTGCTTCACGGCGGGGTGCCGGTTTGAGAGCCGCTTTTGCACTCAGGCGAGCGCGAGGATTGTATTTGTGAACATTCCACTTTCTTTTCACCTCCCAATGCCTGTCGGTATGCCATTTATACCAGTTTGCGTGAAGTCTGTGATAGGGGATTTTCTCATAATTCCATATATGACCGTGCCAGGTGCGTTTTTTGAAGTTTCCCCTCCAGCCTGGGTATACATGGGCATAGAAAGCCGGTGTAGAGCTGTAGAAAGCCCAGCCACGATCATAATCACGTGAGCGGTACCATCGACCCTCCCAGGGGCGCCACCACCACCCGTTCCAGAAAAATAAGTCAACGTCAATGTCGGGGGCGGCATAGACCGAATCAGTATCGGGAATTGCGACCACCACCGGCGGCAGGGTGAATAAAATAGGCGGGGGCAGGGGGATGCTCACATGGATACTGACTGCGGCCATGGCTTGTGACGGGACAATTGCAAGTAAAATCCACAAGAAAACTGCACTGGTAATTTTTTTCATTTTGACCTCCTTAAATTATGTGTCTTTAAACTGTCTTTCGCGTTCATTTTAATCTTTCTTCCGTGTTGCCTTTTACTTGCCTATGAGCACAGGTTGTGCCAAAACTTATTATAAGTTGTAACTATTGATAATTACTGATAAAATACAATTTATGATATACAATTTCGCAAATTTAAAGAGATGTGGCGGGAAATAAAGAACCACTTAAAGTTACAGATGGGGATAAAGTATCCGCATGTGTTTGCGCGAAAGAAAGGATGATACTGAGATAAGTTGCTTCACAGAATCGATTTATAATTTGTGGGTAAGAGGCACTTGTGTTTTCTTTTTGAGAAAGATGCAACACCACAGGTAATTTTTTACAGGTACGGCCCAAAACAGTTGAGTTATGATTATCATTAATTGGAGTCAGGGGTGACATTTTTATTAAGTGCAGAAGGGTAAAATGTATAACAGGCCAAGAAGCTCTTGACATCCATAAAGGCCTTTTCTATATTGCGATTCAAATCGTTAATTTCATGCAACAGGAATCGACATGTTTTTTGTCGGGCTCTCCGGTTGGTTTTCGCAAAAAGATGATGTGCCTGTCTAAAACTTATGTGAGAATTCCGATAATCCAAATCCTGTAATATGAGGAGAAGCAGAAATTTGCCATGAGTGATAATATTGTGTTTTCCGGAAGTTTGCTTTTTTTGTCACTTGCGGATGTCTTTCAACTTCTGGGGGGCAATCACTGCACTGGAAAATTAACCCTGCACAGCAAGTACAGCCCGGACATGGGTGTGGTTTATTTTGCAGAGGGAAACCCTGTAAAAGCATTTTGGGGGAAACTTCGTGGAATCAAAGCAATTTATGGTCTCTTCGGATGGACCGATGGTAAATATTTTTTTTCCGAAGGTGATCATAATACACTCGATGCGGATATTGCTAAACCAATGATGGAGATCGTTCTGGAGGCCTCGCGAAGGTTGGATGATGGGGAAATAGTAAGGATCGGGCCGGACAATTTATATCATTTAGATGTGCATGAGGCGGATGGCGACGGTGGACACATGCCGTATCTGTTGCCTCTCAAGGGGCCACCGGTTGACTATCTTTATGTGATGGGTGATTATGTCTATTCGGACGGTGCCGTTATCGTCAAAGAGGGTGAATACGGTAAATGGCTGTGGGTTATATCCGAGGGAACGGTAAAAATTGTGAGGGAGACGAACAGGGGGCTTGTGACCCTGGCCAGGCTGGGAGAAGGCTGTTTTATCGGGGCGGTCAGATCTCTTATTTACGGCAAACCGCACGGACGCAGCGCAACAGCCATCGCCGAAGGGGATGTCCACCTGAGTATCCTGGATACGGAAATTCTCCATCGGGAGTTTTTGTCTTTATCGGAAAATTTTCGAAAGCTCCTTTTGAGTCTGGACAACAGGCTCAGACCGATAAATGACAATGCGGTGGATGCGTACCTGGAAAAATTTTCCAGAGCACTTCCCGAAGAGAGGTTTGTTGACGAGAGATTTCAATCCAACACAGATCTGTTTATTATCAGGGAAGGAACGGCCGACATCATTGGCAAGGGACCACACGGTGATGTACACCTTCTTTCACTGGGAGTTGATGACGTGTTTGGAAAAATTCCGTTTATGGGCTTTGGGCACGAGCCCCTGGCTGCGTATGTCATGACGACCGAATCATTTGAGGCTGATCTTATCGATACGACGGCACTTCAGCGGGAGTACAACAATTTGTCTCACACTTTTCGAAATTTTGTTTTCGGTACGGCGACGAATATCTCGATGACAACAAAATTGTTTTACCAGTTGCTAAGTAAAGAGTAAAAGACGGAAAACCCAAAAAGAGGTATGCGAACATTGTGCAGAGATTCAATATATTTTATACACACCCGCGGCGAAAATATTTAATTCGATAAAGCAAAAAGCATTTTTTAGCTTTACCCGATGAGAAGGGAGAACAATGCCGGCTTTCAGAACATGCAGGTTTCACCGGATGAATCAATATCCTGAGGTAACAAAAAGGAGAAACAATCAGCCTTCATCAATGGAGTTGATGGGCGAGACGAAATCAGCTGATCTTTATCGGAGGAGCATATGAAGCCAGGATGGCTCAGGCGCTTGCAAACAACATATCGTGCAAAGAGAATCAGTGATGAGCTTATTTCTCAGATCGGCAACACACTGAAAGACAATCCGCAGTTATCGATCGAAGAAGCATTAGGAGTCATTGATAAAAACAAAACAATATTCTTTCCCGGTGAGGAAAGCAGGCCGGCGGACCTGAAAACACTCTTTGCCTCTATCGTGTGGAAAACGTATAGATGCAATTATCCTACAAGCACACACTCAGCGCCGGATGAATATCGTGATGTTGTTTTCCGGGCGGCATATAGCTACCTCAGTCGCCCAAAGGCAGATGAAGGAAGAAATGTTCCAGACATCGATTGTCCGAAAAAAGCCCCAAGCCGACTAATTTGGAGACGCCCTGCGCTTGCTGCCGCGGCAACCATGATCATTGCTGTTCTCGGAGGCATTCTCTTTTTTGAACCAAACGTGTTGTTCATGGAACAGGTACATGTTCCGGGTTTTATTCAAACAAGAAACACTAAATACAACGGATATATAGCCGATGCCCGCGAAACTCGGGCACTGATTGATAAAAATATATATCGGAAAGGCGACCAGCTGGATCAGGAGGGAAAATATGTGCTAAAAAGTATTTATCCCCAGTATATTGTCATCGAGGAGAAAAAAGACAAAAAGGACTTCATCGTGCATTTGCATAATAAATAACGAATTCCTGCAAAGATCATAATAAATCCACCACAGATCACTCCCCTGTGTGTCTGGCGGCGGTGGTCTTTCCCCGCTGTTCATCAACGAAGCAAACGATCACAATGGCTATGAAAAATAGAAATGAACAGACCAGGATCGCCTGTTCGAGACCCAGGACAGCCTGAAGCAGGCCCACGCCCATGAGGCCGAAAATCGCTGACAGTCGGTTGGTGAAACTCCAAAGGCCGAAAAATTCTCCCGCCTTTGTATCAGGTGAAAAAAGGCCGACCATGGCGCGGCAGGCGGACTGAGTGGAGCCGAGACCAAGGCCCGCAACGGAACCAATGAAAAGAAAAACATGCTCAGTCTTAAGTGGTAGCCCCAGCAGGTTGCCGGCTATGGTGGTCAGAGGTTTGACCTTGTAGATCATGGTGATTGTGATGACCCAGAGAATGAGCGTCACGATGAACGTTTGTTTCGCCTTCCAGCGGTCCTGAAGGATGCCGAAAAAAAATGCGCCGGCCGCCGCCGTCAATTGAGTCAGGACAAACATTAAAATCTGCGTCAGGGGAGACCATTTTATGACCTGGTCACCATAGATAAAGGCGAAAGCAATGACGATGGAAAGTCCGGCATAGGCGAAGAAAAAAGAGGTGAGCAGGATCAGGAGGTCTTTGTAGTCTCTGACGTTTTTAATAGTTTGATGCAGCCTTTTGAAACCTATCGTAAGATAACTCTCGTTTTGGGGGATCTTTCTGGAGGGGCTTTGTTCCTTTACCCACAAAAAGGTCGGAATGGCGGCAACCAGGAAGAAAAGCCCTGTTGCAGGACCGACGAGCCTCAGGTTGGCAAAGTTTTCCAATGTATAGACTCCTGCGCCGAGTCCGAAAATAACAATTGCCGTTGATGCAAGACCGCCAAAGTAGCCCAGACCCCAGGCGTAGCCGGAAATTTTGCCCAGCTCCTCGGGAGGGCCAAGTCCCGGCAGGAAGCTCGAGACAAAAGCTTCGCTGTAGGAGAAACCTACATTGGAAAGAATGATAAGCAGCATGCCAAGGACGATATAACCGGGATGAACAAAATAAAGGGCTGCTGTAGTTATCACGGTTAACAGGCAGCTGCCCAGGAGAAAGGTCTTTTTTTGTCCCGTGAAATCCATCACGGCGCCGAAAAAAGGAGCGGACAAAAGAACGATGAGGTAACTTATGGAAAGGGAAACGCTCCACAAGAGGTTGCCCAGACGGTATTCGGGGCCATCACCGACAATGATCCGGGGAAAGATAATGCAAAATACAACTGTAATGATGACAGTTGTGTAGGACGAGTTGGCAAAGTCAAACATCGCCCAGCCGAAAAGTTCTTTACCGGATGCTCTATTTATCTTCGTCATCGTATTTTAATATCTTTCCGAAATGCAGGTTCAAGGTCAAAATAAAATCATTGTCCAAAAGTGTTTTGCCTGCCCGATGAGTCGCCGACATACCCGGCCCTTGTCTGAATGGTCGGCGAGGCTGGCTGGAGAGTTACCATATCCAGAAGAATATTGACGCTCTCGTTTATAAATGGCTTATATTGTTCCTGGGATTTCTTTGAGACGCCATCGGCCTGTTTTTGTTCCTGATCGTTTGCTTTTGTTTTGGATTTCACTTCTGTGCGCAGATCCTTCAGGCGGACAAGACCATCTTTACCGCGTGCTTCTTTGTTCTGTTTCACGATTTCCAAAAATTGTTCATCTTTTGCGACCCGTGACGCAGAGCGCAGGGAAAGACGCGAAATAAGGGACTGCTCAATTTGTTTCCACGGGTGCTCATAGCGACCTCCCAGTCTGAGAAAAGGTTCTATTTGTTGGGGGGGCAGAGAATAATCCAGAAGCATTTCCCCAACGTCCTCCAGAATAAACCAAAAAGGCAGACGAACATCAGCCTCGACGCCGTTTTTTTGTGTCGATTTTCCACCCGGGAGGAAATAAAGAGCGGTTGTTACTTTCATGCTGCCCATATTGTCGGGCAGAGGGGTCAGCATCTGCACGGATCCCTTTCCGAAAGTATGATCTGAACCGACAATAACCGCACGCCGGTAGTCCTTGAGTGCGCCGGCCACAATCTCACTTGCTGAAGCGCTCAGTCTGCTTGTCAGAACGACAAGGGGGCCCAAGTATACGGAGCCGGTATTCTCGGCGGGAAATGAGAGCACACTTAGCCTGCCCGACCTTCTGGAATGGACTCCGGTGGCCAGGACCATAATATACCCGCTTTTATCTTTGGTAGCGACAACGCCGCCCGGTCCCAAAAACAGACCTGTCAGCTGTACCGCCTCTGCCAGAAGACCTCCGCCGTTACGAGACAGATCAAGCACTATTCCGTCCACCTTCTGTCGTTTGGCTTCTTTCAAGAGCTTGCGTACATCCTCGTATGAAGATCTGTTTTCTTTTGCATCGCCGTAGAAAGAGGGTAGATCAATAACGCCGAAATTAAATGTTTTCCCATTTAAGCTTCTCGTTTCATAAGTAATTGAAGCTTCCTGCTCTTTGATATTAATTTTGTCGCGAATAATTGTGATATCGAAACGTTCTACGTTTTGCGCCTGACGCAGAATCGTCAGGGTTACTTTGGTGCCTTTTTTTCCGCGGATCATCCTTACGACATCGCGCAGATCCATGTCGATGACATTGACCGGTTTTTGGTTTTCCTGGGCTACCGCGATGATTTTATCTTTGGGTTTAAGAAGACCGGACGCTTCTGCTCCTCCGCCGGGGATCATTTCCTCGATAACGGTAAAACCGTTGTCGTTGCTCAGGACCGCACCGATGCCTTCGAGAGACAGCTGCATGTGGATTTGAAGATCCTCATAACTTTCGGCGGACAAATAACTCGTGTGTGGGTCGAGGGCGCGAGCAAAGGCCTCTGCCGCCACCGTCACCATCTGTTCCGGATCACGTTCCATCACTCGTCTGGTTTGCAGTTCGTAATGATGAATCTGTTTTTGTATGGCCTGTTGGGGTTCGACCCCGTTGATCAGAGCATTTTCGATCTGGAACTGAACGAACTTTTTCAAGAGAATCTGTTTTTCCATCCTTGTTCTTGCAAAATTACGTTTACGTGCGTCTATCTGCAACTCCAACGACTCATCGGGGCGATAGCCGGACCCGAGAAGTTTTTTTACAATTTCTTCATTTTCAGCGGCTCTGGTTACCAAAACATTATAGAGAGGCGCCAGTGAGGTGCAGTTGCCCTTGAGCATTGCCGGGAAAAGATCGTGGAGAAGAGGCCCAAAACGTTCAATATCGGACTCATAAAGAAGGGTTTTGGAAGGATCAATATTTTTAATCAGTTGATCGACGGCATGAGACCTGGTTTCTTCATCGAGGCTTGTCAGAGCATAATGATTGGATAAAAAACCTTTCATCAGGGCAGGCATACGGCTGCAGGTCAGATTCCTGGCATCGGCGGGTCGGGGGATGATTAGCAAGAAGGCGCAAAGGACAAAAAACAACAACTTAATTGTGGGAACAGATGAAAAGTCTGTTCCTGGGGGCTGGAGCGTAACTTTCTCTTTTTTATGCATTGATTTTGCCTTCCCGCTGTGCCTGTGTAAAGTAGGCGGGGTAAGAGATTGCCAATATGTATAATGATTAATAGAGGTGGGCAAAGATTATGTCAAGAAGAAAAGTTAAAGTGAAATCAAATGGTTTTTAAAAGGAAAGCATGTTGATTCATCAAGATGTGGAAAAATAATTTTGAAAATAGTATTGAAATTTCCGTTAATTTCTATATCCTGCGGATTAGCTTTAAAGATTCATAAAATTACCGGTTACGTAACTTCTCGCGACGAAAATTGTCAGGCGCTATGTAATTTGCCAAGCTATTTGCAAACAAGCAGTCAGGGGATCGATCATGATATGTCCTCAATGCGGCTATGAACGTCAAAAAAAAGACAGCATCGTCAGTTTAGCCGAGTGCCCCAAATGTGGAATAATATACAATAAATGGAAAAGTGACGAACCGCATGAGGACGAACACGGCGACGTTACTGAAACCGCTTACTCCAGCTTTCCATCAGAAAACAAAAAGAAGATGAGTCTTGAGAAACTTGCGATTTACGCAGTTGTCATTGCGGTTTCAGTAATTATTCTTCACTCCATTATCGTGCCTGCCATGATCAGTCTATACAAATCCGCCAAAACCGTTCGTCCCTCCAGTGCGGCAGTTGACGAAAAAAAATCTGATGATCATGTTGTCCCTGCAGATGATGAGGAAGCCGGCAAGGCGTTGCCCCTGAAGATAGCAGCTGTCGCCACATCTTCCGTAGTGGTCATAAATACGCACACAGGCGCTGCCGCCGGCGGATTTTTTCTCAACCGTAACGGAGACATAATCACCAGCGGGCATTTTTTGACCACAGGAGGTGATGCCGCGATAAAAACCTCAGATGGAAGTTATTTTAGTGTGACTAAGGTTCTTGCCAGAAATGTACACAATGATCTGGTTATCGCCTCTACATCAGCTTCGCCCCATTATGCAAGACCTCTGGAGATAAACACCTCTTTACCGCAACCAGGCGAAAAGGTTTATATTCCCGACTGGCACAAAGGTGAGGGCAAGACCGTCGCCTCGGGAAATGTTTTGGCTGTGCTAAAAACAGGGCCGGGCGCGGCTTTTATTCAAGTGAACGTGCCTGTCCTTGCATCTACCAGCGGGGCACCGCTCTTGAACAGGCGCGGCGAGGTAATTGGAGTGGCGGTATTTAAAAATTCGGACGGCACAAACATAAATCAGTGCATTGCCTCTGAGGAAATAATCGCACTTGATGAAATCAGGAAATCTTTTTCGTTTAACCCACAGACACAGATGCCATCACCGAAGACGCGTGACGTGTATTGTTATGTCGGGTCAGACGGGCATGTCAGCTTTGTCGAGTGGCAAACGAGGATGCAGCTTACCCGTCCCGACGGATCACTTGATGCTGAAAAATTTGAAAAGTGGGTGCTGGAAGAAATTGGTACTCATCCTGATTATATCAATCCGGAAAAAGAAGCGCTGGAAGATCTGGAAAAGAACCGTGAAAAGCTTTTTAAAAGCGTTTTTCCACACCGGTCAATGAGCGATACTAATTTGACAAAGGGGGAAAAGGAGTGGCTTGAGGCGCGATACAGGAAGCATTATTGGGAAGTGTATAACCACTGGGCAACCAAACGTGAGGACGCCATCCGGAAATACAATACGATGATGGCAGATTTCAAAAAGTTTTGCGCTCAAAGGAAGCAATAAGAAGAAAACAAGAAAAACCCGTTGTCTCCATCACGGAAGGCCAACGGGTTTGGCTGCAATAGGCATAAAGGGGTGCTATTCGATGATTGCCAGCACCTGACCTTCATTGACAGAGTCTCCCACCTTAACTTTTATTTCCTTAATGGTCCCTGCGGCAGGCGCATAAACAGGAATTTCCATTTTCATTGCGTCCATAATGATGACCTCTTCATCCTCCTGCACACTGCTTCCTACAGTTACCGGAATGTCGGCGATCTTTCCCGGCATAGGCGCTTTGATTTCCGTAGCCATTGTTTTTAAGAACCTCCATTTGTTTTTTATTTATGTCAAGACAAACACCGCACAGCGCCGTCTTGTCTTTTTCAAAAGATTTTTATTTCCTATAGGAAATGGGTAAATTGGTCAATATAATTATGAGGCAAGTCAGTTTATTGATTTTATTCATGTCTTAAGGCGTCAATAGGACTCATCAGCGATGCTTTACAGGCTGGATAAAAGCCGAAGAAAATGCCGACAAGGCCTGAAAACCCCAGAGACATCAAAATGGAGAAAAAAGAAAAGCTGATCGACCAGTCGGCGAAGTAAGAAAGCATTTTGGCCGCTGCAATGCCCGTTAAAACTCCAATCAGGCCGCCGATCAATGATAAAATAAGGGCTTCAATGATGAATTGTGTACGAATATCCCATGTTTTGGCGCCCACGGCCATGCGGATGCCGATCTCACGTGTTCTTTCGGTAACAGATACGAGCATGATATTCATAATGCCGATGCCGCCCACGAGAAGGGAAACTCCCGCGACGGCGGCCAGCAAAAGAGCCATCACCTGAGACGCCTGTTCCGCCATTTGCATCATTTGCGTCAGATTGCGTACTGTGAAATCATCTTCCTGGCCGTGTGAGATTCTGTGCCTTTGCCTGAGCAGTTGCCTGATTTGCTCTTCGGCGCTATCCAGCGCTTGCGTGCTTACAGCCTTCACCATGATCGATCGAATTGTTCCGGCAAACCATCTGCCGAAGAGATTTCTTTGTGCGGAAGTGACAGGTACATAAACAATGTCATCCTGATCCATACCCATCATGGACTGACCTTTTCTTTCCAGAACGCCTATGATGGTGAAGGCCGCTTTTTTGATCCTTACCTGTTTGTCCAGCGGATCGTCGTTACCAAAGAGACTTTCCGCAACTGTTTGTCCGATGATACATACCTTGGCTGCGCTGCGAATTTCCTGCTCATAGAAGTTTCTGCCGGCAGCCAGAGTCCAGTCGCGAACTTCGAGCATGTTTTCATCGGTTCCATACACAGTTGTCGCCCAGTTTTGATTACCGTAGACAATTTGCGCACCGCCGTTGAGCACCGGCGCGGCTGTCTGGACGGAGGAGCATTCATTTCTGATGGCATCTGCGTCGGTGCGGGTCAAATTTTGAGTAGAGCCGCTGGCCAGGCGGATGCCGCCGCTGGTCGTGGAGCCCGGGATAACTATGATCAGGTTGCTTCCGACGGCGGAAATCTGTTCGGAAATTTTGTTGCGTGCGCCTTTGCCGACGGCCAGCATGGTAATTACCGCGGCGACGCCGATAATAATGCCCAGCATCGTCAGGCCGGAACGCATTTTGTTTACGCTAAGTGCGCGCAGTGATATTTTAATCGTCGAAGGCAGGTTGATCATCATCAATTCACCTGATCGCTGACAATGCGGCCGTCAAGAAAACGTATAATGCGTCTGCTGTACGCCGCAATGTCCGCCTCATGTGTGACTAAAACAATGGTAATCTTTTTTTCCACGTTAAGACGTACAAACAACTCCATTATTTCAATGCCAGTTTTTGTATCGAGATTGCCGGTCGGCTCATCTGCCAGAAGCAGGGGCGCATCATTGACCAGTGCACGTGCGATAGCGACGCGTTGCTGCTGGCCGCCGGAAAGTTGATTTGGATGGTGGTTCATGCGGTTTTCCAGACCCAACAGTTTGAGCGCGTTGATCGCCCTGTCTTTGTAATCTTCCGGCCGCTCCGGGCTGTATAAAAGAGGTATTTCAACATTTTCCAGGGCCGTAGTTCGGTTAAGAAGATTAAACCCCTGAAAAACAAAGCCGATTTTTCTGTTGCGGATTTGAGCTAGCTCATCACGCGCCAGGATAGCGGTATCAATACCGTCAAGCAGGTATCTGCCGGCCGAGGGCGTATCAAGGCAGCCGATAATGTTCATGAAGGTTGACTTACCCGACCCGGAAGGCCCCATAACGGCAACAAATTCACCTTTGTCAATCTGGAGTGATACATTATTCAGGGCAAAAACCATCGTCTCACCGACATCATATTTTTTTTCCAGATTGTATGCTTCTATGAGAGCCATATCTTAAAACCTCGGTCCGGGAGGAGGAACCTGGCTACGTCTTGGGTTTTGATCTTTGTCCATAATTTCCACGATAACATCCGAATTTTCTGAAATATCACCGGAGATGATTTCCGTGTAACGATTATCGCTGATTCCCGTTTTAACTAATACGCGGATGGGGGTTTTGTTTTTTAAAACCCACACACCTGTACCTCTGACACCCGTGCCGACAACTTTAGGATCGGATATCTTTAACCTGAGGGCGGCATTGGGAATGCACAACACATTATTTTTATCCGAGACGATAAAAGAAAGGCTCGTGGTCATGCCGGGCCTGAGCTTTAATTCCTGATTATCCACTTTGACGATTACGGAGTAGGTGACTACATTTTGTACAGTAGTCGGCGCGTTACGGATCTCCGAGACATTGCCCTTAAAGGTCATCTCCGGATAGGCGTCTACGGTGAAAGTTACCGGATTTCCCGTTGTCACTCTTCCAATATCCGCCTCATCGATACTGGCGTCAATTTGCATCTGTGTCAGATCCTGAGCGATAGTGAATAATGTCGGGGTCTGAAAGCTCGCAGCGACCGTCTGACCGACGTCCACGCTGCGTGAGATGACCGTACCGTTGACCGGAGAGAGGATTTTCGTATAGCGCAGGTTGGTTTGTGCCAATTGCAGGGAAGCGCGGGCCTGGGCCACCTGAGCTTCCGAGGCCTTTATTTGCGCCGTAGCGGACAGATAAGACGTTTCGGAGGAGTCCAGCTCGCTTTTGGAGATGAAATTTTTAGCAAAAAGAATTTTGTTGCGCTCATAATTTGTATCTGCCTCACGCCGGGCGATCCTGGACTTTTCCAGGTTCGCTTCGGCCAGCATCAGATTGGCGGAGGCCTGGGCCAACTGTGCCTCAAAGGGAGCCGGATCGATTTGGGCAAGAATTTGTCCTTCCTTCACCATTGAATTGAAATCGGCATAAAGTCTTTTGATGGTTCCGGAAACCTGCGTGCCGACCAAAACCGTAGTTACCGCATTGACAGTGCCTGTGGCGGAAACAGTCTCGCGTATATCGCAACGGGCAGGTTTTTGTGTTGTATATCGCGCGACGGACTTGCCGTTTTTCAGATAAAAAAAGACGCCACCCAGAAGGGCGATCAGTATGGCAGCTGCAACAATCGTTTTTTTCATTGTATCTCCCCCATAGCTCTTCCCAGTCTGGCCCGTGAAATTTCAAAGTCCGACATAGCGTTAATATGGATAAGTTTTGCATTGTTGAGATTAAGCAGCGCGTCGGTCAGCTCTATGGAATTGCCGACTCCTGTTTTGTATCTGCCGTCAGCAAGTTCGAGAGCTTCCTGGGCCTGTCGGACGATGATCCTGCCGGTATCTATTCGTTCAAAAGCCTCTTTCCAGGACAGCCAGGCGTTTTCCACTTCCATGCGTATTGACTGACGCAGGGTTTCTTCGTTGGCCATGGCGACGGAGAGCTCAGCTCTGGCCTCATCGACCGCATATTTAGTGGAAAGGCCTGAAAAAATAGGAACAGACAAAAAAATACCGGCACTCCATGACTGGTACATGTCCGTGTCATTTCCGCTGTAGCCATAGTCGGCGTTTCCGCTGACAACCGGCAGATATCCTTTTTTCTGAAGATCAATTGTTTTTTTCAAGGTGTCGATCCTTAAAAGCGCAATTTTAATGTCGGCTCTGTTGTTCAGGGCGCGATGCAGCGCTTCATCCAGTGAAATATCCAATTCGTCGGAATTAGTTTCGTGACGCACACTGTATTTTGGTGCGGCAGTCAGCCCCATCGCATTGTTCAATGAGGCCTGAGCGATGAGCTCGGCATTGTGCGCCGAAACCAATTGCAGACGTGCGTTACTTAGATTGACCTGTGCGCTGGTGACATCAATTTTAGATGTTTTACCTGTTTGAAAAAAAGTTTCCGCCACTTCCAGATGCCGGGCAAATTGATCCAATGTTTCTTCGGCCACTTTTCTGCTCATCACGGCTTTGAAAAGAGAGTAACAGGCCACCTTGACGCCCAGGGCGACCTGGGCCTGAGTGTCCTGGAAATCCGTTTCGGCTGTCTGCCTGGCCAATTTTTGTATATCGACTGCCGTAGACGTTTTACCGAAATCGAACAGGGTTTGTTTAAGGCTCACAGTATTGACATAATGATTATCTGACGTACCGGTGAAAGATTTAAATGATGGCCTGCTTCGTGTGTAGCCTGAGTGAAACTGCACCTTGGGATAATACTCAGACCTTGCTTGCCCGATTCTCGCCTCTGATTGCCTGATACGACCGGTTGCGGCGTTGAGAGCCGGATGGTTTTCGAGGGCATATTGCACGCATTGAGCCGGGGTGAGTTCGTCGCCGTCTTTGATTGCACCGACCGCGCCGGGCGGCGTGGTGCTAAGAATTGACAGCAAAAACAAAACGCAAATTATTGTCCTTGAAATCATGGTTCAAATCGTCCTCATATTTTAAAAAAGATCGCCTACTTTATCGAGGACAGATGCAAAATTACTTAAAAATACAAACATAGCCTCTATACACTTAAAAAGAGGTCAATATCAAGCTTCATGCCACATCTCCCGATAAGGGAAACACCTTGAATTTCAAGGTAAAATAGTGACACAAAAGGGATAGTAAAATAGTGACAGGCAAAAGAGAAACAAAAAGGTGCAGACAAAATACCCGGTTGGGCAAATAATAACCAGCTACCGTGAGAGAGAAAAAACGATTGCACGATACTGAAAAAACAGTATAAATTTCATCTAAATTCGGAGCAATATAACAGAAAGGAAGGTGAAAATCATTTTTAACTATCATCTTTACCTTGATGCGATAATAGAAGGGCGCAAAGGATTGAACCCGTTTCTGGATTATTTCAATATAGCCATATCCGATGTTTCACCAGGAAAGGTCATATGCAAAATGCCGATACGACCCGAGTATTTGCAGGGTGCAAAAATAATGCAGGGAGGCATGATTGTCGCTTTGGCAGATGAGGCGATTGCGCATGCCATGATGACGATGCTCAATCCCGATGAAGGACTGACCACCATTGAGCTGAAAAGTAATTTTCTTTCGGGTGTGGACAGAGGCGAACTTGTAGCCGAGGCAACGGTATTCAAAAAAGGCCGCAGCCTGATGATCGGCGATTGCCTGGTCAGGAACGACGAAGGGAAGAATATATGCCGGGTATCGGCAACCTTTATGTTATTGAAGAAGTAACAGTGCTTTGATGAAAAAAAGCTCCCTGAAGGAATTTATCAGGGAGCTTTTTTGTAAACGAGTGAAAGTTTATTCAGGTATGAAGTTGATGTCCACCCTACGGTTCTGTTGACGGCCTTGCTCTGTGTCGTTTGAAGCAGCCGGACGATGTATGCCCAGAGCTCTGAGCTCAACCTTGATATTTTTTCCTATTCCCGCATTCTGGGCCGCCGAGGCGACATTTGAGGCACGGTAGAAAGAAATCAACAGATTGGATGCTTCGCTTGAACCTGTGGAATCAGAAAAACCTTCAATGACAAGTGATCCTTTTTGCCCTCTTAATTTTGCAAGAAACGAATTGAGCTTTGCCATTTCCTGTGCTTTCAGCACCTTGCTGCCCGAGTCGAAGTAAAATGATCCGGAAAGTGCCGATGCTGATGCTTTTGCCGGTGGCATTTGAGGTGCTTTTGCCGCTTCGGTCACGGCAGGAGGTGCGGTTGCTGGTGCTGTTACGGGAGCTGATGCTGGTGCGGTCACAGGTGCTGGTGTCAGTGCCGCCTGAGCCTGGGCTGCTTCTCTTTTAGCGGCACAGGCTTTTCTCGATGCATAGCGGACACCGGGGATGGACTTGACTTCAACTGGTTTATCCTCGGTGACGGCCGCAGCCTGCTGGGGCTCATCAGCGGCAGCTTCGGGAGTCTCGGTTGCCGCCGTGGGGGCAGGGGCGGGTGCCGGTTTCGCGGCAAAATCTCTCAAGACGATGATCCGGTTATCCGGGTTTTCCTTGTTTGAAGCCCAAAGTTCATTGTCTTCTTCGACGTAAAATTTCCAGTCAACTTCTCCGCCAGGCTCTAAAACCCATGCGCAACAAACTTTATTGACGAACCCCGGCTCTCCTGAAGGGGTTTGGGGCGGGGTCTTTTCTTCCACCAGAGTGGCCAGATCGGCGCGGGTGGGGAGGCGCCAGTCATTCAGGCCGCCTACGTCGATAATTCCTACCGTATCGAGAACGTTAAGGGCGGTGATGTCAGAGACATTGTATATGTACCATTGCAGGCCGGTCCTGGTGTCGACGATTGTTCCGTTGTTGAGTTGATTGAAGCGAATCTTGATCGGGGTGGCCAGATCGAGAGGCTCGCCTGCTTCCAGTGTTGTAATTCTTTTGGTAATATTGGTTTTCCAGTTTTCCGACAGGATGGTTATGTTGTATTCTGACACAGGTGCCAAACCTTTTATTTGAAAACTGCCGTCAGCGTCTGTTTTTGTTTCAAACTGTTCATAGCCCTGAGTAGGCTGGAGCTGCTTGAAGATCAGTGAAACACCCGGTACGGGCTTTCCTTTTCCATCGATGATTTTGCCCTGAACAGAGGCTGTCTTTTCGCCGCAGCCGAAAAAAAGCAGGCTGATCAGAAGCAAAAACGATAACCGGTACGCAATTTTCATGGTGACTACTCCTTATTCAAGGTTGATTTGAACAACTTAATACACAATCGTTTAAACATTTTGGAAAATATTGCACAATCCTGTTAAATATTCAATAAAAAAATAATTCAAAACCACTGCTCGCCTGCCTGAGGTTGTCCCCGACAAAAGACGACAGTCCGTGCTTGCCATGTTTTGTGAAATTCATTATAGAGCCAGGGGCATAAAAAAAGGAGAATTGAAATGAAAGTAATTGTCGTTACCGGAATGCCGGCAGCGGGGAAAAACATTGTTTGTCAATATGCCAGGACGCATGGCTACCCCTACTTCTCAACAGGCGACATCGTGAGAGAGGAAATCAAAAAACTCGGCAGTCGTGGGGACGCCAAAACAGCCGCGAGGATATCAACACAAATTCGTGGCAGCGACGGACTTGGCGTTACACGCATGGCGGTGGACAGGGTTCTTGAGCAAAACTCACAACTGGTTTTTCTGGAGGGTGTCCGGTCCTGGCCGGAAGTGGAATTCATAAGAAGTAAAGTTCCTGCCTGGCTGGTGGCGGTTGTCGCGCCAAAAGAGGAGAGACTCAAGCGCATAAGAAAAAGGGACAGGGAAGACGATTCACCGCTGCATTTTAACGAACGGGACAAAAGGGAGATAGGATACGGCATTGCCGAGTGTATCGCCCTTGCCGATGCTTATCTTCTCAATAATGGAACAGTTGACGAAGCGTTGGCGCAGATAGAAAAAATCGTCGCCGGTCTGAGGTGACCAGGCCTCAGGCCAGCAGAGCTTCAACTTCCGCTTTTATTTTGTTGAGGCTCTCCGGTGACGAAGCTTCAAAGCGCAAAACGATGACCGGCTGAGTATTGGAACATCTTACAAGCGCCCATCCGTCTTCAAAAGGGACGCGTACTCCATCTATATCGATCACTCCCGGCGTGTTTCTGTAATGGTTCTTGATTTTTTCCACAATCCGCGCTTTTTGATCATCCGGGCAGTCGATGCGGATTTCCGGCGTGGAAAAAGTCCGGGGAATGTCCGCAAATAGTTCACTTATGCTTTTATCTGTCCGGGAGAGTATTTCCAGAAGCCTGGCTGCCGCGTAAATCGCGTCGTCATAACCGAAATAACGGTCGGCAAAAAACAGGTGACCGCTCATCTCTCCACCCAGCAGGGCCTTTTCCTGTTTCATTTTAGCTTTGATCAGCGAGTGTCCCGCTTTCCACATCACCGGGTTTCCGGAATGTTGCCGAATCCCGTCATAGAGAACCTGTGAGCACTTTACTTCACCGATTATTGTCGCCCCGGGGTTGTCTTTCAATATGTCCCGGGCGAATAAAAGAAGCAGTTTGTCTCCCCAGATGATTTCACCTGTGTTACTGACCACTCCCAGGCGGTCAGCGTCTCCGTCAAAAGCTATTCCCAGATCTGCCTTCTTATTGGCCACCAGTGTGATTAAGTCCTGCAAATGTTCTTCTACCGTGGGGTCGGGGAAGTGATTCGGGAACGTGCCGTCCGGTTCACAATAAATGCAGTGAAGCTCACAGCCTAATTTTTCTAAAATGGGCGTCGCGAATTTACCGCCCACACCGTTTCCGCCGTCGATGGCCACTTTTAATTTTTTATTGATATGAATATGGTCAAGAATGTAATTTTGGTAGCTTTCCGTTATGTCCTGCGAACGCCCGGAGCCCTTTCCGGAGACATACGCACCTGACTCCATTATTTTACGCAGCTGCTGAATTTCCTGGCCGTGAATGGAATCATATCCAACGCATATTTTAAAGCCGTTAAATTCAGGAGGATTGTGACTGCCGGTGACCATAACTCCCCCGCCTGTATCCAGGTGTCGGATAGAGTAATACAGCATGGGGGTGGCGCACAGACCGATATCGATGGTATCGATGCCGGCGGCATTGAGACCCTGAATGAGATATTTTTGATAAGCATCAGAGCTCAGGCGGCAATCGCGGCCTATTGTCATTGTTTTAACATTGTTTGCCAGGGCGTAGGTGCCGATTGCCCGTCCGAGATTGACAACAAATATTTCATTGAGATCACGATCAACGATGCCACGTACATCATATTCTCGAAATACATGAGGATTCATATTGGACTCCCTGATACGAAGAGATTTTATAAGCTGGAAGCTTAAAGCGCGCTGCTTATATATAATAAATCCTGATAAGTCAATCAGGGAAGGGGCGGGGCGCTAAATATGCAAGCAGATCTGCAGCTTGTGTCAAAACGACATTGGCGTGCGCCCGTGCGAAGTCAGCCTCCTGAAAATATCCGGTCAGGACGCCTGCCGTCAATGTGCCTCCGCGCCTGCCTGTTTCTATATCAAGCGGGTGGTCTCCGACCATTACGGAAAATTCAGCTGCGGCACCGAGCCTGTCGAGCGCAAGCTGAATTTGTTCAGGGTGGGGCTTCGCTTTGTGCACGTCCTCGCGTGTAATAACCACACGGCAATAAGAAGCGATATCGGGAAAAACTGTGCGCACCGCTTTGCGGCAGTTGCGTGTGATGATGCCGGTACGCACAGCAGCTTTATCCAGAGTTGCCAGCAGATGTTTTGTCGTCTCAAAAAGTTTACCCTTTTTTGCCGCTGCCACTTCAATCTCTTCGATGATACGATAGGCATCATTTCTGAAAACCTTTTCCTCATCGTTGCTTCGCTGCCCGATAATCTTAGCTGCCTCGTCGATGAGCTCCAGCACATATGACTGATTCAGACACGAATTATCAATCCCATGTGAGGTTATGAGTGCGCCGATGTCGCGTCGCATGCGGTTGAAGTCGATATTCAAAAGCGCAAGCGTGCCGTCAAAATCGAAAATAACCGTATTTACGAGCCGGTTTTTTATGGAAAGACAACCCATATTTCATCGGAGTCCTGTGGCGTAATGCTGAGGGATGGTTTTAAGGATTGTCCTAGAAGAGGTGGAAAAAGGCATTGGAGCGCCGTAAACGATCTGAAGAAAATTGGTCACAATGTGGAATGTCGCCCCCCAGAGGATATCCTCATGTCCCTGGTCGCCGGGGATAACCATACATGGGAATGTGATATTATGGTGCAGATCGGATTCGTCTGAAGATTGGGTCAGGGTAAGCCTGGCATAGGAAGAGCTGTCAAAAAAGCGGCCTAAAGGAATTTCCAGGATTTTTTCCACCTCATGACTTGGCTTTTGTCTGTAGGGTTCTTTTATCAGGCAGACTACAGGGAAAATTGTACGTTCGAAAAAAGTCAGGGAATAAGAAGGCAGAGAACCAAGATAGACGACATTGAGGGGGCTCAGGCCGATTTCTTCCCATGATTCGCGAAGCGCGTTCATGAGATAAATCGCGATCAGTTCTTTGGTTACTTTGTCTGTGTGGGGCAGCTCGCAAAGAGGGGTATTGTCAATTCTGCGAATGAATCCGGTTTTGGCAAGAATATGGCTAAGCATTGTGTCGGTTGATTTTTCCAAAATGCCGCCCGGGCAGCTGATATCGCCCGCCTGTGCAACGTACTGTGAACGCTTGATGAGCTGAAAACAAAATTCAGTGCCGTTAAAATAAAGCAGCAGCACGACACCTGCTTCGAGATGTCTGGCTCCTTGAGAATTCGAGCTCAAGATAAAAGAATGTTTTTCCTGATAGTCCAACGGCTGGTTTTCCAGTCTTTTCATAGCCAGTAGCGGAAAATCATTTTGTTTACGCAAAATAGATAAATTCATTTTTACTCTTCGGGGAGATCCCCGATTATCTCCATAATGGTATCATTATACCAGCGGCGGTGCGGAAACAAGTCGATAAAGCCGCAGTGCCCGCCGAATGACTGGTGCAATACCGTCAATAAAGGAACATTAACCAGTTGTTGAAAATCAGCTGCCGGAATAACCGGGTCGTCAGCCGCCGAAAATATTGTTACAGGTAGCTGAAGATCCTTAAAGGATTCTTTACCGAGTGTGTAGAGATTGAAATAATCGCGATACGAGGGGAATTCTGGGAAATATAGCATCATTTCCCGGGTGAGTTCCATACAGGTTTTAGCGCTGAGCATAGGGGCAAAACTGTATTTGTCCGGAAAAAGCTTTTGTTTCTTTTTTAAGGAACGCTTCCATTTGTGGAGGAAATATTTTCTGTAGAACGCCGGTGCCTGGTCAATGGCCAGGGTTGTTTTATATGGATCCAGAGGTGGACTTACCGCGAAGACTCCTTTCAGGTTCCCCACCGGAGTTTGTGTGTGTTTAATCGCGATACGAAGGGAGAAATTGGCGCCGAGGGAAAAACCCAGCAGAAAAACGGGCAACTCTCCTGCTCTTTTAGCAATTACACTTACAGCGTCTAAAGTTTCCTGCAGAAGTGCGCCATGGAAAAGCTCTTCATTGAGATGATGAGATTCACCGTGATCACGCAGATTAAGACGGCAGATCGAAAAGCCCCGGTTGTAAAAAAAAGTCCCGGCAGTCAGGACGTAGGCCGATGACGACGAGCCTTCCCAGCCATGAATAATAATCATCAATCCTCTCTGGCGCGGATGGCGGGAATAGTGGGCAAGCAGTCTGGAGCCCGCCTGTGATTCTATGATGAGTTGCTGTTGGTTTTCCACGAACCCGCGGTGGGACGGCACGAGCAGCGCCGATGAGGCGAGGATTGATTGCAGATGGCGGTTTTTCAGAAATAACTTCGGAATAAAAGTGGATTGTTTTAAAGGTGTTTGGTTCATTAAAATATTATGGAAGAAGACCCCCGGCAACCCCCGGGTCTTAAAATGGTGGCGGTGCCTGGATTCGAACCAGGGACACTACGGATATGAGCCGTATGCTCTGACCAACTGAGCTACACCGCCTTTAAGAGGTTGCGGCTTCCGGAAACATCGGAAAATTTCGTCCGGGAACGGGTGAAAAGCAGTTCCCGGCAAC
The DNA here is from genome assembly GCA_018056765.1 of Syntrophaceae bacterium. Lineage (GTDB taxonomy): Bacteria > Desulfobacterota > Syntrophia > Syntrophales > Smithellaceae > UBA8904. The sequence continues at coordinate 195,355 of JAGPFA010000001.1, forward strand.
CGCCCGGACGCTATATCTAAGAGCGATTCTTTTGTCAATAGTTATTCAGTCGGTTTCCTTAAGTTCATAAATCACAACCACGCTTCTGTCGCTGATGGCGGCCCCGACAGACTTAACCAGTGCAAGAATGATCTTGGGCTTTCCGTCGTTGTCCAGATCCACAATGGCATAATCAGCGACGTAACCGTTTATTTTCTTGGTATGCCAGTTTTCGGCCAGACCGATGCCATCCCATTCCAGGTTATAGATTTCACTGGAAGTGAAAAGCTTGAGTTTTTTCAAAATGCGGCCTACTGAAGAAAGGTTCTTGATAATAATCAATTCTTTTTTACCATCACCGTTGGTGTCAAAAGCCAAAATACGCTGGTTGGCAAAGGCGCTTTCCTGCTCGGTGGCTTCGTATGATTTGAGCTTTTCTTTATCGATATTGGCGATATAATTATTGCTTCCTCCGTATACCTCATCACTTCTGAACAGCAGCTCCGGTGGGGCAAAACCGAAGGTAAGAATCCTGCTCATTGTCTTGTGTGTTGGGGTCAGTACCAGCAAATAATCCAGTTCATCAAGGGCAATGATCTTTTCTTTCATGCCCGGCCCCAGGTCTTCAATGGCCAGGCCGTAAATAGACAGCCCCAGAGGGATGGCTTGTTTTTCCCCTTCTGTATATTTACCGTTTCTCCAGACTATCTCATAAATTTGCGTATGAAAAACTTTGTCAAATCCGTACGGTTGCCCCAGAAGCATCGGCATGCCCGAGGGCGTGTCAATCACCCGGAGAAAAAAGCGTATATTGGAGGCAATGGTTTTATATTCTCCGTCCTTGTACTGAATCACAAATGAGTTTAGTAATTTATCCCTGAGCGAGGTGACAATAATTTCCGGGATTCCGTCTTTATTTATATCCGCCACGTCTACGGAGATGTATTGATCGTAGGACTTGCCGGCGATTTTTTTCAACAGAACAAGAGTCTCTTTTTCTTTCCGGTAAATAAAAATATTGTGTCGGTCAATGATGACAATTTCCTTACGTCCGTCATTGTTGACATCTCCGATGGCCATGCCGACGAATTCCTGGCGGAATTCCTGACTCATCCAGAATCCTCTGCGATTTACCGGGTCGGTGGCGTTGATGAATTCGGGATTGATCATCGAAGTAAAGGTGCCTTTTCCGCCGCCTTTTTTCATACCGGCGATGACTTTGGCTTCTCTCGATGCGGTGCCGGACGGAGGTTGTGGCTTGTTGATTGATTGCGGCACGGGTACAGACGGGGCCGCTTCCTGCCGGGCCGAACCTCCGGTAATGTGCGCGACGATCTGCTGTGAAAAATCGTTGATTTTCGGGATTACTTCATCGAGTGTCTGTGACTGGGCAAAATAACTGATATCGGATTTGGCTGCGGCTATGTCGGTGAGTTTTCCGTCGATACTGATGCTGCCGCCGATTTTTGTAATACTTCCCCAGACGACATAGTGCGATTTGAGCTGCCTGCCTATTTTTTGCACATCGGCCGGGCTGAAATCTTTCTGACCGGTTTTGCCGAGCAGTTCCCGAACAACATTATCCGGGGTGACCTCGATGTTATCGGTTGACGACAGCCTGCTGGCGAGCATCTCCGTTATTCCCTGGCGCATATAGTCAATATTTTCGGCGCTGTGCACGGAAAAAGGAAGAACGGTTATTGTTTTTTTATCTGTGTCCGCAGCCGGTGCAGCGGCCGTAAGGCATGACAACAGCAAAATAATGATCGAAATAGTTTTTTTCATATCTTTTTCTCCTGCCCGGATAAGATCGAAACGTTTTGGAAACTAGCATTTAAGAAATCATAATTCAAGGTTGTTTTCCCCGGTTATGATTTTAAAGGGAGAACGTAAAAAATGACTGCGAAAAAATGGCAGGCGCTTCCGGACAAGACAAACAGATGCCAGATCGCGTGATTGAAAGGCAATTTTTTCCAGGCATAAAAGACAACCCCCAGCGTGTAGGCCAGGCCGCCCGCGACAAGCCAGACAATGCCGCCGGGAGGCAGGGTTTCGGCCAGTGGTTTGATGGCAAAAATGATGATCCAGCCCATCAGGATGTAGGCTATGGGCGATAAAATCCTGAAACGATTCATGAAAAAGACTTTCAGGATCAGGCCGGAGACGGCCAGAAACCAGATTATCCCAAACAGCGTCCAGCCGATTGGCCCACGCAGGGTCACCAGAAGAAAAGGAGTGTATGTGCCCGCAATGAGAATATAGATGCAACAATGGTCGAAAATTCTAAAGATCTGCTTGACACGCGGCTTTTGAAAACCATGATATAAAGTTGAGGCTGTATAAAGAAGCAAGAGTGCGACACCAAAGACAGTTGAGCTCACTACATGGCTTGCCCCTCCGTGCATACTGGAAAAAACAATGAGCAGAACCAGCGCCGCAATGCTGAACAAAATACCTGTACCGTGAGTGATACAGTTTAACAGTTCCTCGCGGAAGGTATAATGAGTTGTTGGGTTTGACCGAAACATAATTCTTACCCGACGTATGGTTTATGACCGTTTATGCCCCGGTTTTTCTTTTGTCAACCGAAATTATGCCGAAACTTGTTGGGCGAAATGAATTGACATGCTTTCACAATTTCATATATAGCGCAAATAATTTTGAATGGGTTGTGCATGGAGGAAATGATCCTTACGTAAACACGGGGATTCATATGACGATGGAATATTTCCGGATCGCCGGGAGTGACGGCCAAAACAGGCAGGGAGAAATAAATGGAAAAAGCGCAATTAATTTACCAGGGAAAAACTCATGAATTGCCCGTTATTGAGGGGACTGAAAATGAAAAGGGCATTGATATATCGAAGCTCCGGCAGGAAACCGGACTGATTACTCTCGATGTCGGTTACCAAAATACGGGAGCCTGTGCTTCCGCAATTACTTTTATCGACGGGGACCGTGGTATTTTGAGGTACAGGGGGATTCCTATTGAGGAGCTCGCCGAAAAGGCAAGTTTCACCGAGGTGGCCTACCTGCTCATCTACGGGGATTTGCCCAATCGCGAACAGCAGCAGCTTTTTTCCCAGAGGCTCACCCAAAACTCGATGATTCACGAGGAAATGCTGCGTTTTTTTGACGGTTTCCCCCCCACTGCCCATCCTATGGCCATTTTGGCCACAATGGTCAATTCCATGTCCGTTTATTACACGGATTACTTTACGGAAGATTTCAAGGCGGAAACATTTGATCCCATGGCCGCCTCGCTTATTTCCAGAATCCGTACTATTGCTGCCTACTCTTACAAGCACAGTATCGGCCACCCGCATGTGTATCCGAAGCCGGACCTCAAGTACGCCTCCAATTTTCTGTACATGATGTTTGATTCGCCGGTAAGCCCCTATATTCCGGACCCTGATATCGAAAAGGCACTCTCCACTCTCTTGATTCTTCATGCGGACCATGAGCAGAACTGCAGCACCTCCACCGTACGTCTGGTCGGCAGCAGCATGGCCAACCTGTATGCATCCGTGTGTGCAGGAATCTGTGCTCTTTGGGGACCTCTGCATGGCGGCGCCAACCAAAAGGTCATTGAGATGCTGGAGAACATCAAAAAGGACAATGTGACCATCAGGCAGTGTATCGACTCGGCCAAGGACAGAGAAAACAAATTTCGCCTTTTTGGCTTCGGGCACAGGGTGTATAAAAATTATGATCCCCGCGCCAAAATTCTTAAACAATATTGTGAAATTTTATTCAGGAAACATGATTATCATGACGCTTTGATTGATATCGCCATGGAGCTGGAAGAGGCCGCGCTCAATGATGAGTTTTTCATCGAGCGGAAGCTCTATCCCAATGTCGATTTCTACAGCGGGCTTTTATACCGGATGATCGGTATTCCGACCAATATGTTCACGGTCATGTTTGCCATCGGACGTCTGCCGGGCATGATTGCCCAGTGGAAGGAGATGCGCGATACCGTGCCGCTGAAAATCGGACGGCCACGTCAGATATACACAGGCAGGACTTCAAGGCATTATGTGCCCATTGATGAACGAAAGTAGAAGAAAAAACTTTTCGTCTTGACTTTTTTTATCAATTTGCCTATATGGGCGAGCCAAGAGGCACAAGAAATGTTAAAAAGATTTTTTGCGAAACAGGCAGGTTTTTATTTTTATAGCTTTAGCGGCATTATGGTCTGCCTGCAAGAATCATGACCGGTAGGGATAGGAAATGAACCGTGGGCAGAGTCAGTTTCGCCCACGGTTTTTTTTTGCAAAAAAACCAAAAAAGAGGGGGAAGGGAAAATGAAACGAAAGGCAGCTGTTTTACTGGTGATAACTCTCGTGCTGATACTTGGTGCTCAGGCACCAGCACAGGAAAAAACAATCAAAGTAGGGGCGGCGATCAACCTGACCGGCCCGGCTTCCACATGGGGAAAATTCCATGAAAAAGGCCAGCGTGACTATTTCCAGTATGTCAATGAGGTGAAGGGCGGAGTTTACGGCCACAAAATCGACATGATCACGGTCGATACTGCCTATAAAGTGCCGGAGGCGCAGGCGGCCGTACGTAAGTTCGTCATGCAGGACAAAGTGGACATGATCGCCACCTGGGGTGCGGGTGAAGGACTGGCGGCAAAGCCGATCATCCAAAGCTATAAAGTTCCGACCATCAATTATTCCACGAGCTGGGAGATCCTTCAAAAACCTGTTGATTTTATGTACCTGCCTTTCGGCAGCTACAAAATGGACTGTCATGCCATCCTCGAATACATCAAAGCTATCCATAAGGGAAATGAGTCACCCCGAGTCGGTCTGCTGACTTATAACAATGCCTACGGGCGCTCCATTCACGAACCGAGTAAAGAATATGCAAAGGAGCTGGGCATAAATCTGGTAGCCATTGAAGAATTTCCTCCCCGGACGGTGGATTTAAGCACCGAGCTGCTTCGTCTGAAAAAAGCAGGTGCCGAGTATGTGTTCATGCAGATGCTGCCATCGGCCATCATCACCGCCTTAAAGGGATCCGACCGGGTTAAATATCAACCTGTTTTCCTGGGAACATGGACCTCGACTGATCCGGATTTCTTCAAAATGGGTAAAGGTCTGATACGGGACCGTCTGATCATGCAGTTTCCGGGCGGTCTGCCTTCAGATAAATCAAAAGGTATGGAGCTGATGAGCGAACTGTGGAAAAGATACAAAACGGTTGATTCTTTCGATGCATCGTATTGGGAAGGCGTGGCCGTCGGGATGATTATGGAAAGAGCTTTTATCAGGGCTTATGAACGTTCAAAAAAGATCACTCCTGAAACGATCAACGCCGCGATGGAATCATTCAGGAATGAGGATTTCGGCGGGCTTGTTCCGGCCGTGTCTTTCAGCAAAGACAATCATGAAGCCTCATTCACCGCCAGGATGGTGAAAGTGAACGAAGACGGGACCTACACAGCGTTGACTAATTTCTATGTTCCCGGAAAAGATAAAATCAAACTGACAAATTAAATGAAAACGGGGATGCCGGCCCCGGCCGGCATCCCCGCCGGTAATTTGTTGCGGGCCTTTTTACCGCAAGAGGTTTTATGAAAGCGTTTCGCAGCCGCCCCTCCATAATGGCCAACCGGCCGCAGGAGGAAAAAAATGCCGAGCTGGAAATCAGAAATTTACGTCTGAGCTTCGGTGGAGTTATCGCTGTTAAAGACGTGGACTTGACGGTGCATACCGGTGAACTGATGGCTATTATCGGTCCCAACGGAGCGGGGAAAACCAGTCTGCTCAACTGTATAACCGGTTTTTACCGTCCCCAGCAGGGTCAGATCATCTTCAACGGCCGGGACATCACCCGCCTGCATACGCATCAGCTTGTAGGGGTCGGTATCGGACGCACCTTCCAAAATATCGAGCTTTTTCCCGGGATGACGGTGCTCGCCAACATGACGCTGGCTCGTCACATTCATTGTCATTATAGTTTTTTGCGCTCATGCATTTTTACTCCGGCGGTGCGCCGCGAAGAAATCCGGCATCGGCAGGTTCTGGAAGAAATTATCGATTTTCTCGAGATGCAGTCCATCCGTAAAAAAACGGTAGGCTCATTACCGTACGGCATGATGAAAAGGGTGGAACTCGGCCGTGCACTGGCACTGGAGCCGAGGCTGCTCATCCTCGATGAACCATTTGCCGGGATGAATCTGGAAGAAAAAGAAGATATGGTACGTTTTCTTCTGGAGTTAAACGGGCGGTGGGGCCTGACCATGATCCTCGTTGAACACGATATGTCGATTGTAATGAGCATTTCCAACAGAATCATGGTGCTCAATTTTGGAGAAAAGCTCGGTGAGGGGACTCCCGAACAGATCAGCGCCAATCCGGAAGTAGTCAAGGCGTACCTGGGGGAGGCGCAAAAAATTGAATAAAAGAGGCACAGACACCTTGTCTCATTACCTATCAGAGCGGACAGACGACCAAAACGCCACATTGCCCCGACTCCTGGCGCAAAACGCCTCCGTTTACGGAGACCAGGTAACAGCTATCCGGGAAAAGGCCTATGGTATCTGGCAGAAATACACCTGGCGCGACTACTATGAATATGTCAGAAAAACGGCTGCCGGTCTCGCCTCGCTGGGACTGGAGCGGGGCGCCAATCTGTGCATGATCGTCAATAATTCACCCGAGTGGCTCTTTTGCGAGCTTGGCGCACATACCCTGGGGGCGACCACACTGAACCTGTTTACTTCTTCCATTGCCGATGAGCTTGCGTTTTCCATCGAGCGGATCCATTCGCCAATCGTCATAGTTCAGGATCAGGAACAGGTCGATAAGCTTCTTGAAGTACGGGACAGGCTGCCCCGGGTAAAAAAAGTGGTCTATATCGATCCGACCGGCATGACCTCCTATGAAGAAGAGGAGTGGCTGGACAGCTATGCAGATCTCCTTATCAGGGGTGAAAAATTCATTTCTGAAAAACCCGACTATATCGAAAAAGAAATTGCCCGGGGCAAGCCTCACGACATCGCGGTGATGATTCAGACCTCCGGAACCACCGGTGTACCCAAAATTGCGACATTGTCACACCGGAATTTGATTACCATGGCCAGACAGTGGCAAAAGGCCGCGAACCTGAAAGCGGGAGAAAACTGGATTTCCATGTCACCGCCGGCCTGGATCGTCGACCAGATGTGGGGCATGGGCGTTGCTGTCGGAACAGGCATGACCATGAATTTCCCGGAAACCGCCGAAACGATTGAGGAGGATTTCAGGGAAATAGGTCCCTCTGTTCTGATTACTGCTTCGCGCTTCTGGGAGGATATGGCCTCGCGTATCCGCGTGAGAATGTCCGATGCCGGCTGGCTGAAAAGGAAATTATTTTCATGGGCTGAGACCCTCGGACGCTCGGTTGTCCGCAAAGAGCTGAATAAACAGCCGGTGGGGCCAGGCATAAAAATTTTGCGCTTTTTTATGAATCTGGCCGTCTACAGACCACTGCTGGACAGGCTTGGCTGTTCACATTTTTCCAGTGCCTTCACTGGCGGCCACCCCATCAGCCCGGACGTTATCGGTTTTTTCCGCGCCATCGGGCTGAACCTGAAACAATGCTACGGCCTGACGGAATCCGGGGGTATTTTCCAAATCCAGCCGGATGATGAAGTGAAGTTGGAAACGGTAGGAAAGTCTCTGCACCTGACGGAAGTCAAAATCGCCGAAGACCAGGAAGTGCTGGTCAAATCGGAGGCCAACTTTTCGGGCTACTACAATGATTACAAAGCTACGGAAGCCGCCTTTGAAAACGGTTGGCTCAAAACCGGTGACGCGGGCTACATTGACGATGACGGGCATCTGTTGATCATCGGACGAAAGGAAGACATCATCCGCAACAAAAGCGGCGATGCCTTTTCGCCCGACTTCATTGAAACACGACTTAAGTTCAGTCCATATATAAAGGAGGCGGTAATTTTCGGCGAAGCCCGCCCCTATATTACCGCCATGATCAACATCGACATGGGTAATGTCGGTAACTGGGCCGAAGAGCGTATGATCCCCTATACGACCTACATGGATCTTGCTGCACAAAAGCAGGTGGAAGAACTCATCCTGGGGGAAGTGCGCGAGGTCAACAAGCAGCTTCTTGAAGTGATGAAAATCAGGCGCTTTGTCCTTTTGTACAAACTTCTGGATGCAGACGACGAAGAGCTGACCCGCACGGGAAAGGTGCGCCGGCGTTTTGTTTACGGCCTGTATATAAAAATTATCGAAGCAATGTATGCGGGGCTGCCCAGTGTGGCGGTTACCGGTAAAGTGAAATACCGCGACGGGCGGGTGGGAGAGATCGAAACAACCATTAACGTGATAAGCGTAGATTAAGGTGCTTTATGGATTTATTTTTGCCTCTGTTGGTAAATGGTGTGTGTGTGGGACTGCTCTACGGTATTTCCGCCATGGGCTTTGTCATGATTTTCAAGGCTTCCAGTGTATTGAATTTCGCCCATGGCGAGCTTCTGGCGCTTGGTGCATTTTTCTTTTTGTCTTTGGTAACCTGGGGAAAACTACCTGTGGCCGCAGCATTTGTGCTGACGCTTGCCGGCTGTTTCCTCCTGGGATTCATCATCGAGAAATTTTTCCTCAGGCCTCTCATCGGCGAAAAACTGATTTTTGTGATCATGCTTACCGTTGGTCTTGCCGCCATGTTCAAAGGCCTTATTCTGCTTATCTGGGGTGGAAATCTGCATACCTATCCTGATTTTCTTCCTGAGTGCCTTGAGCTTCAGCTGGGCGATGTTTACATCGCGCCTGTTTATTCCGCCACGATGATTATTACGGTGATTTTTTTGCTTCTGTTCGGTTTGTTTTTCAAAAAATCGTCACAGGGCATCTTCATGCGTTCTGTGGCTGATAACCAGCAGGCGGCTTTGTCGTTGGGGGTGCACGTCAGGCGTGTATTTGCCCTTTCCTGGGCTATTGCGGCAATGGTGGCCTGCATGAGCGGCATCGTCCTGGGAATCATAAATGGCGTAAATGTCCACGATCTGTCCTCCATCGGACTAAAGGTTTTCCCCGTTGTCATTCTGGGCGGTCTGGACAGCATCGGCGGTGCGATTATCGGCGGCATCATCATCGGTCTTCTGGAGACCTTCACCGGCGGCTACATTTCCACATCTTTACGCGATGTAGTTCCGTATATCGTACTGGTGTTTATCCTGATGGTCAAACCCTATGGACTGTTCGGTTTGGTGGAGATTGAAAGGGTTTAAAGGAAGAAGATTATGAAAAAACTCTCTTTTCATCCCTGCGGCAATTTCCGCGAAGACTACGCCCAGGAACTGACCATTTTTGAAACCTGGTTCGGCAGGGTGAGCCTGGTTGCTTTCATTATCTTACTTATGGGGGTGGCGCCTTTTTTTCTCAACAGCTATCTTCTTTATATTCTCAACAATATCGGGATCATGTCCATTGCGGTAATCGGATTGAATATTCTTATCGGCTACACGGGGCTTATCTCGCTGGGACATGGTGCGTTTTTCGGTGTGGGCGCCTATGCGGGAGCGATTCTGGCAACCAGGCTAGGGCTTCCTTTTTACATCTGTATTCCCGCGGCCGGTCTGATTACCGCGCTTGTCGGCATGATTTTCGGCATTCCATCGGGTCGTCTCAAAGGTCTGTATCTCACCATCGCCACACTGGCGGGACAGTTCATTATTGAATATGTCCTGATCCGCTGGGAGTGGCTCACCAAGGGAACGATGGGCATCACTCTTCCCTCACCATCTTTCTTCGGTGTTCAGATATCCGGTGATAAAGCCTTTTTCTTTCTGATTTTCATCTGCCTCATCGCCATGACCTGGTTTGCCGTAAACATCATGCGCAGCAAATACGGAAGGGCTTTTGTCGCTATCCGCGACAACGACCGCGCCGCCGAAGGCATGGGGATTCCCATATTCAAATACAAACTTCTGGCGTTTGCCACAAGCTCCTTCTATGCAGGTTTTGCCGGCGCCATCTGGGCCTACTATATGGTGAGCATCACAACCGAGCCTTTCAACCTGGGCCTGTCGGTCGAATTTATCGCCATGGTCATCATCGGCGGCATGGGCAACATCCCCGGAGCGATTTTCGGCGCGACGTTTATTACAATTCTCAACGAAATCCTGCGATTTGCCACAGGCGCGCTTATGAACGTCGGCTTCGTAACCAGCATGGGACTAAACATGGCGCCGCTTCGCGAATTTGTTTTCGGACTGGCGATTGTCCTTTTCATTCTCTTCGAGCCCAAGGGACTGGCCGAGCTGTGGCGGATTGTGCGCTCCAGTTTCAGACTGTGGCCGTTTTCCTATTGATGGTGATTTATGGCAGAAGTGCTTTTACAGATCAACAACATCTCGGTCGTTTACTCGGATGTCATTCAGGTGCTCAAAGGGGTGTCCCTGAAAGTCGAAAAAGGGCATATCGTCTCACTCTTGGGAAGCAACGGAGCTGGAAAAACAACGACGCTCAAGGCCATATCCGGCCTTCTCAAACCCGAAAACGGCGAGGTGACCGATGGGGAGATTGTATATAACGGCATCAACATACAAAATCAGGCGCCGGAATTCATCACCCGACAGGGGATAATTCAGGTACTGGAGGGACGCCAGCCGTTTAAATACCTGACCATAGAGGAAAATCTGCGCGTCGGTACCGCCACCAGGCCGGGTAAACCCTATAAGCAGGACCTGGAAATGGTGTATCATTATTTTCCGGCGCTCGTGAAGCGCAAAAAGTCGCTTGCCGGTTACTGCAGCGGTGGTGAGCTGCAGATGCTCGTTATCGGACGAGCGCTGATGGCTCATCCGCAGCTTTTAATGCTGGATGAACCATCGCTGGGGCTTGCACCGCTGGTCGTCTTGGAAATATTCCGCATCATCAAGAAAATAAACGAAGAACACGGCACGACCATAGTCCTGGTGGAGCAAAACGCCAATATGGCCCTGCAGGTCGCTCATTACGGCTATGTGATGGAAAACGGTAAAATCGTCATGGAGGGTACTTCCGGCGAGCTTTCCGACAACCCGGACGTCAAGGAATTTTACCTGGGAATGGGCGCTGCCGGAGCTCAAAAATCTTACAAGGATGTTAAGTCCTACCGACGTCGTAAACGGTGGCTCTAAAACAGCAGGAGGGATGAGATGAGAAAATATTTTGACGCAAGGGAAAGTGCCTCTGTGAGGCAACGTAAAATGCTTCAGGACACAGATTTGGCAAAAATGGTCAGACTCGGTTATAAAACATCTCCCACTGTAAAAAGAATGCTCGATGCTGCGAAAATCAATCCACGAAATGTCAAAACCCGTGAAGATCTGGAAGGTTTGCCTGTAACTTCACGTGAAAAACTTGTTGAAATGGAATTGAAACGTCCGCCTTACGCAAATCTGGAAAATCCCGCAATTCATGTTGACCGGATTTTCACCTCCCCGGGGCCCGTTTATGAACCGCACCTTTCCGAAACAGATTATCTGTGGGCACGCGCTTTTTTTGCCGCCGGCATCGGCCCGGGCGATATTGCGCTCAACGCTTTTTCATATCATCTGGTTGCGGCGGGGCTCACTTTCCACAACGGTTTACGCAGGGTAGGTGCGACTGTTGTCCCTTCCGGCACCTCCTCGTCACAGATTCAAGTGCAGCTTATCCGTGATCTGAAAGTTACCGCTTACGTCGGTACGCCTAGCTTCCTGATGGCGATCATCAGACAGGCGGAGGAAATGGGCTACAATTTCCGGAAGAATTTCAAGTTACGCAAAGCCTGCTTTGCTGCGGAACCCCTCGGAGCCTCGCTTCGCGAGACTTTTGAGCGGCAATACGGTATTGACACTTATCAGATGTACGGGGCGACGGAAGTCGGTGATGTGGCCTATGAGTGCGGCCATAAGTCCGGCTGGCACATCTGTGAGGAAACAATTGTGGAAATTGTCGATCCTGCCACAGGAAAAAATGTCGCGCCCGGCGAGCTGGGCGAAGTAGTGGTCACCAGACTAAACAGTATTTTCTTTCTCTTGAGATTCGGCACAGGCGACCTGTCACGGCTGATTACCAAAAAATGTCCCTGCGGACGGACTTCCTTCCGTCTGGAAGGGATCGCCGGCAGGGTAGGTGAGGCGGTGAAAGTTCGCGGGCTTTTTGTGGCACCCAGCCAGTTGAAGGACCTTTCGGTGCAGATGGGCAATCTTCCTTTGCAGGCAGTCGTGACTCGCCAGGGGCATGAAGACATTTTGACACTCAGGGTTGACAAAAATCATTCAGCTTTAAAAACAAGAGGATGGGAAGAAAAGTTTAAGAAAACATTTAGGGATATTTGTACGGTTAAAATCGATGTTTTGGAGTATGCAGATGCCGGCTCATTCACTGGGGATCAGAAATTATTGATTGATCAGCGCCAGTGGCCCGGCTGAGTTCCTGTTTTTTTCCCAGTTGTAAAGCGTCAAAGATCGACGCAACCCAGAGGATAAAAATTAAGGACAACAAAAGAAGAAAAGGTGCGAGGTTTACCGACTTCAGCGCGTTCAGAGTGACGATGAGAATGTCTTCAAACCTGACAGTTCCTTTAATGAAGGGCGATTCTTTGATTATTTTCAAGCTGGCCTGAATGATCTGCCAGGCCAAAAGAGCAGCGCCGGCCAGTGAAGAGATGATAAAAACCAGTCCCCTGACGATATGGCCAAGATAAATCTGGCCCCAGCCGGGAAAGAGTAAAGCACTGAACATGGCGGCCCTGCGCGCTTTTTCCATTTTTAAGCCCTCAGGATAGAATTGCGGCATCTCTCATTTTTAATTGAATATCGGAGGCACCGTTCCAATAGTTTATATGGGGTGAAAATACGATATCCAGACTCGACGAACCGATGGTATTCAAGTATTTACCCATGCCGAACCAGATGGTGTTAAGGGAAACGCCATCCGAGCTCACCCGCATTTTCAGATGATTGTTTCCAACGGCAACTGCCGAAGACGTTCTGACATTGCGTGTGCAAAGGACCGGCTCAGGGTTTTCGCAACCGAAAGGAGCCAGCATGTCGAGTTGGCGGATCAGATCCATGTTCACATCGTGCAGGTGACATTCCGCATCGATGAGCGTCCGGGAGACCATATCCGAAGTCTGGACGGAGCAGCTGATGATTTCATCGAGCATGCAGGCGAACTCGTCGATATCATCCTCTTTTATGGAGATGCCGGCGGCGCGGTAGTGACCGCCATACGAAAGCAGAAGAGAGGCGCACTGCTGTAATCCTTTGTGAATGTTGAAATCGGAGACGCTGCGGCCCGAACCTTTGCCTACGCCATCTCTTAAGCTGATCACAAAAGCAGGCCGGCTGTACAGATCGACCAGACGGGAGGCGACAATCCCGACAACGCCGGGGTGCCATTTTTCGGAAGAGAAGACCAGGGCGCTGGTGTTTTCCAACTCAGGCTCGGCTCCCAGCTTTTCGAGTATGTCATTGAGAATGTCTCTTTCCATGGCCTGGCGTCGCCGGTTGTATAAATCAAGCCTGGCGGCCAGCGGACGCGCCTCTTCCATGCTTTCGGCAAGCAAAAGTAAAACTGCATCAAGCGCGGAGGCGATCCGTCCGGCTGCGTTAATGCGTGGAATCAGGCAAAACGACGCCTTAAAAGAGTCGATGAGCTGTCCGTCTATGCCACTTACTTCTTTTAAAGCTCTGATGCCCGGTCTTCTTCCTTCTGTAATATATTCCAGACCGATTTTTGTAAAAATCCTGTTTTCTCCGATCAGTGGCGCTATGTCGCCGATTGTTCCCAGGGCCACTACATCCAGATATTCTTTCAGGTTGGGGAATTTTCCGTCTTTCCAGAAACCTTCTTTACGCAGCGTTCCACGCAGAGCAATCAGAAAATTGAAAGCAATACCTACTCCCGCAAGATGCTTAAAGGGGAAAGGACAGTCTGATCGGTTGGGGTTGATGCAGGCAACAGCCGGGGGCAAAGAATCTGAAATTTCGTGATGGTCCAGTACGATCGTGTCAATACCCAGTGACCGGGCGTAGGAGATCTGCTCTATGTCGGAAATACCGCAGTCCACCGTGATGATCAGTCTGACATTATCCTCCCGGAATTGATCGATGACCGGGGTTTTCAGACCGTAACCTTCTTCCACCCGGTCTGGAATGTAATAGGAAACACGCGCGTTGAGTTCCTGGATAAACTTGTAGAGAATGACCACCGAGGTTATTCCGTCAGCGTCATAGTCTCCATAGATGACTATTTTTTCCTCATTGGCGATCGCGCGGATCAGACGTGCGACACCCTGCTTCATATCCTTCATCAGGAAGGGGCTGTGCAGGTCATTGAGGGAGGGGTATAAATAGCTTTGTGCCTCCTCAAGGGATTTGACTTGTCGGTTTAAAATTAGTTGGGAAACAATCCGGCTTACGCCGAATTCTTTTACCAGAGATTCTTCAGCTTTTTTATCTCCGGATTCCCTTATAATCCACTGTGTTACCGGTAAAGGAGCTTCCTGTGCCATTTGCTTTTCTTTTGTTTATTTACTTTTATCATATCAATGCGGCAACTTATGTCAAGCATTGATTATGTGCTGTGTAAGTAGCAAATGAATTGTCCGGTTTGTAGCACGTAAACTGTCCGGTTGATAAGTTACCAAAAAGGAGGCGACGGATGAGAATCGGGAAAACGATTTCTGGGTTTCAGCCTTTTCTTTTTAGTATGCCCAGCGATTTGAAGAGAGGTTCTACATCGAATAAAGCCGATGCGGCCGCCTTCTGATAAACGAGATACGGGGCCTGGCCGCCATCGGCCGGATCCGGGAAGATGTCATGGAATACAAGGTAACCGCCGGCGACAACGTGTCGCGACCAGATTTCATAATCGCTCAGAACCGTATCATAGGCGTGACCCCCGTCAATGAAAACCATTCCGAGCTTTGTGCTCCAGGCGCGGCCGACTATTTCGGAACGGCCGATGATGGGAACAACCGTATTACCAAGGTCGAAATCATCAATTGTTCGGCGGAAAAACCTAAGAGTGTCGATTTTACCTGTTTCTTTGTCCAGGAGTTCAGGATCGAAATATTCCTCGCCCGGCTGTTGTTCTTCCGAACCTCTATGATGGTCAATGGAAAATAAAACGGCGTTATTTTCTTTGCAGGCTGTCCCTAAAAAAACGGCCGATTTGCCGCAGTAGCTGCCTACTTCCAGACATGGGGCCAGCCGGGAGGCCTCATCGGCCAGAAGATAAAGTCTTCTTGCCTCCTCTTCATCAAGGAATCCTTTTACTTTCGAGATTTTCTCTAGATCGATTTTCAAATCCAACCGCCTTCTTGAAGGTTTATGCTCATAAAACGTAAAAATGTTATTTTCAAGCATAATATGAACTCAATTTATTTTTGTTTTTCTGATTTTCAGCTTGATAACATCTATATATAGTGGTATGGCACATTTTAACCACAATATATTGAGCAGTGACCGTTTGTTTTTTAAGCAACGGGAAGCTGTCTTGTGTCAAATAATCATGGAGGGGTTTTAATGAATACGAAAATCCGCAAGCGTGACGGCCGTGTTGTCCGGTTCGATGCCGAAAAAATCACCAATGCCATCGCCAAAGCCGGTTCGGCGACACAGGAATTTGACGTAAAGGAGGCGCGTAAGCTGACCATCAGAGTACTCAACCTCGCTTCGCAATTTTTCAACGGAGAAATTCCTGAGGTGGAAGAGATACAAGACATTGTCGAAGAGGTTCTCCTGCAGTCCCCCTATCGCAAGACAGCCAAAGCCTATATTATTTATCGCGACCAACACTCGCGCCTGCGGGCTATTACAAATAAAATGGAAGTGGCGCTGGTGGATCAGTATCTGAAAAAAGCCGACTGGAAGGTAAATGAAAACAGTAATATGGACTATTCACTTCAGGGGCTCAACAATTATATTTCATCGGAAGTGAGCAAGGTTTACTGGCTCAACGAAATCTATACGCCGGAAATACGACGCGCGCATACGGAGGGTGATTTTCATATTCATGATCTAAGCCTGCTGTCCGTTTACTGCGTGGGTTGGGATCTGTATGACCTGCTTGTGCAGGGATTTCGCGGTGTGGCCGGCAAGGTGGAAAGCAAACCGGCCAAACATCTGCGCAGCGCTCTGGGGCAGGTGGTCAATTTCTTCTACACGCTGCAGGGCGAAGCGGCCGGCGCACAGGCTTTTTCCAATTTCGATACGCTCCTGGCGCCTTTTATTCGCTACGACGGCCTGAGCGTCAAAGAAATCAAGCAGGCGCTGCAGGAATTTATTTTTAACATCAACGTGCCCACCCGTGTCGGTTTCCAGACGCCTTTCACCAATGTGACGCTTGATCTGACGGTTCCCTGTTATTACGCCGATCAGCCTGTCATTATCGGCGGCAAGCCGCAAAAGGAAACATACGGAGAATTCCAAAAGGAACTGGACCTTTTCAACCGCGCGTTTTTGCAGGTAATGGCCGAAGGTGATGCCAAAGGGAGGGTCTTCACCTTCCCGATTCCGACCTACAATGTCACCACAGACTTTGACTGGGACAATCCCGAAATGGCCGATCTGTGGGAAATGACGGCCAAATACGGAGTTCCCTATTTTTCCAACTTCATCAATTCCGACATGAACCCCGAGGACGCGCGAAGCATGTGCTGCCGTCTGCGCATCGACAATCGCGAGCTGCAGATGAGGGGAGGTGGGCTTTTCGGCTCCAACCCGCTTACCGGATCCATCGGCGTGATAACCATCAATATGCCGCGCATCGGCTATCGGTCCGCGACGAAGGCGGAGTTTATAAGCAGGCTGGCCAAACTGATGGACACGGCCAAAGAGAGTCTGGAAACCAAGCGTAAGGTTTTGGAAAAATTCACCGACGGCAACCTGTATCCATACACAAAGTATTATCTGCGCAACGTCAAGGAGCGTTTCAACGAATACTGGAAAAATCATTTTTCCACTATCGGTTTGGTAGGGATGAATGAGGCATGCCTCAACCTGCTGAAAACCGGTATCGCCTCGGAGGAGGGTCAGGAATTTACAAAAGAGGTGCTCGACTTCATGCGCAACCGCCTGATCGACTACCAGAAGGAAACGGGCAACAATTATAATCTGGAATCGACGCCGGCGGAAGGAACATCCTATCGCCTGGCGCGCATCGACCGCGCAAAATACCCCGATATTATTACGGCAAGCGACGGCGAAACGAAAGATGCGGAGCCCTACTACACCAACTCTACTCAACTGCCCGTAAACCACACGGACGATATTTTTGAAGCACTGGATCTGCAGGATGAGATTCAGACCCGCTACACGGGCGGTACGGTATTTCATGCCTTTGCCGGCGAACGTGTAGATGACCCGGAGGCCGTAAAAACGTTGGTGCGCAGGATATGCTCCAATTATCATCTGCCCTACCTGACCTTCACTCCGACGTTCAGTGTCTGCCCGTCGCACGGCTATATCAAAGGAGAGATGCAAACGTGTCCGTCGTGCAGCGACGCCTGTGAGGTTTATTCACGGGTGGTCGGTTATCTCAGGCCGGTAAAACAGTGGAACAAGGGCAAACAGGAGGAATTCAGCGCGAGGCAGGTTTACCGTTTTCAGTAAACAAAAACCGGCGCGTTTGTAGTCAATGGTGAAACGGTCTTATGAAAATCGGTGGTCTGCAAAAGCTTTCCCTGATTGATTATCCGGAAAAAATCAGCGCGGTCATCTTTACACAGGGCTGCAATTTCCGCTGCCCCTACTGCCATAACCCGCAGTTGGTGGACGTAAAACTTTACCAACCCTGTCTTGAGGAAAAGGACATCTTCAGGTTCTTGGAAAATCGTCGGGGCAGGCTTGACGCTGTTGTCATCACGGGAGGGGAGCCGGCGCTGCAGGATGATTTAATTCCGTTTATTATGGATATCCGCAGGCTCGGTTTCGCCGTAAAGCTCGATACCAATGGTTCGCGTCCCCGAGTGCTGGAGCGCCTGCTCAGAGATGGTCTTGTTGATTTCATCGCCATGGACGTTAAGGCACCCTTAGAAAAGTATCCCGATGTAGTCAGAGCACCTCTGGATAAGGATGATTTGCGTGAAAGCATTCGCCTGGTGATTGGAGCAAAAATCCCCCATGAATTTCGTACGACAGCGGCCGCTTCACTTCTGAGGCCGGAAGACATTCTGACGATAGCACGCGAGATAGACGGTGCAAAGCGCTATGCCCTGCAAAGATTTCAGCCCGGAGAGACACTCGAGACGATATTTGCCGAAGAAAAAACATTTTCAGACGAAGAATTCGTGCAAATCAAAAATCAGCTTGCGGGCAGCATCCCCGTGGTCATTGTGCGCTGAGCGGCGAACGGGCTTTAAGGAGCATGATGAAAAAAAATCTTGATTTTATGCTTTTGTGTGATATGAGTTTTCAAAAGCGGTGATTTAATTGTAAATTGCTCCGCTCTATAAATGTGCTAAAGCACTGACAACAATGAAATAATTCATTTAACCCGTGCTTTGGCACGGGTTTTTTTTGATTTATTCATGAAAAACCCGCCAAAAAATAACAGGAGAAGGATATTATGGAAATTTCAACGGAAAGCGTAAAAGTAGGACATCCGGATCTGGTGGCCGATATTATCGCGGCCAATGTGATTGCTGCCATCCTTGACAAGGAAAAGAAAGAAAAACAAGGTCTCAATCTGGCCAATATGCCCCATTGCGGCCTGGAAGTTTTTTTGGGGAAAGGAATATGTCTTGTCGGTGGTGAAGTGCGCACAAGGGTTAATGTTGACATCGACAAGATTGCGCGTGAATCGGTGCTGGAGCTGGGTTATAATCATGCTTCTGTCGGCCTCAACGGTCATTCGATGGGTGTTCTCAACGCCATCATTCCTCAGTCGCCCGATATCAATCAGGGCACAAGCTGCCTGCTGAACAAGAAAGGAGAGATAGGAGCGGGTGACCAGGGTATCATGTACGGTTTTGCCTGTGATGACACGCCGGAGTTGCTACCCATGCCTTACGTACTGGCCAACAAGCTGATGCGCGCTTTTGAATATTGCCAGGACCCCATTTTCGCACCGGATGGGAAAGGGCAGGTGTCGGTTGATTATGATTTGAAAACCGGCAAGCCTGTTCGTGTAGTCAAGGTGCTGATGTCCAACGCAATTGACTACCGTTATGTGAAGGGTGACCGTCTCAAAATTCGCGACAAGGCCAAAAAAATAGCCTTTGAGGCACTCAAAGACTGTGTGGATAAAAAAACAGAGTTTCTTTTCAACCCCACAGGCGAGTGGAATGCGATCAATTCATGCAGCGCGGCCGATTCAGGTGTTACCGGGCGAAAACTGGTCGTTCAGTGCTATGGCGGCTTTCCCGGCGCGCAGCTGGGCGGCGGTGCTGTGGTCAACAAGACGCCGGAAAAAGTTGACTGCTCGGCCGTCTTCGGGTCGCGCTATGTGGCCAAGAATATCGTCGCGGCGGGGCTGGCAAAGAAATGCTCGGTGCAGCTGGCCTACGCCATCGGCATTGCCCGACCGTTTTCCGTTTATGTCAACACATTCGGTACGGGAAAACTTCCCGATGACCGGCTCGAGAAAATCATCAATAAGCTGTTTGATCTCACTCCCGAGGGGATGATTACCAAATTCGGCCTGCTCCGGGGCGATATTTACCGCAAGATTCCGCGTACGTTATTTCTTGATAAATATCCATGGGAAAAAACCGATATGATTAAGGCGTTGCGCCAGGAAGTAAAATAAGATTCAGACGACTTTGCCGCAATCTGATGAGAAGCTTAAAGCGCGGGGGAAACACTTTCCGCGCTTTAAGCTTTTTTATTTTCGTGTAAAAAGAGTATTTTTACGCCTTGACGGGCGGCGTCAAGTTTCATATTAACGAATTGCCGGACGGCGCGCGGCACCGAAGTAAAAACGAAAACAGGAGATGCCTGTGATTCCCAGATACTCAAGAGAAAAAATGGCGGCCCTCTGGAGCCGGGAAAACAAGTACCGTAAATGGCTGGAGGTGGAAATCGCAGCCTCAGAAGCGATGGCCAGGCTGGGGAAAATTCCTGCATCAGCGCTTGAAGCGATCAAAGCCAGGGCTTCAGTGGATGTCCAAAGAATTGACGAAATCGAAGAGGTAACACGCCATGACGTGATCGCGTTTGTCACCTCGCTTGCCGAGGCTGTCGGGCCGGAGGGGCGCTTTATTCATATGGGGCTTACCTCCTCCGATGTTCTGGATACGGCGTTGGCCCTTTTGCTTGCTGAAGCCGCCCAGATACTGCTTGACGATATTGATCAGTTGCTGGCGGTTCTAAAGCGTCTGGCTTTTGAGCATAAAAACACGCTGATGATCGGCAGGTCGCACGGTATTCATGCCGAACCGATTACCTTCGGTCTGAAAATGGCTCTGTGGTATCAGGAAATGCAGCGCAACCGCGAGCGTCTGTTACGGGCCAAGGAAAACGTCAGTTACGGAAAGATATCCGGAGCAGTGGGAACCTTTGCTTTTATCGATCCTTTTGTTGAAGAGTATGTCTGTCAAAAATTGGGGCTGAAACCTGCGCCGGTTTCTTCGCAAATCGTTCAGCGTGACCGTCACGCGGAATATTTTACCACATTGGCGATTATAGCTTCGTCTCTGGATAAGTTCGCCCAGGAAATCCGCCTGCTGCAGCGCACAGAGGTGCGCGAGGCGGAAGAGTTTTTTTCGACGGGGCAAAAGGGTTCATCGGCCATGCCGCACAAGCGCAACCCGGTTCTGTCCGAGAATGTCTCCGGCCTGTCGCGACTGGTGCGCTCGTACGCTGTGGCGGCTCTTGAGGATGTTGCCCTGTGGCATGAGAGAGATATCAGCCACTCATCAGTCGAACGTGTTATTGCCCCTGACGCGACTATTGTTCTTGATTTCATGCTGGCAAGGTTCACCTCGCTGATGGACAGACTGGTCGTTTATCCCGAAAGGATGATGGCCAATCTTAACATGACGCACGGCCTCATTTTCTCACAGACAGTGCTTCTGGCTTTGGTTGAAAAAGGGGCGACGCGTGAGGATGCCTATGCCGCGGTGCAGAAGCATGCGATGCGCTCCTGGCAGGAAGAGACGGATTTTCGCCGGTTGTTGGACCAGGACGAACTGGTGCAAAAACATTTGAGTAAAAAAGAGCTGGATGATATTTTTAATGTCGGTAATTTTCTGACCAGACTGGATTACATTTTTCGCCGGGTGTTCGGCTGATTCACAGGGCAGGCGTACCCCCATCTTTTTTCTGGTTTTTCGTCAAAATTGTGTCTTTCAGATAAGTATTGTCCATTTCCGGATAGTCCATCGTATAATGCAGGCCGCGGCTTTCCTTGCGTGAACGTGCACTCTGTACGATCAGTTTAGCCACTGTAGTGATATTACGCAGCTCGATGAGGTCTTTGGTGACTTTATAGTTCCAATAGTATTCATGGATCTCCTTCTGGATCATTTCGATACGGCGCAGTGCCCTTTCCAGGCGTTTGTCCGAACGGACGATACCGACGTAGTTCCACATGCAGCGGCGTATTTCCTCCCAGTTATTGGTGACGACGATGGTGTCGTCGCTCTCCGAGCTGTCCAGCGGATCCCAGGGGTGGATAACCACCGTGCTCATTTGTGTTTGATGAAAAGATTCGGAAATTTTCATAAAAGTCCGGTGTGAATAGATCAGTGCCTCCAGAAGAGAGTTGCTGGCCAGGCGGTTGGCGCCGTGCAGTCCTGTGCAGGAAACTTCACCGCAGGCATAAAGATTGTCGATGGATGTTTTGCCGAAGTGATCGACCAGTACACCGCCGCAAATATAGTGGGCCGCCGGTGCAACGGGAATCGGCTCGAGGGCCATATCGTAGCCGTATTCGAGGCATTTATCGTAAATATTGGGGAAACGTTCCTGCAGGAAAGAACGACTGTGATGGGTGATATCCAGAAGGACATACTCATCACCGGATTTCTTGATCTCGTTGTCGATGGCTTTGGCGACGACATCGCGCGGCGCGAGGCTTTTCATAGGATGGTATTGTTCCATGAAGGTGGCGCCGTTTTTCAGCCTGAGAATCCCTCCCTCGCCGCGCACCGCTTCGCTGATCAGGAAGGCTTTCGCTTCCGGGTGAAACAGGCAGGTAGGGTGGAACTGAATGAATTCCATGTTGGCGATTTCGGCTCCGGCGCGATAGGCCATGGCAATGCCGTCACCTGTGGCGATATCCGGGTTGGTCGTGATCAGATAGACCTTCCCCGCGCCGCCGGTGGATAAAATTGTGTACCTGGCGCGGAATGTGTGTATTTCGTCTTTTTCGATGTCCAGGACATAGGCCCCCAGGCAGCCTAAAGAGTCTCCGGTGGCGTCTCGGTGCACAATGAGGTCGATGCCGATATGATTTTCGTAGATATTGACATTTTTCAGAGCGGCTACTCTTTCGTGCAGTGCCCTCTCGATTTCTCTTCCGGTTAGGTCCTGGGCGTGCAGGACGCGGCGCCTGTGATGTCCCCCTTCCTGTCCGAGGTCAAACAAGTCCGGCGATTCTTCGGAACGGGTGAAATTCACTCCCCATTCAATGAGCTCCTGGATGCGCTCCGGCGCTTCGCGCACGACAAATTCCACTACATCCCTGTGACACAGCCCCGCTCCGCAGGTGAGCGTGTCTTTTATGTGCTCTTCAAAACTGTCCGTTTTATCCATCACGGCGGCAATGCCGCCCTGCGCGTAGTTCGTATTGGATTCCGATTTTTCCTTCTTCGTGACAATGGAGACGGACCCAAGGCGGGCGGCCTTGATCGCCAGGCTCAGCCCCGCAATCCCACTGCCGATAATCAAAAAATCAGATTTTATTTCCATAGGAGGGCGCCTGCATAAGATAAAAGTTTGTTTACAAATAACCCGGGCTTTTATATAAGTCTTTGACGGCATTTGTAAAGAAAATTATCGTGAATTTTGTGCCGCATCCCGGTGAGATGCAGGATGTTTGAAATATTTCGGGCCGTTTGAAGGATAGGGCATTGATTGTTTTAGGTATAGAATCGTCGTGCGATGAAACCGCGGCCGCCGTGGTCAAAGATGGAAAAATGCTTTCCAACGTCATCGCCACGCAGATCAGCGATCACAGTGCCTATGGAGGCGTGGTCCCGGAAATTGCTTCGCGCAGACATCTGGAGGCAATCTCGCCGGTCATCGAACGTGCTTTAAGGGATGCGAAGCTGTCATTACCCGAAATCGAAGGTATTGCCGTGACGCGGGGGCCGGGACTGGTCGGCTCTCTGCTTGTCGGTTTATCGACCGCCAAGGCGCTGGCCTGCGCTCTGGACATTCCGCTTGCGGGCGTCAATCATATTGAGGGCCACATCATGGCCTCTTTTCTGTCAGACAAAAAACCGCAATTTCCTTTTATCGCGCTGGTCGTCTCCGGAGGCCACACCAATGTCTATCTGGTCAATAATTATCATCAATTCCAACAACTTGGCCAGACGCGCGATGACGCGGCAGGCGAAGCTCTGGACAAGGCGGCCAAGCTTTTGGGCCTGGGTTATCCGGGAGGGGTCATCATTGACAAACTGTCCAAAAACGGGAATCCCCATGCCTTCGATTTTCCCAGAGCGATGAAAGACTCGCCTGACTTCAGCTTCAGCGGACTGAAAACATCCCTTTCCGTCATGCTCAAAAAGAGGGGAAGGCCCTTCACGGAAGATGAACTGCCGGATGTTGTTGCCAGCTATCAGGAGGCGATCGTCGATGTTCTTGTCCAAAAAACCATCCGGGCGGCAAATGACAACAATATCCGTCAATTGGTTGTCTGTGGCGGAGTGGCGGCCAACAGCCGTCTGAGGTTAAGGTTTGCCAAGATTGCCGAAGAAGAGGGGATGGAGTTGTTTATCCCCCCCATGGTTTTGTGTACGGACAATGCGGCGATGATTGCGGTCCTGGGCGAGATCATCTTGAAGAATCGCGGTGGGGATTCGCTGGATTTGAATGCCGTTTCCCGCTGGCCGCTGGTCAATCGCCCGTCATGACGACTCCAAGGGATATTCTCAAGCTATACAATGTACATCCGACGAAAAAGCTGGGTCAGTCGTTTCTTGTGGATGTTAATATTATCCAGAAAATTGCGGCGGCTGCCCATACAGTGCCGGGAGATGTCGTTGTTGAAATAGGT
The DNA here is from genome assembly GCA_018056765.1 of Syntrophaceae bacterium. GTDB lineage: Bacteria > Desulfobacterota > Syntrophia > Syntrophales > Smithellaceae > UBA8904. The sequence continues at coordinate 219,495 of JAGPFA010000001.1, forward strand.
GCGGGAATCGGTGTGCTCACCGCCAGTCTCGCAAAGCGGGCGTCAAAATTAATTGCTGTCGAACTTGATGCGCGACTGGTGAAAATTCTTAATGACCGCTTTGGGGCAACCCCCTCTGTGCAGGTTCATGCCGGCGACGTATTGAAATTTGATTACTCAGCTGTATCAGATAAATATCATACAAAACTTAAAGTAATAGGTAATGTTCCTTACAATATCTCCAGCCCGGTCGTTTTTCATTTACTGAAACACAGGACGGTGATCAATAACTTTACGCTGATGCTCCAAAAAGAAGTTGTTGAGCGCCTTGTCGGAATGCCGGGAACCAAAAGCTACGGGGTCCCCTCGATTTTACTGCAGATGTACGCGGATGTAGATCGCCTTTTTGATGTTGGACCATCATGCTTTTACCCGCGTCCGAAAGTTGTCTCTTCAGTCATGCAGGGTTTTTTCCGCAAGCGGCCGCTTTTCGAACTTGAAGACGAGGATTTATTTGTCAACCTCGTCCGGTCGTCTTTTGCAAGAAGGCGTAAGATGCTTCTGAACAACCTCAAACAGGCATCTTTTCTGGAAGGCCTGCCCGAACAGCTAATAAAAGAGACACTCATACAGACTGGTATTGATCCGACCAGAAGAGGGGAGACCCTTTCTGTGGAAGAATTCGCGAATCTGGCCAATAATTTGAAATATAGATTGACGAACAGTTGATGAGATAATATTAGCTCGGATTCGAAGTTGGCGGATAATTGAAATGGGGAAAAAACACCTATATATTGAAACCTTCGGCTGCCAGATGAATGTCCATGATTCACGGCAGATGGCCGTACTGATGGAGGCAGAAGGTTATGAGCTGTGCGGCGACGCCCATCAGGCAGATCTGATACTGATGAACACCTGTTCAATTCGCCAAAAAGCTCAGCAAAAAGCACTCAGCGAACTAGGAAGGCTCGTTAAGCTGAAACAAAAAAAGCCGGCCTTGATTATCGGTTTCGGCGGCTGTCTGGCGCAGCACATGCAGGAGAAAATTTATAAAAGATTTGCCGGTGTGGATTTTGTTTTCGGAACTCACAATATTCATCGTCTGCCCCTGATGGTGGATAAGGTGGTGCGTGATGGTAAAAAGATTACCGAAACCGGCTTTTTACCGCAGATAACTTCAATCAATATTTACGCTCCGCCGGCAAAGGGCGCGGTATCCTCTTTTGTTTCCATTATGCAGGGATGTGACAATTACTGCGCCTACTGCGTGGTGCCTTATTTGCGCGGACCGGAAATGAGTCGTACGCCGGAGGATATTATCGGCGAGATAAAAAAACTGGCCACCGCAGGTGTGAAGGAGGTCACGCTGCTGGGGCAGAATGTCAATTCCTACGGAAAAAATTTACCCGATGCGTGCGATTTTCCCACACTGATAAAAAAGATAAACGAAATTGACGGCATTGAAAGAATCCGCTTTACGACATCACACCCGAAAGACTTATCGAAGGCACTCATTGATTGTTTTTCAGCAGTCCCTAAACTGTGCGAACATATCCACTTGCCGGTCCAGTCCGGCTCGAGCGGTATTTTGAAGCTGATGAACAGGAAATACACGGCCGAGGAATATCTGCGGAAAGTGGACGAATTACGCTCTGTCTGCCCCTCAATCAGCATCACGTCCGATATCATTGTCGGCTTTCCCGGTGAAACACCAAAGGACTATCAAGAAACCATTGACATGATGGAAAAAATCAGGTTTGATTCAGTGTTTTCCTTTATGTATTCTGAACGTGAGGGAACCGCCGCCTGTTATTTGCCGCAGGCAGTACCTTTTGAGGAGAAACGTAAGCGCCTTGAGGAATTGCAGCGGCTGCAGGAAAAGCACACACAAGAAAAAAACACCGCTCTTGAGGGAAGTGTCCAGGAGGTTCTTGTGGAGGGAAGAAGCAAAAATTCAGAAAATGAAGTCAGGGGAAGGACGCGCGCCTGGAAAATAGTCAATTTCAGGGGTACTCCTGAAATGACGGGCAACCTGATTCGTGTGGCAATCACACGCGGCTTTTTACATTCGCTGCGCGGAAAAATCATAAAAGCATAAGGAGGATATCAATGCTTTTGGAAATGAAGGTATCCGGTTTGACCATAGATCCAATTACCAATACGCCCATTGTGATCCTCAAAGACCTGCAGGAAACAAAGGCTATCCCGATCTGGATCGGACTGTTTGAGGCCAGTGCCATTGCCACAGAACTCGAACATGTTGTGTTCCCCCGTCCCATGACTCATGACCTGATGTATGAGTGCATCAAGGCGATGGGCGTGGAGGTAAACCGCATCGAAATCGTCGATATCCGCAACAATACTTTCTATGCAACCGTTTATCTGACACGCGACGGCAATACCTGCGCGATTGATTCCCGACCCAGCGACGCCATTGCCCTGGCGTTGCGGGCGCGGGCTTCTATTTTTGTGGAAGAAGCTGTGTTGGAAAAATCACGCAGTATCGATTTTGGGACGAAGCTGACAGATATCGACAAGCTCAGGGAAGATAAAATAAGGGAATTTCTGGAAAACCTGTCGGCTGAAGATTTCGGAAAATATAAAATGTAAAAAAATGAAGGACCTGCTTGCTGATTTTAGTGCATTCCTGGAAGTACAGCGTAATCTTTCCAGGCACACGCGGAGGGCCTATCTGACAGACCTGAAGGAGTATGAAAGTTTTCTTAAAGATCCGTCAAACCACCTGGCAACGACGGAGATATGTGACAGCACGCCGGAAACCATCAGAGCCTACATGGCGTTTCTGCACGGGCGGGGACTGAAGAAAATATCCGTCAACCGTAAAATTTCCTCCCTGAAGGCGTTTTACGCCTATTTGATACGCACAGGAGTGATCAAACTAAACCCGATGACGGGGATCAGGGCGCCGAAAATGGAAAAACATATGCCGACTTTTTTGTCGGTTGACGAGGCTTTTGAAATTATGAAAGCGGTTTCCGGCAAAAGCGACAGCTCAAGTCTTCGCGACCTGGCCATATTAGAGCTGTTTTATTCCTCGGGGCTTCGTCTGTCGGAGCTGGCCGGACTCAATACCGATGATGTAAATTTTGCCGCGGAACAGGTCAAAGTCAGGGGCAAAGGCAAAAAGGAAAGAATCGTCCCTGTGGGATCACCGGCACTTGAAGCAGTCGGCGCTTATTTGGCCGCCACGAAGGAGAAAAGGAAACAACAGGAATTTAGCCAACCGCTGTTTTTAAATAAATGGGGAGGGAGAATCACCTCCAGGAGTATTGCGCGTATCGTGGATGCGGCGGCCATGAAAAGCGGTATCGGCAGAAAAATAAGTCCGCACGCGCTGCGTCACAGCTTTGCGACGCACCTTTTAAATGCCGGAGCCGACCTGCGCTCGATTCAGGAAATGCTGGGGCACGAAAGCCTCTCGACAACACAGAAATACACGGCACTCAACATCAGCCGTCTGATGGAAGTTTACGACAAGGCCCATCCCCGGGCCAGAGCGGGAAGGGAAGAAAAATAAAATGCAGATCAGGGGTACAACGATACTGGCGGTGAAAAAAGGCGACAAAATCGCCGTAGCCGGCGACGGCCAGGTAACACTGGACACAACGATTCTCAAACGCGGGGCCCGTAAGGTGCGCCGCCTATACAACAACGAAGTGGTGGTGGGCTTTGCCGGGGCGACCGCCGACGCCTTTACCCTTTTTGACCGTTTTGACCAGAAGCTTGAGCAATACAACGGAAACCTGCTGCGTGCGGCGGTGGAGCTGACCAAGGACTGGCGCACCGACCGGGTGTTGCGCCATCTGGAGGCGCTGATGATCGCAGTGAGCCGGGAGCACTCACTGATTATTTCCGGCAACGGTGATGTCGTCGAATCAGATGACGACATCATGGCCATCGGGTCCGGCGGCGCCTTTGCACAGGCGGCGGCACGTGCCCTGGTACGCCACAGCAACCTGTCCGCCGTGGAGATTGCCGGGGAGGCCATGAAGATCGCCTCCGAAATCTGCATCTATACCAACGACTGCATCACCCTTGAGGAGCTTGACCTGGCAGGTAATGATATTAAAGAATCAAAGAAGAACAGGAAGTAAGGAGCAGACTAAGAAAATGAAAGACTCTGGGCTCACGCCCCGGCAAATAGTGGAAAAATTGGACCGACACATTATCGGTCAGGCGGACGCCAAGCGTGCCGTGGCTATTGCGCTGCGTAACCGCTGGCGCAGACAGAATGTCCCCGAAGAGCTGGCGGAAGAGATTTCGCCTAAAAACATCATCATGATCGGGCCCACGGGCGTGGGAAAAACGGAAATCGCCCGCAGACTGGCCAAGCTCGACAATTCGCCCTTCCTGAAAGTGGAGGCGTCAAAATTTACCGAAGTCGGTTATGTCGGGCGCGATGTGGAATCAATGGTCCGTGACCTGGTCGATTTATCCATCAATATGATTAGAGCACAAGAGCAGGAAAATGTGCAGGCCAAAGCGGCGCAAATGGCCGAAGAGAAACTGCTTGATCTGCTCCTGCCTCCGAGGCTCGTGGAAAGAAGAGTCGGGGATATGCTTGAAGACATTGAGCGGGAGGTCGTTGAACTTCCTGCCGAGGAGCAGATACAAAAGCAGGAAGCCACCCGCGAAAAGCTGCGTAAGCTGCTCAAAGAAGGCAGACTCGACGAAAGGATGGTCGAGCTGGAGGTTTCCGAACCGAGAAGCGGCCCGATGATTGAAATATTTTCCGCCGCCGGCATGGAAGACATGGGGCTCAACATCAAGGATATGCTCAGTAACATCATGCCGCAGAAAAAGAAAAGACGAAATGTCAAAGTACCCGAAGCGCTGGATATTTTGTCTACTGAAGAAGCACAAAAGCTCATTGACATGGACAAAGTCACGAAAACAGCCCTGGATCGTGTGGAACAGTCGGGAATTATTTTTCTCGACGAAATCGACAAGATCGTCGCCTCCGATGCGCAGCACGGCCCGGATGTTTCGCGCGAGGGGGTGCAAAGGGATCTGCTCCCCATCGTCGAGGGCTCCAACGTCAACACACGCTACGGTATGGTCAGAACGGACCACATACTTTTTATCGCCGCCGGTGCTTTTTCCGGAACCAAGCCCTCTGATCTAATTCCGGAATTGCAGGGACGTTTTCCGATCCGTGTTGAACTGGATTCGCTGGGGAAAGAGGAGTTTGTGCGCATTTTGACCGAGCCGAAAAACGCCCTGGTCAAACAATACACGGAAATGCTGGCAACTGAAGAAATCAGCCTGTCTTTTACAGATGATGCAGTAGAGCAGATTGCCGAAGTCGCCACAATGGTCAATGAACGCACGGAGAATATCGGCGCGCGGCGTCTGTACACGATAATGGAATCGCTTCTGGAGGATATTTCCTTCGATGCACCGGACATGAAAGAGAAAAAAATCGTCATCGACGCGAAATACGTCGAAGAGAAGCTCGACAACATTGTCGAGGACGAGGATTTGAGCCGCTACATTTTATAACAGGAGATAAAATGAAAAACATCCAAAGCTCAATAGCCAGGGCGGATATTCTGCTTGAGGCCCTGCCTTACATCAGGCGCTTCTATAACAAGACGATCGTGATCAAATACGGCGGACACGCCATGACGGACGAGGGCCTCAAAGACAAGTTCGCCCGTGATGTGCTGATGATGAAATATATCGGGATGCATCCGGTAGTGGTGCACGGCGGCGGCCCGCAGATCAGCGGACTGTTGAAAAAACTGGGCAAGGAATCAAAATTCATCCAGGGAGTAAGAGTAACAGACCAGGAAACAATGAATATTGTGGAGATGGTGCTTGTCGGGATGGTCAACAAGGAAATCGTCGGGATGATCAATCAGAACGGTGGTCGAGCGGTTGGCCTAAGCGGCAAAGACGGCAATCTGGTGGTGGCGGAAAAGTATTACCTCAACGATGGGAAAGCCAAACACACTCCGTCGGAAATCATTGATCTTGGTTTGGTCGGAAAAGTGAAACAGGTCAACGCCGACCTGATCGTGTCTCTGACACAAAGCGGATTCATTCCCGTCATCGCCCCCACAGGACTGGGAGAAAACGGAGAAACCTACAATATCAACGCCGATATCGTGGCCGGCGAGATCGCCGCCGCCCTCCGGGCGGAAAAGCTCCTGCTTTTGACCGATGTGGAGGGGGTGCTGGATAATAACAAAAACTTGATTCAGACGATGACCAATCAGGACGCCCAGGACATGATTAACGCGGGTGTTGTCGAGGGAGGGATGTTCCCGAAAGTCAAATGCTGCCTCAAGGCACTGCGTGGCGGTGTGAAAAAGACACATATCATCGACGGGCGGCTCGAGCATGCGATCCTTCTGGAGATGTTCACAGACGAGGGAATCGGTACCGAAATCGTTTTATAAAAAGCTGCAAGGATGGAAAAATGAAGGAAAAAAAGATCAGGGATCTGGTTAATAAGAACATCATGAATACCTACCGGCGCACGCCCATTGCGCTGGTGAGGGGAAAAGGCGCGCTGGTGGAGGACGCTCAGGGCAGACAATATCTAGATTTTGTTGCAGGAATTGCCGTGTGCAATCTGGGCCATGCCCACCCGAAGGTGGTAAAGGCTGTCAGAAAACAGGCCAAGGATCTGATGCATGTTTCCAATTTATATTACACCAGACCTCAGGCGGAAGTGGCCGCACTGCTTACCAAAAATTCATTTGCTGACAAGGTGTTTTTCTGTAACAGCGGTGCCGAAGCCAATGAGGCGGCCATCAAACTCGCGCGTAAATACGCTCATGAAAATCTCGGGCCGGAAAAATTTGAGCTAATTACGATGAAGGACTCTTTTCACGGACGGACGATGGCGACTATTACCGCTACCGGACAGGAAAAATTTCAGTTCGGTTTCACGCCGCTTCTGGACGGTTTTCGTTACGTACCCTTCAATGATCCGCAGGCGCTCGAGGCGGCCATTACACCGCGCACATGCGGTATTATGCTTGAGCCGGTACAGGGGGAGGGAGGTGTCATTATTCCTGATGAAGGTTATTTAGGGCATGTACGCGAAATATGCGATCGACACAGGCTTTTAATGATCGTCGATGAAGTGCAGACGGGCATCGGCCGTACGGGAAAATTGTTCGCTTACGAATACTCCGGCGTCAAGCCTGATATTATGACACTGGCCAAGGCTTTGGGAAACGGTTTTCCGGTCGGCGCCATGCTGGCCACAGATGAAGTCGCCCGTGCCTTTTCTCCAGGCAATCACGCTTCCACTTTCGGCGGCAACCCGCTGGCGATGGCCGCGGTGCGCGCCACGTTGAAGACGATTCTCGAAGATGATATTTTAGAAAACTGTCTTGAGACAGGTGCTTATTTTTTGGAAAAGCTGCAACAGCTCAAAAAAAGACATGACATTATCACTGACGTGCGGGGAAAGGGGCTCATGCTGGCCTGCTCTTTGTCCATCGAGGGAGCCGAAATTGTAACCAGGTGCCAGGAAGAAGGTCTGCTCATTAATTGCACAGGCGGAAAAACATTGCGTTTTGTGCCGCCACTGATAATCACCAAGCAGGATGTCGACAAGGCGGTCTACATTCTTGACGATGTCATGGAGGGATTATGAAAAAAGACCTGCTCGGCTTTGCCGGCATGACACAGACGGATTTCGAAGAGATCTGGCGGAGGACCTCGCGGCTCAAGCAACTGCTCAAAGAAGGGAGGGAGCATGCCTCCCTGAAGGGAAAAACGCTGGGCATGATTTTTGACAAATCATCCACACGCACAAGGATTTCTTTCGAAGTGGGCATGTATCAACTCGGTGGCATCGCCCTGTTTCTGAACTCCAAAGACACTCAGATCGGGCGCGGGGAGACAATCGCTGACTCTGCACGGATGATGTCGCGCTATCTAAACGGCATCATGATCAGAACCTTCGCGCAGGAGGCAGTGGAAGAGCTGGCCGGTTACGCCACGATTCCGGTGATCAACGGCCTGACTGATCTGCTGCACCCATGTCAAATTCTGGCGGATCTCTACACTATTATTGAAAAAAAGAAAACTTACGAAGGTGTAAAAGTAGCCTACATCGGAGACGGCAACAATGTGGCCAACAGCTGGATCGAGGCGGCCTGCCTGCTGCCGCTGGAGCTGACACTGGCCTGCCCGGAAAACTATGATCCCCATCCACAGGTTCTGCAAAGGTGCTCCGCCACCGGGAAAGGCAATGTGAAAATTTACCGCGATCCTTTTGAAGCGGCCCGCGATGCTGATGTGCTGTACACGGATGTCTGGACAAGCATGGGGCAGGAGGAAGAATCACGGGAAAGGCAAAGGATTTTTAAAAATTATCAGATCAACGAAGCTCTTTTGCAAGTGGCAAAAAAAGACGCGATCGTCATGCATTGCCTGCCTGCACACCGAGGTGAAGAAATAACAGCGGCCGTAATCGACGGCCCCCAGTCCGTGGTTATTGATGAAGCTGAAAATCGTCTGCATGTGCAGAAGGCGGTTTTAGAAATATTGCTCTAGGAGGAGAATACCGTGTCAAAGAAAGTTAAAAAGGTTGTTTTGGCTTATTCCGGTGGTCTGGACACATCCGTCATCGTTCGCTGGCTCATTGAAACCTATGATTGCGAAGTCATTTGTTTTGCCGCCGATGTCGGACAAAAAGAAGAACTGACCGGTCTGAAAGAAAAAGCGCTCAACACCGGCGCCAGTAAAATATACATTGAGGATCTGCGCGAGGAATTCGCCCGGGACTTCGTTTTCCCGGCACTGCGCGCCAATGCCATCTATGAGGGGACATATCTGTTGGGCACGTCACTGGCCAGGCCGCTCATTGCCAAAAAGCAGATTGAAATCGCCCGGAAGGAAAAGGCCGACGCCGTTTGTCACGGCTCGACGGGCAAAGGAAACGATCAGGTGCGCTTTGAACTGACCTACATCGCTCTTAATCCAGGTATCAGAATTATCGCGGCCTGGAAAGACGATAACTGGACTTTTGATTCGCGCGAGTCGATGATCGACTATGCACGCAAATACAAGATTCCCATCCCCCTGACCAAAAAGAAACCTTACAGCTCGGACCGCAACCTGCTGCATATTTCCCACGAGGGGGGTATACTGGAAGACACCTGGGCCGAACCGCCGGAAAATATGTTTGTCCTGACCGTTTCTCCGGAGAAGGCACCGGCTAAACCAACGTACGTGGAGATCGATTTCGAAAAAGGCAATCCCGTGGCTGTGGACGGAAAGAAGATGTCGCCGGCCGCCCTGATGGACCATATGAACATACTGGCCGGGAAAAACGGCATCGGCAGGGTGGACATGGTGGAGAACCGCTTTGTCGGTATGAAGTCGCGTGGTGTGTACGAGACTCCCGGCGGAACGGTCCTGTGGGCGGCTCATCGTGCTGTGGAATCAATTACGATGGATCGCGAGGTGATGCTGATGCGCGACTCGCTTATCCCCAAATATGCGCAACTGGCCTACAACGGATTCTGGTATGCTCCGGAAATGAAGACACTCCAGACGTATATTGACGCCACGCAGGAAAATGTCACCGGCACGGCGAGAATGAAACTCTACAAGGGCAACTGTATCGTGGTCGGTCGCAAATCGCCTAAATCTCTCTACAGTGAAGCGTTTGCCACATTTGAAAAGGACGTGGTCTATAACCAGAAAGACGCAATCGGCTTCATCAACCTAAACGGTCTGCGTCTACGTATCGAGCACATGCTCAAACGCGGTAAATAACTCATCAGGGGGCTTTCATGCCGGCTGAAAAAAAACCATGGGCGGGTCGCTTTAGTGAGGCCACGGCCGCAAGCGTAGAGAGGTTCACCTCATCGCTGCATTACGATCGGCGTTTGTACAGGTGCGACATAGAAGGTTCCGTCGCCCATGCAACGATGCTTGCGGATTGCGGCATTATCGCAAAAAAAGAAGCGGCGAAAATTATCCGCGGACTAAAGGCCATCCTCGGCGATATGGAAAAAGGGAAGTTTGTTTTCGACCCGGCCGATGAAGACATTCACATGGCAATCGAAAAAGAACTCATCCGGCGCATCGGCGATACGGGCGGCAAACTGCATACCGCCCGCAGCCGCAATGACCAGATCGCCCTGGATATGCGCCTGTATCTGCGCCATGAAGTCGACAATATCTCGGCAAAGCTCGTCGGCCTGCAAAAGCAGCTTGTGGCGATGGCCCGCAGAGAGATAAAAACGGTCATGCCCGGCTATACCCATATGCAGAAAGCCCAGCCGGTTCTGTTGGCGCATTATCTGATGGCGTTTGCGGAAATGTTCCAACGAGACCAGGAGCGATTGAGTGACTGCCGTAAGCGCATCAACGTTTTGCCTCTTGGTGCGGCGGCGCTCGCCGGCACAGGCCTTCCCATCGACCGCCGGCGCACAGCCGCACTTTTGAACTTTCCCGCTGTAAGTGCAAACAGCATGGATACGGTGGCGGATCGCGACTACATTGCAGAGTTCAATTTTGTGGCCTCTTTGTGCATGGCGCATCTGAGCCGGTTTTGCGAAGATCTGATTTTATGGTCGTCCGATGAATTTCGCTTCGTTGAATTTTCCGACGCCTATACAACCGGAAGCAGCATCATGCCGCAAAAAAAGAATCCGGACGTCGCGGAGCTTATCCGGGGTAAAACAGCCCGTGTTTATGGTGACCTGATGGCGATCCTGACATTGCTCAAGGGGTTGCCCATGACCTACAATCGCGACCTGCAGGAAGATAAAGAACCCCTGTTCGATGCGGTGGACACGCTAAATGATTGCCTGGCCATTTTCACGGAAATGCTTGCCCATACAAGTTTCCATGCCGACAGGATGTATGATGCAGCCGGCGGTGGTTTTTCCACGGCAACCGACATTGCCGAATATCTGGTAAAAAAAGGCGTTCCTTTCCGTCATGCCCATGAAATCACCGGCGGTATCGTCGCCTATTGTATCAAGCACAAAAAGAACCTCGATGACCTCATCGTGGAAGAGTTCCAGTCATTTTATGCCGGCTTTGACGAAAAGATAGAGGACGCTATCAAGCTGAGTAGTTCCGTGAGCGCCCGCCGTCATCGGGGCGGGACTTCACCGTCGGCAGTAGGAGAAAGGATCAGGGAATTTGAAAAACTTCTGGCTAAAAAGTAGTCTGCTGCCGATACTGACAGTTGCTGTCTTCATGGCTGGCTGCGGCCTGAAGGCAAATCCCGCCCCGCCTGTGCCTCTGGCGCATGAGCGAGTAACCAGGCAGGCGCTGAGCGTATCGGCCGCCGCAAACGCAGCCCGCCTGAGCTGGCGTGTGGACAATGTGGAGGGGAGGTCAGGCATTATCAGTATCGAAAAAAGTGTGCTGGGAAGCCATGGCAACGTCTGCAGACAATGCCCCCGTACTTTTGAGACGATCGAACAGGTCATGCTATCCGGCGCCCTAAGCGGCGAAGATGAATACACCTACATAGATTCTGACGTGGAAAGAGGAAAAGTGTACAGTTATCGCCTGAAGATTTGTGACAGGAGCGGAACCTGCTTCTTATCGCAGGACGCGGAGCTTGATTATCAATAAAACAACGGAGGACAGTCTTTATGTTTGAAGGTGCCATAACTGCGCTGGTGACGCCATTCAAAAGAGGAGAAGTGGACGAAAAGGCGCTTGTTGACTTAATCGAATTTCAGATTGCAGGAGGGATTCATGGACTTGTCCCATGCGGTACGACAGGCGAATCACCAACCCTCACGCATGACGAACATGACCGCGTCATCGAGATTACCATCAAAGCGGCGAAAAAACGTGTTCCGGTCATTGCCGGAACCGGCTCCAACAGCACGGCAGAAGCGCTCCGGCTGACCAGGCATGCCTATGAGGCGGGCGCGGACGGCGCTCTCATCGCCTGCCCCTATTATAATAAACCGACACAGGAAGGGCTGTACCGGCACTACGAACTAATTGCCCAATCAGTTCCCATCCCTATTATTCCCTACAATATACCGGGCAGGACCGGCGTCAACATGTCTCCGGAGCTGATTGCCCGCCTGTCTGAAATAAAAAATATCGTCGGCATCAAGGAGGCTTCCGGCTCCCTCAAACAGATGAACGATGTCATCGATATGTGCCCACCGGCCTTCGATGTTCTGTCCGGTGATGATGGTTTTACTCTGCCACTTATGGCCATTGGCGGAAAGGGCGTCATTTCCGTGGCATCGAATGTCGTGCCGGCAGACATGGCGGCTATGGTGGAGGCGGCCCGGGCCGGCGACTTTAAAAAAGCTGGTAAGCTTCATAAAAAAATGAGCCGTCTTTTTGATCTTCTTTTTATTGAGGTCAACCCGACGCCGGTCAAGGCGGCGCTGGCGATGATGGGGAAAATTGAATATGAATACAGGCTTCCGCTGTGCCCGATGGCGCAGGCAAACTACGAAAAGCTCAAAGAAGCCCTGCTGGATTACGGCTTAATCACCTGATCGAAATAAACGCGTTAAGGAGCGGATATTATGGTTAAAGCAATCGTTACCGGTGCCGGCGGTAAAATGGGCAGCAGAATCATCAGTCTCATTTCGTCCACAGATGGTATCCAGGTGGTCGGCGCAATAGAAGTTCCCGGCCATCCGATTGTCGGCAGAGACATCGGCCATTCCATCGGGCCGGGGATGCCCCGGGTCATGGTCGGTGACAAGCTCACCGAATGCATCGATCGCGCGGACGTTGTGATAGACTTCACTCATCATGAGGCGTCTCTCGGTTATCTGAAAATTGCCAGCGAAAAGGGCTGTGCGATCGTGATCGGCTCCACCGGTTTTTTGCCCGACGAAATGGACAAGGTCCGGAGCATGGCACAGAAAACACGCTGTGTGCTGGCGCCCAATATGAGTGTAGGTGTCAACGTCATGCTGAAAGTTCTGGAGTATTGCGCAGGTATTCTGAATGACGACTATGATGTGGAGATTGTCGAGGCGCACCATCATCTGAAAAAAGACGCTCCCAGCGGCACGGCATTGGAAATGGCACGGGTGATCGCCGACCGATTGGGGCGGGATCTGGAAAAGGATGCGGTTTTTAAGCGGCATGGGATGATCGGTGAGCGCTCCAAAAGAGAAATCGGCATCCAGACGATTCGCGCCGGTGACATTGTGGGTGAGCATACCGTCATGTTCGGCGGCATCGGCGAACGGCTCGAATTTACGCACCGGGCCCACAGCAGGGACAATTTTGCCAAAGGTGCCATCCGCGCGGCGCAGTGGCTGGTAGGGCAGCCCAACGGTCTGTACGACATGCAGGATGTCCTGGGGCTGAGAAACATTAAGTAAGGCGGGAGATGCTGGAAGGTGTGCTGGCATACATAGGCATCGGCTCAAACCTGGGGGACTCCCCGCAAATATGCAAGGACGCGATCCGTCATCTGTCACAGGTGCCTGGCATAAATGTGGAAAGAGTTTCGTCTCTTTATAAAACCGAGCCGGTGATCGCCTCCCTGGCAACAAGTACTAAACATGAGGAGCTGAAAAGCCAGAACTGGTTTATCAACGCAGTGGCGGAAATCAGAACAAGTTTCACACCGCGCGGACTGTTGGACCTGTTGCTGCAGATTGAACAACGGCTGGGCAGAGTGCGCAGCTACACCGGAGCGCCACGGGTTATTGATCTTGATCTGCTCCTTTATGGGCAGGAGATTATTCGGGAAGAAGGCCTGATTGTTCCGCATCCGCAGATGCATAAGCGACGCTTTGTGCTTGATCCCATCTGTGAAATCGCCTCGTATGTGATTCATCCCTCCTTCGGGGTTTCCATGCGTGGCCTGAGAGACAGACTGGATGAGCGGCAGAATGTTGAAATTTATAATATTTAAAAAAGCAGGTGGATATGTTTATTAAGATTGTTGGTCTGGCTTTATTGTTTTACATCGCCTACAGGCTGGTGGTGGCGTTCAGGCAGATGAAGCCGGCGGACACGCCGGCTTACCGTTCGGCAGGCGCTCCCCCCAAAGGGGAGGATCTTGTGCAGGATCCTTTTTGCAAGACTTATATTCCCAGGAGTCAAGCCTATATCAGGGAAATAGATGGTCAAAATACTTTTTTTTGCAGCAGGGAATGCTGTGAACGTTATCTGGAGGCAAAAAAGTAAAACTCAACAACACCAAGGAGAGTGATAATGAAATTTTTCATCGATACAGCAAACATCGCGGAGATTAAAGAAGGACTGGCCCTGGGAATGGTGGATGGCGTGACCACGAACCCTTCGCTGATTGCCAGGGAGAAGAAAGATTTTAATACCGTTGTGCGTGACATCCTAAGGGTGGTGGATGGACCGGTCAGTCTGGAAGTAGTCAGTCTGGAGGCAAAAGCAATGGTAGCCGAAGGAAAAAAGCTGGCACGCCTGGGCGATCAGGTTGTTATAAAAGTGCCGATGACCACCGAAGGGCTCAAAGCCACCAGGATGTTTGCCGCCGAAGGGATCGATGTCAATCAGACCTTGATTTTTTCGCCGCTTCAGGCTTTGATGGCGGCGAAAGCGGGCGCTGCCTACGTCAGCCCCTTTGTCGGGCGTCTGGACGATATCGCTCATGACGGGATGGAACTGGCAAGCCAGATACTGACAATTTACGACAATTATGAATACGACACGGAAGTGATTGTCGCCAGCGTCCGACATCCTGGTCATGTACTCGAAGCGGCACTGATGGGAGCGGATATCGCCACGATTCCTTTCAAAGTTATTGAGCAGCTTTCCCGGCATCCTCTTACGGATAAGGGAGTGGCGCAATTTCTGGAAGACTGGAAAAAAGTGCCCCAAAAATAACAAGCTCCTCAGGAGCGTAGTGTCGGACACAAGCCGGACGGTTGCCATCCATGACTAGAATAAGACAGATTTTCAATCTGCCCAACACCATTACCCTGGCGCGCATCAGCGTAGTGCCCTTTTTGTTTTTCCTGCTTGCCGACCCGGGACCTTTCTGGAGTCTGGTTCTGGCCGGATTGTTCGTGCTGGCCTCCATTACTGATTTTTTTGACGGGTATTTCGCGCGCAAATACAATCTGATCACCACCATGGGGAAGTTTCTGGATCCGCTGGCGGACAAACTGATTGTCAATACCGCCATGATTCTGATGATCCCCATCGGCCGGATTGATGCCTGGATTGTCGTAATCATCATTATCAGAGATCTGATTGTTGACGGCATCCGCTCCATTGCCTCTTCGGAGGGCATTTATTTTCAGGCCAGTGTCCTGGGAAAACAAAAAACAGTGGCCCAGATTTTTGCTGTCACTTCCTTGATGATCCATTATCCCTTTTTAGGGCTCAATGCGCACCTGGTCGGGACGATCGTTCTTTATGTCGCTTTTTTCCTGACAATTTATTCAGGGATCGATTATTTAATTAAATTTTTCAGAAATTCCTCGCAGATTTCGTGAAGTTAATTACATGGTCTATCCGTCATAACGAGGCACACTGAATTATTTTTTAATTGACAAAGCGGGAGAATTTGATGTAGAACTCTTTTCTTAAATGAGCGGGCGTAACTCAGTGGTAGAGTGCTACCTTGCCAAGGTAGACGTCGACGGTTCAAATCCGTTCGCCCGCTCCATTTTTTTGTATGGCGGCATAGCCAAGTGGCTAAGGCAGCGGTCTGCAAAACCGTTATTCTCCGGTTCAAATCCGGATGCCGCCTCCAGCCATCACGAGGAGCTTTCTTTCCGGAGGCTCCTTTTTCAAAACTGAAATAATCCAAAATTGACTGATAGAGTGCACCTCACACGTGTTTTGTTCTGAAGCGCTCGTATTAGCGGTTTCAGCAGAACACTTTTTGTGTAAAAGGCACGAATTTTTAAATTGTTCCGACAAGACCAAAATCTTCTTGACACGCCACTACCTGCCGCATATACTCCACGAAAAAAAGGAATTCCTTATCAAATTATTCCATGAGTCAAAACATCGGCATGCCCTTGAGCAGTTAAAGGCCGTTTGGTGAATATCGGTAAAAAGTGAAATGTTCGTTCATCCCTGTTTGATCCTCGGGAAAGCATTTCCAGCTGGTATATAAGACTTTATTTTTACAACTGAATATGGATTATGGTCATTTTTTATTACGCGAATATTGACTAACAGTCTGATAATACGATATAGGTAAGCAATATCGTAAATAAATTTAAGTTAAGGAGGTTTTTATGGCAAGTTTATGGATTGATGAGAGGGACATAAAATTCCAGCTGAATGAAGTTTTCAATATCGGGGAAACCATTCTGGGCAAAGGTCGCTATGCCGATCACGATCTGGAAATGTGCAACATGGTGCTTGACCAGGCGCAGAAATTTGCTGAAGCGGACATCGCTCCCACTTATCCGGATGAGGTTCATCGTAAACCGGTTGAAGCTGTATTCAAGGATGGAAAAGTCTATGCCCCGGAAGCCTACCACCGCCTCTATAAGCTGTACTGTGAGGGGGGATGGATGACCACATCCGATTCACCGGAAGTCGGCGGTCAGTCTTTCCCGTTTATCATCGGGGCTGCAGTGGCCAATATGTTCCTCGCCGCAAATCAGGCCTTTCTTATGTATCCCGGCCTGACCCACGGTGCGGCGCGTTTGATGGAAGAGCACTTCCGCCACCCGTTGCGTGACGTCGTCATCGAAAAGATGTATTCAGGTCAGTGGGCGGGCACGATGTGCCTGACCGAACCGGGATCTGGCTCTGACCTGGGCATCCTGAAGACTTCGGCCAAAAAAAATGCAGACGGGACATATTCCATTGTCGGGACAAAGTGCTTCATTTCGGCAGGAGATCACGACCTGACAGAGAATATTATTCATCCGGTGCTGGCCCGCATCGAAGGAGATCCGGAAGGAACGAAGGGTATCTCCATATTTATGGTGCCCAAGATCCGCTTCAACGAAAAGGGAGAACTGGGAGAACCCAACGACGTGCTATGCGGCAATATCGAAAGCAAAATGGGTATCCACGGCAATGCTACCTGTACACTGAACTTCGGCACCGACGGCAAGTGTATCGGTTATCTTATGGGCGAAGAGCGCGAGGGCATGAAGATCATGTTCCAGATGATGAACGAAGAACGGCAGGGTGTGGGCATGATGGGCGTGTCCCTTGCCATGGCGGCTTACCTTCATGCTCTTGACTATGCCAAGCAGCGTATCCAGGGGTCGAACATCATTGCCGTCGCCCTGAAAGATCCGAACGCGAAGGCCGTCCCGATCATTCAGCATCCTGACATTCGCCGGATGCTCTTAAAGCAAAAGAGCATTACCGAAGGCATCCGGGCATTGGCATTTCTGTGCTACTACGCCATGGATCGTGAATTCAACGCCGGTCTGGAGAACAATGAGCAGGAAAAAGATTACTGGCATGGCATGATCGAAATGCTCACCCCGATAGTCAAGGCATACTGCACGGAGAGAGGCATGGAAGTATGTGGAGATGCAGTACAGACTTACGGCGGTTACGGTTACTGCCGTGAATACCCTGTTGAGCAGATGATGCGCGACCAGAAGATCAACTTGATTTACGAAGGAACCAACGGAATTCAGGCGATGGATCTGCTTGGCCGTAAGCTGGGTATGAAAAAAGGTCTGTATTTTATGAATCTGCTTGGTCTGACTCAGGCAGCCATAGCCGAAGCGAAAAACATCGAGTCTCTGAAAGCGGAAGCGGAAATCGTCGAACGCGCCCTGAATGCGTGTGCGGCAACCGCCATGGATTTTGCCAAGATGTTGAAAACCACTCCCTATGTTCCCCTTATTGCAGCTTGCGATTATCTAAATTGCCTGTCCGATGCGCTGGTCGGCTGGCTGCATATCTGGATGGCCAATGTCGCCACCAAGGCTCTGGCCAATGCCACAAACGATAAGGACAAGGCTTTCTACAGCGGTAAGATCCAGGGCGCAAAATTTTTCATCAACCGCATTACCGACCTTGTGCCGGCTAAAGTCGAAAATTTAAAGAAAGATGAGCAAAGCGCCATGAACATCAGCGAAGAAGCTTTCGCCGTCTAATTGAATTTAAATCACCTTCAACGACGGGGAGGAGCCTTACGGCTCCTCCTTTTTTAAATCCACCCAAAAGCACGAAAACATTGTTCTTCATAACTTATCATATTGAATAAATTAAAGTACTTTCATTTGGGGCCTCGTGGTCCTTCGGTACAATATTTTGTTGACGACCCAAATAATATTTTTTATATTTTCTTTAACGAAAATCGTCCAGAGAGGCTGGCCTGGATGACGACGGCTAAAGATAATTTAAAAAGTTGCCGAAAAACCAGTATCCGGTACCTGTACACAAACAGCGCAGGGCCGCTTAAGGAAAGCCTAAAGGATAAAAGACGAATTGCAGCGTCAATTTTTCGCATTTTTTTGCATGTTTGAGCTCCCGGACAATTATTAAAGAGATTCAAATGGCCGCTATCTTTCCGATTATCATGAAGATCGTAAGTGTCGTTTTCCTCGTCATTTTTATCTTGTCGGTGGTGCTGCTTATTTTCACCTTCCGCAAGCCCAGGAAAGTCTCCGTTTTTTCACTGTTTCTTCCTATCTTGATCAGCCTGATCACATTTGCGGTTTTTTCATTTTTTATAAGCTACAAGCCCTCCATTGCGGTACTGGTATTGATGGGGGGTATCGGTTTGTGCATCGGCATTGTATGGTCCGGGGCAACCCGCATCTATGTTGAAAACGGCACAGTCAAGTCGCTCAATTCCATATGGTATCTGGTCGCCTGGGGCGCGGTGTTCGCCCTGACGCAGATGATCTCCATCATCACGCAGAGGCCTCCATCCATCGTCATGGCGCTTTTGGTCATGAGTACCGGAACAATTATCGGGATGAATGGCCGTATCGCCAAAAAGTATCTGTCGGTGCGCTCCACCGTGAATGCATCGGGTGAGGCCTCGTCCCGGTGCAGCCATTGCGGGGCGGCAAAGACAGGTTCCGATGTCTTTTGCCGGAAATGCGGCACAAAACTCTAGCACCGGAAGGCTTTGATCATGATCAGCATGGATATTATCGCCAAAGCAAGAAAGGTTATCATTTGGATAGCCGTCGGTGCGGTCGCTTTCTTCGGTGTCATTGCCGTAATATCTCTGGTCATTTCCTGGGGCGTTCTGGCCAAGCCCATGCGCTATAAAAACGTCGTTCCGGAGATCCGGCTGGCTCCGGGAGAAAGAAAAGTATTCGAGTTCGAAGCGTTTTGCCTGGACAATGGCAGAGGCAGCCCCCGTGCCGGCGATGACTACAGCCTGATGAGCACTCCGGCCATCAAATTAAGGCCGTATCTGAAAGAGATCTTTGACGAATACCTTGCCCACCCCTCGCGCTGGAAACAGTCGGATGTCCAACAGGCCGTGTGGTACACCGAGGGGCGTAGAGACTGGGCATCTCTTACCCCCGAACAAAAGGATTTCATTAAAACGGCCACCGGCAGGGAAGATCCGGTTTCCGGCCATCCCGTCATCTTCCTGAACCGCATGGCACAGGCCTTCGGTGTGGTCGTCAAAACTAATTTAGGCCTGGCTCTCATTGTCTTTTTTCTGGTTGTGTTGACGATGTCGCAACCCTGGACGACTATCGAACGCGGTGTTTCCTGGACGGGGCAGGCGCACCTGCTGCAAAAGCTTGCCGAAAGCCGCTTCGGCCGGATCGTGAATGCCGTGGCGGAAAGCAGTGTGCTGAACCGTGTGCGCACCCATGTCGATGTCTTATTCACGAGGCTGGTCTTTAAGGTGTTTTCGGGGAGGCGCTGATGGGTTTTGTGGAAGTTTACAAATACATTCTTTCGTACTTCGGGATAGGCATTCTGGGAATAGGCATCCTGCTTTCCATCGGCCTGATTATTCCCGCCTGCTACTGGCTGTTTACCTGTGCATCCGCCAACCGGGGGGCGGCGGTTTTCCGGCGGGTCATGCTGGTGCTGGTTATCATGCTCATTTCTTTTTCCTATGTGCGCGCGCCGTTTTTTTATGAGATTCACGGATGGTGGAAAGTTACTTTCTGGCTGGCCTTTGCCGCCGGTGTTCTCGTGCCGGTGTTCATGGCCGACACCGGTCCCGCCGACCGCCGTCCCAGCAAGATGATCATCATCATGTCCTGCCTTTGGTGGGTGATGCTTATTTTCAGCGAGGCTTTGCTGGTATCGGGCATGCCTTATCAGGCCGTCACCTTATATATCTTTATCGCAGTTGGCGGGCTTTTCTGCGGCACAATGATCGGCACAAGTGTTTCGCAAACACTGAAAGGAAGAATTTCAGAGTCACAAGGGGCGGCCATATAAAATGAAGATGATGAAATTCATAGCTCATGTATGCAGCCGCTCTGGGATAATCGCCCCCGGTTTGTTTCTTTTTTTCATTGGTATGGCGGGACTTTTTGTCTATGCCCAGGCACGGGCCGACGAGGCGATGAGCCTAAATGAGGCGGTCAGGAGCGGTCAGGTCAGAGTGGTTCAGTCAAAAAGTCCGGGCGGCTATTCCCGTTTCAAGATGGAACTGGAAAACACGAGCAGTCGCCCTGTCTCGGTCGATCCCTACGGAAGCGCTTTCGACCCGCCGCGGGGTGTCGGTACACAAAGGGTCGGGATCGGCCTTCCCACCAGGATCGGCGACAGAAGAGTTGATATGCGGGGTAATCTCTCCACCGATCCGTCCCGTGAAGCTCCTGTTGGTGCTCAGGCGGCCCATGACGGCACACAGTCCTTTCCGCCTGCCGCCGGCGCGGCCGCAGCAGGTGCAGCTGCCGCTACAGCCGCGCTCGGTGCTTTGCTTACCGGGATGGCCCAGGGAGTCAGCCCGCGCGAAGCCATCAGTGACATTGCTTCGCTCGTAGGTACTGACCATCAGATGACGCCGCCGGATACGCCGGGACATAATTATCAGATTGACCTCATTAAATCCTACCGCGACCAGGACATGACGGAACTTGACTATCAAAAGCAGCGTCTGGACGCGGCCAAAGCCCAGGGGGCGGATGATGTAGTGCGCGATGCCCAGTCCGCGGTTGACAGGCTCTCCCGACAGATCAGCGCCTATGATCAGAATCTGGCGGAACTTGGCCATAAGCCTTTGGAGCATACAGAACTGGAGAGACGTTCCTTTGATTTTACCCGCGAAGATCTGGGTGCGGACCTGACGGAGGCCAGGCGCAAACTTGAGGATTTTCGCGAAACGGCAAAATATGTTGATTGGAGTAATCGTCTGGCCGAGCAATTCGGAACAAACGAAGAAAAGGAATGGTGCCGGGATTTTATCGCAAGCCGTGCGAAGTTGGGTCCTGACGGTTATGAGATAGATTCGGAAACCGCGCGTCAAATCTATTCGGGCCTGAAAAAACAGATGTATGAATCCGGGCAGATTTTAAACGAGGCGGAGTATGACTATCAGATGGCTCGAGCAGAGGAGATTGAAAGAAAAAGTGAAGTTGTCAGTCAAATCCGCGACAATACCGCACGTATCAACCGGATTTTGGCGAAAATCGAACCGACCGGTACGGTAGGGGGGAGGATCGTTGACATTCAGTATGGCGCCTATGGTGCAATTGCCGGATACGAAGAGGGGGGTATTGCCGGGGCTGCCGAATCGGTCATGCTCACGGTGGCCGATAGTTATTCCGAGGGATTTGCCAGCGGCAATTACAATGCGCTGAAAGAGGCCTACGCCGAGCATGGCCTGT
Source organism: Syntrophaceae bacterium (assembly GCA_018056765.1). Taxonomy (GTDB): domain Bacteria; phylum Desulfobacterota; class Syntrophia; order Syntrophales; family Smithellaceae; genus UBA8904. The sequence goes on from JAGPFA010000001.1 coordinate 241,163, forward strand.
CGGATACATCCGTCACCGAACGACTGGTATGGGCGAATCTCGAAACAGTGAACAATAAATACAATTTCCTTGATCATGCCGGCAAGTCGGCCAGTAGCCTGCTCGACGGTGAATACGGGGCCGCCTTCGATTCCGCTGTGGATGCATATGATGCAGGGGAAGCCTTAAAGGATCATTCAGGCAAAGCCAGGAATTGGTACACAGGCGCAAATGCCGACCCGGCAGGCGCTCCATCTGCACCTGAAACGGATACTGAAAAATGAGGGATGTGGCCCAAATGTACACACGAGGGGCAGGGCAGGACCGATCAGAAAATATGACTATGCTCATGAGACGCCAAACAATGGAGTTCGGACGTTGCTGGTAAGATAGGAGGCGATATGGCTGAAGAGGCATTGAGAGTCGATACCAAACAAATCATGGGCTGCATTGCCGATGGAGGCCTGACCCCGTCCGCTTTATCTCCCTTCCACGGTGTGGAGCCGGCGGCAGAGAAAAGCCGGGAGAGGAGGGCGGATTTGATGCCGTTTGTGAAGGTCGTAGCTGAGACGCTCGCCTCGGTGGGTATGATAGTTTTATCACCGGAAGGAGTCGTCACCAGCCGCGTCTATGCCGGTGGCGGCCGGGGGGTGCTTGTCCGGCACTGGATCGACCACAATGGCCTGCATAATTTCAGGCGGGTGCAGGAAAAGGACATCGCAGATGAAGCATCACAGAGGTTAATGCTGGATATTCCCCCTGCCAGGCTGGACTATGACACTAAAATGTCCGAGGCGACGTTTCTTTCGTTTCTCGCTCTTATTGACGGCTGGAGAGAGAAAAAGCTCCTGTCGTTGATCGGGCGCAAGCCGGATGGAAAATTTTCCTTTACGGGTGATGAGCCCTATGACTCGTTTCACCGCAGCATTACCAGCAAAGACGTACGCTGGCTGACGCCGCTGGTGAGCATGCTCTACACTGGGGATCAGGTTCTTTCTTTGGCGTTGTTCAGGGAATCACTTAAGAATCTCAGCCCGAAATTTATTCAGAAAACCGATGGGGGATGGGAGCTTACGCCGCTTGGTGAAGAGCTGTGCGCCATGCTGGGTGCGCCTCTGGCCGCCATGAAGCTGACCGTCAGCATGATAAAAAATGAGGCGATCGTCGAAGAAAACCTGATCGGCCTGAGAGGCATGGGAATCTTCTGTGTCATGGAGCTTGATGAAAAATACAGGGAGATTACATTGAAAAATTCCTCTGGGCCGATGATTGAGCAATATATTCATTTCAGTCTGGCAAAGGCTTCAAAAGCAGGAACTGCCGAAGCGGCGCGGAAATCCACAGAGGATGCGTCAAAGGATTTGGCATCACAGCCGCAACCCCGAACCGCCACGGAGCCGGCGCCGGCAAAAAAATTCTGCAGCGGCTGCGGGAAGCCGCTCCAACCGGGCGCGAAGTTCTGCTCAGGATGCGGAACAAAAATTACATGATTGACATTGCGGTAACCCCGGATTTTGTTTATGAGCAACTTGCTGAGCCATGGATAATGTTGAAGTCAGCCGGAAGGGATTACAGCTAAAGCATACATAACGTTCTGTGCAGATAAAAAAACCCGGCTTCAGTTTGGTTGCTGAAGCCGGGAGAGCTTTTTGTTTTAATTACCCCTTAATCCAAAGGAGCGATCTTTAGCTTATAGGGTTTCATGGGAGCTGTGTATTTGCTTGTTTTGGTGATATTTGCAATTTCTTCCGGCTTATTGGTCCACCACAGCAACACGTCTGTTTTCTGGAACTTACCGTCTTTTACCTGCTGCAGCCCCGTGCCGATGTGAATCAGGCCGCCTTTGGTAATGCTGTGCATTTCCAGAACGTGCTGATCGGCAAGCATGGGCAAAGCTTTGGCAAAGGAGGCACGAACCGCGTAAACATTGTCCTGCGTTTCTGCGGCTGCAATGGCTTTGGCTAATAAATGCATTCCGGTGTAATGCAATGCCGATTCAGTGTTGGCTGCCCGTTTATAAGTGGCCTGAAATCTCTTGATGAATGTATTGGCAGAGGGTGTCGGGATTCCAGCAATAGTCGTAACGCCGATACTGTTCTCCATAAGCTTCGTGCCGTCCAGAATCTGAGCGATAACGTCCATTTTTGCCTGGTCGACGATCATGAAACCGCCTTTGAAACCCATCTTTCTGGCCTGTTCAATAACCAGCGCCGTTGTTCCTGTCGGACCACCGATCAGGATACCGTCAGGATTGGTGGCCAATGCAGCAGTCAGTGGGGCGACAAAATCCGTTCTTGTGTAATAGTTGGCCGGTTTGTCTGCGGTAATCGCTCCCCCGAGGCTTTCCCAATAGTTTTTAAAAGTTTCGCGCCACTCATCGCCGTATGCTCCATGGGTGACAACCATGGCGACTTTTCTCCATCCCTTTTCCCAGGCCTGCTCAGCAAATACCTGGGCTTCAGCTAAAAACATTGGCGCAAAAAGCACGAAAAGATCATTTTTTATTCTGCTTGCTCTATAGGAACTGGTGTAGCCCATGACGATGAATTCACCGCATTCCTCCTGATTGATTTTCAACATGGGGATGGCCGAACTGAAAACCGGAACGAAAATAGCGAGGGCATTTTTCCCCAGCAACTGACGGGCATTTGTTTCTGCAATGGCCGGGTTTGCCTTGTCATCGATCTTTTCCAGCCTGAAAGTATACTTCTGTCCGTCGGCATAGACGCCTCCGGCCGCATTGATCTCTTTGATGGCCATTTCTATGCCGCTGACACAATCCAGACCGTACTCACCGGCGGGGCCGCTCAGGGGGCCGGAGAAACCGACAATAATTTCAGCCGCAAAACCTGGTGCGCTCCACAAAGCAATGGATGCCAGGGCAAGAAAACAGATAACTTTTTTAAAATGCCTCATTTTTTCCTCCTCTATTTCATTAATAATTCAACGTCGATCATTGTCCGGTGACTTAACCATTCGGCAATTTATCAATAGTCTTTTTGTTGTTCAAGCGCCTTTATTTCATCTTTCGCCGGCTACCGTAAAGCATTGAATTTAAGCGCTGCATATTGACGCTGATCAGCGACCTGCTTCCCTGAAAAGATGCAGAAAAACTCAATGGTTTTCAAAGAAATAATACCTGCGCGTTTATCTGCACTGTTCACAACCCGCCTGCAAATTATGATTGTTAATAAATATTTTCTGCACGAACCAGCAATATATTGCCGGTTTCCGTTGACAATTCGCCAGGCGAAAAATTCTTTAGACTTCTTAGTGTTTGAGAATACTTGCGCTGAACCTTGTTGTCAAGACAATTTTGACAGATGTAAGCAGCGAATTATTTGTCCGTTTGTGCTGCACCTGACCGCCCAGCTGATAATTTGCCCCTTCTGATTTACTTGAACATAATCTCTGGATCAACAAGTTAGCCCAAAACAAATCTCCATCCCGTGGAATGAGGCGCCATGGGGTGAACACAAACAAGAATAGTGATCTGGAGGATGATGAGATACAATTACCGGAACACTGCCGCGATGGGTCCAGAGAAGCAACAAAAGACCGGTTATGGTGCATCGGGATGGCCGGCGCATTATTATTTTAGTGGAACATTTTTTGTGTTGACGCGGATGAGGGTGGTGTCTGTTGAACTTTGAGTTGATAAGTGCTAGTGAAGACACAGAGAGTTGCAATGCTGAAAAAATGCTTTCAATTGAATAGAAGCGATATTGCGCCTGTTCAGCTTATCCTGGAAGGGTATGAGGGTCTGGTTACCGTATCGACCATTGATGCCCGCACCGCCATTATACAGGTTCTCATCATGCCTGATTTCGCCGAGGAAACCAACGGGATCATAAGGGATTTGCAGCTATCCTTTCCGCTTAAGGAAATACCAGCCGGGGATCAGGGAGTTTTTCCATGCTGATGCTTACCCATACCCTTATGCTGCAGGAAAGAATTCACGCCGCCCGTATCAGAGATATAGATCCGGATATTTATATATACAATATCGCTCCTGATCTTTTGACCATTCATCCCGAGATCAACGCGAGGATGACCCATTCGATCGAGAGGTTCTTCGAGATACCCAAACAGCACAAAAGAGCAGTTTACCTCAGGTATCATTTACTGGTTGACGATCTGGCCCATTACGGAGAAATTTCACACAAATGCACAGATGAATTTAATCCCGACTCCGCAGGCTATACGTATGTCAGGGGAAAACATCTGGTGGAAACAATTATTGATCTGCACAGGCTCATCGGCAAAGACATTTCCCGCTCTGAGGCGGCATATCGTTCGCACCTGATCATTGAAATGATCTATGATCTGGTAATCCGTAAACAGATAGAGGAAAATATGTCGATAGGGCTTTTGGAAAACGCAATCAATTTTACCCTGGAAAAAAAGGCACAACAGTTTTGCGCCGATATGGCCTGGCTTTATGGAATTGAAAGCAGCAAAAGCCTTGATGTTCTCAAAAAAGCCGCAGTTTATATGACCAGGGAAAGAATGGAGCGGTTTATGAATCTCGAAGGCCGGATTAGCCTTTTTACAAACAAATTCGACCTTCGAAATGATAATGCCGAATTCGCTACTCTGATTAAAGCCCTCTTTCGCGATGCCTTAACTTGTGTAGAAAATGATGATTTTGTGTATCAGTCGGTCGCCGCGATTGACAAATGCGGTTGGGTTCCCGTAAATTAAGCGGCTTTTTTCACAAAGCCGGAACGAATACAACGGGTGCAGACCTTCATCCTTTTTACCGTGCCGGTTTTTTTGTCAACACAGCGCAGGCTTTGCAGATTAGGGCGCCAGACGATTTTTGTTTTGTTATTGGCGTGGCTGACATTATTGCCGACCGACGGTTTTTTTCCACATACTTCACAAACACGAGACATAATTAAAATCCTCCCCAAAATGTGCGACGTTCTTAAACTATAAGGCGTGATTATGCAAGGCTTTTCTGCAGGGGAAAAATATTCCTGCCGCTCAGGACCCACGTCGCAAGAGCGCGACTCTTCAGGCCTTCATTTTTGCCGGCTGCCCGGTTGCTTCCAGTACCCTGAGCCAGACATTACCTCCGGGGTCGAGTTGCCGTCCGGAAATGACGGCGGTCAGAGGTAAATGAACATATTCGTCTTTGCGCAGGGCGACCAGCAGGCCGGTCTTTCCCGCCATTGCCGCATGTACGGAATACTGCCCCAGAGAACTGCAGTAAATACTGTCAGAGGCGTTGGCCGGCACGGAACGGATCAGGTAACTCGGCTCAATATATTTCAAATTTATTTCAAAATTTTCTCTGTGGAAATACTCTTCGATGGCTTGTTTTAAAAACAGACCGATATCGTTCAGACGGATATTTCCGGATGCGTCGGTTTGGCTTTGTGCGGGGCCATTCTTCATCAACTCCTGTCCCGCACCTTCGGCGACCAAAATCACCGCATGTTGTCTGGCTTCCATCCGCCTTTTCAGTGTTTTCAGGAAGCCTTTTTCCCCGTCGAGGTCAAAAGGCACCTCCGGAACGAGAACAAAATTAGCATCTCCCTGCGCCAGCGCCGCAGTGGCCGTAATGTACCCTGATTCCCGCCCCATGATCTTCACCAGACCGATCCCATGATGAGCGCCCTTGGCTTCCACATGAGCACAGCGCACCGCTTCCACCGTTCTTTCGATTGCCGTATCAAACCCAAATGATTTTTCAATGAGGCTAAGGTCATTGTCGATTGTTTTGGGGATACCGATAACCGCGATAGACAAGCCTTTGGCGGTTATTGTCTGTGTAATCTTTTCGGCCGCTCTCATTGTGCCGTCGCCGCCGATACAAAAAAGAATGTTCACCTTCAGGTGCGCTAAATAATCAACCATTACGTCACAATCTTGCGGTCCACGTGAAGAGGAAAGGATGCTCCCTCCGATATGCGTGATATCTTTGACAAAATCAGGAGTGAGGGCTACCGGTTGATGACCAAGGGCTGGGTTTAGTCCCCTCAGGCCGTATTTGATTCCCAAAATTTGCCTGACACCATAGCGGTAAAACAGTGTCATGGTTAAAGAGCGGATGACATCGTTGATGCCGGGGCAAAGTCCGCCGCAGGTAACAATCGCCGCTTTTGTTTCGGCAGGGTCAAAAAATATTTTTTTGCGCGGCCCGGCACATTCCAGCGACAAGGGAGTCTTGGTGTCATCTTGTCTGTCAGCATAATTTTCAATCCGGGTATTGAATAAAATCCGGTGATCATCAGAGACGAATCCGGATATTCCAAGAGGTGAATTAATCAGGCAGGGGCCAAGGCTGGTAATTCTAAAATCGGTCGTCATGAACTTAATTCCTCATTTGTAAAATATTTTGTGCACTATTTTTCCCCGAAATTATTTCCGCATCGAAGCCTGCGTCGGCCAGCAGTGAGGCACCGGTCAGAAAAACATTAGGGAGTCTCGTTTTTGTGCTTTTTGCGGAAAATGAAGTGAAAAAAGAGTTTCGGATATTATATACCGGTGTCACGACTTGCCTTCGTTCCAAGGATATTTCTATCGATTTATCAAGATCAAACCATTTGATGTTGTTTCGGAGAAAAGGTAAAAACCACTCCAGCCTCTCAGGAATTGAGCTTCCTTCGCGGCGCAGGGCATCCGGCGTCCATTTATCTTCGTTGTTCTCCAGGTAAACCGTAGCCGACAACGAAGTTTCCGCGTTTACGGGATCTCCTCCATGGGACGGCAGGCCGGTTTCCAGAATAATCAGGTTTTCCTCGTAAAGATCTTTATCAATGTCGGAGACAACAGCGGCATGCCGTGCCAGTTCCTGGGGCAGACACTTTGAGGCCACACCCAAAAAAACAGTGAAGGGGTGACGCATGATCCTTACCGGACGAAACCGGTCGGAAGCAACCAGAGGTCTTTGGCCATCTCTGATGAACGCCAGGCTTTTTGCTTTGGTGCTGATGATCAGATTTTTACCGGTTACTTTGGACAAAGAGCCATCTTTGTGCCTGATTTCCATATCGATCATTTTTTGCACCGAAAGAGAAATTATCCGATGAGTGCCCAAATAAAGACCTTTATTTTCTTCTATCTTTTTAATAAGGGCGTTGAAGAGATACTGCTTTCCTTCGGGAAATTGAAACACGCCCCGTCTGGATGCACAATGTTGGAAAGCTGAAGAAAACGAAAATAAATCATGGTGGTTTGTGCACAAAAGGGCCTGCTGGGCTTCCCATACTTTATCCAGTGATCTGTCCCGTGACAAAATGCCGTCAAATTTTGCGGCAGCGAATTTGAAACGAAGGATACGTGGAAACATTTTCAGGTACGAAATATATTCTTTAATCGTCCGCGGCTCCAGCTGCGGGTGTTTGTCCAACCAGTCGGTAAAAATGTCCGCCGCTTCGTTTGCAGCGCTTAAATATTCTATAATTGCATCTTTCAGGTGCGGAAACTCCCGTACCATTTCCCCGGCCAACCCGGAGGGCTCACTGAAAAAATCGAGGCGGTGATTCGGTAAGATTATCTGATAGGCCGGATTGAGCGGCTCCGAACAGCCCTCGGGAAGCGGGATACCCAGCTCTGTCAGAATTTTGCCTGCAGGCTGATCAGCACCCAGTCCGGTCGCCGGAACGGGGTCGATGTTGAAGACAAAATCGTCCAGCACCTTGAGCCCGCCCGTTCCGGTCTCTGCAATGAGAAGTGTTTTCAGGCCGTGCCGGCAGGCAGTCGCGGCGGCGACATGAGAGGAAAGATCATCACCGATGACAATCACATCATACATGGAAAATATTTGCCTCAATTGGTCACGGGGCGGATTTCTAATCGTCAAGCGGCGGGTTATGCAACGCCGGCTGATCCTGGTTCCTGATGCCCTTGATTTCTACAAGGCGGCCTTTTTTCACGATACGGCCTTCAGCGAAATAACGGATGGCCTGAGGATAAACCTTATGCTCTTCTTTGAGTATACGGGCAGCCAGAACCTCCGCCGTATCGCCGGGAAGAACCGGAACAGCCGCCTGAATAATGACCGGTCCTGTATCCACACCTTCATCTACAAAATGAACCGTGCAGCCGGTGAATTTAACGCCGTAGTCGATAGCCGCCTGCTGTACATTCGTGCCGGGAAAAGACGGCAGAAGGGCAGGGTGAATATTGATAACTTTATCCTGAAAAGTACGCAGGAAACCGGCCGATAAAATACGCATGAAACCGGCAAGTATAATCAGCTCAGCACCTGAGTTCTGCAAGACACGGGCGAGCTCACGGTCATAATCATCACGGCAGGTAAAATCACGATGATTCATGACCGTGCAGGCAATACCGTGCTTTTTGGCTCTGGCCAGACCAAAGGCGTCCGGATTGTTGCTGACGACAATTTCGATACGTGCCCGAAGGGATCCTTTTTCAATATGGTCGATAATGGACTGAAGGTTGGAGCCGCCCCCGGAAATCAAAACTCCCAGTTTAAGAAGACCAGCCATAGTCCGCCGTTAACCTTTACTGAAACAAACCTGGTCCTGTTTAGGTTCTTTCTTCTCGATAACGCCGATCAGATGGGCGCTCTCACCCATTACCGTAAGACGATCGATGATGTCTTGGGTTTCCTTCTCCGGCACAATCATAATCATTCCGATCCCCATATTAAAAACGCGGAACATCTCCTTTTCATCCACGTTTCCAATTTCCCGAATGACGGAAAAAATAGGCGGGATTTCCCATGAGCCTTCATTGACGATCATGCGGCAGGCATCCGGAACGATGCGGGGAATATTTTCGTAAAAACCACCCCCGGTGATATGCACCAGACCCTTGATGTTGAAGTTTTTGATAATGTTTAATAGTGATTTGACGTAAATCCTGGTCGGCTCAAGAAGCTCCATGCCGATTGTATTGGCAAGCCCTGCGACCTTGTCATCCACGGAAAGTCTGCCTTTTGTTAAAAGAACTTTCCTCGCCAGTGAAAAACCGTTGCTGTGCAGACCGCTGGAGGCCAGACCGATAACCTGATCGTTGATGCTGATATTTGAGCCTTCAATGAGCTTGTCCTGCTCGACGACGCCGACACAAAAACCGGCCAGGTCGTAATCCCCTGGTTTATAAAAGTCGGGCATTTCTGCTGTCTCGCCGCCCAGAAGAGCGCAACCCGCCAGTTTGCAGCCTTGAACAATGCCATCAACTATCTGGACACTTTTTTCCAGTTCGAGCTTTCCGGTTGCCAGATAATCAAGAAAAAAAAGCGGCTCTGCTCCCTGGACGACAACGTCGTTAACGGACATGGCCACCAGGTCGATACCGATGGTGTCGTGTTTATTCATCAGCTGGGCAATTTTTATTTTAGTTCCCACTCCATCGGTGGCGGAAACCAATACCGGATTTTTCATCCTGGCCGTATCGCACCGAAAAAGACCACCGAACCCCCCGATGCCGGAAAGGACCTCTTTACGTGTTGTCGTTTTAATCAATGGTTTGATGCGTTCGACAAATTCGTTGGCGACATCAATGTTGACGCCCGCCTCTTTGTAAGTGGAATGAGCCTGTTTTTCTGCTTCAGGTGGTTTTAACGGCATATGACTCCAAAAATAAATGTATTGGCTTTACGTTTGGCCTTCTAACGCAAATAAGCTCTCCTGTCAATCATTGACTTGCGCCGGCGTGGATTATTTGTTAAAAAACATCAATTATTTCACGAAATTCATTTGACTTTGGCAAAAGGAAGTCAGGGACGAACAGTGGAAACATTTAAAAATAAGCTGTTAAAAATCCGGCAGCCGCTTTCTTTCGCGGCCAGGGACAATTTCAGGAATCTGGCGCAAATCAGAGAACTGGGGAAATCACTGTGCTCGGTGGTCATCTCTGGGATTTCCCTCATCCCGCCTGCAGCGAAAAACATTTTTGAGCCCCCTCTGGACAACATTGGACGCATTTTTTCAGATTACGATTCCAGTGATCTTGAGACAAAAAAAGAAAAAATAACTGAGGCAGCACGCATAATCGAACGTTTAATCAAGGCGGCGGAAGACTTTGACGCGCGCCTCCCGATTCCCCCGGAAAAGGCGCAACAGATCAATGAAAGAATCAATGACCTCAAAGGTTCGGCAGAAAAACTGTCCCTTCCGGTGCGTTTTATAAAAGGAGTAGGGCCGAAAATGTCCGATCGTTTTGCCGCAAAAAAAATAAATACGGTAGAAGACCTGCTGTACTTTCTGCCACGGACATATGAGGACAGACGGGAAATCAAAAATATCAACAAACTGGAAACGGGGAAAATACAGACCATCATCGCCGAAGTTGTTACCACGGAGTTCCGCTATTATGGCAAAAGAAGAATCCTCGAGGTAGCGGTACAAGACCAGACGGGAGTTCTACTGGCTAAATGGTTCAAGGGGCAGACATCCTATTTTACGCGGATTTTCAAAAAAGGGGTCAGGGTCATTTTTACCGGCAATGTCACACCGGACTACACCGGCAAAAGTATGATCCATCCAGACTATGAAATTCTGGACGAAGGAGAGGAGCATGATTTTCTTAACTTCAAACGCATCGTTCCTGTCTATTCGGAGACAGAAAACCTGCATCAGAAATATATCCGGAAAATAATCAACAGCGCACTGCAAAATTATTCCCGCTATGTTGCCTCTCCGATCCCGATGGCCATCTGCCGCAAACGAAATCTGATGAACATCCGTGAAGCTCTGCTTGGCGTACATTTTCCCGGCCATGACACGCCGATGGAGCCGTTACTTACCGCCCGGTCCGAGGCGCATCGCCGACTCATCTACGATGAATTTTTCTTTTTCCAGCTGGGGCTGGCACTGAAAAAAACCGGCCGTGTTCTCGATAAAGGAATCGCCTTCGCCGCCGGAGGAGAACTGACCGACAAATTCCACGCTACCCTCCCTTTTTCCCTGACCGGCGCGCAAAAAAGAGTGATTGCCGAAATCAGTGATGATCTCAAGATACCGCGAACGATGAACCGTCTTCTGCAAGGCGATGTGGGCAGCGGCAAAACGCTGGTGGCCATGTCCGCTATGGTTACTGTGTGTGAAAACGGCTACCAGGCGGCGGTGATGGCACCTACGGAGATTTTGGCCAAACAGCATTATGAGACACTTTCCGCCCGTTCAGAAAAAATCGGCCTGAGAACCGTACTGCTGACCGGCGGAATGAGCACTGCCGCACGAGCGGAGGTATTGGAAGAGATTAAATCAGGCATTGCTCATATCATCATCGGCACGCATGCATTGATCCAGGAAGATGTAGATTTTAAAAAACTGGGGCTGGTCGTCATAGACGAGCAGCACCGCTTTGGTGTGATGCAGCGCGCCACATTGCGCAACAAAGGTATCCACGCCGACATGCTCGTCATGACGGCCACACCCATTCCCCGGACGCTGGCCATGACTGTTTATGGAGATCTGGATGTGTCTGTTATCGATGAAATGCCGCCGGGGAAAAAACCGGTGCGAACATTACTGATGAATGAAAGCCGGCGTGAGGCGGTTTATGAGCTTATTCGAAAAGAGCTGGAAAAAGGAAATCAGGCCTTTATCGTTTATCCGCTGGTGGAGCAATCGGAAAGCCTGGACCTTAAAGACGCCACGAAAATGGCCGTGCATCTGCAGAATGACATTTTCCCCGATTACAGGGTCGGTCTGATTCATGGCAAAATGAAAGACAGGGAAAAAGACGAGGTCATGCATGATTTCAGGGGAAACAAAATATCCGTTTTGGTTGCCACAACGGTTATCGAAGTCGGCATTGACGTGCCGCGTGCCTCCCTGATGGTGATTGAACACGCAGAACGCTTCGGTCTGTCACAGCTCCATCAGTTACGAGGCAGGGTGGGCAGGCGTGACATACCTTCAAGCTGCATTTTGATTGCCGGTCATAAAATATCCGCTGACGCACGCAAGAGATTAAAAGCCATGGAAAGAACGACAGACGGTTTTGCCCTGGCGGAACAGGATCTGGCCATCCGTGGCCCGGGCGATTTTTGGGGAACACGCCAGTCAGGAGTGCCGGATTTTCGCATCGCCAGCATTATCCGCGATGCGCGTATTCTCAGCGAAGCCAGACAGGACGCCTTCAATCTGGCACAGCTCGACCCGCTTTTGGAAAAACCTGAGCACCTCATCCTGCGCGAAGCGCTGCTTGACAGATGGCAAGGCAAGCTTGATCTGGCCAGAACAGGGTAGAAAAATTAGTGGCTGGTGCTAAGTTGCGATTGATAAGCCATCGGCCAGGCCTGGTCGGTCGTCGTGTAACACCTGGTGTTGAGACAATGCAGGAGCTGTCTCAGGTTTACTTGCCCTTGGTACATTCAAAGGGCCGGGTTTTTTGAACCAGGAAATGGGCGATGGGGTGAAGTAAATACCAGTAATTAAAAAAGCATCGAGCACAATCGGTTTCCAGAATGCTTTTTTTTCACTGGCGCTGATTAGCCCGTCAATGGCCTTTTTAGCGTAATTGACTTCTTTTTCCATTTTCAATAGATAATCGGCGACTGCCCCATGAAACTGAGACTCAATCTGAGCCAGATGGTCGGCTGACTCGGTATGATTATAAAAAATCCCGGCCATAGAGGCTAAAAAATAATCTTTGAACCATTCCGGCATCGAGTGTGTCAATTCATAAATGGCCAGTGCGGCTATTTTGAATTTTAAATTCGATCTCTCATCATCTTCCTTTTTCATCTTGTCGATGAGTGATTCTCTCATATCAAGGTAATAATTCCTCAAATCTTCATACATCTTCATTTTATCTGTCATTTTTTTGACCCCACCTTGATCTCCATTTATGCACGAAATATTTCGAGCAGTTATGTTTGGCAAAGAATAGTGAAAAGATAACTAAATTGTAGACAACAGGTAAATATTTCCCCCTTTGAGATCATATATTGCCCCTTTATATCGGAACCGACTTCTTTTGTGATGATATGCATTATCCGTGCCTCCTTAATCAAAGAATCGGCAGGTTAATCGCCGACAAAGCTCCACAGCGTGGAGTGCATTGCTATCCTTGCTGTAGATATGGATATTAAGTATGGCGACAAGGAAACTGATTCCGGTCAGCATGAAAAACTGAGCATGCACAGCGTGTTTAGTCAGAATAATCAGCCAAGGGGAGGTGCCGTGTAACGGCCACAGATCCGGCCACTTGCAATTGCATCTTGAAATTTACAGCTCTAATATATTATTCTTTCCTGCAAAAGGAGTGTAGACGATGAGAATCGCAATTGTCGGCCTGGGCGGTGTCGGCGGTTACTTCGGCGGAAAATTGGCCAGAGCCTATGCGGGGGGTGAAAAGCACGAAATCATTTTTATCGCCCGCGGCGATCATTTGAAGGCCATCCAAAAAAGAGGAATGAAACTCCTCACGACCGAGGCTGACTATACAGTCTGGCCGAATATCGCCACGGACCGCCCGTCCGTCGCCGGCACGTTCGATCTTTTATTCCTATGCACCAAAAGCTATTCGCTGGAGAGTTCCGCCCGTGCTGTTCAAAAAAACATCAGCAGGGATACAATTATCATTCCGCTGCAAAACGGCATCGAAAGCGCTGCGAGACTAAGTAAAGTTCTTCCGGCAGGCGATATCGTCAGCGGATGCGTATATATCATTTCACATATTGAAAAACCCGGCGTCATCCGCCAGGAGGGAGGAGCCTGCAGACTCATTTTCGGCACAGATGACGACCGGTCGGCAAAGAAATATTCCCATATTCTGGAGATTTTACTTGAGGCGAAAATCAACGCCGTCCTGAGCGGCAACATATCAGAAGTGCTTTGGAACAAGTATCTGCTGATGTGCCCGCTGGCATCACTGACGGCCGCCACCGGTAAAACCTACGGCGAAATCATCGAAAACCCGGAGCTCAGCGCACTGGCGCGTGAATTGATGCAGGAGGTGGTGGCTCTTGCCCGCGCAAAAAAAATACACCTTGCTCCCAACGCGGTGGATAAAACCATGGAAATGGTCGCAAGCTTCGGGTACGAATCAAAAACATCCATGCAGCGTGACCGCGAAAATGGCCGCCAGACAGAGATTGACGCACTGACCTCTTATCTGTGCCGCGCCGGCCGGGAAGAGGGGGTTCCCACTCCGGTTCACGACGAGATGCTGCGCTGTCTTGGCGGCTGAACGACCAGCCGAAGCCTGCCGGATCGTTTGTCTGCCCGCGCCGGCGCTATCATATCTGTTTGACAAACCAACATCATTTGTTATAGATAGCTCTGCTTTTAACAGGGTGCGGCTTAACCACAAAAGGATGAAACGTTAGGACAGTCGTTGTTAATATTCCGGCAATGACCCGCCGTCGGCCGGTAATTCAGGAGAGATTCAAAAATGAAAAATATTTCCATCGGCCTGATAGGTATGGGCAACATAGGTACTGGTGTGGTCAAGCTGCTGCGGCAAAATGAAAAGCTGATCGCGCAAAGGCTTGGCGCGAAGCTTGTTTTGAAGAAAATCGCCGACATCAACCTCAAATCAGCACGGGAACTCAAACTCCCCGAAGCAATGCTGACGCTCAATGCAAGTGAAATCATCGAGGATCCGGAAATTTCCATCGTCATAGAACTGGTTGGAGGCTATGAACCGGCACGAACCTTTGTCCTGGAGGCCATTAAAAATGGAAAACATGTAATCACTGCCAACAAAGCAATGCTGGCCACATATGGCAATCAAATATTTGCCCAAGCGCAGAAAAAGGCCGTGGATGTCGGTTTCGAGGCGAGTGTGGGAGGAACTATCCCGATTATTAAAACACTCAGGGAATCGATGGCGGCCAATAGATTCAATTCGATTGTCGGCATTATGAACGGGACATGCAATTTCATACTGACAAAAATGACCGACGAGGGAAAGCCTTTTGACGTTGTTTTACAGGAGGCTCAGAAACTGGGATTTGCCGAAGCCGACCCCACGTTCGATATCGAAGGGATCGACACTTCCCATAAAATGGCGATCGTTTTGGCGCTGGCCTACGGTAAAAAACTAAAACTCAAAGACATCTACCTTGAAGGCATTACCAAAACGAGCAGCCTCGACATTGCCTTCGCCAAAGAACTTGGTTATCGTATAAAACTTCTGGCCATAGGGCGGCTGCGTGACAATGAGGTAGAGGCGAGAATACATCCAACAATGATTCCCGCGACTCATCTGCTGGCCAACGTCAATCGAAACTATAATGCCTTTCACCTGGTCGGTGATGCGTCAGGGCCTATCTTTTTATTTGGTCAGGGGGCAGGGATGATGCCGACCGCCAGCGCGGTATTCAGCGATATTTTCGACTGCGCCCGCAATCTCGTAAAAGGAGTTTCCGGGCGTGTGCCTTCCCGGGCAATCAGTGAAGCGGCGATGACGAATATCGCGATGGTCCCGATGGAAGATATCGAAACCAAATACTATTTCCGTTTTTCTGTTTTGGACCGACCGGGTGTTTTATCACAGATTTCCGGCATTCTCGGCGAGCATAACATCAGTCTTGAATCCGTCATTCAGAAGGCCAGAGAAAAAGCCGGGCCCGTGCCGATTGTCATGACAACGTATAAGGCAAGAGAAAAGGATGTGCGACAAGCGCTCAAAAAGATCGACCGCCTTGCCGTGGTGAAAGGCAAAACCGTTCTCATCCGGATCGAAGATGAACTTTAAACGAATTTGAAGGGAAATTATGAAATATATAGTCCTGCTTGGAGATGGCATGGCCGATTACCCCAGCGCCAGACTGGGAGGGAAAACCCCTCTGGAATGCGCCCTGACACCGTTTCTTGATCAGATCGCCGCGCATGGCACACTGGGGCTGGTCGACACAATCCCCGAGGGGTTTACCCCCGGCTCTGATGTGGCAAACCTGAGCGTGCTGGGTTATGACCCGGCACAGACCTACACGGGACGCGGGCCGCTGGAGGCGGCCAGTATGGGCATTCACATGAATCCCGATGATGTTGCCTATCGGTGCAATCTGGTGTGCCTGGGAGACAAAGACACAGACTCTGCGTTCATGGAAGATTTCACCGCCGGCCATATCTCATCGGCAGAGGCGTCGCAGATTATTTACGACCTCAACAGGAAGTTCAACTCTCCTCTGTATCAGTTTTTTGCAGGTGTTGGTTACAGACACCTGCTCGTGTGGCGCAATGCTACCGCCTCGCCCCGGACCACGCCTCCTCATGATATCACCGGACAGCCAGTGGCCCAGTATCTGCCACAGGGGGACTTCGCAGCGGAAATTCGTGAGCTGATGTCCGAAGCAGCCGTTTTTTTAAAAGATCATCCAGTCAATGTGCGCCGCCGTGAAGAGGGGGAAAAAGAAGCAAATTCGATTTGGCCCTGGGGGCAGGGCAAGAAACCGCTCATTGTCCCTTTCACCGAAAAATATGACTTCAAGGGCGGCATGATTTCCGCAGTTGATCTGCTAAACGGTTTGGGCATCAATGCCGGATTGAAGCCACTGCGCGTAGAGGGAGCGACCGGCTACATCGATACCAATTACGAAGGCAAGGCAAAAATGGCCATCGACGCTCTAAAATTCATGGATTTCGTCTTTGTGCATCTGGAAGCCCCGGATGAAATGGGACACGAAGGAAATGCGGAAGGCAAGATCAGAGCTATCGAGCTTTTTGATGAAAGAATCGTCGGTCCGATTTTGACATCCATCGGAAAAACTGACGAATACCGCATTTTGGTTTTAAGCGATCACCCGACACCTATCGACATAAAAACACATGTGTCAGACCCGAGCCCCTTTGCCGTAATGTCGTCACGGCCGGAAGAAAATCTGGCCGCCGGGAAGCCCTTCACCGAGGCAGCCGCGAAGGAAAGTGGTATTTTAGTGTCTCCCGGCCATCAGCTGATGGATAAATTCATCCGTGACTGGAGCTCGTTCATTGGTAAGTAATCTGACAAAAGTGCGTGTAATCTACGCAGACACGGATGCAATGGGTATTGTCTATCACACCAATTATATACGCTGGTTTGAGATGGGACGAACGGAGTTTATGCGTCAGCTGGGCATTTCTTATTCGCAGCTGGAGGAACTCGGCCTGAACCTCCCCCTGACGAAGGTTTCCTGCCATTTCCTTGCGCCGGCAAAATACGACCAGCAGATCTTGATTGAAACAAAATTTGATTATATCAAGAGGGCGAGCGTCAGATTCAACTCGAAAATCTGGGACGAACACAAGGCCAGGCTTCTTGTGGAAGGCTACACCATCCACGCCTGCACCAATAATGAAGGGAAGATCCGACGGATACCGAAAATGCTCATTGAACTGATCGACAAATACAATATCAATAAAGGAGAAGAACGCAATGGCTGCTAAAATGTCCAAAAAAGAGTTAAAAAATCCCGATGCCTTTCAATCTACATTTGAAAGACTGGGGGACTATGCGGCTGCAAATAAAACACTCGTGACTGTTGTCTTCACAGCCTTCCTTTGCGCCATACTTGTTGTGGCAGGGATTTATTTCTACTGGAACCATTATTCCACATCCGCCCTCAAACTTTACGTAAAAACTCAGGAGAATATCATCACCGGTGGTGAGACCAAGGAAGTTATGGAAGAAAATGCCCGGATCTTCAATCAGCTCATCAAAGAATATCCGCACAGCTGGAGCGGCCGTCTGGCGCACTACCATCTGGGTAATATCGAATACAATAACGGGGAGTACGATCTGGCAATCAGCTCCTACAAAAAATTCGTAAAAAAAGCCGGCTCTGACAAAACAGGCGTCAAATTTCTTGCCCTGACCTCCATGGGCTATGCCTATGAAGCTAAAAAAGATTTTGCCGAGGCACTCAAATGCTATGAAAGAGCTGAAAAAGTATGGAAAACCGGTTTTGAAGCACTTTGTCTGCAAAATATCGCACGCGCACATGAAGAGCTCAACAACAGGGAAAAAGCCCTCGAGTATTATAAAAAAGCCTTCGAAAAAACAACGGAGCCTGCGGCCGTCATTTCTTTGAAAAGAAAAATAGCCGCCTTGAGCTGAGTTTTTTCGCTGCGCATTTTTCACCATTTTTCAGCTATACGGAGGCCCGTTTGAAAAAAATATTGATGTCAGGAAATGAAGCCATCGCCCGTGGCGTTTTTGAGGCAGGTGTGCGCTTCGCTGCGGCCTATCCGGGCACGCCCAGTACAGAAATCATGGAAGTACTGGCCGGATACGAAGGTGTTTACGCGGAATGGGCGCCGAATGAAAAAGTGGCGGTAGAAGTGGCCATCGGAGCGGCGCTGGCCGGCACCAGGTCATTGGCAGTCATGAAACATGTCGGTGTCAATGTCGCAGCAGATCCCATATTTACCGTCAGCTATACGGGTATCGAAGGAGGGCTGGTGATTGTAACCGCTGACGATCCCTCTATGCACAGTTCACAAAATGAGCAGGACAACCGCAATTATGCGAAATTTGCCAAAATCCCGATGCTGGAGCCGTCTGATCCTCAGGAAGCGAAGGACTTTATCAGGCTGGCCTTCCAGATAAGTTCGCTTTTTGATACGCCTGTCTTCTTCCGCACCACCACACGCGTTTCTCATTCCAAATCGGTAGTGACCCTGTCAGAACCTGAGAATTATGAAGAAAAAACGTCACTTGCCCGCAATGCGCTCAAGTATGTCATGGTTCCCATCAATGCGCGAACAAGACGGGTGGAAGTCGAGAAACGCCAAAAGGCGCTCAGGGAATTTGCAGAAACGTTTCCTGAAAACAAAATGGAAATCAACTCTACCGAAGTCGGTATCATCACCGCCGGTATGCCTTATAACTATGCCAAGGAAGTTTTTCCGGGGTTCTCCTATTTGAAACTGGGTATGGTTTACCCCCTTCCGGAAAAAAAGATCCGTGATTTTGCCTCCAAAGTAAAAAAAATATATGTCATCGAAGAACTCGATCCCTATCTGGAGGAACAGGTGAAGGCGATGGGCATCGCAGTTACCGGCAAGGAAATTTTCCCCTACACAAATGAGTTTGATCCGGGAATTATCAGAACCGCCATGGAAAAGGACATGGGAAGCCTGACCTCACCCTACCGCGAAGAACTGGCCGCCCGTCCGCCCAATCTCTGTCCCGGCTGCCCACATCGCGGTCTTTTTTACGCACTGAAGAAATTCAAAGCCTATGTTCATGGAGATATCGGTTGCTATACACTTTCCTATTTAAAGCCGCTCGAAGGGCTGCATTCCTGCATCTGTATGGGCGCGAGCATCGGTATGGCACATGGCATGAGTAAAGCGCTCGGTGAGAAAGGGAAGGGGAAGGTAGTGGGCGTTATCGGAGATTCCACTTTTTTACATTCCGGGATTACCGGGCTTCTCAACATGGCCTATAATCAGAGCGATGCGCTAATTATTATTTTGGACAATTCGACAACCGCCATGACCGGTATGCAGGAACATCCGGGCACAGGATATACACTGGCCGGCAAAGAGACAAAAAAAGTTAATCTAAAAGTTTTAATATCAGCCTTAGGTATTGATAATATAAGGGTAGTTGACCCAAATAACCTGAAAGAAACTAAAGCGGCAATTCGTGCAGAACTTGCTTTGTCCGGCCCTTCGGTGATTATCTCCGAAAGCCCCTGCGTCCTTTTCAGGCGAGCGGGGATCAAGGCAAAGCCATCTTTGAGAATCGATCCGGACAAATGTACCGGTTGTAAAACCTGCCTGGATCTGAATTGCCCACCCATTGCCTGGAAAAAGGGAGCAACGAAAGCCGGCTCCAAAAGAAAGGGAATCGCGGTGATTGACGAGTCATTGTGCAATGGCTGTGGACTTTGCGCGCAGGTTTGTAAATTTGATGCAATCAGCTGATATTTAAGAGCATATTATGAATGAAGAAAATGTAAAAAGCATTTTGCTGGCAGGTGTGGGCGGACAGGGCATTTTAAGGGCAAGCGATATTATGTGCCATGCTTTGATGGAGGCAGGCTATGACGTCAAAAAAAGTGAAGTTCACGGAATGGCTCAACGTGGAGGATGTGTAACCAGCCACGTCCGCTATGGGAGGAAGGTTTTTTCCCCTCTGGCCGAACCGGGTAAAATTGAACTTCTCCTGGCCTTTGAACAGATGGAAGCTCTGCGTTATCTAAGGCTTTTAAGCCCGGACGCATCAATCATTTTGAACACGGAACAGATCAATCCTCCTGCCGTCAACATGGGAGACATGCATTACCCCGACGATATCACAGACTTTTTAAAGAGTAACTACCCCCATGTAGTCTCTTTTGACGCATCCGGGCTTGCCATAGAGGCGGGAAGCGTCAAAGCCGCCAATGTAGTCATCCTTGGAGCGGCAGCGAACATAATCGGCATTGAAAAATCCGTCTGGGAAAAGACAATTGAGAAATCATTTCCCCCAAAATTGATAAAATTGAACCTGGATGCTTTCCAAAAGGGAATTACTGCTTAAATTACTCTCGTTAAAATAAACTTATAAAAGGGAAATCATGGCTGAAGATTATTACCAGGTTCTGGGAGTGGACAAAAAGTCTACTGCCGAAGAAATTAAAAAGGCATACCGTAAGCTGGCCGTCAAATGGCATCCGGACAAAAACCCGAACAATAAGGCAGCTGAAGAAAAATTCAAAAAAATCAGCGAAGCCTATGCTGTTTTGAGCGATCCCAAAAAACGCGAACAATACGACACTTTCGGCTCTGCTGATCAGTTTCGCCAGCAGTATTCACAGGAAGACATTTTCCGTGGCTTCGATCTTGATGAAATCCTTCGGAGTTTCGGTTTCGGAGGCGCGAGGGGAGGGCGTACAACATTTCGGACCTCACGCAGAGGCGGCTTCCAGGAATATGAAGACCCGTTTGCCGGGCTCTTCGGAGGGATGGGAGCGGGCGGACAGTATGCCAATATGCCTCAAAAAGGACAGGACGCAGAATATAACTTATCTATCTCACTTGAAGAATCTGTCTTCGGGGCGGATAAGAAAATTTCCTTTCAGATGGAAGACCGCATAGAAGACATCAATGTAAAAATACCGGTGGGCATCAGTACCGGCAAAAAACTGCGTCTACCGGGCAAGGGACTGCCCGGATATCAGGGAGGCCCTCACGGTGACCTATATCTGAATATCAATGTATTGCCTCATCCTATTTTTGCCCGCGACGGCAATGACATCTATGTTGAAAAGACGATAAAATTTTCTCAAGCGGCTCTTGGTACATCCATTGAAGTTCCCACCCTGGACGGTACCAGCAAACGGCTCAAAGTCGCACCCGGAACGCAAAATAACACGAAGATCAGAATGAAAGGATTCGGTGTGCCCGGGCTGAAAGGCGCGGCAAAGGGAGACCAATACATTAAAATCAATGTGGAAGTGCCCAGAAAACTCACCGAGAAGCAAACAAAGCTTATCGAGCAACTATCAGAAGAAGGCATTTGAAAACCAGACTTTTAAAACTACATAACGGAAAAGAATTACATGTTAATGTCTGATAAGATATGTTATGTAAACATGAAATACTTTTCACGGTTTATGAAAAGTCTTCCGCCTGATTTTAAAATCATTCTCGCGGCAGCAAGTTAACCTAAACCTAAACCCAACACCGTGGCTTTCTGCTCTATCTCTCAGATCACTAATAAACCAGGGTTGTGCATTCTTTCTTCAGGCAAACTCGACGTCTCCTATGGCACCGAAATTGTTTTCCACAACAATCACTATTCCCGAAACCCCGGGGATTTCCATTCCCCAATCCAGACAGTTTTTAATAGTGGATTTGCCTTTCACGCGGTTCCCGATGGCGGAAGCGGCGGCGTCGGCAAGAGTTGCCGTTTTGGCCAGTACGCATACTGCATCGGCATTGCCAAAACTCAAAGATGGTCCGACACTGGCAGATGAGGTACATATACCGATCGGACATTGTTCAGGTTTTACGATAAGATGAAGCTTATAACTTAAAGCAGATTCTCCAGCGAAAATCGACACGGTAAGCTGCTTTTGCGAATTTAAGTAAATATCCCCCCCATTTTCAATGATCAAGTCCGTAAAGAGTCCTGTCAGGTCAGACCCGACAAAGTCGGCAATGGCACCGGCTACACAGGCCATCGGGCCCACCCCGCACAAGGCCGATTTTTGCAACATTTCTCTGACAATAGCGGGGGCGCTGGGATCGGGCGGTAAAGGCAGAAGAGATGTTTTAAAATGAGGATAAGTTCGTATATATGCTTCGAGATGATCTCGGTGCTTTCCAAGTGACAGGCAGGCTTGTGAACTCAGATTTGTGTCTGAAGATATAAACAGGTCACTCTCTTTAATTTGAACCCTATATGATATTAAATTACTCTTATTTATTAAGCTCCTATAAACCCTTTCTTCATAATTCATTTTAAATATAAAAAATGTGGATAACTCTCTTGTGACAAAGTTTTTGAAATAAGTCGGTCAGCGTTTGTCGTAAAGCCTGACAAGCCAAACGACAAGACCAACAGCTCAGCAATATTGTGTGCTCCCCTTCCCCAGGAGCCAGTCCGCTTCACGCTGGAGTTTGTCACAAATATCAAGTCTGTGTTGTTTGCCCAAGCTGACAATTGTTTCACTATTTTCATTAAGTATATGTATATAACTATCGTATTTACCGGTGTATTTTTTTAACGTTGCAAAAAGTGTCTCGATATCTTCAGGAGATACTTTTTTCGTATCAACCATAAAGCGTACTTCTTTGTAGGGGCTTTTCAGTGCCTCGGCCAATGAATTAACCTCGGTGGCAATAATTTTGACATTTTCTTCTCCCCCATCGCCGGCATTTTGAACGTCAATGTTTCCGTGAATCACAACCGGTTCATCGGCGTGAAGGATTTCGTAATGTTTTTTGTATACATCAGGCCAGAAAATAATTTCTACGGCACCATGCAGGTCCTCAAGAACAACATTGCACATAACGTCTTTCTTTTTTGTAAGGCGCTCGGCAAAAGAGCTGATCACTCCGGCGATTGTCAGATTTTCTTTATCTTTTTTGCTTTTTGCCCTGCTTGTATCGCAGCTGGTGACAAACTTCAGCCTGTCGGCATAACCGTCGAGGGGGTGCCCCGAAATATAAAAACCCAGTGCTTCTTTTTCTATAGCCAGCAATTCCTTGCGCTCCCATTCCGGAAGTTCCGGAATCACATAACCTGTCACGCTGTTGATTTCATGCGACTCGGCCCCCTCGAACTGGTCGAAAATGCTGGCCTGGTTGCTTTGCTGCGCCTTCTGAACACGCTGGGCCTCTTCCATGGCAGC
This sequence comes from Syntrophaceae bacterium, assembly GCA_018056765.1. Classification (GTDB taxonomy): domain Bacteria; phylum Desulfobacterota; class Syntrophia; order Syntrophales; family Smithellaceae; genus UBA8904. The sequence goes on from JAGPFA010000001.1 coordinate 264,351, forward strand.
GTCGAGTGCCTCCATTAACTGTCTGCGACGATGGCCGAGTGCATCAAAGGCACCACATTTAATTAGACTTTCAATGACTCTCCGGTTGACCTTGCGCAGATCAACCCGCGTCAGAAAATCCATAAACGAACTGAATTTACCTTCCTGACGCGTCGTGATGATGGAATCAATTGCCGACTGCCCTACATTTTTCACTCCTCCCAGACCAAAACGGATATGTTCACCAAAAACACTGAAATCTTTAAGCGACTCATTGATATCCGGTGGTAAAACGCCAATGTTCATCTCGCGGCAGTTGGTTATGTGACGGATAACTTTGTCGCGATTGTCTTTTTCGCTGGTTAGAAGAGCGGCCATAAAAGCCACCGGGTAGTGGGCCTTCAAATAGGCGGTTTGATAGCTGATCATCGCGTAGGCTGCACTGTGTGATTTGTTGAATCCATACGCGGCAAACTTTTCCATCTGCTCCCAGATGATTTTTGCCTTGTTTTCATTTATTTTAAGTTTTTTGGCTCCGGCAAGAAATTTTGGTTTTTCCTTCTCCATATCGGAGGCCAGCTTTTTGCCCATAACTTTACGTAAAGTGTCCGCCTGCGCCATAGTGTAATCACCGATGACATTGGCGATCTGCATTACCTGTTCCTGGTAGAGGATGATCCCGTAAGTTTCCTGCAAAATAGGTTCAAGCTGCGGAAGCTCGTAGGTTATTTTTTGTTTTCCATGCTTACGGGCTATGAAATCCGGGATCATCTGCATGGGGCCAGGCCGGTAGGCGGCAATGAGCGCGATTACATCCTCTATCCTATCTGGCTTAAAGTTTATCAGCAGATCCTTCATACCGGAACTTTCCAGCTGAAATACTCCGTCTGTCTCCCCCCTGCTCAGAAGCTGATATGTTTTTTTGTCATCAAGCGGCAGGCTCCTGAGATCAATGTCGACATCGTGAGCTTCCTTGATTAAGCGCAGGGTGTCATTGATCACGGTGAGTGTCTTGAGACCCAGAAAATCAAACTTGATGAGGCCGACCCTGTCGATATCTTTCATGGAATATTGGGAAACGAGGTCTTCTTTGGGCTTGAAAAGAGGCACTCTTTCGACGAGAGGAACGTCTGAGATGACGATGCCGGCGGCATGGGTCGAGGAATGGCGGTTGAGTCCTTCGAGAAGCAGCGACATTGAAAGAAGCTTATCGATTTGCGGATTCTTTTTGCGTTCCTCCGTGAAACGGGGTTCCAGCTTAAAAGCTTCTGTAAGCGTAATATTCGGTGCGGCCGGCACCAGCTTGGCGATACGGTCGGCCTCAGCATAGGAAATGCCCAGGGCACGGCCCACATCACGGATAACCGCCTTGGCCATCATTTTTCCAAAAGTGCTGATCTGGGTAACTTTGTCATTACCGTATTTTTCCGTAACGTACTTGATGATTTTCCCCCTGCCCTCCTGGCAGAAATCGATATCGATATCCGGCATGCTGATGCGGTCGGGATTCAAAAAACGCTCAAACAGCAAGCCGTAGCGCAAAGGGTCAATATCGGTGATTCTAATCGCGTAGGCGACCAGTGACCCTGCAGCGGAGCCACGGCCCGGGCCCACGGGGACATCATTGTGTTTGGCATGCTTTATAAAATCGGAAACGATGAGAAAATAGCCGGCAAACCCCATTTTCTTGATGGTTTCCAACTCTGTGCGCAGACGCCGGGAATATCTTTCTCTTACAGAGGCCTCATCTTCCGTGTGATATTTCATGATCGTGGGCATGAGCTTCTCAAGTCCTTCAGTCGCCTTGCGATCAAGGTAATCATCGAGTGTTTCTTCGGTATTTTTGATCTCGAACTTCGGGAGATAAAATTTCCCGAATTCCAGGCTGAGGTTGCAGCGTTGAGCTATCAATACAGTGTTGTCGATCGCCTCGGGCGTAGACGAAAAAAGCGCCTGCATTTCTTCGGGAGAACGCACGTAAAACTGGTCCGAAGACATGCCCATCCGGTCTTTGTCGTCGATCGTTTTACCGGTCTGGATGCACAAAAGAATGTTGTGTGCCTCCGCGTGTTCGGCATTGAGGTAGTGACAGTCGTTGGTGGCGACAAGCGGGATGGACAGCTCACGGCTGAGCTCAATAAGCCCCTGGTTGGCTATCTCCTGCTCCGGCAGACCGTTTTGCATAATCTCCAGGAAAAAGTTTTCACTGCCGAAAATCTCCAGATACTCAAGGGCGGCTTGGCGTGCCGCATCCATATTGCCGTGAATAATATGCGAGGCGATCTCTCCATGCAGACACGCGCTTGATGCGATGAGCCCTTCCGATAACTCCTTCAGCAGCTCTTTATCCACGCGGGGGCGGTAATAGAACCCCTCGAGATGCGCGGCGGAGGTAAGTTTCATCAGGTTTTTATAACCCTTCATGTTTTTGACCAGGACAAGCAGGTGGCGGGTGGCCTCACTGATGGCCGAGGCTGATTTGTCAAAGCGGCTACCGGGCGCAACATAGAGTTCGCAGCCGATTATCGGTTTGATGCCGTGGTCACAGGCCTGTTTATAGAAGTCAATTGCGCCGAACATATTGCCATGGTCGGTAATGGCAATTGCCGGCATCGCGAATTCTCTGGCCTTTTTAAAAAGCTCCTCCAGACGGATCATGCCGTCAAGCAGGCTGTACTGAGTGTGAACATGAAGATGGACAAAATTGGCGTGCTTCATAATACGCTAATCGAGCCAATAATTCGGCGCTTCTTTTGTAATAATGACGTCATGAACATGGCTTTCCCTGAGGCCGGCGGAAGTGATGCGAACAAATCTTGATTTTTCAATCAGCTCGGGTATCGTCCGACATCCGACATACCCCATACCGGCCTTCAGGCCGCCGACAAGCTGTGCGATACTGGACGAAAGAGACCCGCGGAAAGGAACCCTGCCCTCTATACCTTCCGGTACGGTTTTAGCGGCTTCTTCCATGTCATCCTGATAGTAGCGGTCACGACTGCCCATTTTCATTGCTTCCAGAGATCCCATGCCGCGATAGACCTTGTAGCTGCGTCCCTGAAACAAGATGGTTTCTCCCGGGCTTTCTTCCGTTCCGGCAAACAGACCGCCGATCATGACCGCGTGTGCGCCGCATCCCAGCGCTTTGACGATGTCACCGGAATACTTGATGCCTCCATCGGCAATTACGGGAATGCCGTACCGGGAAGCAACTTTATATGCATCACGGATAGCAGACATTTGAGCAACCCCTACCCCCGCCACAATTCTGGTGGTGCAGATGGAACCTGGCCCAACACCGACTTTCACCCCGTCAACACCTGCCTCTATCAATGCCTGAGCTCCCTCGGAGGTGGCTACATTGCCAGCAATCAGCTCACATCCGGGAAAATTTGCCCGCGTGGATTTTATAGCGTCAATCACGCCTTTGGAGTGGCCGTGTGATGTGTCGATCGCGATCACATCGACACCGGCCGCCATAAGAGCCTCGATGCGCTCTTCCCGGTCGATAATGCCTACGGCCGCGCCTACGCGCAGGCGTCCCAGCGCGTCCTTGCAGGCGTTGGGAAAACGCTTGATCTTTTCGATATCCTTTACAGTGATCAGTCCTTTGAGACGGTACTCATCGTCCACTACCAGGAGTTTCTCAATACGATGCTTGTGCAGTAGTTTTTTGGAGTCTTCCAGGGAAATGTTCGATTTGACGGTAACGAGATTTTCCCTGGTCATGACGTTGGCAACAGGTTGATCCAGCTTCTCTTCGAAACGCAGATCACGATTGGTCAGAATTCCGACCAGCCTGCCGTTTTTGACCACCGGCACACCGGAAATGGAATATTCATGCATCAAAGCCAACGCGTCACTTACCTTGCGTTCCGGTTCGATTGTAATGGGGTCGACAATCATGCCGCTTTCCGACTTTTTTACCCGATCAACTTCGATAGCCTGCCTTTCGATGCTCATGTTGCGATGAATAATACCGATACCTCCTTCCTGTGCCATGCAAATCGCCGTTTGGGATTCAGTCACTGTGTCCATTGCCGCCGAGATAATGGGAATATTGAGTGTGATATTCTTCGTCAAATGTGTGGCTGTATCGACATCGCGCGGCAGAACATCGGACGCGGCGGGAACCAAAAGCAAATCGTCAAAAGTTAATGACTCTTTCACCACATCATCGAGCATGATAACCTCCGTTTAAGCTCATTGATCGTTTATTTGAATAAAGTGTTGTCGACCGCCGGAATTGATGAAAAAGCGTTTTCCTTCTTCGTCCGCCTCGATCATTTCCGCTAACTGATAATAGGCCTTTCTGGTAAAACGGGCGGTGAATTGTCCGCCTTTAATCTTACAGTACATAATATTGTCTTTGCCGACGCGCAGGGAATTCAAATCAAGCGTCTCCAGGGAATCGTCACTTAGAAGAATCAGCACCAGGTCATCTGTATTATGAACGGAAGTCACCACAAAAGCAGTATCCTCGACATCCAGGTAGCAGATTTCCTCGTTGAGCTGGATAAAATATTTTCCACGCTCATCTATCTTCAGATGGTTAAAAAAAATGCACAATATGTCCTTGCGGAACATGTGCGCGCCCCGGTAATACCATATGCCTTCCCTGTCTATTTTGATTTCACCGTCAGTCATCTTCAAAAAGTTTTTCTGCTGTCCATCAATATTGTCACGGGACCGTTATTAATCAGCTCAATTTCCATCATCTCCTGAAACTTGCCGGTAGCCAGATTTTTCACTTTCGGCCTGGCCTGGGCGACAAAATATTCGTAGAGACGGTTGGCCTCCTCCGGCACGGCGGCTTTGGTGAAAGATGGTCTTCGTCCTTTGATACAGTCGCCCAGCAGAGTGAACTGAGAGACAACCATCATTTCGCCGCCTGTCTCCAGCAAAGAGAGGTTCATTTTACCTTCTCCATCCTCAAAAATCCGCAGATTTACTATTTTGTCGAGGATGTAATCCGCATCTTTTTCTACGTCGCCTTTTTCCACTCCCAAAAGCACCAGCAGACCCTGGTTAATAGTCGAATATAACTGAGAATTAATGAAGACGGAAGCGCTGTTGGCCCGCTGGATCACTGCACGCATGATAAATCCCGCATCTAAATTTATTTATGCTAGCAACAATTTTCATCCGATTCAAGTTCTTTTATGGCGAGTGCGCAGACTCTTTTCCGGCAGCCCTCTCTCGTTTTTTGAAATACTTTTCAGCCACGTTCCGGAGGCTTCCTCGGCATCTTCTTTCCCGTGAGTTTGTTAATTATTTTTTCTTATGACCCGTCCTTACGATAAAACTTGACCAATGGTCAGTAAAAGCGTATATAGGTTAAAAATGAATGTAAAAAACCCGTAGGGTAAAAATATCAGGAGGTTATGAGAGGTGGCAAAATATCTCTACAACGAGGAGGCAGTTAAGAACCTGCGGATCAGTGATACGTCCATCCTGGACCGTTTGGTTGATTTCGAATCGGCCCGTGAAGCCCATCTGAAAAAAGAGAGAGCCAAAAAAGACAAACGGATGACCATCGGTGAGGCGGTGGCAACTTTTGTACAGGATGGCGATATCCTGACAGACGGCGGTTTTTCTTACGTACGGACAGCTCACCAGGCGTTTTATGAGGTTATCCGTCAGGGTAAAAAGAACCTGCAAATGATCGGTGCTCCCAATACCAATCAAAGCTTTTTCATCAGTTACGGCCTGGTCAAATATTCCCACAGCTCTTATACAGGAGCGGAAATGCGCGGAATTGACAAAGTTTATGACCGGGCACTCAAGGCAGGGAAAATACAGATCCTTTCTGAGTGGAGTCACGGAGGGGTTGCACAGGGCCTTAAAGCCTCCCAACTGGGTCTTGCCGGCCTGTTCAGCAAGCAGATGCTGGGAAGCGATCTGGTACGTTACAATCCGTACGTAAAAATAGTTCAAAATCCGCTTAAAAAAGAGAAGGATCAGTGTGTATTCGTTCCTGCTCTGTATCCGGATGTGGCATTCATTCACTGTCACGCAGCCGATAAATACGGAAACGCCTATATTTATGGTCCGGCCGTCAATGATCTGGCGACCGCCGCTGCAGCACGCAAGCTTATTATCACGGCAGAGGAAATCGTCCCTGAAAATGACATCCGCTACAACAAACAGGGACAGATTATTCCATTTTTTTATGTTGATGCTGTAGTCGAAATGCCCTTCGGAGCTGTTCCCGGCAGTATGCCCGGCTGTTATTACTGGCCGCGTCAGTGGTGGGAAAAATGTATGCGTTTTGGTGGTGCTTCCGAAGAAAACAACAAGGCGTTTTGTGATGAATGGATCATGGGAGTTAAAAATCAGTACGAATTTGTTGAAAAGCTGGGAGGCGCCCGTTGGATCGCCGAGGCACGCCGCCAGACAAGGGCGGCCGAAGGCGACAACGAAGATATCGATTTTGCTTATGAAGAATACACCCTGAAGCATGATTCCGGGATTTACTATTAGAACAGGAGAATAAACATGCAAGATTTAAACGCACCCGCCAATCCTCTGGAGAATTTGGCGTATATTATTTCACAGCAGATTGAAGATCATTCCATAGTGTATATCGGCACCGGGATTCCCATGGTGGCAGGCATCCTGGCCAAGAAAACCCATGCCCCCAACATCACACTGGTTTATGAATCAGGCGGACAGGATCCGATTGAGGGAGATATGCCCTGGTCGGTGGGATGTCCTTTTACCTGGCGTAAATCGCCGACCGTTATGGAAATGGCCTATTCTTTTGCGCAATGCTACAATGGTTACGTGGATATTGGTTTTCTCGGGTTTGCACAGGTGGATATGTATGGAAATGTGAACACGCATATGATCGGCAGTGACTACCACCAGCCCAAGGTTCGTATGACGGGCAGTGGCGGCAACAATGATCTTTCGTCTCTTACTGAAAAAATGGTTCTGGTGGGTCTCCAGACGCCGGAGAAATTCCCGGAAAAGGTTGATTTCATTACCTCCGTTGGTCACCTGACCGGAAATAATTCACGTCAGGAGGCAGGACTTATCGGGAATGGTCCTGCCGCGGTCATCAGTCCGTGGGGGGTCTATGACTTTCATCCGGTAAGTAAAAGAATGCGGGTAAAATCGCTGACACCCGGTGTAACCTTTGAACTGGCTCAGCAACTAACTGGTTTTGAGCTGCTCAAACCCGAGGGTGATATTCCTGAGACAAAACTGATCACTCCCGAAGCCCTGGAGGTGGTTCGCACCCAGGTAGATCCCCGTGGTGTTTTCACATCAATGCCCGCGGGCTAAAACATACTTTATCAGGCCTGACGGCCGTCTACGGTTTCGCCCGGACGCAGAAGCTGCTTAACAGCCATCTGCGTCCGGGTTTTCTTTTGCCCGGCCGCTTTAAAAATAAGGACAGGTATGCTAAAAACCGGCACATGAGAAAAAATATCCTGCTTGTCAATCCCTGGATTTACGACTTCGCCGCATATGACTTCTGGCTCAAGCCGATGGGGCTTCTATACCTCGGCGGACTTCTGCGAGCCAACAATCACAACGTATATTACATTGACTGTCTTGATCCTTACTCAGACGAGATGAGACAAAGATACGGTAAAACTCCCCGGCGGCATTCTTACGGCCACGGTCGTTTTTTCCGCACGGTAATTGACAAACCTGCCGCACTGGCGAATGTGCCCAGAAACTATTGCCGCTATGGGGTCGATCCCGATATCTTTCGCAACCGCCTTTTACAACTTCCAAAAGTAGACATGGTGCTGATTACCTCGATGATGACATACTGGTATCCCGGTGTATTTGAAGCCATCAGAATCATCAGGGAAACTATCCCCGCAACTCCGATAGTACTTGGCGGTAAATATGCGTCTTTGTGCCGTGATCATGCCCTTCTCTATTCCGGCGCAGACTATGTAATTACCGGTCGCGGGGAAAAACAAGTCCTGACACTGTTGCGGAACTTGTTTGATATCATCCCCTGCTTTGACCCTGATGAGGAAAACCTCGATGCCCTGCCCTACCCGGCCTTTGACCTGATCGGCACAATCGATCAGGTTCCCGTCACCACTTCGCTGGGCTGCCCTTACAGATGCAGTTATTGCGTATCGCATCTTTTGCAAAGAAAGTTTTTAAGACGTAACCCGATTAAGGTGGCCGATGAAATAGAATACTGGCACAGGCGTTTCGGAGTGACTGATTTCAGCTTTTATGACGACGCTCTCCTGGTCGATGCACAAAACATGATTCTACCCCTGCTGTCCGAAATCAAAAAGCGGAGGTTATCATGCCGTTTTCATTGTCCCAACGGCCTTCACTTAAGGGAGATCGACGACCATCTGAGCAGAATTCTCTATGAATCCGGTTTCAAGACCATCCGCTTCGGCTTTGAAACAGCTGACTTCCGTCTGCAGAAAGAAACAGGAGGGAAAGTGCTGAATGAAGAGCTGATGCGTGCGGTGGCGGCACTAAAAAAAGCGGGTTATGGAACCGAGGATATCGGTGTTTACCTGCTGTGCGGAATTCCCGGACAAAAAACGGCGGATGTTTCGCAAACTATTGATTTCGTGCTGGAATGCGGAGCAAAACCCGTCTTGACGGAATATTCGCCGATTCCCGGAACAAAAATGTGGGATGAGGCATTGGCCTGTTCGCCATTTGACATTCGCCATGAACCTCTATATCATAATAATTCTCTTTTGAGCTGCCAAAACGATGACTTCACTTACGAGGCTTACAAAAACCTCAAGGCCAGGCTCAAAGCGATTTAATAATCAGGAATAAGAGTCCAGGATGATTACCATAATTAAAGCCATCGCCGTTCTTTTGCTGTCTGTATTTTTCTTAGTCATCGGCGTCAATCTTCTGATCGGATCATTCAAACTGACAAATCCCATGGAATTTGTCATGATATTATTTTCCGCAAGCTTTATCATACTTTTTTGCCTGGTCGGCATTCTCTATGCATTTTTTCGTTTTTTTCCGAAAAAGTCACAAAGTGAGGTTGATCATGCGGATTACAAATAAGCTGATCCCGGTTCTGGCGATACTTCTTTTATCCTTATGGCTGACTCCCGCGCGTGCGGCAGATCTGGAAAAACGTGTGGTCAAGGCCCGGCTGGACAATGGGCTGACCGTCCTGATGCTTGAGCGGAAATTCAGCCCGACCGTGTCTTTGTATATCCGTTACCGCGTCGGTGCTGTGGATGAGACAAAAGGTCAAACCGGAGCCGCCCATTTTCTGGAACATATGATGTTCAAAGGTACAACAACAATCGGGACAAAAGATTTTCAAAAAGAAAAGAAAATTTTGGCGCTTATCGCGGAGACCGGCACCGCGCTTGACCACGAAAAAATAAAAGCAGATAAAGCAGACCGGGACAAAATTGAGAAGCTTGCCGCAAAACTGAAAATGCTTCAACAAGAGCATCGCCTTTATTACTCATCAAATGAAATAGACCGTCTTTATACTGAAAACGGCGCCTCCGGTATGAATGCGTCCACCGGGCAGGATATCACCAGTTACTATGTTGACCTGCCCGCCAATAAGATTGAGCTTTGGGCACGCATCGAGTCGGACCGTCTGATGAATCCGGTTTTCCGCGAGTTCTACACGGAACGGGATGTGGTTATGGAAGAGAAAAGGCAAAGAACCCAAACCAGCCCGGATGGCAAGCTCTATGAGGCATTCATGAACGAGGCCTACAAAGTCCACCCCTACGGCATACCTGTTTTAGGAACTATCGAAGACATCGCCTACATGAACCAGGATGCGCTTCGGCAGATCCATGAAAAATATCTGAATCCCCAAAACATTGTCATCGCCGTAGTCGGCGACATCGATACCGTTACAACGCTTAAACTTATCGACAGATACTTTGGGCAACTACCCAAAAAGCAGGTGACGACTCCGGAAATAACTCCGGAACCGCCGCAAAAGGAAGAACGAATGATCGAAGTTGAATTTGACGCCAATCCCTCACTGATTATCGGTTATCACAAACCTGCGCCGCCGGCCTTCGATGATTACGTCTTTGATGTACTGGAAACAATCCTGACAAACGGCCGCACCAGCCGTTTGTATTCCAGTCTTGTCGTCACCCGACAGCTTGCCGACTCAATCATGGCCTACAACGGTATTCCGGCGTCACGCTACCCGAACCTGTTTGCAATTTCTGCCGCCCCGCGTCACCCCCATTCCTGCGACGAACTCCTGCAGAGCATATATGATGAAATCGAAAATCTGAAGATAAAACAGATCCCCGACGAGGAATTAGCCAAGGCCAAAAACCAGATAAAAATGAGTTACCTGAAAAGCCTCGATTCCAATTCCACGCTTGCCTCGCTGCTCTCCTATTTCGAACTACTCATGGGTGATTACCGATACTTTTCGGGCTATACACAACAAATCGACAAGGTAAGTGCCTCTGATCTTCAGCAGGCGGCAATCAGATATCTGACAGACAAGAACCGCACCGTGGCCGTTTTGAAGAAAAAAGCGGCGCCGACAAATGCCCCGGTGATTGAAAATGAGAATTAAAACCTTCTCTAATTTGTTAATCGCCCTGCCGTTGATCTTTTTGTGTGCTTTATTACCTGCGTCGGCACAAGCACGTGAAGTTCCTGTACCGCCTGACAAAATCAAATATCCCCCTCTTGAATTCAACTTGCCACAGGCCGAAAGGATCGCACTGCCCAACGGCATGGTCTTATTTTACATACCCGATCATGAACTGCCGCTGGTTTCCGTATCCATCATCATGAGAGCCGGTTCAGTATATGACCCGCCGGGTAAGGAGGGACTGGCCGGGCTCACCGCATATTTGTTAAGAACAGGTGGGACGACGGACATAAACAGTGATGACTTGGACCGGCGTCTCGATTATCTGGCCGTTTCTCCCTCTTTTTCCGCCTCCTCGGACAGTGCGTCTGTTGATTTTTCTTTTCTCAAATCAGATATGGATGAGTGCCTGTCATTGCTGGCGGAAATGATGTTCAAACCTGCTTTTGAAGAAAGAAAAGTTCAACTTGCCCTTTCACAGAAGCTCGAAGATTTAAGACGCATCGGAGACAATCCGCAACGCCTGGCCTTCCGGGAATTTTACCGCCTCCTCTATCCCGATGATCCGCGCGGCCGTTACTCCACACCTGACTCCGTCAAAAATATCTCTCCTACAGACTTGAGCGCCTTTCATAGCGCATACTATTTCCCTGCCAACATGCTTGTGGCTGTCTCGGGCGACCTTTCCCGTGAAGAAGCAATCGACGCAATTAAAAAGTATTTCGGCAACAATAAAACCGCACTCGGGCCCGTCCCCCCCGCACCGCCGCCTGCAAAATTGGCCACCGGAGTATTTTTTATCAATAAAACTCTCACTCAGGCCACATTTGTCAACGGCGAACTTGCTCCTGATCAAAATGACTCTGATTTCTATGCTTTTTCCATTTTAGATTTCATCATCGGCAGCGGGGGATTCCCTTCCCGGATTTTCAGCGCCGTACGTAATAATGAAGGGCTGGCCTACAGTGCCGGCAGTTTTTACAGTGCCAGTTACGGTTATGGTATTTTCGGCACCTACGCTGTCACCAAAACAGCATCGACTTTCCGTGCCGTCACTTTGATCAATGATATCCTGCACGATGCGGCTTCAGGCTCGATCACTCACGATGAACTCCAATGGGCGAAAAACTCCATTCTCAATGCTTTTATTTTTTCTTTTGAAACTCCTCACGGGATCGCCGTCCGGCAGATGGCCATCGAGTTTGAAAAACTTCCTGCCGATTATCTCATCAGTTACCGTAAAAACATTGAAAAAGTGACACTGGCCGATTTAAAGCATGTTGCCCGAAAGTATCTGAATAAAGATAAAAGATTGACGCTGATTCTCGGTGACACCAAAAAATTCGGGACCATGCCCGAAGGTTGGGGAGAACCTGTTTTTATCGAGAAATTATCAGAGGATGAAAATTGATGAACGACACCTTTCAAAGACTTGTACAGAGAATAGACTCCTACCGCGACGCCATGATTGAAATGCAAAAAGAACTGACGGCTATTCCTGCCGTCGGGCCGGCCAATGACGGCGACGGAGAGATGCCGAAGGCCAGGGCGTTGAAAAATCTGCTGATGCAACTGGGGTTTTCTTCTTTCAGACATTTTGATGCGCCGGATGAAACTGTAACAGGCGGTCTACGTCCAAATTTTCTGACTTCCCTTGCAGGGAATGATCAGTTCCGCCGCTTCTGGATCATTACTCATCTTGATATTGTGCCGCCCGGTGAGATCAAGCTCTGGAGTGCCGATCCATACCAGGCGTATGTGAAAAACAACCGAATTTACGGGCGCGGCACGGAAGACAACCAGCAGGATATGGTGGCATCGATTTTTGCCGCCAGGGCGTTTATTGATGAAGGAATTACCCCGGCACACCCCGTAAACCTTTTCTTTGTCGCGGACGAGGAAACTTCAGGCGCAAAAGGCCTCTACCACGTGCTGGATTTACCGGAAAAAATCTTCCATGCCAATGATCTGATTGTGGTCCCGGATTCGGGAAATGCCGAAGGATCGCTCATTGAAATTGCAGAAAAAGGCATCCTCTGGCTGGGTTTTAAAACAACAGGGAAACAATGTCACGGCAGCAAGCCCCAACTGGGTATCAACGCGTTTTCTGCCGCCTCCCATCTGGTCACCAGGCTGGCAAAACTGCGTGAAATTTTCAGCGCCTCCGACCCGCTTTTTGATCCACCGCAAAGCACATTCGAGCCCACCAAAAAAGAAGCTAATGTAGGCAATATCAATACCATTCCCGGTGAAGACATATTTTACATGGATTGCCGGATCCTCCCCCGCTACACACTGACCGAAGTGATGGCTGTAATCGAAGAAATAACAAAAGATGTGGAAAACCAATTTTCCGTCAAGATCGAAATCTCGCACCATCAGTATGTTGAACCTGCTTCTCCCACTCCTTCAGATGCTCCTGTAGTTATTGCTCTGCAACACGCAATTGAAAAGGTCTATGGTCTGAAGGCCTTTGCCGGCGGTGTGGGTGCCGGAACAGTCGCCGCGTATCTGCGCAAAAGAGGCTATCCGGTCGCCGTCTGGTCGAAAACAGAGATGAACGCCCATCAGCCGGATGAAAACTGCCTGATTGACAATATGCTGGGCAATGCGAAAGTATTCGCCTGCCTGTTTTTACATGGATAATTGATATTGCAATCGGCACGTCCAAGTGCTAGAAAAACCGACTGTTGACCGAAGCGAGGCTTTGCCCGTTGCACAGCTTCGAAACCAGTTTAAATTTGGCCAGATCAACATCTCCAGGCGGACATTTTTTTGAGTAAGCCGGTTCAAAATTCACGTTCGGAAAAGGTTTCATTTGCCGACCAGAATTTATTGAAATATCTGTGCGGTGAGCATGACAGGAATATCAGGCTGATTGAAAAGCTTGAGCCGGTCAAGATAAAACCGTGGGGTGATCACCTCACCTTGACGGGTGAGGAAGCGGCCGTTGCCAAAGCTTTAAGTTTGGTTACTCAGTTGTATTCGATTATGGAAAAGGGATGGCAAATGCATATCTCCGATATCGAATACGCCCACCGGATTCTCAGCGAAGACATCAACTATGATCTGGCGCGGATTTTCATGGACACGGTTTTCATCTCTTCCAAAAAAAGGATGATTACCCCTAAGAGCATCGTGCAACGCCACTATATCGATGCCATGCGGCATGCCGACATGGTTATGGCCATCGGGCCGGCCGGAACGGGAAAAACCTATCTGGCCATGGCGATGGCCGTTTCCGCCCTGCTGGAGAAGAAAGTCCAGCGAATTATCCTGACCAGACCGGCGGTGGAAGCAGGCGAACGCCTCGGCTTCCTGCCTGGGGACCTGGCCGAGAAGGTAAACCCATATTTGCGCCCCTTGTATGATGCTCTTTATGACATGGTGGATATGGAAAAAGCCGCCTCACTGATCAATAAGGGACTGATCGAAGTAGCACCTCTGGCTTTTATGCGTGGCCGGACGCTCAATGATTCATTCATCATTCTTGACGAAGCTCAGAACACAACTCCGGAACAGATGAAAATGTTTCTGACCCGCCTTGGATTCAATTCCAAAGCCGTGGTTACGGGAGACATCACGCAAATCGATCTTCCGACGGACAAATCATCAGGACTTGTGCAGGCAAGCAGGATCCTCAAGAAAATAAGCTCGGTGCGGATCGTCAATTTTTCGCAGTTGGATGTCGTGCGTCACCCTCTGGTCGCTGAGATTATCAGTGCCTATGCCGACTGGGACTCCGAAAATAAAACGGAAAAAAAGAAATGAACATTTTGCAAAAAATAAAAGATAAATTTTCCCCACGATGGAAAGAAGCGTCGGATAAAATCAGTGACTTCTTCAATTTTTTGAAAAATATTACTTTTCAGCGCTGGGCTATTGCTATTTTTCTTTGTGTGGGACTGACCTTCATTCTCGCTCCCCGTATTTACAAAACCTCTCCGGAATACCGTCACGGCATGATTGCCCCGGAAAACATCAAAGCTGATCGCGATTTCCTGGTTGAAGACGCAAACTCCACACAGCAAAAAAGGGCGGAGGCGATGGCAGAAGTGCGTGCTGTTTATGATTTCGACGCAGAAATGCCCATAACCATCAGCGCAAAACTCAATGAAGCGTTTTCCGACCTGGGCGCAAACCGGGGCACAGAGATCGGAATCGCGCTTTTGGAAAAGTCACTGGGCGTCGCCCTTTCGCCTCAGGAGGCAGCATTCCTTACCCTGGGTCATTATAAAACAGACCTGCCCGAAAAGCTCTCCCGTGTGCTTTTTTCCTTTTATGGAGACAAGCTGATCACGCAGGTAATCTTTCAGCCCAATGAGCATCACAGAGGAATTACCATCGTCAACGGGATTACCCGTGCAGAAGAAACTCTCAAGGACGTTTCTTCCGTCATCCAGCTCAAAGACAGGGGGGTGGACCGGCTCCTGGAAAAGCAAATCGCTGCTGTTTTCAAAAACGATTCTTCCGATACCAGAAAGTTTGCCTTTTCGCTCCTGAGAAAGCTTCTTGAGCCTAACCTGACGACGAACCAGCAGGAAACGGAAAAGAGGAAAATGTCTGCCGCCGAGGAAGTCAAACCGGTTTATTTTCAAGTGCAAAAAAATGAGATGATCGTCCGGGAAGGGGAAAAAATAGGCTACCCGGAGCTGGCCAAGCTCAACGCTTTTCATAAAACGAAGGCGGAAAATCAAATGTCCGCCATGATGATCACCGCCGGGATTTTCCTGACGACTCTGTTTTTGACTTTGCTCCTTTACTTTTGGAGAACACGAAACTGGCTGAAAACCCCCGCCCGGTCCAACGCAGATTTTTTAGTTTTTGCCCTTGTTGCTCTGTTGCAGATATTCCTGATTAAGGCGGGGATGTTCATCGCAACCGCAGTAAATCAGGCTTTCCCCTTTATTCCCACCGACGCCTGTTATTATGCAGTGCCCTTTGCCTGCGGAGCCATGATTATGGCTGTGCTCATTAACCGCAACCTGGCCATGATTATGAGCATTTTTATCGCCTTTCTCAACAGTCTTCTGTTTGATGAAAATATCGTCTATCCTCTTTTCGGTTTTCTCGGTTCCGTAGCGGCTTCGTATCATATTGTAAAAAGTCATCAGCGCTCCATGTTTTTGAAAGTCGGCCTTTTTCTGAGTCTGATCAATATGGGAGCCATCGTCTCCCTGAACCTTCTGGCAGGGCAGCTTTTCGACGACCTCGTCATCAGACTGGCTATGGGTATTTTAGGGGGCGTTGTCACCGGCGTACTTGTGGCCGGTATCACTCCGGTTTTTGAAAGTGTTTTCGGATTTATCACCGATATCAAATTGCTTGAGCTGGCCAATCTCAATCAACCCCTTTTTCAACGCATGATTATCGAGGCGCCGGGAACATACCATCACAGTATCGTCGTGGCTTCACTGGTGGAATCAGCGGCCGAAGCTATCGGCGCTAACGCGCTCCTGGCCAAGGTCAGCGCTTATTACCACGATATCGGCAAACTGGCCAAACCTCACTATTTCATAGAAAATCAGTTGGGCTATGAAAACCGCCATGACAAGCTCTCACCGAAGATGAGCTCACTGGTCATTATTTCCCACGTCAAAGAGGGCTGTGAGCTGGCAGCTAAGGTAAAGCTTGGCCGTCCGATCATCAACATCATCCGCGAGCATCACGGAACGAGTCTGGTGAGCTATTTTTATGATAAGGCTAAAAAAGATAAAGACGAATCGATACGTTCACTGACAGAAAACGATTTCCGTTATCCCGGGCCAAAGCCTCAAACCAGAGAAGCGGGTCTTGTCATGCTTGGCGACATCATTGAAGCCTCCTCGCGCTCCCTGACCAACCCCACACCGGCACGAATCAAATCACTGGTACGTGAGCGCATCGAACGTGTCTATATGGACGGACAGCTCGACGATTGCGAATTAACCCTTAAGAACCTCAACACAATCGCGGATACCTTTACACGAATACTGACCGGCATTTTCCATCACCGTGTAGAATACCCGGAAACGATGGCAAAAGACACCAACGGCAAAAAAGAATCAAATGAAAATTCTCATCGCAAATCAGCAGAAGTTAATTAAGATTGACCGCCGCAAAATCCGCCAGACAATGATCCGGCTGATGAAAGCGACCGACTGCGCCAGCGCGGAAATCAGCATCACTTTCGTCGATGACGCGGCAATCCGGATTCTCAACAGAGAATACCTCAAGCGTGACAAGCCTACCAATGTTCTGTCTTTTTCCCTGCAGGAAGGAGAATACGGCGGCATAAATGCCGGACTACTGGGGGATATTATCATCTCGGCCGAGACGGCTCTCCGGGACGCACTGCGGGGTGGTCTGACCTTCGAAGAGGAAATTATTTTCCTGCTGATTCACGGCTTTCTGCATCTGACCGGGTACAATCACGAAAACACATCGCGGGCAAATGCATCCAGAATGAGACAAAAAGAAAAAGAACTTTTCCGACTTTTGGCTGTCAATGACTGAACGTCATCGACGAAAATAATTATCAAATCATGAAGGAAGTTTGGGAGAGATATTTATCTTCCGTCTAACTTCCACATCATCCCGTAATTAACAAGTTTGCCCAAAACAAAGCTGCGCCTGGTGGAGCGGGTAGCTATCCATTTTCCTGGCAGGGGATTTTAAGTTTAAACCCCGATTGCACAACATCCGACTTCAAGTTGTTCATCTTCCTTAATGTTTCCACGGAAACGTCAAAACGTTTCGATATTTGCCATAAAGTATCTCCGGAACGCACCAGATATGTTCCGGTTTCTTTTCCGCCGGCACAGCAGGATGCTTTTGCCGCGGGGGCGTTCGCAACAGCACCTTGTCTTCTTTGGGCAACTCCTCCTCGTACCGGTATACGGATCGTCTGCCCTGCACGAATAACGTTATTTTTTCTCAGTCTGTTGGCGATGCTGATATCTCTGACCGTTACAGAATATTTCCTGGCGATTGTTGATACGGTATCTCCGGGACGCACGCGGTAATTTATGAAATTTTTCTGAGCATAACGAACCACGGGCTTGGCGATTTGTGGAATATCGTCATAAACCAGATTGAATTTTTCGAGCGACCCTTGCGGGATTCTCATGACATATTCCCTGTCCGGCGTTGTTTTATGCCGCAACTCGGCATTTAAGATATTCATTGTCTCTTCCGATATTTCCAGCCTTGAGGCAATGTCGGAAAGCTTCATAATTTTATTGACACTGACCGTCTCGTAACGAAGGGGCTGCTGGAAGGGGCCGTTGAGGTCAAAGCCATATTTGGCCGGATCTTTAATGATGTGCAAAGTGGCCAGGAAGCGCGGGACATAACGTGACGTTTCATTGGGCAACTGATAATACAGATCCCAAAACCGGTCGAAATGGTTGATATGCTGCCTGGCAATAACGCGCAGCACCCTGCCCTCTCCGCAGTTGTATGCGGCAAGCACCGTAAGCCAGTCTCCGAACATGGCATGAAGTTCTTTTAAATAGGCAATGGCGGCCTGCGTAGATTTTAAAATATCCATTCTTTCGTCGACCCATTCATCGCGGGTCAATCCGAATTTATAACCGGTCGAGGGAATAAATTGCCACAGACCAAGAGCTCTGGCGCGAGATAAGGCGACCACTTTAAAGCCGCTTTCCACCAGCGGCAGCCAGAACAATTCTTCCGGCAGGCCGGCCTTATTCAGTTCGGCCATGATCATTTCTCTGTACTGCCACGAACGCTGGTATGATGCGATAAAAAATTCCCTTTCCGGTCCCTGAAAGGAACGGATTTCCTTTTGAACATCTGCATTCAGTAAATGGGGAATTTCACTTGCTGTGCCGTTTACACTGATTGTCTGAGAAGAAGAATATATGGCCAGGAGGCGGCGGGCAATGAGCAGGCGCAGATCATCTTTTTGCCGTGCTGATTCCGTATCCCCGTTGGTATCAAGCACCAACCGGTAGGCAGCATCCAGTGTTTCAATTGCTACTTCAATGTCGCCTCTTTTCCAGGATTCGTCAGCCTCCTCAATCATGGCCAGCGCTTTTTCCGTCAGGTCCTGACATTCTTCGTCCGCTTCTTCCTGGGTTTCCGTGTCGGTATTCTGGCGCGGCTCGGCGACGCTCACCGTGACGCTTTTCTCTTTCGCCAAAGACCCGGCAGATGCCGGAGACTCTTTTACCGGTTCTTGATTTTGCTTTTCCATAGATACAGCCGGCAGCTGTTGCTTGTGCTCATAAGGGGCCCCCTTCAGCGATTCACCACCTGCACAACCGGCAATAAAAAACAACACGACAAAGAATTTGACTAAAGTGATAATCGGCGCTTTCGAATACATCTTCAACTCCCACTATTTCCGGTAATAATTACTTTCCCTGCAATCAACCTGCACAAGCCATCGGCGCACGAGCTTTCTTTGATCTGCTCTTTTCTTTTGGCCGGTTTTTATAACACAGATCACCGTTTTGGCAAAACAAATTTACCTATCGGTATTTTGACCATCCGGCTTATCTTCACAGCTGTCCGGTGCTCATCAGATAGGCATGAATAAACTCATCTATTTCTCCGTCCAGAACTTTTTGGGCATTGCCCGTTTCCAGATTGGTCCGGTGATCCTTCACCATCTTATAGGGGTGGAGTATGTATGAGCGAATCTGGCTGCCCCAGGCAATGTCTTTTTTTTGTTTATTTTCTTCATCGATTTTTTCGTTTTTCTGCTGAAGCTCTCTTTCATAAAGGCGTGACTTGAGATATTTCATGGCCATGGCTTTGTTCTTGTGCTGAGACCTTTCGTTCTGGCATTGAACCACGATGCCGGTCGGTAAGTGAGTGATGCGCACCGCAGAATCTGTTTTATTGACATGCTGGCCGCCTTTTCCGCCGGCACGATAGGTGTCTATTCTTAGATCATCCTCATTGATTTCGATTTTGATATCATCATCGGCTTCGGGATAAACGAACACGGAAGCAAAAGAGGTATGCCGCCTGCCCGCGGCATCAAACGGAGAAATCCTCACCAGGCGGTGTATGCCGCTTTCCGCCTTGGCGTAACCGTATGCGTAGTCGCCCTCCAGAGTGAAGGTGACGTTCTTCACTCCCGCCTCATCACCGGCGAGATAGTCGATAATGGATGTTTTAAAATTTCTCTTTTCCGCCCAGCGCAAATACATGCGCATTAGTATTTCGACCCAGTCCTGAGCTTCCGTGCCCCCTGCGCCGGCATGTATGGCAACGATGGCATTCATCGGATCCTGCTCTTCGGAGAGCATCATCTTCAGCTCATCCTGTCTTACTTGCGAGGACAGCTCTTCAAGCTCATGCACAAGATCGCTGATGACCTGTTCATCAGCTTCTTCCGCAGCCAGAAGCCATAAATTCTCCGCATCTGCTATTTGTCTTTGATACTTTTTCCAGTTGTTGTATGAGTCGGATAATCTCGTCTGCTGTTGCAGTACAAGACGCGCATTTTCCGGATTGTCCCAGAAGTCGTTCCTCGTGGACAATGCCTCTAGGTCTTTTATTTTTAATTCAAGCTCACCAACGTCAAAGGCATTCCCCAAGATGATGAATTCTTTTTTTCAGATCGCTGATATTATCCTCAATGTTTTCGGCGAACATGTTTTATCCTCCAGATCAGATTTAAAACAAAAAACAATGCCACGGCTATAAAGCTCAGCCAGACCGGCCATTCACCGTATCGTGCGTAAAAAGACGGCATATCAATATAGCTGATTTTACCATGAATTACGTCTTTTTTGAATATATCTGTGTGGCCGATAATTTTTCCGCAGGGATCAATAATCGCAGTGACACCTGTATTTGCGGCGCGCACAAGATAGAGTCTTGTCTCCACCGCTCGGAAAGTTGCCATGGAAAGATGCTGATAGGGTGCAGATGTTTTACCGAACCAGGCGTCATTGGTAATGTTGACCAACAGTGCTGCGCCATTGTTTTTGTATGCCCGACCCGCCTGTGCCAGAATACCTTCATAGCAGATGAGCACCCCAATTTTTTCCTTGCCCATTTCCAACGGATAATACCCGGATCCCCGGCCGAAATCACCGATCCCCGCCGCAAGAGAACTGATAAAAGGAAAGACGTTCCGAAGCGGAACATATTCGCCGTATGGCACAAGATGAACCTTATCGTATCTTCCCCGAATTGAACCGTCCGGCGACAGCAAATAGGCGCTGTTGAAATAATCTTTTCGTTTTTGGGGATTGTAACTCACCGCACCCAGTACAAGCCATTTGCCGGCCGCGGCAGCGACTCTCTGCACGCGCCGCCTCATGATACTTTCCATCTCGAAGTTAAATGGCACTGCCGTTTCCGGCCAGATGATCAACCCTTCTTCACCGGGATCCCCCTTAAGTGACAAAGCTTCATAAATGTCAATTGTCTCTTGTTGATAATTCGGACTCCATTTTACAGACTGATCGATATTCCCCTGTACCAGCGAAACATTAACCTGCGTCGTGTTTTTGATTGCCTCCTTCACCTGCCCGACACGGACAAAACCATACACATATACTGCCGCCACGATTAAACAAACACAGGCGGCCAGGACAATTGATCTTTTCGATCTCTCGCCCAGCAGACGAAAAATTGACACATTGAACAAAACGATCAAAAAAGACAGGCCGGCGACGCCTGTAATATCGGAAAGCTGAATTAAGTAAAAATTATTGAATTGCGAGTAGCCGAGGTTTTCCCAGGGGAAACCGGTAATGACCGTTGATTTAAGGTGTTCCGTTGCCAGCCATAAAAAAGGTGCCGAAATAAAAACAGGGATTTTGTCTCGTAAAAAAACAATTCCGGCCGCGAACATCCCAAGGTAAACACTCAGATAGGCAACCAGAAGAAGCATGCAGGCAATGCCCAGATAAACGGGCATTCTTCCGTAATTAACGACGACATAGACAATCCAGTACAAGGTTCCCACATAGGCAACGCATCCTGTTAGCCAGCCCAGAAAAAAAGCATTTTTCACCGTGGAGGCATCGCGTAAAGCGGCAAACAGAGGTAGCAACGCAACCCATGCGATGATGCCCAAGCCAAATTTCGGGAATGATAAAAACAGCAAAACGCCGCTGATAAGCGACATAAAGATGGCTTTGCTTGCTGAGCTTGCCGGACTTGGGCTATCGGACCGTATCGTTTTTTTCATTTTTATTTATTTTTAATTTCACTTTTTTAATACTGCGCTCATCTGCTTTGATGATGTTGATTTCCATACCGCCGATTTCAAAGTTTTCGCCCTGATGGGGAATTCTTTTAATGGCATTGAGAATCAGTCCTCCAATCGTTTCATAGCGTCCCTTTTCCAGACCTATACCAAGGCGTTCTTCAATTTCGTCAATCGGTGCGCGTCCGTCCGCGATTATGGACCCGTCTGTCATCCTGACGATCCCTTCTTCTGAGGAGCTTCCCTGTTTGTCATCATGGAGGTCTCCGACGATGGTCTCCAGCAAATCCTCAAGCGTGACCAGGCCGGAAGTGCCGCCGTATTCATCGATGACCACTGCCATGCGTCTGCGGTTTGTTTTAAATTCATACAGAAGCATATGGGCATTTTTTGTTTCCGGTATGTAATATGGCCTGGTCAGGTTAGCTGCTATATCGGCGACGGTGATACTCCGCGGCGCTATTTTAAGCAGATCCTTGACATTGAGTATGCCGATGATATTGTCCACTGTCTTGCGGCACACCGGCAGACGCGTATAGCCGCCCGTTACAATATCCTTGTGTATTTCTTCAAGGGGATCTTCTATGTTTACTGAGACGATATCCGTGCGGGGGATCATGATTTCGCGAACCAGCATTGAAGAAAAATCGAGAATATTTTCGATCATTTCATACGATGCATCATCCCATGCGCCCAGCTTTCGTCCCTTTTCCAGGATTGCCATGATTTCCCGTCGGGCGGATACGGCACTGCCGCCTGAAAATATTTTGTTTATTCTGTCAATTAGACCCATTTGTCGTCAGTTTCAGGTTGCTTTTGCTTGTCTGGCCGTAAGCATTGATGGATTGATCCTTTACCGAGTGATCCTTTGACGATCTGCAAGAAAATGCCCTGAAATCTCGCCCGCTGTTTCGTCGGTTTTTCCCCGTTGTGGATACTTTGCGCTTCTTTTTCAGATCAGCTAAAAGCCAAAAAAGGGGAGCCGCCCGAGGCTGACTCCCCTTGATTTCCTGGCGGGGCCGATGGGACTTGAACCCACGCCCTCCGGCGTGACAGGCCGGCGTTATAACCAACTTAACTACGACCCCGAAAATCATTATATTACTTATATGTTGTCTTTTTCTGGTAGGCGGGACAGGGCTCGAACCTGTGACATCCACGGTGTAAGCGTGGCGCTCTTCCAGCTGAGCTACCCGCCCGCATGCTCAAAAAAAGCTGCAAGGCTTCTAGCAACAATAATATTTCTTGTCAAGTTGTAATCTTCAAAAACCTCCTTTAATTTAGAGGCGCAGCGCTCGCCTGCATTTCACCGGCCAGCAGATTGCCAAAGGTATCCTCGTCTTTGACAAAGGCGATATCCAGCACTTCATCTATGTGTTCAACAAAAACGATTTTCAGGGCTTTTTTTACGTTTTGCGGCACTTCGGCCAGATCCTTTTCGTTGTCTTTAGGAATTACAACCGTTTTTAAATTACCACGATGAGCCGCCAGGATTTTTTCCTTCAGTCCGCCGATGGGCAAAACCCTTCCTCTGAGCGTAATTTCTCCGGTCATGGCCAGATCGGCACGTACTTTTTTCTTCATCAGCACCGACGCGATCGAGGTCGCCATCGCGATGCCGGCTGAAGGTCCGTCTTTGGGGATCGCCCCTTCCGGCACGTGAATGTGTATATCGATTTTCTTGTAGAAGTTTTTTGCCAGGCCGAAACGTTCGGCCCGCGCCCTGATATAAGTCAGTGCCGCCTGCACGGATTCCTGCATAACATCGCCCAACTTTCCGGTCATCACCATCCGGCCTGTACCTTCCATAACGGATGCTTCAATGGCCAGAAGCTCACCGCCGATTTCCGTCCAGGCCAGCCCTGTTGTCAGGCCAATCTGGTTTTTCTCTTCCGTTTCGCCGTGGCGGAACTTCGGCACGCCTAAATATTTAGGGATGCCTTTGGAGGTGACGATGACTTTTTTGGTCAGCCCGTCACTGACAATTTCCCTGGCGACTTTACGACAAACGGAGGCGATTTCCCGCTCCAGATTACGAACGCCGGCTTCTCTTGTGTACTGACGGATAATACGCAGAAGCGCCCCGTTGGTGAACTCAATATTTTCCGCGTTAAGGCCGTTTGCCTCCATTTCTTTCTTCACAAGAAATTTCCTGGCGATCTGCATTTTTTCCTGCTCCGTGTAGCCGGCAATACGGATCACTTCCATCCTGTCCTGAAGGGGTGCGGGTATGGTCTGCAAAACATTGGCCGTTGTGATAAACATAATATCCGACAAATCGTAATCAACATCGAGATAGTTGTCGTTAAAGGCGACATTCTGCTCAGGATCCAGTACTTCCAGAAGCGCGGACGAGGGATCGCCGCGGAAATCGGAGCTCAATTTATCCACTTCATCGAGGCAAAAGACGGGATTTTTTGATCCTGCTTTTTTTAACGACTGGATTATTTTGCCGGGCATCGCACCAATATAAGTCCGGCGATGACCGCGAATTTCAGCCTCGTCGCGTACTCCTCCCAGGGAAATGCGCACAAACTTACGATTTGTGGCTCTGGCCACCGATCTGGCAATGGATGTTTTGCCGACGCCGGGCGGCCCCACCAGGCATAAAATCGGCCCTTTGTTCTTTTTAACAAGCGCCTGAACGGCCAGGTACTCAATGATGCGCTCTTTGACTTTTTTCAGCCCGTAATGATCTTCGTCAAGGATATTTTCTGATTCTTTCAAAGTGTAGTGATTTTCCGTCGCTTCCGACCAGGGCATGCCCAGAAGCCAGTCGATATAGTTACGGACAACCGTAGCCTCCGCCGACATCGGCGACATCATCTGTAGTTTTTTTATTTCCTGGCGGACTTTCTTATGAGCCTCCTCGGAGAGTTTCTTTTGTTTGAGGCGTTTTTCCAGTTCGGCTATTTCATTTTTAAAATCATCCTTTTCGCCCATTTCTTTTTGAATGGCGCGCATCTGCTCATTGAGATAATAGTCCTTCTGGGTTTTTTCCATCTGCTTTTTAACACGTCGCTTGATTTTTTCCTCAACCTGAAGAATCTCTATCTCAGAGAGCATCAGCGAATAGATCGCTTCGAGCCGTTCACCAATGTTGTAGATCTCAATAATCTTCTGCTTGTCTTCGAGCTTCACATTCAAATGGGTGACAACAACGTCGGCAAGCTTTGAGGGATCATCAATGGCGACAATTGTTCCCATCATTTCCACATGGACTTTCTTACTGAGTTTCAGATAAAGTTCGAAAGATTCTTTGATGCTGCGCATTAAAGCCTCTTTGCGCACATCGGTCGGATCGTCGTCGATATCTTCGATCTCTTCCGCCTTCACCAGAAAGTAATCGTCGTTTCTCAGATATTCCCTGATAACACCGCGGGATTTTCCTTCCACCAGCACCTTTACCGTCCCGTCGGGCAGGCGCAAAAGCTGGATAATCATGCCGATGGTCCCGACACGATAAATGTCCTCTTCGGCCGGATCGTCTTTTTTCGCGTTTTTCTGTGCCACCATGAAGATGCCTTTTTCATGCTTCATGGCGGATTCCAATGCGGCGATTGATTTTTCACGGCCGACAAACAAAGGCACGATCATATGTGGGAATACAACCACATCCCTCAGGGGTAAAAGAGGAATGATGTTTGTTTTGCTCTGATTGTCTTCGTAATATTCTTCGCTCATTAAACCTTCCTGCTACTTTTAGTTATGATGCGGACGCGCTTTTCGTGTCGTAGATTAAAATTGGTTTTTCCTTGTTCAAAACAACTTCCTCGCTGATTACACATTCCTTGATTCCCCGTTGCGAAGGTATGTCATACATAACCTCGAGCATAGTGTTTTCCAAAATAGATCTCAGGCCTCGCGCGCCGGACTTGCGTTCGAGGGACTGTTTGGCAACACATCTTATCGCACCGTCGGTGAACTTGAGCTTTACATTTTCGAGCTCGAATAATTTTTTATACTGCTTGATGATCGAGTCTTTCGGCTCCATCAAAATACGCACCAGAGCGTCCTCGTCGAGGTCATCGAGCGTGGAAATGACATGCAGACGCCCGATAAATTCCGGAATAAGACCGAATTTCAGCAGGTCTTCCGAACGAACCTCTGCCAGAAGCTCGCCGATTCTTCTTTCTTTCTTGCTTTTAATTTCCGCGCCAAACCCCATTGTATTCAGGCCGATTCTCCGGGAAATGATATTTTCCAGATCATTGAAAGCCCCTCCACATATGAAGAGTATATTTGTTGTATCGACCTGAATAAATTCCTGCTGCGGGTGCTTGCGGCCGCCCTTGGGAGGAATATTGGCCATTGTCCCTTCCATAATTTTCAGCAAGGCCTGCTGGACCCCCTCCCCGGAAACATCTCTTGTAATGGAGGGATTCCCTGATTTTTTCGCGATCTTGTCTATTTCGTCGATATAAACGATGCCCTTCGAGGCACGCACCACGTCGTAATCGGCGTTTTGCAGAAGACTTAAGATTATATTTTCAACATCCTCCCCGACGTACCCGGCCTCTGTCAAGGTTGTTGCATCGGCTATCGTGAAGGGAACATTGAGGAATTTGGCCAGAGTTTTCGCCAGAAGTGTTTTTCCGGAACCGGTCGGTCCGATGAGCAAAACGTTACTTTTTTGGATTTCAACGCCGTCGTCGTTGCTGACATTGGAAAACAGCCTTTTATAATGGTTATAAACCGCGACCGACAGTATTTTTTTGGTTTTTTCCTGCCCGATCACATAGGAATCAAGAAATTTTTTGATTTCCTGTGGTTCGGGCAATACATTTTTGGGACTTTTCTGGACTGTTTTTTCTTCGTCCTCGACAATGCAGCGACATAAATCGATGCACTCATCGCAGATATAAGCCGTCGGTCCGGCAACTAACTTACGGACTTCACTTTGCATTTTACCGCAAAAAGAACAAAAAAGCATTCCCTGCCCCCGATTGTCTTTGCTTTTTTTTATCACTTAATACTCTCCTTTATTTGTTGCCTGACGGCACACCCTTTCTTATTACAATCTCGTCAATTAAACCATATTCTTTAGCCTGATGGCTCGTCATAAAGTAATCACGTTCTGTGTCATTCATTATTTTTTCCAGCTGCTGACCGGTCAAATCGGATAAAATCTTATTTAATTCATCCTTCAACCTTAAAATTTCTTTCGCCTGGATATCTATATCCGTTGCCTGCCCCTGAAAACCTCCCAAAGGCTGGTGAATGAGAATTCTGGAATGAGGCAGAGCGAATCTTTTACCCTTTTCCCCGGCAGCGAGCAAAATGGCCGCCATACTTGCCGCCTGTCCCATGCAAACGGTGGAGATAGAGGGTTTTATGTATCTCATTGTATCGTAGATCGCCATACCTGAGCTTACATGCCCGCCCGGAGAATTGAGATAAAAGAAAATTTCCTTATCCGGATCCTCCGCCTCCAGGTACAACATCTGGGCGACCACCAAATTTGCGACGCTGTCGTCGATAGGGGTTCCTAAAAAGATAATCCTGTCCTTCAAGAGACGGGAGTAGATATCAAAAGCCCTTTCTCCGCGTCCGTCCTGTTCAACCACCATTGGAATGAGATTCACCGCTCTCCCTCCTGAACCAGCCCTTCGCGCTCAACATCCTTAATATTGGCCCGGCTTTCAATAAAGTCAAACACCTTTTTCTGCATGAGTTCGCTTTTGATTGTGCCCATGCGCTCCTCATCTTCGTATGCATGTTTAACAACTTCATATTCTGTATGATAGTTTTCAGCTATCATTTTAATATGATTATCAATTTCCTCATCGGTGACAACAATGTCTTCTTTTTCGGCGATTTTTTTGACCAACAGAAAAGCCTTTACGGTTTTCAAGGCTTCCGGTTTGAACTGGTCGTATAATTTAAAACTGAAATCCATGGCGCTTGCTTCATCCATACCGGCTGATCTCATTCTTTTTTGAGTGTCAGCCATCATATAGAAAATCTGCCTTTCCAACAGCGTGGACGGCACTTCAAATTCGTTGGCCGCCAAAAGGGCTTCCATTATTTTCTCCTGCAGGGCTGCACTGCTTTGGCGCTTTGCCTGTTCCTCCAGCGTCTGGCGCACATCGCTTTTCAAGTCTTCCAGCGAATTATACTTATCAAAATTCTTTATGAACTCTTCATCAAGTTCCGGTAGTTTTTGTTCTTTGATGCCTTTGAGTGTAACAGTAAAAACAGCCTCTTTACCAGCTATTTTCTCTTCGCGATAGTCGGCAGGAAAAGTCAGACTGAATTCCTTTTTCTGGTTAACCGTCATCCCTTGAAGCTCCTCCTCGAAGCCCGGCACAAAGCGTTTGGAGCCCAGCTCGAGCAAATAATCAGTTCCTTTCATTTCCGGAGGAGCTTCGCCGTCGACCGTTCCGGCAAAATCCATCATAACAAAATCACCCATGCAGGCCGGACGCTCTTCGGTTATGTCCTGCATGGTGGAAAACATCTTACGTATTTCGGTCAGGCGTCTTTCCATGTCTTTTTCGGATATGGTGATATTGATTCTTTCCAGTTCAAGACCTGAATATCCCTGTGGCTCAAAGGCCGGCTCGGTTTCAAAAGAGGCGCTGAAAGAAAAACTGTCATTTTCCTTTAATCCGCCCTGTTCGATTTCCGGCCTCGAAAGAGTGACAATCCCCCTGTTATCGAGTTCCTGCCAGTAATACTTATTGACCACGTTGGTAATCACCTCATTCTCCGCATCTTCCTTAAAGTATGTCTCAAGCATTTTTCGGGGGACCTTGCCCTGTCGAAAGCCTTTAATTTTTGCTTTTTTCCCGATATCTCGATAAACATTATCGAGCTCATCTTTGATAAACGGCCAGGGTACTTCAAAAGAAATTTTCTTTTTTACCTGGCTTAAATCCTCTACTTTTACAGAAAGTTCATCCACTTTAGTATATCCCCTTGTCATGTTAATGATTTTTGGCTCAACCTGTTCAACTGGTGCGAGAGAGGGGACTTGAACCCCTATCCGCTGGGGCGGGCTGGATCCTAAGTCCAGTGCGTCTGCCAATTCCGCCACTCTCGCATTCCGATAACTTACTGTTTATATATACGTTCCATGAAATGTCAATGCGGATTATCACTCCTTTTGATCACCTGTTCAACAAGTCAAACCGATTTGCCCGACACCCTGTAAATGATAATTATTGTTAATGCAAGAAAAACATAGGTTCTTTGAACACATAATTGATATTTTTTGCCGGTTGATGTGTTTCGCCAATAGCGGGATGAAATTAAGGTGATTGCAGAAGTTAAGATGGTCGGGGCGAGTGGATTTGAACCACCGGCCCTCTGAACCCCATTCAGATACGCTACCAGACTGCGCCACGCCCCGACACATTGTGTGCAAAGTGTTGATGGCATTACCACTATCGCCAAACCATGTCAAGCGTAAACAAATCGGGAAAAATGCTCTGCGGTGACCGGCGCACTAAAGAGATTTCCTGGAATCTCCGATACACCTGCAAGCGGAAAAGTTTTGTCGCCAGACATAGAAGCATAATTTTCTTGAAGTATTTTGTTAAATAAAGTAGTAGCTGGTTATGATTTTAAAGAAGATAAAAGATCAGAAAAAAAATAACCGGCTGTTTGTGGCCAGGTTGTTGTGTGCCTTCTTGTTTTTATTGTTTTGCCCTGCCCTGACTTCGCATGCTGATATTTTCCAGTACGAGGACGAAGAGGGTGTCCTTCATATTACAAATGTACCCTCCAACCCCAACGCGAAATATATCCTGGTAATGAAAGAAAAAAGGGTGCGATTTAACAAAAGAATCGATATTAACAAATACGATGACATCATTACCCGCGTAGCCCGTGAAAACGGTCTGGAGGCAGCACTCATCAAAGCCGTCATCCGGGCGGAATCAAATTTCGATAACGAAGCACGCTCTCATAAAGGTGCCGAAGGTCTTATGCAGTTAATGCCCCAGACGGCAGCCGCCCTCAACGTAAAAAATGTCTACCACCCTTCTGACAACATTGAAGGAGGCGCCCGCTACCTGCGCTATCTTTTAAATCTGTACAGAGGGGACATAAATCTGGCCCTGGCCGCCTACAACGCAGGCGAGACAGCAGTGGCCAAATACGGCAACACAGTGCCGCCTTACCGCGAAACAGTTAATTATATAAAGCGTGTCATGACTTTTTATGAACAGCTCACCAAATCGTAAGCTCCAGGTTATCTATTCTTCAACATAAAGATATTTTTTCAAATGAGATAATTTTTTCTCACCAATCCCTCTTATTTCTCTCAGTCGGTCAAGGTTTTGTATCCGTCCCTTCTCTTTGCGATACTTAACAATAAGAGCGGAAGTTTTTTGACCGATTCCCGGAATCAAAATCAAATCTTCATCCCGGGCCAGATTGACATCCAATGGCAGTCCCAGAGCCAGTCTTTGGGCAGCCTTCATCTGTTGTGCAACCACTGTGCCCCCGGGCGTCACCCGGAGACTTGTCCCGTTTTTAATCGTAAAGTTGTCCTGCGGGTCACAGTGCAATCCGATATCGCCGAGCAACCGGCAGGCGCTCGTCGCGGGCGGAACGTAATAAATGCCCGCTGCATCTGCCGCATCTATAACCTCGACAACTGACAAATCCGGCGAGCTGTTTGCCCAAACAGGAATGTCGTTTACCGGCAATCGGGAAGTCAAAAATAAAAAAAGGGGAATTAACGCCAGGCCGACGCACACGGTGACGGTTCCCCTTACTTGTTGAGCGAACATGACTTCACTTTTTTCTTGTGAGCTGAAAAGCCTCATGGAGTGCCGTTACGGCAAGCTCCGTGTATTTTCTTTGAATTACGCATGATATTTTTATCTCCGAAGTGCTGATCATCATAATGTTTATTCCTTCATCGGCAAGGGCTTTAAACATTTTTGCCGCCACGCCGGAATGACTGACCATGCCAACGCCTATAATGGAAACCTTGGCCACATCATCATTGACTTCCACTTTTTTGGCGCCGATTTCTTTGGCCGCCGCCTCGACAATTTTATAAGCCTGTTTTGCATCCTTCTTGGCCACGGTAAATGTCAGATCAGTGTGGCCCTGGGCGCTGATGTTCTGAATGATCATGTCCACACTGATATTATGCTCTGATAAAGGTGTGAAAAGTTCAGCGGCGACGCCCGGCTTGTCCGGTATGTGGATGACCGTAATTTTGGCCTGGTCACGATCGTAGGTAATCCC
This sequence comes from Syntrophaceae bacterium, assembly GCA_018056765.1. Taxonomy (GTDB): domain Bacteria; phylum Desulfobacterota; class Syntrophia; order Syntrophales; family Smithellaceae; genus UBA8904. The sequence continues at coordinate 295,277 of JAGPFA010000001.1, forward strand.
TGAGAGCACTTCTTTTTCCATTTGCTTATCCTCCTTAGTGACAAGTGTTCCGCCTTTATCGGAAAAACTCGACCTGACATAAACGGGAACATTATATTTCTGGGCCATCTCAACGGAGCGCGGCTGCAGCACCTTGGCACCTGTCATGGCCATCTCCAGCATTTCTTCATAAGATATTTTTTCGAGTCTTCTTGCTTTTGGACACAGGGCCGGATCGGCCATATACACCCCGTCCACATCGGTGTAAATGTCACAGCGCATGGCATTGAGCGCTGCCGCCAGTGCCACCGCGCTGGTGTCTGAGCCGCCACGCCCGAGCGTCGTGATGTTATTATCTTCATCTATGCCCTGAAAACCGGCAACGATCACAACCTTGCCCTCTTTCAGCTCCCTGCCGATAATGTCGGTTCCGACCTTTGATATTCTGGCCTTCTGATAGCTATTATCCGTGACGATCGGAACCTGAAAACCAAGAAACGACCTGGCAGGGTAACCCATGGCGTTGAGAACAATCGACAGGAGGGAGATCGTCACCTGTTCACCGGTGGAGATAAGTGAATCATATTCCCGCTCATCCGGTACCTCCGCCGCTGAATTGGCCAGATCAATCAGCCTGTTTGTTTCTCCCGCCATGGCGGACAGAACCACGACCACTTCATGGCCTGCTTTTTTTTCCCTGATGACTTTTTGTGCCACGTTTTTTATCTTTTCGACATTGGCCACCGATGTTCCGCCAAACTTCTGGACAATCAGACCCATACTTAAACCTCCCTCTTTATATCTCCAACGAGGTGCCGGATTTTTTCCTCCGGTCCCTTGAAGCTGATATTTCTTGTATTTTCATCAACATAGCAAAAATCAACAATAACTGCCTCCGGCGGCAGGGCATCGGCGATTTTATCCGCCCACTCAATAACAGCCACACCGCTTCCCGATACATATTCATCATAGCCCAGTTCATCGAGCTCTGAGGGGTGATTCAGACGGTAAACATCAAAATGATAGAGCCGGCAGCGCCCCGGATATTCATTGACCAGAGTAAAGGTGGGACTGGCCACCGTGTAATCTTCATGGACACCCAGACCGCGCGCCAGTCCCGCGGCAAAACATGTTTTCCCCGCACCAAGTTCTCCGCAAAGGGCGAAAACATCACCGGCTCCGGCTTTCATGCCGACGAAACAGCCTAAGGCAAAGGTCTCTTCAGGGTTTCCGGTTTGTGTTTGAAAAAGAACGTCACCTGCCATAAAACGCCGCTGAAACTATCATTATTGTCATCATTTTTCCAGCACAACCATTGCCTGTGCGTAATTTTTTGTATGAGTGACGCTCAGGTGGATTTGTCTGACCCCGGCTTTACGAATGTGCCTCAAAGCCTCGCCATGCAGTCTGAGCAACGGTTTTCCCCCTTGTTCATTTACGACCTCAATATCCAGCATTTGAACCCCCCTGCCCATACCGGTGCCAATTGCTTTGAGGAAGGATTCTTTGGCGGCAAATCTCGCGCCATAGTGGATTGCCGAGTGCCGATGCCGGCCGCAGTAAGCGATTTCTCCGGGTGTGAAAACTCTTGTTAGAAACTTATCGCCCCACTTGGCGATAATTTTTTCCATACGATCATTCTCCACAAGGTCAATACCTGTACCGTAAATCATGGCTTTATCCTAGGAGCGCACGATGGCATCCGTCATCATGGCCACTTTTTTCATGGCCGCCACATCATGCACACGGACAATGTCACATCCCCTTAAAATGGAAGCAGCGACAGTGGCAGCCGTTCCTTCGAGCCTCTCTGTCGGGGCACAGTTCGTAATGCTGCCGATAAAAGCTTTACGCGATGTTCCGATAAGCAAAGGCAGGCCAAGGGACTTAAATTCATTTAACTTATTGATAATCCGGCAGTTATCCTCAAACGTCTTGCCAAAACCAATCCCCGGGTCCAAGGCTATACTCTCTCTGTCAATACCGGCGGCACACGCCTTTTCATAGCTGCTTTTGAGATAGTCAATAATCTCACCAATCAGATCCCTGTAGGTAAGATCACCGGTCTGCATGGTTTTTGGTGTACCCCTCATATGCATTAAAACCAGCCCCGCCCCTTTTTCAGACACAACCTCCGCCATCTTCTCGTCATTGTTCAATGCCGTGATATCATAGACTATTTCAGCACCGGCACACAGAGCTGCCCTGGCTACCGACGCTTTTGTGGTATCTACCGATACGACCGCTTTTAACCTGCCCTGTAGCCCGTCGAGCACAGGCATCAGCCTGTCCATTTCTTCCTCGGCCGTGAGAGGCTTTGCACCGGGCCTGGATGACTCGGCACCGATATCAACAATATCGGCCCCTTCCTCCTCCATCTGCACGGCACGTTCGATGGCTTTTTGTGTGTCAAAGTAAAGGTTGCCATCCGAAAACGAATCGGGGGTTACATTGAGCACACCCATGATAAGTGTTTTTTCTCCAAGCGAGATTTCACGACTGGTTGTCCTGAAAACACGATGCTTGAGGTCAATGCCGGCAAGCAGAATTTCAAGCTCACGGGCAACCGCTTCCAGTCCGAAAGGCTGTTTTTTGAGTTTCTCCGGCAGTGCACTAAGCTGCTTTAATGTCCCCATGAGCAAAACATCCGTCCGGTCGATCGAGCAGGCCACAGTCCCCCTGGCAACGGCCGCATCAGCCCCAAGCGATAACATTTCCTGTTTAAGAATATTTGCCACCTTACATTGTCGTGCGGTCAGAAGTATATTAAGATGTCTTGTCTTTTGTGACATCGCTGTGACACCATAGGGATCCACGCCTATTTTTTTCAATATTTCAAGCGCTTCAATTTGATTGTTTATCCTGACAATTCTCAATTTCACTCACCGGTGGAGGTAATTCCTTTTCAAAATAAAACAGGCATCGCGAAAGGACAAACCCCGACATGCCTGTTTTTCTTTAAATACCGCCCGCACAACAATAACGAACAGGCCGCGACGGATGCAGCCGACGTTATCTGTCAGGCTTGTGACAGATGCTCCGGCGGCAAAGCGCTGCCGATTATTTCATCAATTTCCGCCGCGTTGAGAACTTCCTTATCGAGCAGTTCCTGTGACATACGGTGAAGTATTTCGATATGCTCGGTCAAAAGATTGATTGCACGGTCGTAGTTGCGTTTAACAATTGCGACAACTTCCTCGTCAATTTTCCTGGCTGTTTCCTCGCTGTAATCCTTATGAGTGGCAAACTCACGACCCAAAAAGATCTGCTCTTCTTTCTTCCCGTAGCTGAGCGGCCCCATCGTCGGGCTCATGCCCCATTCGCACACCATCTTCCTGGCCAGGTTCGTGACCCTTTCAATGTCGTTGCCGGCACCGGTGGTGAAATCTTTAAGGACCAGTTCTTCCGCCGCTCGTCCGCCCAGCAAAACTGCTATATTGCCTTCCAGGTAGCTGCTGGGATAGGTATGCTTTTCATCTATCGGCAACTGCTGGGTCAGCCCCAGCGCCCTGCCCCTCGGGATGATGGTGACCTTATGGATTGGGTCTGTGCCCGGAATGAGTCTGGCCACCAGCGTATGGCCTGCCTCATGATAGGCGGTGTTTCGCTTTTCCGTTTCGCTGATTACGAGACTTCTTCTTTCCGAGCCCATCAGAACCTTGTCTTTGGCAAATTCAAAATCCGCCATCGTCACTTTGTCTTTATTCATGCGGGCGGCATTGAGAACCGCCTCATTGACCACGTTTTCAATATCGGCCCCGGATGTACCGGGGGTGCCGCGCGCCAAAACCGCATAATCAACATCGTCCGCCAGCGGCGCCTTCCGCCCGTGAACCTCAAAGATCATCTCGCGTCCTTTGACGTCAGGCAGGGGCACCACCACCTGTCTGTCGAAACGTCCCGGTCTCAAGAGCGCCGGATCGAGCACGTCCGGCCTGTTTGTCGCCGACACCAGTATCACACCTTCGTTTGATTCAAAGCCGTCCATCTCGACGAGCAACTGATTGAGGGTCTGCTCTCTTTCGTCGTGTCCGCCGCCCAAACCGGCGCCACGGTGCCTTCCCACGGCATCGATTTCGTCAATAAAGATGATGCATGGTGCGTTTTTCTTCGCCTGACTGAACAGATCCCGAACACGTGAGGCTCCCACACCGACGAACATCTCCACGAAATCCGATCCGCTGATGCTCAAAAATGGAACATCAGCCTCACCGGCAATAGCCCTGGCCAGGAGTGTTTTACCGGTACCAGGGGGACCGACAAGCAAAAGCCCTTTGGGAATGCGCCCGCCCAGCCTTGTATATTTTTTCGGGTCTCTGAGAAAATCGATGACTTCTTCCAGTTCCGCTTTGGCCTCGTCGATTCCGGCTACATCGTTAAAAGTCACCTTTTTTGATTTGTCCGTAATCAGGCGAGCCCGGCTTTTACCGAAGGACATAGCCTTACCGCCGCCGGCCTGCATCTGGCGCATGAAAAAAATCCACACACCAATGAGCAAAAGCATCGGAAACCACGATACAAAGATCATGTACCAGGGATTTTCTTCCGGCGGTTTGGCCGTTATTTTAACTTTCTTTTCCCGGAACATCGCCACCAGACCGTCATCTTTCGGGGCATAAGCCTTAAACATGCTTCCATTGGTGAGCTTCCCGTTTATGGCATATCCCTGGATGGTGACTTCAGTTATTTCCCCATTTTCCAGATAGGACAACATTTCCGTGTAATTTATCTCTTTCGTGCCGGGCTTTTGCTGATTGAAAAGCTGCCACACCAGAAGAAATACAAGAAGCACTGTCAGCACAAGTGCGATATTTTTTTGAAATTGGTTCAATATTTTTCTCCTTAAACTCGTTTGTCGACCTTTATAATAATATCCGTATTAACTCAAATATTTTCTTGTGATAAGAGGTCCTTATCCTCGTCCAGTGGTAAAAGCTCAAGTGAGGCAACATTCTTCGTTTCCGACGATATTTTCACTCTTTCACTCAAATGAAGATTCTCGATCCAGAGAACTGATTCGTCGTCGACCAGCAAAGCAATGCTCTCACGTTCGGAGCGCGAAATTTTACGGTCAATGAAAAGTTTTTTGATCTTCTGTGTTCCATTCATCCCCATGGGCACAAAACGATCGCCTTTTCTGTGGTTACGCAATATTAAAGATCCTTTTATTTTATCGGCGTCAATGAACACTTTCCCTCTCAGGCCAAATTCCACATCCCGGGCAGGATGCCGTTTTACGGATAAAATCATCCGTCTTTCCTTAATAATCACTCGATCGGGAATTGTCACCCCATATTCGTAATTCCGATTGATTTCTTCCCTGCGGCGGTAAACTACGACCAGACCATACGTTTTTTGGGCAACGAGGCGATAGGGAAGAGAAATACTCTTTCCGGTGGTTCCTTCGGTAATCAGGTGCACAACCGCTTCAATATGGGCAAACGAAAATCCGCCGCCTTCCGGCGCCATGCCCTCCAGCAACGCTTTGACCAGACGGTAACCAATGGCTGGATGATGTGTTTTGAAATAGTTGACCGGCACGCAGATACGGTCAGTCGTTTTTTCGATGAGGGGCAATGAGGCGATTTTTTCTATGTACAGATTAAAATATTCTTCTTCACGGCGGAAAACAGCCGCCATCCGCGAGAGGCTTTTTTCGATGGAGGGGTTATATTTCTCCTTTAAAAAAGGGATCAGTTCATGGCGCACGCGGTTGCGCAGAAAAACACTGCTTTCATTGGAGGAATCGTGGCGGTATCCCATCCCTTCTTTTATTAAATAATCGGTAATTTCCTGCCGTGATACTTCGATCAGCGGTCGAATATATTTATTTTCCCTCACCGGCAGGATACCTTTGAGGCCCGACGTCCCTCCACCACGCAAGATATTGAGCAATATTGTCTCTGCCTGGTCGCAAAGGTGGTGTCCCAGTGCTATTTTGCCCGCTGCGCACTCCGCGGCGACACGGTCGAGAAACGCATACCTCTGCCGCCGGAAATAATCCTCCGGAGAAATCCCCCGGGGGACATGCACCCGGCTGATTTTTCCCGCTTTGAGCGACAAACCATAGTTTTTTGTCAGTTCCCGGCAGAACGCCTCGTCCGCATCCGCTTCCATTCCGCGCTGGCCGTGATGAAAATGAGCCGGGAAAATGGTCAGGTCAAGCACGTGGCTCAGACGATGCAGCACCGACAAAAGAGCACATGAATCAGCGCCGCCGGAAAGCGCGACGACAACACGTTCACCACGCTGCAGAAGCGCATACTTCCTTATCGTCTTTTGGATTTTTGCGATCATTATTGGAACATCGTGTTAATTTCAATAAGATCTTCACAGTAAAAATCAGCGCCCATTCCAAGCAACTGCTGCCTGTCTCCCAATCCGTTCAGATAGCAGCAGGAAATTATCCCGGCGTTTTGGGCTGCGGCAATATCGTTTCTTCCATCGCCTATGAGTACTGCTTTTTGCGGCGATATACTGTATTTATCAAGGAAATATTCGACTGTGCGGGGGTCCGGTTTCAGGTATGGCGTCGAATCAGCGCCGATAATTTCCATGAAATAACGGTCAACACGTAAAGCACGGGCAATATCAACAGTGAAATGATGACGTTTGTTTGTCAAAATGACCTTCATTTTATGCCCGAAATACTTTAACACCGCCTCGATATTCGGGCATAGAACCGTTTGATCAGTCATGTGCTTTTCGTAGTGCGAACTGAAAACGGTCATCGCCTCTTTCATCTTGTCCCCGGCTTGCCCGTCCAGCGCTCTTTCGAGCAGTTTGACCACGCCATCTCCTACAAAACTGATTATTTGTTCATGCGTCAAAGGCGCAAGTCTCATTGAAACCAGCGTGTGATTAACGGAATTTACAATATCAGCACCTGTGTCCGCGATTGTCCCGTCGAAATCGAAAATCATCAAATCAACTTTTCTCATGTTATTCATGCCTCCGGTTGTTGTATAACCGAGCGCCGGAGCAAAAACAAGCTTCATTAGCGGCCGGCACTTCCAAATATCGTTTGACCCCCGTTATATGGTATGTTAAATATTCAACAATTGCACGATGATGAACCGGCAGGGTCAGAGGCCCAACCGGTCCTTTGTCTGCTATGCCCCTCTCGGCAGGGCTTTTAAGTAAGTGATGAGCTATGGCAACAACTAAACACCCGCTGGCGTTTGCCATCATCGGTACCGGCATGGTCGGCACAGCCATCGGTGCTCTTCTGAAAAAAGCGGGACATAAAATCACCTCACTGGCTGATCCCTCTGCTGCACACCTCAAAAGAGCTTCCGCCTTCCTGGGGAAAATCCCCTCCTTTCATGATCCCGCCCCAGCGGCAGAAAAAGCCTCTTGTCTGCTGATTACGACGCCGGACGATATCATCGGACGGGTTTGTGCATCTGTTGCCCACAGCGTGAACCTGCGCGGCAGGACAGTATTTCATATGAGCGGCGCAGGCGGTCTCGATCTTCTGGAACCTGCTGTGCGTGCCGGCGCCTCTGTCGGTTGTATTCATCCTCTGCAGAGTTTTTCCAGTATTGAAGGGGCGATCAAGACCATCCCCGGCAGCTATTTCGGAGTGACCGCCGGACGCGGAGCGAAAACTCTCGCCTCCTCGCTGGTGCGCGATCTGGGCGGCATCCCGATCCACATTTCGTCCAGGCAAAAGCCTCTTTATCATCTGGCGGCTTGCATGGCCTCCAATTATCTCGTCACCCTGATGGGCCTTGTCGAATCTGTGTACCGTTCCATCGGCTTTTCACAAAAAGACGCACGACGTTCTTTTCTGCCGCTCGTTTACGGAAGTCTCAAAAATCTCGAAGCACAGGGTTGTACAAAAGCACTGACCGGACCCATCGCCCGCGGTGATGCAGGCACAATCCGCAAACATATGCAGGCGCTGGCCGACAATAGAGCAGAACTGACTCCGGTGTATGCGCAGCTGGGGCATGTCACAATAGATCTTGCCGTAAAAAAAGGAACTTTGACGCCGGATCAGGCAAAAATAATTTCGGGGCTTTTGAAAGGAGTCAAAAATGAGCGCTCATAATAAAATCACCCGCAGGACAATTATTGATATCAGAAGCATGAAAAAGGCCCAAGAGAAAATATCCATGCTCACCGCCTATGATTATCCCATGGCCTGCATTCTCGATGAATGTGATATCGACATTATCCTTGTAGGCGATTCTCTGGGAAATGTTGTTCTGGGCTACGAATCTACGCTGCCCGTCACAATGGATGATATGGTACGCCATACTCAGGCCGTCACACGCGGCGTACAAAAGGCCCTGGTTGTGGCGGATATGCCTTTCATGTCCTATCAGGTCTCGGCCAAGGAAGCACTTGCCAACGCCGGTCGCCTGCTTAAAGAAGGTAACGCTCAGGCGGTCAAACTCGAAGGCGGGCGTGAACATGCTGACATCGTCTATAAAATGACCTATGCCGGTATTCCCGTCATGGCACATCTCGGACTGACACCACAATCTGTGAACCAGCTTGGTGGTTACAAGGTCCAGGGAAAAAACGAAGACGCGGCCAAAAACATCATACGCGACGCTAAAATTCTGGAGGAAGCGGGCGCTTTCTCGCTCGTTCTTGAGTGCGTGCCCCAAACACTGGCCAAAGAGATAAGTGCCTCTTTGACCATTCCGACCATCGGCATCGGCGCAGGGAACGACTGCGACGGCCAGGTGCTGGTGATTAACGACATGCTGGGTATCACCGACCGGGCAGTGCCGAAGTTTGTCAAACAGTACGCCCTCATGAAAAATGAAATCAAAAATGCGGTAAAGAGCTATATCAGTGAAGTAAAAACGGGCGCGTTTCCGGATGAGAGGCACAGCTACAAGTAGCTCACAGTGGCATATTTCCGGAAAACTGCCTAAGCATATTAATATACGTACCGACCAGAATTTCCGGATGGATAAAATAGTCTGGTCTGAGTTGAAAATGCTCATCAACCAGCCTTTGGGCAATCCGGTTGATATCCCCTCCATCTTTGAGCGCATCGATAAGACTGCGCCTCATCAATTCGGCGGCCTTCTTACTCTCGTCAATGTAGTATGACACCTCTTTTTTTATGATATAACCGTAATGGTCGGTACAAATAAGAGAAACATCCAGTCTGCCGAGTTTGTCCAGGCTTTCCTCGTATTTTTCAAAACTGGACCCCGCCGCAATGACATATTCATTGCGATAGGGGATAGCCACGGCATCGGAGGGAAATAAGGCTTTCTTTTCGGGAATATAGACGGAAATTGAGCAGGATGAATGACCGGGTGTTTCATGTATCTCCACTGCCAGCCCCCCGGGATCAATGATGCTTCCCTGACTGACAATTTCTCCGCCAAGATCATCTCTCCACTGCCAGTCGAAATCTTCGAGAACTTCCGTAGCGCCTTTGACTCTTTGGCACACCTTCAACATGAATTCGTTGATCACCCCGGCGGCCCGGGGCCGGGCCAGGAGCTCCCAGGCGCGCGCCGAAGCCCAAAGAGTTATGGAAGGATATTTTCTTTTTAAATACGGAGCCAGCCCAACATGGTCAAAGTGGCTGTGCAGCAGGATCAGGTGTTTGATTTTATCTGCATTGATCCCCCAGGTGTGAATTTGCTCAAGGTACTCAGGCAAGGCATGGCTCATACCTGCATTGATGAGAACAGAAGAGTTAACTCCCTCCACCAGATACACACATGATTCCGGCGTGCCCAGCATCCAGAATCCTTCCCCGATTTTTCCCGGCCGTGTGATCCTCATCAGTTTTTGTAATAAATAATTTCGGTTTTTTTGCGCAGATCTTCGAGAAGCTTCATGAAAATTTCCGCTTCCTTCTGTTGCTCAAGATGCAGCGCGATGCTGTCTTTTACCTCGGCCAAAGGTACGGTGAAAGACGGTGTTCGTCCGAGTACTTCAATTATATGATAGCCGAACTCGGTGGTTACAACGGGACCTACAACGTTGATCTCCTGGCTGAAAGCCGCGTCTTCAAATGGTTTTACGGTTTGGTCTCTTTTTATTTCGCCCAGATCCCCGCCGTTTTCTTTGCTGGGGCATTCTGAATTCTGGGCGGCGACTTCTGCAAAATCCGCTCCGTCCATAATTTGTTTTCGCAGTTTTTCTATCTTTTCTTTTTTCATGGCTTTGGTTTCGTCATCGTCTTTCGGATTCAACGTCAAGAGAATATGGCGTACATGTGCCGTTTCGTCCGTTTTAAACTTGTCTTCGTTTTCCAGATAAAATTTCTTGATTTCCTTTTCCGAAGGAACCGCCCTTCCGCCTGTTTCCTTTTGTACCAGCTTTTTTATTTTGATTCCCAGAATAATGTCGTCGCGTGTGACTCCGTTCTCCCTGAGAAAATCCGTCAGTTCTTTATCCGGAGGAAGATGGTCTTTTATTTCCTCATAAAACATCTCGATATCTTTTTTTGAAACGGTGATCTTTTTCCTGTCAGCTTCATTTTGTAGAATTGTTTTCACCACAAAATCATCAACAAGTTGACTTCTGACTCCCTTTTCCAACTCTTTCATCTTCTCGGCCGGTACCACATTTCGATATGGATTCATTTTATTTTTTACTCTGACAGCCAGGTCGGACTTTGTAAGGACAGAGCCGTCCACACTCACGACCACATCCTTTGTTATCTCCTGAATCTGAGATATCTCTTCTTCCACAGCAACCTGCTGATCTTCGGTCACTTTTTCTTCCAGCCCCGGCTCAACAACATTGGCGCCATTGATGCCTGCTTCTTCCTTTTTACCGCACCCCATAGTTGCGGCAATCAGGAGGGCGGCAAAAACACACAGAATGCTTTGAGAGATATTTACTTTCATTTGGCTCCTCCCACGACTTCATGATTGGCAAAACGCCCCTACGCTATAGTCAAAGACCCGGAGGCAAGTCAAGCTGATAATCTTCTGACCAATTTCAACCTTGGACTATGAGCTGCGAGCGGATAGCTATCCTCTCTGTTCATGTGACAAGGCGCAGGTACGTCAAGGCTGCAAGCGGGTCGCCATAATCCGGATTTACGCCGTTTGATGGTTCGCCTGGTAATTGTGCTCCGGCTGACTCAAACAACCCTTTGAGGGCCTGACGGTAGCCTGTGCGCGGGAAGGCCTCCCTGGACAGGAAGTTAATCAATTTCAGGGTTTCAAACCCGTCAAACCATTGATGAAAATTTTTCAACAAAGCAGCACTGCTGCCGGCGTTGTTTATAATTTTTGTCCACAGAGGTTCAAAGCCCCGTTTGGCAAGAAAAACTGCCAGTAAGGGGGATATTTTTCGTGCCCTGGCAAGAAGCCTTTCAGGTGAAGAGCCTGACGCCTCCGCGACAAGCTCAAGCCATTTCCTCAGGATTTCAAACACACGGGGATCATAAAACATCATCGCGTCTCTTTCCAGCGAGACCATTTTACCGACGGTTGCGCCTGTGCCGAAAGGGACTCTTTCAGAAACACGTGCCGAAGGATACACCTTGGTCCCGGTTATTTGTCTTACCGGACCGGCTTTGGCCAGTTTGTTCAAAAAATAGAAATCTTCTCCCGCCGACCGCCGGTTCATGCCGCGTACGGCCAGATAAGCTTCTTCGGTGGTGGCCATTGTAGAGCCGATACTGTGGAATGCGTAAGGTGAACGTGCATATTTAAGGCCAGCCACCCAATAGCGGAGATAAATCTCGTATATTATAATAGCATCTTGCAAAGCAGGCCGGGCGGCCGCTTGATGTTCATAGGCGATCACCCCGGCATGAGCCCTGCGCGAACTGAATGCATCGAGCAGCGTGCTGAGGTAATTAGGTTCCACCAAAGTATCCGCATCGAGGTTCATAAGCAGCCTGGGCGGGTCATCATCCCCCCCGGCACGAGGCAGTCTGAGAGCTGCGTCCATGCCTATTTTACGTGCCATACCGACCCCTCCTGCACGCCCGGGTATCTCTCTGCCGGGAGATGAGGCATCAATGACGGCAAGCCGCAGGCGGCTGGCCGAAATTATTTCCATTTTCCGTCCCCACTCCCCCGCCGTGGCAGGAATCTCTTTTCTCAAAAGCGCTCGCAACAAGCTGAGAGTTTCGGTATTGTCGGCGCGGTGGGAGACATGCGCATCCGCTTTATTGTTGACCACGCAAATAACGAGCGTCACATCCAGAACCGCAGGGTCGTTGGCGGCCAGAGAAGTCAGTGTGCCGAAAATATTTTCTTTTTCCGCCAAAGCCGGAATGATGACGACCTGCGCTATGTTCTTAGGGGACTCTGCCTCAAGCTTCCACGGATGGCCTGCCGCGTATCTGGCGAGATAGTCTTTAAGGAGAGAGGCTTTTTTCATTGCAACATCTTAGTTACACAAGTTTCAAGCTCGTTATAGTCGTGTGCATCCAGCCAATGTATTTGAATTCCCTTTTTCTCCATGCGCCGAAACCAGGTCATCTGCCTTTTGGCAAACTGGCCGATCGCAATTTCAAGCCTGGCGATCATTTCTTCCCGGGTCATCTGATTTTGCAGATAGCGGGCTACATAACGGTATTCCAGACCGAAACTGTCGAGTCTTTCCCAGGAAAGCCCTCCGGCGTGCAGTTGAGCGACCTCCTGAACAAGTCCTGCCGCAAGCCTTTGTTTAAGCCTGTCTTTAATTCTTTCCCTGAGCTCGGGTCTTGGACAGCAAAGTCCGAAAACACATGCATTGATCCGGGGACGGGCTGTACCTGCCATCGTTGGGCTTTTTCTGGCCTTTTCTATTTCTATTTTTCTGATCAGTCTTTCACGATCTTCCAGATCGGTTTTGTTGTGCAGATGAGGCTTCAGGGAAAGAAGCATGTCCCGCAGTTCATCCATCGATTTATCCGCCAGTCTCTGTCTTAATTCCTCATGGCGCCCGGCGGCGGGCATTTCGTAGGCGGCAAGGACTGCTTCCAGATAAAGGCCTGTGCCTCCCACAACAACCGGCAGGACACCTTTTACCTGCAATGTCCTGAACACATCATAAAATCTTTTCTGATATTCAAAAACATTAAACTCCTCTTCAGGATCGATGATATCTATTAAATGGCAGGGAATGATCGTGTCTGCCAGCCGGTATTCTGACAGGTCTTTGCCTGTTCCCAGATCCATTCCACGGTAGACCTGCCGGGAATCGGCTGAAATGATTTCTCCGTGGAAATGCTGAGCCAGTTTCACACCCATCCTCGTTTTTCCGGTAGCGGTTGGCCCCATTATGACGACCATATTTTTTTTCATCTTCAAACCAGGACGAATAAACATCAAAAAAAATGCCCCGTGCGAACACCGGGGCACCTTCTTAAGTTAGCAAGCTGGTTTATTACAGTGGAGTGACGCTCACAGCGCTGGGGCCTTTGCTACCCTGTTCAATATCGAAGCGAATTCTCTGGCCCTCATAGAGTGTTTTAAAACCTGTGCCGGTAATGGCACTATAGTGCACAAAAACATCTCCACCCTCATCGCTTTCAATAAACCCAAACCCTTTCTTCTCGTTAAACCATTTCACCTTTCCTTCTGCCAATGCTAAAAATCCCCCTTTCTAAATTTGTTTCCCTGCGGTTGATTCCGCCTGGAAACTAAAAAAACCGCTTGCACCCTCCCATGCGAAAGAGTCCTTAGCGGTTTTTTAAAACTTTACAAAAAAACTGCGCACTAAAAAAATCCCAACAATCCAATTGATGAATCTGCCGCCAGTCGTTCCATCGACACGTTAAAAAAACCTTAGCACCAATTTTATTAAAATCAAGCTTTTTTTTCACTTAGATATTTTTTTAAACAGTCGGCCAGGAGCAGCTCCCGGCCGCTGTAAAAATGATCCGTCGCATCCAGCAGGACGAATTCAGATTGTATCTGTGAGGCTTTTTGTCTTAAAGCAGCCGCGTCACAAAACATATCTGCATCGCCGCAAATGATCAGTTTCACGACGGTGCTTTGCCGGGGCCAGGTAAAATCGAAATATTTATCCGGCGGTGAAATCAAAACCATGTCTCCTGCATCATAGCTTCCACCGGCAAGCAGACGGCTGGCGACCCAGGCACCAAATGAGTAAGCGGCTAACACAACCTGTTCAATACCGCGGCTTTTCAAAAATTTGCATGCGGAAACGATGTCTTGTTGCTCTCCCCTGCCCTCATCATAAGAGCCTGTACTGCCACCGACACCGCGGAAGTTGAAACGCAAAGTAGCATGTCCGTGAGCCGCAAATACCTCCTGGACAGTTTGTACGACGTTATTATACATCGACCCGCCCATCAGCGGATGCGGATGACAGATAACAACACCTTGCATCGCCTGGGCAGGACAGTACAGGCCTTCTCCTTTGAGGCTTCCGTTTTTCCAAAATACCTGTTCTTCATTACCCATGATCAGATTTCTCCCGTCCGGTGGCAGGCACTCCACCTGTTTTGACCTGCCGGCATCAGCGCCGGCTTTTCTTTTTGGCAGATATCAATTTTATAGATGCAACGGTTGTAGAAGCGGCACCCTCCATCCGCGCGATCGCCCGTTTCACCCCGAATCATGATTGGTTGTTTTATGGCCCCCGGCACGCAGGAAGGAATGGCCGCAAGAAGCATCCTTGTGTAGGGGTGTGCCGGTGCATTGTAGAGGTCCCGCCAGTCGGCCACTTCCACAATCTGCCCAAGATACATTACGGCGATCCGGTCCGACACATGCCGGATTACATTAAGGTCGTGTGAAATAAACAAATAGGTCAGGCCGAATTCATCTTTGAGATCTTTTAGAAGGTTCAGTATCTGCGCCTGAATAGAGGCGTCCAGCGCGGAAACAGGCTCGTCGGCAATGATGAGCCTGGGACGCAGCACCAACGCGCGTGCAATGCCGATGCGTTGCCTCTGACCGCCGCTGAATTCATGAGGATACCTCTTTGCCTGTTCGTTGGTCAGCCCAACTTTGTCCATGATCTGTAATGCGGTTTTTTTGTTCTGGTCGCGGCTGCCCAAACCGTGAATATTGAGGGGCTCGACGATCGTCCCAAGTGCCGTCTTACGGGGATTGAGTGATGAATAAGGATCCTGAAAAACCATCTGTACATGGCGGCGATAGGTTTTCATCTCTTCTGTAGAGAACGAAAAAATATCTCGTCCGTCAAAGGAAACCTTTCCTTTTTGCGGGTCCTCCAGGCGCATGAGAATACGCGCAAGCGTTGACTTTCCACAACCTGACTCGCCTACCAGCCCCAGTGTCTGGCCTTCGTAAATCTGCAGATCGACATCATCGACGGCCACGACAATACCTGCTCTTCGTTGCAAAAAGCCGCCACCGAGGCTGAACTCTTTATACAGCGATTCTATCATCATCAGGGGGTGCGTCATGATTAGAGTTTCCTTCCGTGCGCCATGTTCCTGGGAAAATAGCAGGCGGTAAAATGATCTTCTTCAATTTTCGTTAAAGACGGCTCCTGCCGGCGACAGACATCTTCAGCCCAGGCACAACGGTCGACAAAACGACAGCCCGGGGGAAGATTGTAAAGACCGGGAACAGTGCCGGGTATCGTTTTCAGCCGGCCCCCTTCGGGCCGGGAGGCATCGCAGCCGGCCGGTCGCGATTCAATGAGGCCAATCGTGTAAGGATGCGCAGGGCGGCCAAATAATTTTTCTGCCGATGCCAGCTCGACCATCTTTCCCGCGTACATGACCGCTACTTTCTTCGTCATCTGGGCGACAACTCCCAGATCGTGAGTGATCAGCATGACCGCCATATTATTTTTGGCCTGCAAATAAGAAATGAGATTGAGAATCTGCGCCTGCGTGGTGACATCAAGGGCGGTGGTCGGCTCATCGGCCAAGAGAAGGCGGGGTCGGCAGGCCATGGCCATGGCGATCATCACGCGTTGCCTCATCCCTCCACTCAGCTGGTGAGGGTAATCCCTCGCTCTTTTTTCCGGGACGGGAATCCCCACTTCCTCCAACATTTTAATGCTTGTCAGCCTGGCCTCCCGGGGCGACAGATGCAGGTGGAGTCTGATTACCTCTTCAATCTGCTGGCCTATTCGTAAAACAGGATTTAAAGACGTCATCGGCTCCTGGAAAATCATCGAGATATCCCGTCCACGCTTTTCGCGCATCTTTTGCTGCGGCAATGACAACAAATCGACTCCGTCAAACATGACACGACCGTGCGCAATACGCCCGTTGGCAGGGATGAGATTCATCACGGAAAGCGCCAGCATGGTTTTGCCGCAACCGGACTCGCCGACCACTCCCATTGTCTGGCCCGCCATTAAAGACAGGGAAACTCCGTCCACCGCTTTTATCTCTCCCCTGGCGGTGGTAAATACGGTTTTCAGGTCCTGAATATCCAGCAGCATCTGCATCATCAGCTTTCCTGTAAGCTTTGCAGGTATTCAATAAGTAGGCGTACACCTGCTCCGGTGGCGCCCTTCGGGATATAGGGTTTGTCTTTGGATGCCCAGGCAGGTCCGGCGATGTCCAGATGAACCCAGGGATAATTTCCGGCAAACCTTTTTAAAAAGGAGGCGGCCGTTATCGCACCGGCCAGGCGTCCCCCCGTGTTTTTGACATCGGCGATGTCACTTTTTATCATCTCTGAATACATATCCCACAGGGGCATTTCCCACAGCAGCTCGCCTGTTTTTTCCGATGCTTTTTTTATTTTTTCCTTGAGGCCGTCGTCGGTACCGAACATACCGATGACCTCTTCGCCCAGCGCCGCAATACAGGCACCGGTCAAAGTGGCGATATCGATAATGGCCGCCGGTTTGAATTTGGCGGCATAGGCCAGTGCGTCGGCTAAAATCAGCCTGCCTTCCGCATCGGTGTTGATGATTTCTATCGTAGTGCTGGAATATGATTTTATGATATCTCCCGGCTTCAAAGCACCGCCGCCGGGCATGTTCTCCGTGGCAGGGATCAGGCAGACAAGGTTCAAGCGAAGGTTGAGCTGTGCCGCTGCCTGGGCTACCGCCATCACTGCCGCGCCGCCGGCCATATCCATTTTCATCTCGTCCATTTTTTCCGAATGCTTGAGGCTGATGCCACCTGAGTCAAATGTGAGTCCCTTGCCGACAAGCACAACCGGAGATGTGCCTCTTTTCGCCCCCCTGTATTCCAGAACGATAAATCTGGGCGTTTGGTGGCTGCCGGCGGCCACCGCCAAAAACGCATTCATCCCCAGAGATTTCAGCCTGGCTTGTCCCATCACGCTGCAGGTAAGTTTTTTCCCATCCGCAATTTTACGCGCCTGCGCAGCCAGAATCGAAGGAGTCATTTCATTACCCGGCGCCCAGACCAGATCACGGGCAAAGCAGACGGCATCCGAAATGATATTTGCTTTTTTTACCTCGGAAACAATTAAGTGATAATCCGCCTGATTACAGACAAGTTCCAGGCCTGACATGACTTTGGCATCTTTTTCATGCGTTTTGTACAGGAGATACTTATACAGACCGAGGCGCACTCCTTCCACAATAGAGGCCGCCAGAATACTTTTTCGGCCGTTCAAGAGATTCCAGTCCGGCATAAGGATCGCCCGTTTAACTTTCAGGTCGCGTAATTGACGGGCGGCCCCGGCAAATGTCCGACGAACCTTTTCCGGGGTCAATTCTTGTTTCCTGCCAAGGCCGGCAAGCACTATGCGTCGGAAAGAAACACCTTGCTTTGTGTATAATGTTACAAGTTGTGAATCCTTTCCCTCGAAATCTCCGTTCTTTAATATTTCTGTTAAAAGTCCACCCGCTTTGTGATCAATGGCCGCAGCAGGCCCGGACAGCTTTTTTTCATCCTCACATAAAGCAAGAATCAGAGCATCTGTTTTTACTTCTTGCGGCATTCCTTTTTTTACCGTTATCTTCAAATCAACCTCCTGATGAATTCACTAAAGAGGATAAACCTCACAACTCCCGTGTCCGCAAATATATTTTTGAACGCGGCTTTTCCATAACACATAGATAAGAAAAGTCAATCAACTGCGGTAAGTAAAAATAGAGAGGATGTCGGCCACCGCTGTCTGTTCTATATATAAGGAAAATCCTTTTAAAAAAAGGCGAACCTGATGAGGCTCGCAGATACGCACAAAAGTATCTGTCGAAAAGGCCGGAGTCTCTCCATTCGCTCATGATGATGGCGGAAATATCGCGCCAGGCCGGAAACTACCCGGCAGCGATTTTCTACTG
Organism: Syntrophaceae bacterium; assembly: GCA_018056765.1. Taxonomy (GTDB): domain Bacteria; phylum Desulfobacterota; class Syntrophia; order Syntrophales; family Smithellaceae; genus UBA8904. The sequence continues at coordinate 313,409 of JAGPFA010000001.1, forward strand.
GGAAAGGGTACGGGCAATAGACCCGGAAAACCGATACGCAAACCTTGCCTTGATTGAACTTTATTCAAAGACCGGCCGGATACAGCTCCTGGAGCGTGAGATAGTATTTTTGCTATCTTTGGCGAGGCCCCTAAAACTTGGCGATTACATCTGGGAATTAACCAGAGATGAAAAGCTCATGATTTATGTTCCCCGAGTGGAAGATTTTGCCTTCATTGAAACAAAGTGCCGGATGGTGAGCCATTAAACTCACCGGACCTGATTAGTCCTGCTCATTTGGTGGGCATACACCACAATTTCTTTCGACAGAGTCATAGGCACAGATACAGCTGCAGACGGAACCGTCTGCCGCCATACGATCCCGGCTGTCATAAAAATCTTTTGCCGTCTCAGTTGAATACTCATAAGGACAATAAAAGGTGGTCTCCTTACCCAAATCGAAAGGCTGCCATGGAGAACCAGGACCTGTCAAGGGAGCCAAATCCGTACCGTCACTCACACGAATGCGAAGAGGGTCATCAAAGAGATCTTCCAAGGTGTCGGCGGGATTTTTATAGAAAAAACTGAAATGCAGATGAGGATAATGAGTCGCTATCGGATCTTTGACAATCAAATCGCCTATGACCTGTCCTCTGGCCACTGGATCTCCTTCGTTCACATAAATGCTTGTTCTCTGTTCGTTAAAAGCCTCTTCATCTTCCGTCTGCGGCTCGAAGATATAAGCCATATACCAATACTTGTTCATCTTCAGTATAACGACAATGCTTTTTACCACCGCCCCTGTGTCCCCTTCGACAATCCATTCCACTGTGGCAGGTGCTGCAGCTATGAGCGGAACTTTTTTTGTCTCGCCGGGAGAATCATCCCAAACCGCTATATCGATACCTCCGTGCCTCTCTTCTCCCGCCTCATCCCAGGGGAAAAGAGCGAAACAATAATATTTTTCGACATCATCAAAAGTCTGAACCGGGAAATCCAGTCCCTCCACTGTGTCATAAAAAACAGATCCGGAATCGGAGCATGAAACAACGATGCACAAAAGGACAAAAAAGGTTGCACAAATGAGTGCTTGCCTGATTATTTTCTTCATCGAAACAATTCCTCACTGTTTTATAGTTTGCCACGCACTCATATCTTAACAAACATCTTCCGATTATACAAGGATGGGGACGGATACGGGTTAGCAATAACCTGATTTAGCCAAGCCTGAACATAAAAAGATTACTATTTAGAGAATTATTTTCTAAACAAACATTCGGCGGTAACAAGTACTCACAGATATACGTGTCTTTGAATGTCAATGGTCGGGGCGGCAGGATTTGAACCTGCGACATCTTGGTCCCAAACCAAGCGCGCTACCTGACTGCGCTACGCCCCGACTGTCCCGGCCGGTGATTCTCCGTCCAGATATTCTTTAAGCTTTGCCAAAGCCCGTCCACGATGGCTTATTTTGTTTTTCACTTCCGGAGGCAGTTCGGCCGCCGTCTTGTTCATGTCCGGCCACAAAAATATCGGGTCATACCCAAAGCCGTTTGTGCCACGGGATTCGTCGATAATCAGTCCATCCCATCTGCCCTCAAAAGCTTGATAGCCGCCGCCGGGACTGTACAGAACCAACACACAGCAAAAAGATGATCTTCTTTCGGAAAGCGGCACGTCTTTGAGTTTCGTTAAAAGCAGAGCGTTGTTTTCCTCATCCGACGCATCTTCACCGGCATAGCGAGCGGAATAAATACCCGGCTCCCCTCCGAGCACTTCCACCTCCAGACCGGAATCGTCCGCCAGCACTGTTTGCCCGGTCGCCTCCGCAATGATCCTGGCTTTTTTTAAGGCGTTTTCGAGATAGGTTTTACCATCTTCCACAACTTCCGGCAATGATGAAAAGTCGTTGAGAGAAACAAGCTCTACTCCGGTAGAGGCAAGCATCTGAGTCAGCTCCCGGAGCTTGCCTTCATTTCTGGTTGCAAAAACAATTCTCATGCCTGCCACCCGTCCAGGGCTTGTCTCTGCAAAGTAATGATCCGCTCAATGCCGTTTTTGGCCAGAGCGGTCATTTCATCGAGCTGGTCTTTATTAAAAGGTTTCTGCTCTGCCGTCCCCTGGATCTCAATGAAAAGACCGGCGCCGGTCATCACAAAATTCATATCGACTTCCGCACGCGAGTCTTCCTCATAATCCAGATCAAGAAGAGCCGCACCCTCTACTACCCCCACACTTAGCGCCGCAACATAATCACGAACGGGGATTTTATCCAACTGCTCCGAGCGGTTCATCTCCTTAAAAAGCTCTACCAGCGCTACAAATGCCCCGGTGACGGAGGCGGTTCTGGTACCACCGTCCGCTTGAATCACATCACAATCGATACAGATTGTTCTTTCACCAAGCGCACTAAGGTCGGTTACCGCCCGCAGCGATCGACCAATCAGCCTTTGTATTTCGTGAGTGCGACCGCCGATTTTCCCGCGTGCGGATTCACGCGTCTGTCGTGTTTGTGTGGACATGGGGAGCATGGAGTACTCAGCCGTTACCCACCCCTTTCCTGTTCCTTTCAAAAAAGGAGCTACTTTTTCGTCAATTGATGCAGCACACAACACTTTCGTGTTACCAAATTCCACCATCACGGAAGCAGGTGTGTGTCTCAGGTAGCCAACGTCAATCGTCACCGGCCGAAGCTCATCATTTTTTCGTTTATTGCATCGCTGGTACAAAGCCTGCTCCTAAAAGAAAGTCCTGATTGAAGCGGCAAGCGCCCCGGCAATTTCCTTTTGCGTCCTGGCTGAGACCAATTTCTTCTTATCGTCGGCGTTGGTGACAAATCCCAGCTCCACAACAAGTACCGGTATTTTCAGGCCTTCAGCAAGCGGCACGGGTGCTTCACGCAACCCCCGCCCCTTTCGTAAAAACAGATTATCGAGGTTCTTCTGTATGAGTCGCGCGAGCTTTACTGTGTCATTGAGGTATTTTTTCTCCGCATCGTCGGTTGCTTTGTTTGAGTTTTTCCCGTTGACCGTCCCGCCGGAAGCGAAACCTGGATAATACAGCTCAAAACCTGATGAGCTCTTGTTGAATCCCGCATTGACATGCAGGCTCAAAACCAGCGCCGGTTTGGCCTGCAGGATTTTCCCCCGGCGCTCCTGAAGCGAAACGGTCTTATCAGTATCTCTTGTGAGTAGCACTTCAATGCCTGACTCTTGTGCCAGGGCTTTTTTTAATTCCAAGGCAATTGCCAGTGTCAAATCCTTTTCGGCGGTTCTGCCTGCCTTCACACCTGAATCTGTACCGCCATGGGCGGGATCGATTACTACGACGTGTCCGGCCAGTACCCCAAGGGGATAGAACATAAAACATGAAACAATCAGGATATTAAACAAAATCCTGTAACCGAAATATTTTTTTAACATCATTTCTCCTGCTTCTCTTTTTTTACAAACGCCGATCAGATTGCGCCTCTTATCGCAGGGCATTCGTGTTTGTCAATAAACAAAAATTTTAAGGACATTATCAGCCTTTGTTGAGTCTTTCTATCGAACGGACAATTTTCAGCTGGCGGATAGCGGCGAAAATGGCATTTAGCTGGTGTGTGTCGTTCACGTCGATGACGAATTCACATTTGGCGATCATGTCCGTTGTTTCCACCTGGGCAAAACTGATGTTCACGTCAAATGAGGTGATGACGGAACTAATTTCTGTCAGAACGCCTTTCTGATCATTGCAAATCACCCTGATATGCACTGGGTAGGCGTGTTTTTGTCTCAGGTCCCACTGGACTTCCACAATCCTTTCTGAATCCAGTCTTTTCAGATGAGGGCAGTCCTGGACATGCACGGTTATGCCCCGCCCGCGCGAGATATAACCGGCAATCTCATCCCCGGGTATCGGATTGCAACATTTGCCGAACCTGACCATGACATCGTCAATTCCCGTCAGCGTGATCCCCATGGGGGCGGCTGCGGCCTGCTTCTTTTCTTTTTCCGTGGTCTTTGCCGGTTCGCGGCAGGATCTGCCTTCTTTGTCGAGCAAACACTGATTGGCGATCTGTTTGGCGGAGATACGGCCAAAGCCGACCTGGGAAACCAGATCGTCCAGCGTCGGCAGTGAGTATTCGGCCAGAATCTCTTTGAGCTCCTCGGATTTGATGAAACTGGCGAATTTCAGATTGTGTCTTCTGAATTCCTTTTCCAGGAGGTCCTTACCCAGCATCAGTGACCTGCTTTTCTCTTCCGCGTTGATCCAGTTGCGTATTTTGGAAATCGCCCGTGAGGTGACCACGTATTTGAGCCAGTCCTTGCTGGGGTGATGGCCGGCTTGCGTGATAATCTCCACCTGATCACCGTTTTGCAACTGGTAGCGCAAGGGGACGATATTACGATTCACCTTCGCACCGATGCACTGATGTCCAATGTCTGTGTGAATGCTGTAGGCAAAGTCGATGGGGGTGGCCCCTTTGGGAAAAGATTTCACGTCGCCATGGGGCGTAAAGACATACACTTCGTCCGGAAACAGCGCCATTTTCAAATTGGACATGAATTCTCTGGGATTTTTTATATCCTGCTGGATTTCCAAAGTTTCTCTGAGTTTTTTTATCTGGCTGTCTTCGGCCTCCTGAAAGCCTTTACCCTCCTTGTAGCGCCAGTGCGCCGCAATGCCTTTTTCCGCCCATTCATGCATTGCCCTGGTACGAATCTGTATTTCGACCCTCTCCCCGTAAGGCCCGATTACCGCCGTATGGAGAGATTGATAATTGTTTGCCTTGGGCATGGCGATATAATCCTTGAAACGCCCCGGTACAGGCTTCCACAGGGCATGCACAATGCTGAGCGCTTCGTAGCAGGTCTTGTCCATTTCAGAGTCCACGATAATTCGAAAAGCGATGACATCATACACTTCATCGAAGTTGATGTGCTGTTCCTGCATTTTTTTGTAAATGCCGTATAGATGCTTGGCCCGGCCTTCGACCTCGGCTTTGATGGACACTTTCTCCAGTTCGCGGAAGATTATCCCTTTCACTTCCTCTGTATAGCGGTTGCGCGACTCCTGGGATTTTGCCACGCGTGTGGCGATTTCCTCGTATGCCTCCGGCCAGAGGTATTGAAAGGCAAGATCCTCCAGTTCCATTTTCATCCAGTTAATTCCCAGGCGGTTGGCCAGCGGCGCGTAGACATCCATCGTCTCACGCGATATGTAAACACGGCGCTCCGGCTTCTGATACTGCAGGGTTCTCATATTGTGAATGCGGTCGGCAAGCCTCACCAGCAGGATGCGGATATCCGAGGACATCGCCAGAATCATTTTCCGGAAGTTCTCAGCCTGTCTTTCCTCCTGTGAACCGAAGGAAATGCGGCTCAGTTTGGTCAGTCCGCTGACCAGAAATGCCGTGTCTTTCCCGAATTCGCGCTCAATCTGTTCTTTGGTGGTCAGCGTGTCCTCGATTGTGTCGTGCAAAAGCCCGCTGATGATTGTGGCCGCGTCGAGCTTCATGTCCACCAGGATGCCTGCCACCTCCATCGGGTGGGTCAGGTAAGGTTCACCGGAGAGACGCACCTGCCCCTGGTGCACAGTGGCGGAATAAATGTAGGCCTTCTGAATCATCTCCAGCTCTTCCGGCTCTAGATAGGTCTGCGCCTTATCGAGGATATCAGTGATTCTCAGCATGAAAGTCTTCCGCTCATAGCCGGCTCATCAGTGTGTTTCACTCAATTGCTCCCCGATGATCCCGGTTGCCTGCCGAACAATGTCACGCACGGCAATCAGTCTGGTTTCACCAGTTTTACGAATTTTTAATTCGACGTTTCCCTGGACAAGGTTTTTGGCTCCCACGACAATCCGCAACGGGATACCGATCAGATCGGCATCTTTGAATTTAACTCCCGCCCGTTCATCTCGGTCGTCCAATATCGCCTCCACGCCGGAAGTGAGCAGGTCGGTATAAATGTCTCCGGATGCCTTCATGACATCCGGTTCGTTGATGTTCACAGGTGTGACAATCACCGTGTATGGGGCAAGCGCCATCGGCCAGATAATACCGTATTCATCGTGGTTCTGCTCGATACAGGCAGCCACTGTCCTGCCGATACCTATTCCATAGCAGCCCATAATCATGATTTTTTCTTTGCCGTCTTTGTCCAGGTAAGAAGCCTTCATTGCCTGACTGTATTTGGTTCCCAGCTTGAAGACATGGCCGACTTCAATCCCGCGCGCGATCCGGATCGTGCCGCCGCATCGCGGACAAGTGTCTCCGGCCTGTGCCACACGCAGATCGGCATAGGAATCAACCTTAAAATCACGGCCGATGTTCACATTTTTCAGGTGATAATCCTCGCGGTTGGCACCGGTTACCAGATTCACCATATTCACTACGGAATGGTCTGCGATAATCCGTGTTTTGATGCCTACAGCGCCGGCAAATCCACGGGGCGCGCCGGTGGCCTCTAAAATCATGTCGTCATTTGCCAGCGCAAGTTCATTTGCCCCCAGATAATTCTTCACTTTGATTTCATTGACCTCATGATCGCCCCTGATCAGGACCGCCACCGGTTTTTCGTCCGCGTTGAAAATAAGCGTCTTCAGGATTTGTGCGGGACTTACGCCCAGAAATGAACTCACCTCATCTATTGTGCGCACGCCGGGAGTTTCCACACTCTCCATGGGCAGGAAGTCTTTTTGAGCCTGTACCTCATTTTTCGGCGCGGGAATTTCCGCCTTTTCCATATTGGCGGCATAATCGCAATTTTGGCAAAAGACAATCGAGTCCTCGCCTGAATCAGCCATGACCATGAACTCATGTGAAAAACTGCCGCCGATACTGCCGGAGTCCGCCTCGACAGGCCGGAAATTCAGACCGCAACGGCGGAAGATATTATTATAGGTGGCAAACATCTTTTTATAACTCTTTTCCGCCCCTGCTTCGTCTGTATCGAAACTGTAGGCGTCTTTCATGCCGAATTCGCGGCAGCGCATCACACCGAAGCGCGGGCGAACCTCATCGCGAAACTTGGTTTGGATCTGGTACAGGTTGCACGGAAGCTGACGGTAGGTTTTGATATCGTGGCGCACCAGGTCCGTGATAACCTCTTCATGAGTGGGGCCCAGACAATATTCCCGCCCGTTGCGATCGCGAAACCGTAACAGTTCCTTCCCATAATGCGTCCAGCGGCCTGATTCCTGCCACAGCTCCGCCGGTTGCACCATCGGCATATGTACTTCCTGGGCGCCCGCCTGGTTCATCTCTTCGCGTATGATCTGCTCGACCTTACGGATTACACGATAGCCAAGCGGCAAATATGAATAAATGCCGCTGGTCAGTTTCCTGATCATTCCCGCCCGTATCATAAGCTGATTACTGACCACTTCCGCATCGGAAGGTATTTCCCTTCCCGTAGGCAGGTGCATTTGAGAATAGCGCATTGACCCTCCTTATTTTTGTTCGTCCATTGCGTCGATTTCTGACAGCAATACAGAAACAAAATCTTTCTCTTCTACTTTTTTGTACGCGGCCCCTTTTTTAAAAAGCATGCCGAAGGCGCGGCCACCGGCGATGCCGATATCCGCCTCCGCCGCTTCGCCCGGACCATTGACCACACAGCCCATCAAAGCGACTTTGATATATTTTTTCCTGCCGGCCAACGCATGGGCAACTTTTTCGGCAAGCCCCACGACATCGATCTGGCATCTTCCGCACGTAGGGCAGGAAATAATTTCTGCGCCCGTTTTGCGAATTCCCAGCGCCCGCAGAATTCCGTAGGCAATGGGCATTTCCTGCACGGGGCTACCCGTGACGGAAACCCGGATTGTATCGCCAATCCCGTCATGTAACAGCATGCCGATACCCAGGGCCGACTTCACCGCCGCGTCCGCCGGCATCCCCGCTTCCGTTACCCCCAGGTGCAGCGGGTAATCAGTCTTCTCGCTTATCATGCGATAGGCTTTGATCATGGTCGGCACGTTTGATGATTTCAGGGAAAGCTTAATCAGATCGAAATCCATTTTTTCAAACATGGCGATGTTACGCATGGCACTTGCACAAAGCGCTTCGGCCGTCGATCCGCCATACTCAACAATCAGGTCTTTTTCCAGAGAACCGGAATTGATGCCGATGCGGATGACCGTGCGGCTTTTTTTGGCGACTTCAATTATTTCGGCGATTTTGTCGCGCGCGATATTGCCAGGATTGATTCTTATGCCGTCGGCGCCGTTTTTAATCGCCCCTATGGCCAGACGGTGATGAAAGTGTATATCGGCAATCATCGGGATCTGGATTTGTTTTTTTATGTAAGGCAGGGCATCAAGTGCTTCTTCGTCGAGGACTGCCACCCTTACTATTTCGCAGCCTGCCTCCTGGAGTGCTAGAATCTGTGCGACCGTCCGGCCGACATCACGGGTATCCGTGTTGGTCATGGATTGGACGACGATAGGCGCATCACCGCCAATCTTTACCGACCCGACTTGAATTTGCTTTGTTTTTCTCCTGAAAATTGAATCAACATCCATAGAAATTAAGCTTTCTGGCATATCCCGCAATTTTATAACATGTGCGCGCTTTGCGGGCAATGGCTATTTTATGCCGCACAACGTGCCGCGGCGCTGATTGCTCAAACGGATCAGCGGGCGCTGCATTTTCGCCAAACGTAGTTTCCTGGTAAATTACGAAGAGTTTTTTGTCGTTATTTCCCCAGCCAGCAGTAAAGGCATAACTTTTCGGCAGGCAGGCCGATTGCTGCGATCATATCTTCAATGGTCATGTATTTCAATGATGACACATTCAGATCCTGCCTGATCCACTCGATCATCTGCGCGTGTTTTACCGATGAAGGGTCCAGATATTCTGAGACGTCTTCGATATCTGTTCCTTCAAGTGCCCTGATCGCCCTGCGGCAGGCCAGCTCGGAAATTGACCTGGTCGAGGAACCGTAAATGCAAGGGAACATCAGCGGCGGACAGGCGGGACGAATATGGATTTCCTTTGCCCCCTGGTCCCATAATTTTTTTACCGTGAGGTTTCTCAACTGTGTCCCGCGCACGATCGAATCATCACAAACGATCATACGGTTACCCCTGATGACATCCCTGACGGAGGCGAGCTTCATCTCCGCCACCAGATGCCGTATCTCCTGTGTGGGCGGAGTATAGCTTCGGCCGTAACCGGGTGTGTATTTCACGAGGGGCCGACGGTACGGGATGCCTGATTCCATCGCATAGCCGATGGCATGCCCGATACCGGAATCGGGAACTCCCGTGACAAAATCCGCCTCGACATTGTCGCGTCTGGCCAGATAGCGGCCACAGCGCTCTCTGGTGTCTTCCACACCGATGCCTTCATAAACGGATGAGGGCGAACCAGTGTAAATCCATAAAAAAGAACATATTTTCAGATCGTGTCCCTCGGGCTTCAGCTGTCTGATTCCCTGGGGAGAAAGAAGCACAATTTCACCCGGCCCCAGAAACCTCAGCAATTCATAACCGAGGTTTTCAAATGAGCTCGCCTCTGTGGCCACCACAAACGATTTAACATCCGACTTGATGCTTTTACCCAACGCCAGTGGAAAGCGGCCGACTTTATCACGTGCCGCATAAATGCCTTCCCGCGTGAGAACCAGAGCGCAGACAGAGCCTTCAATGATGCCGCGCATCGAGGCGATCCCTTCCACGATGTTGTCGCCCCGATTGATGAGCGCGGCGACAAGCTCGGCGTTGTTGACGCCGCCCCCGGCCATCTCAGAAAAAGAAACACCCTCGTTTAGCAATTCCTCGACAAGTTTCTTCTTGTTGGTAATCAGCCCCGTGGCCACAACAGCAAACACACCGAATTTGGAACGGAAAATAAGAGGCTGAGGTGCTTCATCGTCAATCACGCCGATACCCGAATGACCTTCCATTTTCCGGTAATCATCCACAAAGCGCGATTTGAACTGCGCCTGTGAAATTTCGTGTATTGTATTGTAGAACCCTTTCTGCCCCAGCACCGCCATTCCGGCATGTTCCGTGCCTAAATGCGAATGATAATCTGTTCCATAAAAAAGGGTGCGTACGCATGTATCTTCCGTGACTACCCCGAAAAGGCCTCCCATTCTTACCTTCCTTCCAAATTCGTAATGCAGCAGTTTCGGGCAGGTTTCCCATCCTGACCGAAAACCTGCCTATTTTGCTTTCTGATTTTGCTCTCCGAATCTTTCCATCAGTCTGGAATAAACATTTTCCGGCACCAGCCCCCTTACGCTGCCGCCGAAGCGTGCCACTTCCTTAATTAAATTTGAGCTGGTATAAAACCACTTGAAACCACTCATCAGAAACACCGTCTCGATATCCCTGGTCTGCCGCCGGTTCATCAGTGCCATTTGAAATTCATACTCAAAATCCGACACGGCACGCATACCGCGCAAAAGAATGTTCAAGTCGTTTTTTTTCAGATAATCGACAAGGAGCCCTGCATGAGCGTCCACGCGCACCCCTTCCGTGCCGGAAAATATTTCCCGGATCAGCTGACATCTTTCTTCCATCGAAAAAAGAAATGATTTTTGCGGATTACAGGCGACAAGGACAATTATCTCGTCGAATATGCGAATGCCTCTTTTGATGATATCTACATGCCCATTGGTAATCGGATCGAAAGAGCCGGGATAAACTGCTGTCTTTTTTTCAAACCTGTCCTGAGTCATGTTTTTGCATCCTCACGAAACTTAAAATATGATCACTGTATTTCCTTTGCCGTATAAGCTCCCAACTGTCTGAAGAGGGCAACTGCTCGTGAACCGAGTGCTGCAACACGATAAACCCGTCGTTACGGCAAACCGGAAAATCATCCAATGACAGAAGTGTTTGTGCGACAAACCCCTGATTGTAAGGCGGGTCGGCAAAGACAAGTGCAAATCTTTGCTCCCGTCGATGAAGATCGACAAGCGCTGCCTTGACTTCGGCTTCGATGATCAAGCTTCTGTCCATGTATCCGCACATACCGGCATTTTTTTTGATAATTCCGGCAAGTGTCCTGTTTTTTTCCACAAACACCGCTCTTTGGGTGCCGCGGCTTAATGCCTCCAGTCCAACTGAGCCGGAACCTGCGTATAAATCCAAAATATTCTGAGGCGGGGGGTGACCAATCAGGTTAAAAAGAGCAGATCTCAAAAAATCCGTTGTTGGTCTCTGGGGCGAACGGGAAGGAAAATTCAACGCTCTTCCTCTGCACTCACCTCCTGTTATCCTCATGGCCAGCCGCCGGGTCTTCTTATCATCATCTCACATGAGCATTTTCAGGCCGGGTTTGGCCCGGCATTGTTCGTTTTCAATTTCCTGACAGTTTTGACAACCCACCACAATGGCCCGGAAAGAGTGTAAGTAACAAAAAATACAAATATTGAAACTTCCGGCTTATAAACAACGATCAGTATAACTCCGACAAGAACCAGAAACGCGCGAAACGGCATGCGTGAAAACAGTTTCATGTCTTTACCGCTGTAGTATTTTAGATTGCTGACCATCAGAAGCGACAGAGCAGTTACCATAATCACGATACCGGGATGGTGATAAGTTCCCTCGACCCCAAGATCATGGAAGAAGATAACCGTGGCGGCAATCACCGAGGCGGCCGCGGGAATGGGAAGCCCATTGAATACATTGCTTTCAATAATGCCGATCTGAATGTTGTAGCGAGCCAGACGCAAAGCGCCGCAGGCAACGAAAAGGAAGCCGGCCATCCAGCCGAGCTTTCCATAAAAAGACATGGCCCACACATAAGCTAAAAGAGAGGGGGCGACGCCGAAGGCAACGAGATCAGATAAAGAATCGTACTCGGCACCGAATTTACTGGTGCTGTTTGTGATGCGAGCCACCCTGCCGTCCAGACCGTCAAAAACCAGAGAGACGAAAATAGCGACAGCCGCCCAGAAAAATTTCTCTTGAATGGAAGCGACAATGGAATAAAAGCCCATAAAAAGGCTTGCCGTGGTCAGAAGGTTCGGAAGAACGTAAATGCCTTTTTTAAATTTTATTTTTTGATGTCGCTGCTCTTCACTGCTTCGTGATTCTTCGTTCATGAGAGGTATCCTAGATGAGTTTTTCCTGCCCGGACCTGATCATCCAATTTGACGACAATGCTGGAATCGGCGGGAAGAAAAACCTCAACACGCGAGCCGAAACGGATCATGCCGATTCTCTCTCCCTTGGAGACCGTTGTTCCGCTTGCCGTCCAGCATACGATTCTTCTGGCAATCAGTCCGGCAATCTGCACAACCCAGACCACCTTGCCATCGGGCGTACGAATCATGATCTCATTTCTTTCATTTTCCGCGGATGCCTTATCGAGATTGGCGGAAAGAAACTTTCCCTTATGGTAGATTATTTTCTCTATCGTGCCGTTGTAAGGTGCGCGGTTTACATGTACGTTGAATACATTCATAAAAATACTTATTTTTTTAAACCGTCCGGACATTTGTCCTTCCAGTTCAACGTCCTCGATTTTAATTACTTTTCCGTCGGCAGGCGAGATGACCAGATTTTTCTCATCCTGAAATTTTCGTTGCGGATTACGAAAAAAACAAATAATAAAAACGGTAAGCGCCGCCAAAAAGACGGCAAGCCAGGTAAAACCGAAATAAAAGGCGGCAATAGTGATAATGATTGAAACTATGATGAAGGGAAACCCTTCCTGGACAATAACACCACTGTGCTTCATAGCGCCTTCACTTTCTTCGAAATGTGTGAATCTGATATATTAATTGATATTTATTGTCAATCAATCTTTAAGTGCCGCATTACAGAGACACACCTTGACAACATGACGATAATGTATAATTTAGCACTCTAAAAAAGGAGGATTCCCCATGGGCAAAAAAGTTAAGATTTACGCGCTGACAACATGCAGCCACTGCAAAGCGGCCAAGAAGTTCCTAAATGACCATAACATCGAATTTGAGACGACCGATGTGGATATCCTCAAGGACGAGGCCAGAACAGCGGCGCTTGACGAAGTCATCCAATACAATCCCGAGCGTTCTTTTCCGACAATAATTATTGGTGAAAAAATCATCATCGGTTTCCGGGAAAACGATATCAGGGAGGCACTGGGAATTTAATGACAGCCGCTGAACTCTATGAAATGCTCAAAAAAGCGCAGGAGCCGAAAGGCTTTTTTTTTAACAAAGACAAGGATTGGACCCTCTCTATCCTGGCTGACCTGCTGGTTAACAAAGAGCGCTACGGTTATACATCCTGTCCCTGCCGTTTAGCTTCGGGAGACCGGGAGAAGGACCGCGACATCATCTGCCCCTGTGTGTACCGCGCCGATGACGTCAGGGAATACGGAAGCTGCTATTGCAACCTGTATGTTTCCCGCCAGTGGAATGACGGCGAAATTCCTCACGTCTATGTCCCGGAAAGGCGCCCAAAGGAAAAGATCGCCTTTTAACGGCCCTGACAGCCTTTCCCTGCCCGTAAAGGTCGTCACCGGCGGTCTTTTTTACAGGAAAACATTGACAAATAATTCAAGTTTCAATAAGTTACGGCCGATTTTTCAACCGAAAGGATCATGTGCATGATTAATACCTACATTTGCAAGAAAAAAGGTTGTCTGATTAAGGAAGTCTGCACCGATGTCACCTGCGAATGGCGTCTCAAAACCGAAACTTTTCTCAATTGCACCTGGGTCGCCTGCAATTTCGGCCCATTTACTCTCGAAGAGGTCGGCGATATGATGGGCGTAACACGAGAGAGAATCCGTCAGATCGAGGCTAAAGCGCTCAAGAAACTCCAGCACAAAAAAAGAAGGGACCAGCTCAAAGACTTTGCCGCTCCCGACAATGAATGGGACGCGTTCTGAGCCGGCGGGCGTCAACATCGGCGTACATCAACGTTTTTCAACCCCGCCGCTGGCAGAGTTTGCCTATTTTTGTTTTTTCTTTCTTAATTTTTCCAGAAACAGAACTTCGTTCATGTGAATTTTCCGCTCATCGCGGGAAAAGAGCATGCCGCCGATGGACATCTCCAGGTCCAGTGCAGCGATTTTGTCCATTCTGGGCACAACCGAGCAGATCTTTCTTAGCTCTTCGAGAGCCTTAACCGACCTGGAAGCCAGAATTTCCGCCATTTTTTCCGCTTCCTGCATGAATTTTTCAGGGGGCGCCACCTTGTTGATCAGACCGATACGCTCTGCCTCATTTGCTCCGATCGGTTCTCCGAGCATGACGATTTCTTTTGCCTTCATCACGCCGACAATCTGGCTCAAAGGGTAAAAAAGAGGGCTTAACCCGAATTTCAGTTCCGGATGGCAAAATATCGCGCTTTCCGAAGCGACAATCAGATCGCACACCGTAACAATATTAAAACCGCCGCCAAGCGCAATGCCGCCGACCGCCGCGATAACCGGTTTCGGGTAAGAATATATTTTATTGAGATACCTTTTCATCGATTCGAAATAATCATCGATTTCGACATTGGAAAGCAGAGACATTTCCTTGATATCCATGCCGGCGGAAAAAACAAATTCCCCGCCGGTTATGATCAAAACCCTCATCTGCGCGTCTTTTTCCACGTCTTCGAGCGCATCGTTAAATTCCAGTCTCATTTCTTTGGAAAGAGCGTTCATTTCCTTGGCGCGGTTAAATTGGATGATCGCGTATGTTTTTTTCTTATCGACGATGATGTTTTTATAACTCATTTTTACCATCCACCTTTTGTCGCAGGTCTTTGGCTGGTTTGAAAAAGGGATTTTTCCGGTCGGACAGTTCTACCGTAGCGCCTGTTTTCGGATTGCGGGCGAGTCGGGCTTTTCTTTGCCTGGCAGTGAATGTCCCAAAGCCCCTGATCTCGATTTTTTCACCCGTTTTCAGGGCGTGCGTCATGGAATCAAAGACAGTTTTCACCACCAGCGTGATGTCACCCTGGTCAAATATCGGAAACCTGGCCTGCACTTTTTTTATCAATTCACTTTTAGTCATCGTCAGATCGTCTCATGAAAAGTATCAGGGCTCGTAAAGATAACTTGCTTTGGTGCTTTTTTGAAACTGCGCGGCCAACGATCGGCTGATTTGTGTGGCTGCTTGCTCCACAATATAGGATAAAAATGAAGAACGCTTTTTTTGAGGATAGACCAAATCGAAATTATCGCCCTTTCCCGCCAGTGAGCTCGCCAACCGGGCGGCGGCGGCCATGTCCCCAAGTTCGTCCACAAGACCTAAATCTTTTGCTTTGCGACCGGAAAACACCCTTCCGTCGGCAATCGTTTCGACCTGCTTGCGCGTCAGTTTACGTTCGCGGACAATCACCTCGACAAACTGATCATAGATGTCATCGATCAGCTCCTGAATGATGGCCCTTTCTTCCTGCGTCATTTCCCGCATCGGTGAACCGATATCTTTATAAGGTCCGCTTTTGACGACGGTTGACTTCACGCCAATCTTACTGAGAAGCTCTTCGATGTTGGCAAACTGCATGATCGCCGATATGCTTCCGGTAATGGTGCCCGGATTGGCAACAATTTTATCTCCGGCACAGGCGATTAGGAGGCCGCCCGAGGCAGCTACCGACCCCATAGAAACAACCACTTTTTTCTTTTTCCTGAGAGCGACGATGGCGTCATATATTTCCTGGGACGCAGCGACACCACCACCCGGTGAGTCGATGCGTACCACTACGGCGACAATGGAATTATCTTTGGCGAATTCATCTATGTATCCGGTGATTTCGGCTGAATCGGAGATCACTCCCTCTATCGGCACCACACCCACTTTTTCGCCAAGTGTAAATCCCCGCTTGACCACCGTGCCGGAATTCGCTCCGACCCGGTAAAAGTACAGATAAAGCAATGTTCCGATCACAATGAGCAAAACCAATCCAGAAATTACCGGATGCTTTTTCATTTATTTCATTCCTTGGGCTGGTGGCTGATTTTAACGTCGGCCAACGCCTGCGCAAGAGTTGATCCGATATTTTCCCGGTTGTTTATATACTGGTTACCGGACGGCGCAGCCGTCTGTGGCGGCGCCTCCATTTCCTTGATGCTCAGACGGATTTTCTTTGACCGGGGATCAATACTTTTGACCACTGCCGAAACGATATCACCCACATTGTAGAGTTCCTGAGATGACTTGACGCGTTTTTGGCTGATCTCGGAAATATGCACCAGTCCCTCAATTCCTTCTTCTATTTCCACAAAAATCCCAAAGTCGGTGAAGTTGGTGATTTTCCCGGTTACGACACTGCCGGGAGCGTATTTCTGCGGCAGCTCATCCCAGGGGTTCTTTTCGATCTGTTTAATACCCAGCGAAAATTTCTCGTTATCCACGTCTATATTCAGTACAACCGCCTCTACCTCCTGTCCTTTTTTGAAATACTCCGAAGGGTGAGCGACGCGATGTTTCCAGGAGATGTCCGAAACATGCACCAGACCATCGATACCGTCTTCAATACCGACAAAAACGCCAAAATTGGTTATGTTTCTTACCTGCCCTTTCACGATTGTACCCGGGGGATATTTTTCCTTCAACTTTTCCCAGGGATTGGGGCTTGTCTGTTTCAGGCTCAGGGAAACACGTTTGGCCTCTGCGTTGACTTCCAGAACCACCACATTGATTGTGTCTCCGACATTCAAAACCTTGGACGGGTGTTTGATTTCTCTGGTCCAAAACATCTCCGAAATGTGAATCAGGCCTTCCACGCCAGGTTCAAGCTCAACAAAGACTCCGTAATCGGTCAGATTAACGACTTTACCCTCGACCAGCATACCGACAGGATAGCGTTCGGCAATATTCTCCCAGGGATTTTCATGAAGCTGTTTGATTCCGAGCGACACCCTTTCTTTTTCACGGTCGAAAGAAAGAACCTTTACTTTGATACGGTCTCCTTTGTGGAACATCTCCGACGGTTTGGCAATTCTTCCCCAGGAAATATCTGTCACATGTAGCAGACCGTCGATGCCCCCCAGGTCGATGAAGATTCCGTATTCGGTAATATTCTTGATGACCCCCTCCACAACCGCACCTTCATTGATATTTTTCAACGCTTCCTGCTTTTCCGCTGCTCTTTGCTCGGCCACGATGGCACGCCTGGAGAGGACCACATTGCTGCGTTTGCGGTCGTACTTCAAAATATTAAACTCAAATGTCTGGCCGACAAACGGCTCAAGGTCTTTGACGGGGCGCACATCCACCTGCGAACCGGGCAGAAAAGCGGTAATGCCGATATCAACGGAGAGTCCGCCTTTTACCTTCTCCACAACCGTGCCTTTAATGGTCAGGTTATTTTCGCAGACCTTTTTTATTTCGTCCCAGACTTTGAGCTTGGCCGCCTTTTCTCTGGAGAGCACGAGGCTGCCGTCCGCATCTCTCTTGTCTATGAAAACTTCTATATCGTCGCCAACGGAAACCAACACATTTCCCTGGTCATCTTTCAGCTCTTTGATCGGTATATAACCTTCCGATTTCCATCCCACATCGACCATAACCGCATCGGCAGTGATTTGGACAACAGTGCCGCGCGTAACGTCACCGTATTGAAGCTGGCTGAGACTCTGCTCGTAGAGCTCTTTAAACCCCATGTCCTCTTCTTTGGTCTGTGCTGCGGCGGAACTTTCGCTGGAAACCGGAGTCTTGGCAATAACCTCCTTTTCGTTTTGCGAGTTTGTGTTATGATTGTTAACCATTGACGAATACCCCCTATTTCTTTGAACATTTTTTAAGCTTTAGTAGCTAACACAGAGAAAATTAAATAGCAAGACAAATCCATGATATGGTTAAATCCGGCAGGGCGGCCGTCACTGTTTTGCAGCTCTGACACGCCTCAGAATTATTTCGACGACTTGCGCGATGCTGAGCAATGTTGAATCAATCACCAGCGCGTCTTTGGCCACGGCCAGGGGAGCTATTTGTCTGTCTGCATCCTGCTTGTCCCTGGCTTCCATATCGCGGGCAATTGCCTTAGTGTCCACTTCCCTGTTTTTATGGCTGAGTTCTCCAGCGCGTCTTTTAATTCTCTCTTGAATTCCTGCATCGAGAAAGAATTTGAAGCGTGCATCAGGAAAAACGACCGTCCCCATATCCCTTCCCTCGGCGACAATTCCTCCCTTAGCACCCGCCTGCCTTTGCAGCTCAAGCAGCTTTTCGCGAACGGCCGGATAGGCGGAAATAACGGATGCAGCCAGCCCCGTCTCTTCGCTGCGTATTTTTTCGTCCAACCATTCTCCATCGACAAACACCTCCATTTTACCGTTGTTGCTTTTGAGTTCAACTTCAACCGACCGGCAAAACGAGGCGATTGCCACTGGATTGTGTAGATCTATTTTGTTTTTCATCGCTGTGTACGCCAGGGCACGGTAAAGGGCTCCCGTATCCAGGTACAGGTAGTTTAATGCCGCGGCAACGGCTTTGCTGACCGTGCTTTTGCCCGCCCCTGCCGGACCATCGATCGTTATTACCGCTTCTTTCAAGACATCACCTCCGTCGCCTGCCCCGTTTGATTTCTCCAGGAAAAATCTTGCCTAAAACCGGCAAAGCAGCTACTATTTGCTTATCGAAAAAACTACACGGTTAAATATGTTCAAAATCATTCAAAATCAATACTTTTATTTATTTACGGCCATTGGCCTCCTTGTGCTGCTCACGGCTCAACCAGCCTGTGCCGCCTTCACGATTGAAGATGAAAAAAAGCTCGGCAAGGAGATTTACGACAAACTCGAACAAAATAATTTGATCCTCCATGACACAAAGCTCAGTGCCTATATTGCCGATGTGGGCAACCGGATCCTGGCCGGTTCCGACAAAGCCCCTTTTAACTACACTTTTTCCGTTTTTAACAGCACCGGCATCAACGCTTTTGCCACACCCGGGGGCTACATTTACATCAACAAAGGGCTGATCTCCGTGGTGGAAAACGAAGCCCAGCTCGCCGGAGTTATGGCGCATGAAATCGCTCACGCCAACGCGCGGCATGTCGCCTCCATCATTGAAAAATCACAAAAATTGAATATTGCCATGCTGGCCGGTCTTGTCGCGGCGGCTTTAATCGGCGGAGGTGGAGAGGCTTCAGCGGCCATTGCCTCTTTTTCTCTCGCCGGCGCGACACAAATGAGTCTCAAATACCAGCGCGAACATGAAGAAGAGGCGGATCGGCTGGGAATCACCTACCTGGTCGCCGCCGGCTATTATCCTGCCGCCATGGTCGAGTTTCTGAAAATCATTAAACAATATGAGTTTTTTTCCAAAACGATACCATCATACCTTGGCACCCATCCGGGAACCGACGACCGTATTTTCTATCTCGATACTCTTTTGGCAACCCAGTACCGCAACACAGGAGGAGCACATAACATTGTCGGCAATTTCGTGCGCATCAAGTCTCTGATCTCCAGAGATGCGGATGACCTGCGCAAATATCACCGCGAACTGGTACAGAACCTGAAAAACAACCCGCACGATGTCGATCTTTTGTATGCGCTGGCACTGGCGGAAGACGAGCTCGGCCATCCGGGGGAAGCCCTGGTCCTGCTCTCCAGGGCTCTGGCCTCAGCGCCACAAGATACTGACATATTAAAAAATATCGGCCTGATCAGCCTGAAAACCGGAGACACTTCCCATGCCATAACACATCTTTACAAGGCCGCTGCGCTTGACCCCGATGACGAACAAATTATGCGGGCTCTGGCAAGGGCTTACTTTACGGCGGGTGAGTATCACAAAAGCTTGAAATATTACCTGCTTCTGGAAAACAAATTTCCTGATGATACTCAGGTTCTGTACCAGATAGCCATGTGTCAGGGAAAACTAAACCGCGCAGGTGAGTCTCATTTCTACTTCGGATCCTACTTTAAAAAGGAAAACAAAAAGGAAAGTGCACTTTTTCATCTGCGCAAGGCCCTGCCCTACTTTCCGGCAGGTTCGAATCGTGAGGTTGCTATCTCCACGGCCATCAGAGAACTTACCGCAGACAGACCCGCGAAAACTCAAAATCCGCAGGCCGAAAAGAAAAACAACTAATTACTTGAGTCAAAAAGAACAAAAGTCAAAATCAGACTGACGGTCAATTTAATCATTGCGAAATTCTCAGCAATACATTATAAGGGCCGCGTTGAATATCTACCGGAAAGGAGTTTAAATACAGTGAATATTTTAATATTTGGCCCCAACGGCAGCGGCAAGGGCACGCAGGGAGCGATCGTTCAGAAAAAATTCAATGTTCCGCATATTGAAACCGGTGTTATTTTCCGCCAGAACATTTCCAACAAAACCCCGCTGGGCGAAAAAGCTAAAGCCTACATCGACCGCGGCGAACTGGTCCCCGATGACATTACTATTCCGATGATCCTGGACCGTCTCAAGGAAGATGACGCTAAAAACGGCTGGCTGCTTGACGGTTTTCCCCGTAATCTGGCGCAGGCCGAGGCCCTCTGGGATGCTCTTAACAAAGAAAACATCAAACTCGACATCGTCATCGAAATTGACCTCGACCGTGAAACATCCAAAAACCGCATTATGGGCCGCCGGCTGTGCAAAATGGACAACAACCACCCCAACAATATCTACATTGACGCCATCAAACCCCATACCCACGACGGTAAAACCGTTTGCCGGGTCTGCGGTTGCGAAGAATTATCTACCCGCGCCGATGATCAGGACACACAGGCGATCGACAAGCGCCACAACATATACTACGACAACAAAACAGGAACATTGGCAGCAGTAAATTTCTTCAAGGAAAGAACAAAGGTAATCGTCGTGGACGGCCGTCCCGGCGTAAAGGAGGTTTCCGAAGAACTGGTGAGTAAACTCGGATAATTGCATCCGGAAAGATTTTAGTATAAAAGCCTTCCATAATCAGGAAGGCTTTTTTTGACACTTTATGGAAAACATAAGAAACTTCAGTATTATTGCACATATCGACCACGGCAAATCAACTCTCGCCGACCGTCTCATACAATTCACCGGCGTCAGCAATGAGAGAAACTTTCAGGACCAGATACTCGACAACCTGGACATAGAAAGGGAAAGGGGCATTACCATCAAAAGTAACGCTATCTCCCTTCCCTATCGGGCAAAAAACGGAAAGGATTATACGCTGAATTTAATCGACACGCCCGGCCATGTCGATTTTTCCTATGAGGTTTCCCGCTCGCTGGCCTCCTGTGAAGGAGTACTGCTTCTTATCGATGCGGCACAGGGAGTGCAGGCGCAGACACTGGCAAACCTCTATCTGGCAATGGAACACAATCTGGAAATCATCCCGGTCATCAATAAAATTGATCTGCCGGCAGCCGATATCGACCGCGTGCTCGAGGAAATAGACTCTGAGCTGGGACTCGACCCGGACACGCACATCCGTGCCTCCGCCAAGGAGGGTATCGGCATGGAGGAAATTCTCGAGGCGATTGTGGAGCGCATTCCCGCCCCCACGGGAAACGACAATCAACCATTGGCTGCTCTCATCTTTGACGCTCAGTATGACAGCTACCGGGGCACCATCATTCACTGCCGGATTTTTGACGGTACGATCAAGGCCGGTGACGTCATCCGCTTTATGTCCAGCGGTGCGACCTATAAGGTCGAAGAGGTGGGGCATTTTCTGCTGCAGAGGGCAAAGAGCGACCAGCTCTCGGCAGGCGAGGTGGGCTACATCATCGCGGGCGTGAAAACCGTCTCCGATGTCCGCACCGGTGACACGATTACCCATCACGAACGCCCCTGTTCGAAGCCTTTACCCGGCTTCAAGGAAGTCAAGCCGGTCGTGTTTGCCTCCATCTATCCCATAGCATCGGATGACTATCAGGACCTGGCCGACTCGCTGGAAAAGTATAAGCTAAACGATGCCTCCTTCATTTATGAAAAAGACTCATCAGCCGCACTTGGGCAGGGTTTCCGCTGCGGCTTCCTGGGTCTTCTGCATCTGGACATTGTCCAGGAAAGAATCGAAAGAGAGTTTCACCTGTCGATAATTCTTTCCGTGCCCAGCGTTCGCTATCGTTTTACACTTAAGGACGGCCGCGAGATCTATGTGGACAATCCCACGCACTACCCGGACCCGATGAGTATTGACAAAGGAGAAGAACCATACATCCGTGCCTCGATGATGCTGCCGGAACGCTACCTCGGGGCGGTCATGAAGCTTTGCATGGAAAAGCGCGGCGTCAACTCCAATATGAATTACATGGGGCCCGGCCGTGTGGAACTTTCTTATGAAATGCCGCTTGCCGAGGTAATTTTCGATTTCTACGATCGCTTCAAATCCGTCACCCAGGGCTACGGCTCATTTGATTACGATATGATCGACTACCGCGAAAGCAATCTCGTATTGATGGACATACTGGTCAACGGTGAAAAAGTGGATGCCCTGTCCCAGATCGTCCATCGTGAACGGGCGCGTGCCCGTGCGCTTATCGCCTGCGAACGGCTAAAGGATGAAATCCCCCGGCAGATGTATAAGATTGCCATTCAGGGGGCCATCGGAGGGGAGATCATCGCCCGCACCACCATCAGCGCTTTCCGAAAGGATGTTACAGCCAAATGCTACGGAGGCGACATCACTCGCAAACGGAAACTTCTGGAAAAGCAAAAAGAGGGAAAAAAGCGCATGAAGATGATCGGTCAGGTCAGCATTCCCCAAAGCGCGTTTCTGGCGGTTCTTAAATCGGACAATGACTAGCCCCGGTCTCTATGTTCACATTCCCTTGTGCCTGGCCAAATGCGGCTACTGCAACTTCTACTCGATTGCCGCTCCAGAGCTGATCCCCCGCTTTATACCAGCCGTCATCGGTGAGATGGCTTTTTATGAAAATCAGTTTCGTAACTTCGATACAGTTTATTTCGGCGGCGGCACCCCTTCCCTGCTGCATGCCCCGTCAATTGAGGTAATTCTCAATGCCGCACACAAAATGTTCGGTATTGACCGGCATGCGGAAATCACACTGGAGGCCAATCCGGGCGATCTGTCTTTAGAGTATTTACATTCCCTGCGCGCCCTGGGAATTAACCGCCTCAATATCGGCGTGCAATCGTTTAACGATGGCTTATTGAAATTTTTAGGCCGCAGACACACGTCAAAAGAATCTCTAAGTTCGTTCGACAACGCGCGCCGGGCCGGCTTCCACAATATCGGCATTGACCTGATTTACGCAGTGCACGGTCAGGACATCCAACTGTGGCAGCGGACACTCAAAACCGCCGCATCCTTAATACCGGAGCATCTTTCCTGCTACCAGCTTACTGTGGAGCCGGGAACTCCCCTTTACCTGCATTACCGGCAAGAGAACATTAGAGAGCCAGACGAAGATGAGTCGCTTACCTTCTTCACAACTACATCCCTGGTACTTGAGCAACACGGCTATGATCACTACGAAGTATCCAATTTCTCTCTTTCTCCATCAAGGAGGTCGCGCCACAACATGAAATACTGGGAACATGTTCCCTACCTGGGGATTGGCCCGTCCGCCCATTCCTTTTCAGGCAAGAAGCGCTGGTGGAATATTGCGAATGCACACGACTATATCACCGAAATTGCCCGTTCCCGCACTGTTGTTTCTCAGTCGGAAGAGCTCTCCAATGACCAGCTGGCGCTTGAGACGCTTTTTCTGGGTCTGCGCACCAAAGACGGGATTGATTTGTCAAAATACAAAATTGAATACGGCACAGACCTGCTCCATGATAAAAAAAAGACGATTGAAGAGCTGAAGAAAAACAAGCTGGTCGAGATTAAGGAAGGTCGCCTGCGGCCGACACTGGCAGGTATGGCCGTGGCGGACAGCCTCGCGCTCATTTAGATCATTGTGAAATCAACAAATTGGAGATCTGGAAGGCCGGTGAGTAAACACTCGCTTGTGTTTTGCCTCCGTACACTTGACTTACAGATATGAGCGCGCTTTCACACCGGCAGAAATTATTTTTTACCGACAGCCGCAGACTGTAAACCAATAACTTCAGCCTTTATCCTTTATCCTTTTTCTTAAACCTCCTCCCCGCGGTGGAGTTTTTAAAAACACCTTGACATGCGCAAACTTTTTTCATAGTGTTTGCGTCGAAAATCATCTTTCCAATGTTTTTTATTTAAGAAGCAGGCAAATCACTGCCAGCCGAAGAAAGCACCATTTTGGTAACTTTGTAAGCGTAATGGCAGTAAGGTTTTTTGCTGGAGTAATTGTTCATTTACCCAAGCCGGACACCTTTTTGTACAGCCTGCAGAAAAGTGTGCTGATTTATAAGTAACATGGAGGATACATGAGAAACACTTTAAGATTGCTGTTGATTACGCTGCTGACGGGCCTGTTGCTTTGCAGTTACAGTTATGCAGCGATGAAGAAGACACAAAAACCAATGCCAACATCGAAAGGAGCTGAACATAAGATGAAGACCTACTACATGGGGAGATTCGCCATCGATCTGCCGGAAGATTTTAAGTTGGAGATTCAGAGTCAAACGGTGCGTTATGCGGAAGTGTCTGATTTCAAGTGGAAGGAGAAAGACCGCGACAAGGAAAGAAACGCGCTCTGGGCGCAGAAGATTGAGAAAATTAAAAAGCTAACACCTCCGAAAATTAGAAAACAAATTATTATCGAAGAAAAGGTCCTTAAGGGTATAGGTCATGAAGCCAGAGCGATTGCATATTATGGTAATCAATATGCGCCGAATTGTACGTATTGGACCATACTTGCAGATTACGGCACTGTTGGCATGTGGCTGACTCTCGATGGCGAAGATGACGGTTTAAGTATTAAAAACTTCACCAACATCCTCAAGCATTACCAATACGGATTCAACGACCTGACGGAAGATTCCTTTTGTCTGAATTACGGCAGAATCGAGCTTCCCTATCTGGAGCAGGAAAGCACCTATGCTCGTTTTGCCGGGCCGATGGAGATGAAATTGGAGATTGACATGAGCGAGACGCATGAAGTTGAGAAAGTGGGAATTCTGGAAAGTCTTGCTGCGGCCCTTGCTACCAATTTTGCACCGGGCATCGATGTAGAAAAGATCAGAGGGCACAAAAGAACCGTTGCCGGATTAAAAGGCGAGGAACTTGTGACGAGAATAACAGCAGATATGGGTCCAAAGTTATATTTCGGTTGGAAATACAACGGTAAAGAAGATTCAGGGGAACATCCGGAAATAAGGATTTCTATCCAGCAAGCTCCAGATGGTAATCTCGACGAAAAAATCAAGATCTGGGACGCGGCACTCGATTCATTCCGTCCCGCTTATAAACGTTAATCGTAATATATGACCTGGGAGGAACTATCATGTCCAACGGACCCAATATAATCAAAATAAGAGCGCGGGATTTAAAAAACACGATTGAAGGCCTGGAAACGGAAAGACAAAACCGTATTGTCATCGAGCGGGATGTTTTACCCATTATCTTCATTCCCGGTATCATGGGCAGCAGGTTGAAAACAAAATCAGGGAAAACGGTATGGGACCCCGATGCTCTCGATTTTATGTTTTTTAATTATGGTATTTGGTGGGGGGTATCAGCCAAAAGCCGCAAAGAACTGGTCATCGGCAAGCAATTTACTCCTGAGTATCTGGAAGTCATGCAAGATGACGCCATACAAACAAAGCGTATTGCCGACCCCGGCGGCATAGACAAAACCCGTAAGGAACGAGGCTGGGGCGGAGTATCGTGGAGCACCTACGGCGACATTCTCAAGGTTCTTCACAAACGCCTGTGGGATGAGACCGTGAGCCTCTTTTATGAATTTCCCGTTCATGCCTTCGGCTATAACTGGACCGCCTCCAACGATCTGGCCGGGAAAAAACTCGTCGAAGAGA
>JAGPFA010000044.1 GCA_018056765.1 Syntrophaceae bacterium
AAAGGGCTGGTAAAGGCGGAGAATTTTAAAAACTCCCGCAATAAAATGGCCTATCTGTATTATCTGACGCCCAAAGGTATCGAGCAGAAGACTCATATAGCCTGCCACTTTTTAAAGCGCAAAATGCTGGAGTACGAAAAACTGCGCCATGAGATTAGTGAGCTGGAAAAGGAAGTCGATCTTCCGGAGCTGACGATTGCTGACCGGTAGTGAAATCAGCCCCGTCCGCTGCACATCGGGCATGATAAGTTTATAGCGGCTGTGGTTATTGAAACAAATTTTTGATTCCTGTCGCCCATAACCCATGGCCTTTTTTTCAATCCTGTGTAACTCAGAGGGCGGAGCTGTATCGTTGATGGTGAGCCTTGTCAAACCCTGCCCAACCGGCAATGTCGTCATACCGGCGAAGGCCGGTATCCAGTGTTGTCAAGTGCTTGATTCCGGGAGACGTTTGCATAACCACATAAAAACAACAATATTGTCATTCCCGCTGGTTGCTGAGCCCGTCGAAGCAGGCGGGAATCCAGTTATTTCAAAGCTATCTGGATGCCGGCCCCTCGATTTCGCGCGGGCAGGCCTGCGCCGGCATGACGAATAAGAGTAGTTTTTCAAAGCTCTTCCCGGGTCAAGCCCGGAATGACTGGAAGCAGCCCTTCACCTTTATCTTAATGAAAGAACAATTCGATATCATCATTATCGGCGCTGGAGTGGTCGGGCTGGCGATTGCGCAGGCGGTGACAGCCGGGAATCTGCGTGTGGCGTTACTCGAAAAAAATGAATCGTTCGGCCGCGAAACGAGCTCGCGAAACAGCGAAGTGATTCACGCCGGTATTTACTATCCCAAAGGCTTTTTGAAAAGCAGTCTTTGCCTGCGGGGGAATGCTCTGCTTTATGAATGGTGTGCCAGACATGAGGTTGCGCACCGGCGGATCGGTAAATTTATTGTCGCGACAAACGACGAAGAATGTGCCGAGCTGGAGCGCATCAAATTGACAGCGCATGACAATGGCGTGGCCACGCTTGATTTAGTGAGCGCCGCTAAGATCAGGTCGGCGGAGCCGGAGGTGCAGGCGGCAGGCGGCCTCTTTTCGCCCGCGACCGGCATTATTGATACGCACGGACTGATGAAGTCATTTCTCGGCGCCGCCGAAGCGAAAGGCGCGATTATCGCCTGCCGCGCGGAGGTGACCGGCATTGAATTTGACGGCCGGACATGGGAGCTGGAAATAAACAGCGGAGCTTATCGTGTCGGGACAAGAATCCTGATAAACAGCGCGGGGCTTGGCGCGGATCGTATCGCGCAAATGGCCGGTATCGATATTGATAAGGCCGGCTACCGTCTCAAGCCCTGTAAGGGAAATTATTTTACCGCCAATCCCGCGCCCCGGATCCATCACCTGATCTATCCCGTCCCCCTGAAAAACAACGTGGGTCTTGGTATTCACGCCACGCTTGATCTGGCCGGCCGTGTGCGTTTCGGTCCGGACAGTTGCTATCTGGCCTCCGGGAATATCGGTGATTTTACGGTGGATGAAAGTCTCAGGCATGCTTTTCACGAATCGATCAATAAGTATCTTCCCGGGGTTTCCCTCGATGCCCTGAGCCCGGATATGAGCGGGATCCGCCCCAAAGTTCAGGGGCCGGGTGATCCGATGATGGATTTTATTATCCGCGACGAGGGTGACAGGGGGATGCCAGGTTTGATCAACCTCATCGGTATCGAGTCGCCGGGTCTTACCGCCAGCCTGGCCATCGGGGATCATGTAAGAGAGCTTGCTTGTTTTTAAAAAATATGTAAAAGACGCGCATCCTCAGGCAAGAGGAGACTTTTGAATAATACCTCCTCCAGTCATTCCGGGCTCTTGAGCCGGAATCCGGAAAGCACTTGATAGCACTGGATACCGGCCCTCTCGATTTCGCACGGGCAGGTATTCGCCGGTATGACGACATTGCCGGTTGGGCGTGGTTTGGCAAATCTCTCAAGGGGTGAGAGGACAAGAATGGCTGATTTATCCGATGTTCCGGTTTTTATTTTATGCGGCGGCCTGGGCACCCGCTTCAAGGAGGAGAGCGAGTTCCGTCCCAAACCAATGGTGCCGGTAGGCAACCATCCGATACTGTGGCACATCATGAAATACTACAGCCGGCACGGCTTTAAAAAATTCATCCTGTGCACCGGATTTAAATCGGAGATTATCAAGGCATATTTTCTGAATTACGCATCCCTGAACAGCGATTTCACGATTAACCTGAACAACAACGCCTGTCAGGTGCACTCTATCGACCACAGTGAAGACTGGGAAGTGACGCTGGCCTACACGGGCGAGCTCACCATGACCGGAGCGCGCGTCGCCATCGCGGCCCAAAAGTATCTTGGCGATGCGCAAAATTTTGCGGTCACCTATGGCGACGGTCTGACCGATGCCAACCTGTCCGACGAATTTGCTTTTCACCTGGCCCACGGAGCGATGGGAACTGTGCTGGGTGTAAATCCGCCGTCCCGTTTCGGAGAGTTGAAGCTCACCGGGGATAAGGTGGTTGAGTTTGAAGAGAAACCGGAATTCAGCGAAAAATGGATCAACGGCGGCTACTTCTTTTTTAAGGCCGGTTTTCTGAAATACCTCTCAAAGGAAACATCCTGCGTGCTGGAGAAAGCGCCTTTGAAAAAGCTTGCCTCCGATGGGGAGCTGCGCGTGTTCAGGCACCGCGGGTTCTGGGCCTGTATGGATACGCAGCGCGATCAGGATCAGTTAAATCAATTGCTGAGCTCCGGGAAAGCACCCTGGATCTTATAAGCAGTACAGGAGAAATAAATTGAAAGTATTTGTCACCGGACACCGCGGATATATCGGCGCACATCTTGTGGATCTGCTCAAGCAGGGCGGTCACTACGTCACCGGGTGTGATTTGAATCTTTTTGACGGCTGCGGCTGGGAGCCGGTTGTCAGGCCGGATAAGGAGCTCATTAAAGATGTCCGGCAAATCAGCCCGACCGACATTGAAGGGCATGATTGCATCATGCATCTGGCGGCCATTTCCAACGACCCCATGGGCGATCTCGATCCCGAACTGACTTTCAGTGTCAACCGCGACGGCTCTATCAATCTGGCCCGTCTGGCCAGGCAGACGGGGGTCGGCCGTTTTCTTTTTTCCGGCAGTTGCTCCGTTTACGGCCAGGGCGAGAAGCTGGATCTGGATGAAAACGCCGCCTTCAATCCCATCACCGCCTACGCCAAATCAAAAATCGATACGGAAAGGGAAGTCAGCCTGCTGGCCGATGATCATTTTTCGCCCGTATTTCTCAGAAACTCGACGGCCTTCGGCCACTCGCCCATGCTGCGCATTGACCTTGTGGTAAACAACCTCCTGGGCTGCGCCGTGGCCAGAGGTGATATCCGCATTATGAGCGACGGAACTCCCTGGCGTCCCCTTATCCACTGCCGGGACATTGCCCGTGCCTTTATCGCGATCATGAACGCGCCCAGACAGGCAGTTCACAACCGGGCCATCAACATCGGCGCGAACAAGGAAAATTATCAGGTCAAGGACATCGGCGATCTTGTCCGGAAATTCGTCCCCCATGCCAATATCGTTTACACGGGGGAAGTGGGCGCCGACCCGAGAAATTATCGCGTGAATTTCGATCTGTTGGGGAAACTGCTGCCGGACTTCAAGCTGGAATACAGCCTGGCGGCGGGTATGGAGGAGCTGCATAAAAAATACCTGGAGCATAAATTCAGCCAGGCCGATTTTGACGGCGACCAGTTTGTGCGGCTCAGAACGCTTAAAAAGAGATTGTCGTTGGTTCACAAATAAAAAGGGAATGTGATGCCTGAAGATAAAAAATTGTCAGACCTGCGGGACGAGGCCATCAGGGCGGCGCTGGAATACTATAAACACAAGTGGGGCGTAAAAATTCCCTTCCGCGCAGGCGACCGCATACAATATGCAGGCAGAGTCTTTGATGAGGCGGAAGTTGCCAACCTGATAGATTCCTCACTGGAATTCTGGCTCACCGCGGGACGCTACGCCGCACGGCTCGAAAACGAGCTGGCTCAGTTTTTGGGCCTCAACCACTGCTCGCTGGTCAACTCCGGCTCTTCCGCCAATCTTCTGGCTTTCATGGCGCTGACCTCGCCGAAGATGGGTGAAAAAAGAATCAGACCCGGTGACGAGGTCATCACGGTAGCCGCGGCCTTCCCCACAACCATCGCACCGGTAATTCAGTACGGCGCGGTGCCGGTTTTTGTCGACATCGAACTGCCCGGCTACAACGTTGATTGCCGGCTGCTGGCCGATGCCCTGTCGGAAAAAACCAAAGCCGTCTTTCTGGCCCATACTATGGGAAACCCGTTTAACTTAAACGAGGTGGCCAATTTTTGCGAACGCCACAATCTGTGGCTTATCGAAGACAATTGTGATGCGCTGGCTTCCCGCTATCAATTCCGGGGACAGTGGAAATACACAGGCTCTATCGGCCATGTGGGCACATCAAGCTTCTACCCGCCGCACCACATTACCATGGGTGAAGGAGGCGCGGTTTACACCAACGATTTTGAAATCAAACGCGCCGTAGAGTCTTTTCGGGACTGGGGCAGGGATTGCTGGTGCCCCTCCGGGTGCGACAACACCTGCAAAAAAAGATTTGAGTGGGAGCTGGGCGAACTTCCCCACGGCTACGACCATAAATTCATCTATTCCCATTTCGGCTACAACCTGAAAGTTACCGACATGCAGGCGGCTATCGGCTGCGCGCAACTAGCAAAACTGCCCGCCTTTGCCGAGGCCAGAAAGCGCAACTGGAAACTCCTGCGCGAAGGGCTTGCCGATCTGTCCGATGTTTTCATCCTGCCGGAGGCAACGCAAAATTCCGATCCGAGCTGGTTCGGGTTTTTAATGACAATCAGGGACAACGCGCCGTTTTCCAGAGAAGCCATCGTCAATCACCTCGAGGCAAATAAAATTCAGACCAGAATGCTGTTTTCCGGCAACATTATCAAACACCCCTGCTTTGACGAAATGAGACAGTCTCAAAAAGGGTATCGCGTTGCCGGAAGTCTGGAAACCACCGATAAAGTCATGAGCAGTGCTTTCTGGGTGGGTGTGTACCCCGGCCTGACCGAACCGATGGTTCAATTTATGGTTGATAAAATAAGGGAATTCGTCCGGAGATGAAATTTCAGCCGACACAACTGCCGGGCGTTTACACCATCGGTCTTAATCAGCTGAAAGATGAGCGGGGCGTTTTTGTCAAAACCTACCATGCGGAAATTTTCCAGACGGCCACCGGCGCGCCCCTGAACTGGCGGGAGAGCTTCTACTCCGTCTCTGGAAAAAACGTCATCCGGGGCATGCATTTTCAGGTTCCTCCCTTCGACAACACAAAAATCGTCTATGTGACGGCGGGAAAAATCAAAGACGTTGTGCTGGATATCCGTAAAAGCTCGCCCACGTACGGCCATTACATATCCATCGACCTGTCTGCCGATGCGGCCGGAGCCGTTTTAATACCGGCGGGGTGTGCGCACGGGTTCTTATCTTTGGCGGACAAAACCATCGTCGTCTATATGCAAACCAGCGTCTATTCACAGGAGCATGACATGGGCATCCTGTGGAACTCCTTCGGCATGGACTGGGGAATAGACAATCCTGTTTTGTCCCCGCGGGATCGAACCTTCCCGTCACTGGAGGCCTTCAAAACACCGTTTGACTGATACTTGTCCGAATCCTGGAAACTGCGTCAGGCTGATAGATTAACCGGCGCGACAATCTCCACAAATAAAACCAAGATAAAACTTCCCACCAAAACAATGAAAATAATCTTCACCGGCAGCAGCTCCTTTACCGGCTACTGGTTTATTAAAACCCTTGCCGAAGCGGGGCACAGTGTCATCGCCACCTTCCGGGGAAACCCGGAAATATATGAAGGGGTACGCAAACAACGTAGCGCGTTGCTAATCGATATGGTCCCCTGCTTTTTCGACCGCCCCTTCGGCTCGTCAGCTTTCCTGAACCTACTGGACAAAGAAGAAAAGATAGACCTCATCTGCCATCACGATGCCTGCGTGACCGACTATAAAAGCCCGGACTTCGATGTGACGGCCGCCCTGGCGCACAACACCCACAATATCACGCAAGTGCTGAACGCGGTACGCCAACGGCTATGCAGTCATCTTCTTCTCACCGGCAGCATCTTTGAGCCGGGCGAAGGCGAGGGCTCCGACGGTTTACCCGCCTTTTCCCCCTACGGGCTATCCAAGGGATTGACGGCGGAGATGTTCAGATTCTACACAGGGCGCGAGAAAATGATTATGGGCAAGTTTGTCATTTCCAATACATTCGGTCCCTATGAAGAGAGCCGCTTCACCTCGTACCTCATAAAAACCTGGTTCGAGGGCAAAACGCCGCTTGTTATGACGCCGGACTATATACGCGACAACATCCATGTCTCGCTTTTGGCCAGGGCCTATGTGCGCTTTGCCGAAAAACTCGTCCGCAGCGACAAATATCAGACCATGCATCCCAGCGGCTATTGCGAGCCTCAGGGAAGTTTCGCCACACGCTTCGCCACGGAACTGTCGGGCCGCCTCGCTCTGAACTGCCCGCTTGAATTTGCCGGGCAGGAGGATTTTCCCGAGCCCAAAGTCAGAATCAACACCGACCCGGTGGCGAATCTCTTTCCCGACTGGAACGAAAAAAAAGCCTGGGACGAACTGGCGCAATATTACAAAAAAGAATACCGGCACTGAAGGAATCATAAAAATCACCAAAGCCGAAAATGACGGCAATGTCGTCATACCGGCAGGCCTGCCCGCGCGAAATCGGGTGGGCAGGTATCCGTTGTTATCAAGTGCTTTCAGAGCTTTGAAAAACTACTCTTATTCGTCATGCCGGCGCAGGCCGGCATCCAGAAAGCTTTGAAATAACTGGATTCCCGCCTGCTTCGACAGGCCGAGCAACCAGCGGGAATGACAATATTGTTGTTTTTATGTGGTTATGCAAACGTCTCGCTTTCTGGATTCCGGGTCAAGCCCGGAATGACTCGATGAGGTATTATTCAAAGAGCTCCTTTTATGCCTGACCCGGAAATAAAACTAATGCTTGAGTGCCTGAAAGACGACCCGCCGGAAATTAAAGGCCGTCAACTGGCGGCCCTCGGCCCGGATGAATGGCAGGCCTTGTTTACCGCAGCAAAGCGCCATCGTGTGAGTCCCATCCTGTACCACACACTGAACAGGGCAGGTCTCACAGCAAGCGCGCCGCCCGATGTCGCGGAAGAGATGAAAAGATCCTACTACGCCAACGCACAGAGAAACATGCTTGCCTACAGACAACTTGAAAACATTGTTCACGATTTGAACAAACTGAACATACCCGTGATCCTGCTCAAAGGCGCGCACCTGGCAAAATATGTCTATGGCAACATCGCCCTGCGCGTCATGGCCGATTTGGATTTGCTGGTCAGATCAGAGGATATCGGTCCGGCATGCGGTGTCTTAATCAATCACGGATACCGGGCCCCGCTGGATGGACTGGGCATCTCAGAGATGCACGCGCCCCCTTTCAGAAACGAAAACCACGACAAGATCGAGCTCCATTTTAATATTGCCGATGCGGAGCTTGGCAAACGATTTGACGTTGAAGACTTCTGGCAGCGCGCCCAGCCGCTGGCCGTAGGCGATGCTACCGCGCTTGCCCTGGCTCCGGAAGATAACATGCTGCACATTTGCATCCACTCCGCCATCGGCCATTGCTTCGATAACGCCATGCGGGCGCTTCTGGATATACGGCAGATTGTTGAACACTACGGCACGGCTCTGAACTGGCAGCAGCTCATCCATACCGCCCGGCAATTGCGTGTGACCAATGCCCTGTACTTCATGCTCGCTTCGACGCGCAACCTGCTGGGGCTTGCCCTGGACGATAAAACGCTGGCCGCGCTTCGTCCCGCCGATAATGAGATGATACCGCGCGCTGAGACACTCATGTTTTCCAGACGGGGCGAAATGAACATACACATCTCACGGCTGTTCGGCGAAAAGAAACTAAGCGCCAAGCTGCGGCATTTTTTCCGCCGCCTGCTGCCAGCAAAAGAAACCATGACATACGCGGGCGGCGCTGCCCATACTCCTTTTTTTTACACGAAGGCGTACTCGAGACGAATAAAATATCTTGTGAAGAGCTACGGCTGGAAAGTCCTGCGTTCCACCTTCAAAGACAAAACCCTGACCACCCAGATACAACAGACAAATGAAAAAAATGCCGTGCGCGACTGGCTGGCATCATGAAGGAGAAAGATGCCGTTATGCTTCGACAAGCTCAGCATGAACGGTCAATAAAACGCGCAGCGCATCCTTCTTGTCCCCCGTTCACCCTGAGCTTGTCGAAGGGCGGCGGAGGTGCCCCGATTCATCGGGGCAGAGGTGGAAAGTAATAGCCCATAGCTCATGGCTCGCAGCTCGTAGTCCATGGAAGGTATTCCTAAATAAAGTCTCTCCTTTCCAAGGGGATAACGACAACATGAGTTTTTCAAAGCGCTCAAAATCCTTCCCTAGAAATATTCATCGCAAAGATTTATGGACAATAAACAACTTGATAAAAAGGCGATTACTGCCGCTTTGACCGGTATTATCTGGGACTATAAAACAGACCCGGATGAACTGTTTGAGGTACTCACCGGCCAAAGATTGAAATCCGGTCCTTTCACTTTTGAGCGCCTGCTGGTCAGAATGCTTGAAAGATTATCATGGTATGAACTTATCGATCTGTTTGGCCTGGAATACCTCAGGCAGAACCTTACACGGGAAATTATAGCAAAAATCCGGTTTAAAACACTCAGGAGGCGCTATGAAAGAGTCAGCCAGTTTCTATCGGGACATACTGTATCCCTTTCAGGATGGGATCCTGAGTATCGTGAAGAGATTAAACACACCCTTTTATCTAACAGGTGGTACCGCACTCGGCAGACATTATTTTAACCATCGTTTCTCCGACGATTTAGATTTTTTCGTCAACAGAGAACAAAATTACAGCCACTATGCAGCGCAAATATTGACTGCACTGGAAGATAATCAAACATCCCACGGCTACTCTATAGACTACCGTCGCTTGAGGAAAGAAGAGCATTTTACACAATTGTTTCTGCTAAAAGAGAATAAATCTGCGGAGCTAAAACTTGATTTGATAAACGATGTGGCCGCACATTTCGGGGAATTGGAATACAACAACGCAATTGGCACCGTCGACAGTTGGAGAAATATTTTGTCAAATAAACTCTCCGCCATCTTCCGTTACGAGGCAAAAGATTTTGCAGACATCTGGATCATTGCCAAATCCAGGGCGTTTCCGTGGCGCGAGATTGTCTTTGAGGCAAAAACAAAAGAAGCAGGCGTTGACCCGCTTGTACTGTTTGAAATCATCAGCTCCTTTCCTGTCCAGGAAATGAAAGCCGTTAAATGGAATATGACAATTGAGGAAACGGATTTTATCGCAGATCTGAAAACCATCGCCGGGGACATTCTAAATGGTAGCGCAAACTCACTATT
>JAGPFA010000022.1 GCA_018056765.1 Syntrophaceae bacterium
GCAGACTGACACGTCCCCTCATCAACCGGCAGGCACTGCAAAAAGTCAACAACCTCGTTTTGCACCAAATTGTACTTTTTACGGCCATCGGCGCGTTTATTTACAAATTACTGCCTGTCATTGCCGAATATTTTGACTTTACACAAACACCGCTTACCACCTTTGTCACATGCGTCATTCTGTTTCTGATTCTTCCTGCGATAATCATCATGCTTTTCGTCAGCAGGAGTTTTTTTGCGGCTCTTCTTCCAAACATTATTTCCCGGCTGGCGTGGCGTATCGGCTGGCCTTATCCGGCCTTGAGTGCTTTTCTTGGCGTCCTTTTTGCTCTGACTTTTTTTATTGCCCGCACGATGTGGAATACTTTGCCGCCGGCGGCAGGGCATTTTCTGGCCACTGTCTTTGCCGGCTACTACCTGATTGCCTCTTACCACCTGCTGGGCTATTTTCTTTTTCAGTACCAGGAAAAAGCCGGATACAAGATCGATTTTGAAAACGAGTTTCATCGTAACGAAAGATCACAATAAGGAACAAACATGAGCAGGTGCTTAAACAATATTTGCGGCGGATAACTTCCGGAAGATAAAAAATCCACTTAACCTGACCAGCGGCTGGCTAAATAATGAACCGGGAAACAGCCTTAAAACGCATCGTAAAACTGCGGGAAATCATCGATTACCACAATCGTCGCTACTATCAGCTCGACGACCCGGAAATATCCGACGCCCAATTTGACCGACTGATGCGCGAGCTCCAGGAACTCGAAGAGCTTTTTCCCGACGAAGGCCTGGCCTCCTCTCCTACACAACGTGTAGGAGCCCCGCCTCTTCCCAAATTCATTCCTTTT
The DNA here is from genome assembly GCA_018056765.1 of Syntrophaceae bacterium. GTDB lineage: Bacteria > Desulfobacterota > Syntrophia > Syntrophales > Smithellaceae > UBA8904. Next base: position 848 of record JAGPFA010000022.1, read on the forward strand.
GATCATCCCCAGCCTATGTTGAGTCTGGCCAACGCTTTTACAGATGAGGAAATCAGGGATTTTGACACGCGCATCAGGCGACTGGCAGGGATCGAACAGATGGATTATATCGCAGAGCCGAAACTCGATGGTCTGGCCGTAAATCTTATTTATGAACAGGGACTGTTTGTCCGGGGGGCCACCCGCGGAGACGGGACGACCGGCGAAGACATCACTCAAAACCTTAAAACGATACCGTCACTGCCTTTAGCAATGGAAAGCTCATCGGCTCACAGTGTGCCGGGTTTTATTGAAATCCGGGGTGAGGTCTATATGGAGCGCGCCTCTTTGGACAGACTCAACCAGCGTCGTGTCGCCGATGGAGAAGAGCCGTTTGCCAATCCACGCAACGCGGCGGCCGGTTCGCTGCGTCAGCTCGACTCCAGAATAACCGCGCGCCGCCCTTTGAGTCTTTTCGTTTATGGGATCGGTACAATCAGAGGGATACAGTTTTCGAAACATCTGGACATACTCGCGGCACTCCATCAATGGGGCTTTCCGGTAAATCCGCTCGTCGAAAAAGTTGGGGATATCTCTGCCGGTATTGCCTATTTCGAGCGCATCGGGGCGCTTCGCCCATCGCTGCCGTATGAAATTGACGGAGTCGTCCTCAAGGTCAATGACCTGTCCGTGCAGGAAACCCTGGGAAACGTCTCGCGCTCGCCCCGCTGGGCACTGGCCTGCAAGTTTCCCGCAGCTCAGGCTACAACAATTATCAGGGATATTGTCGTGCAGGTCGGAAGGATCGGAACTCTGACGCCTGTCGCAGTGATGGAACCGGTCAATGTGGGCGGCGTCATGGTCAGCCGCGCCTCACTGCACAACGAAGACGAAATAAGAAAAAAAGACATCCGTATCGGCGATACAGTCGTGGTGCAGCGCGCAGGCGATGTGATCCCCGAAATCGTGAATGTCGTGTCTGCCAAAAGAACCGGGGCGGAAAAAATCTTCTCCATGCCCGGGCAATGCCCGGAATGCGGCTCGCAGATCGTGCGTCCTGAAGGCGAGGTGATGCACCGCTGCGTCAATATGTCCTGTCCCGCCCAAATCAAAGAGCATATCCGGCATTTCGCATCGCGTGAAGCGATGGATATTGACGGACTGGGCGAGAAACTGGCCTCCCAGCTCTTCGATGCCGGTCTGGTTGCCGATCCGGCCGACCTGTACTATCTGGACACCGGGAAGCTTCTGACGCTGGAAAGGATGGCGCAAAAATCGGCAAACAATCTTCTCGAAGCCATAGAGAAATCCAAGACTCCTGCCTGGGACAAATTCATTTTCGCCCTGGGCATACGCCATGTCGGCGAAAGCACGGCCAAGCTGCTGGCCGGGCACTATGCCGGCATCGAGGAGTTGATGAAAGCGGATATTGAAGATCTGACTAAAATAAGGGAAATCGGTCCGGAGATTGCACAAAGCATCGTGAGCTTCTTTACTGAACCGAAAAACAGACAGATTATTGACAAGTTTCGTCAGGCAGGTGTATCTCCGGTTGGCAGACAACAACAGGGCAATAAACCACTTCAAGGCAAATATTTTGTATTTACCGGCACGCTGGAGTCGCTGGGCAGGAATGAGGCCAAAGCACTGGTCGAAAAGCTCGGCGGCTCAGTCCTATCCTCCGTGAGCGCCAAAACATCTTATGTGGTCGCGGGCGCCTCGCCAGGTTCGAAACTTCATCAGGCCAAGGCGCGGGGTATTGCAATCATCACTGAAAAAGAATTTCTAAAACTCACCGGCGGGGACTGATTATGAAAAGAGTTCACGTTTATGTAAGTGGCCGCGTACAGGGAGTCTTTTTCCGGGCCGAAACACAAAGGACGGCCACCGGGCTGAAGTTGAACGGCTGGGTGCGCAATATGGATGACGGCCGTGTGGAAGCGGTTTTTGAGGGAGGCAGGCAGGAAATAGACAAAATGCTTGAGTGGTGCCACCAGGGTCCGCCCATGTCACATGTGGATCATGTAGAGGTTATCCACGAGCCTTTCACCGGAGATCAGCAGGGCTTTCGCATTGTTTACTGACGGCCCGGGGCCATGAGAAGCAAGCTCTATTCAATCCCCAGCTTTTCGATCCGGTAACGCAATGAATCGAAAGTGACACGAAGCAGTTCCGCCGCTTTTGTTTTAGAGCCTTTTGTTTTTACAAGCGCCTCTTCGATGGCTTTCTTTTCAATTTTCTCCAGCTCAGCGTTCAAATCGATGCCTTCGTCAGGAATATGCAGCTCCATGGACTTTTCCTCGCCTCCCTTATCTGCTTTGGCGGCGAGCGTCAGGTTTTCGGGTAAAATGATATTTGATGTTTCAATCGCCACACCTCTTTCAATAATGTTTTCCAGTTCACGGATATTTCCGGGGAAAGCATGTCCCATCAACAGCTCCATACCGTAGGAAGAAATAGTTCTCACTTCCTTGCCGAACTCACGTGCATACTTCTCGATGAAATGACGCGTCAACAGGGGGATGTCTTCTTTTCTCTCCCTCAGCGGCGGCATCCGGATGGGAATGACGTTTAGGCGAAAATAAAGGTCCTCGCGAAATTCCCCCTTTTTTACTTTTTGCGCTAAATCCTGATTGGTTGCTGAAATGATGCGTACATCGACACGGATATCTTCCGCTCCACCGATACGGCGAAAAGTTTTTTCCTGAACAACTCGTAAAAGTTTTACTTGAAGAACTGGCGGCAACTCTCCGATTTCATCAAGAAATATCGTACCTCCTCTGGCAAGTTCAAAAAGGCCTGCCCGATCAGCGTAAGCTCCGGTGAACGACCCTTTCATATAACCGAAAAGCTCACTTTCCAGCAGATTCTCCGGTATCCCGCCGCTGTTGATCGCCATAAACGGTCTGCCCGCGCGCGATGAATTGGCGTGAATCGCCCTGGCTACCAGCTCTTTACCGGTCCCGCTTTCTCCCAGTATCAGGATATTGGCCGGCGTATCGGCGACTTTTTTAATCGTGGCGAATATCTTGTTCATTTCCCGGCTGACGCCGATCATGCCGCAAAAAGACTCCTCCTGCTCGTCATTACCGCGCGTCGCCTGAGTGTCCATCAATCCTTTTTTCAGCAGGGCCTGCCGGACGATTCTGATCAGCTCTTCATTGCTGCCTCCCTTCTCCACATAATCATAGGCACCCTCTTTCATCGCGTTGACCGCTGTTTCCCCCGAGGCGTAGGCGGTCATCAGGATAACAATTGTATCAGGCCGGTCATCCTTGATCGTTCTGAGAAATTCAATGCCGTCGATTTTGGGCATCCTCAAATCGGTAATGACCAGGTCGTACGCCGTTTTACGGCACAGGTTGATCGCTTTTTCCGGCCTGTCGGCAACTGTTACCTCGTATCCCTCTTTGGTCAGCATGATGGCCAGAAACTCCCTCATCTCCTGATCATCATCCAGCACCAGGATCTTCGCCATAGAACACTCCTTCTCTAAAAATCATATCTGCCCGGACGGGATCCAGACCGTCGCCTGCGTGCCCTGCCCCACCAGGCTTTCAATTTTCAATCTGCCGCCGTAACCGTCAACAATGCGGCTGACGATAGCCAGCCCCAGACCGGTACCCTTTTCCTTGTTCGTGTAAAAAGGTTCGAGGATATTATTCATGTCTTTTTCTTCAATTCCGCATCCATCGTCGCTTACTTTGATCATGATGTGGTGGTTTTTGCTGTTTTCGGCTTCGCCCGCGCGTATTTCCAGGTGAATGTTCCCGCCTCCGGAAACAGCCTGGAGGGCGTTGGCCAGCAAATTGAAAATGATCTGCACAATCTGCTCCCGGTTCGCCCAAACCTGGATGCCTTCCTGAATATTATTTGTCAGGATCACCCCTTCCTTCCAGTCGCCGGACATTCTGATATTATCCATGACTTCCGCCGCCACTTCCGCAACATCAATCAACTGTCTGGCCGCAGGCAGCGGGCGGGCAAGCATCAGAAAGTCCCTGACAAAATTTTCCAGCCGAACCTTGCTGCGCATGATGATCTGCATCAGCTGCCTGTCTGTTTCTTCCAGCTGGGCCCCCTGCGAAAGTAACTCGATCGAACCGGTTATGGAGGCCAGCGGGTTTCTCATTTCATGGGCAAGGCCTGCCGCCATTTCACCGATCAGAGCAAGCTTTCTGCTTTTTTCGAGACTCTCCTCCATACGTTTGATTTCCGTCAGATCCTGAAAAATCAGAATAGAACCGATGTGCCGGCCATGTCTGTCTTTCAGGGGAGAAACGGAACAACCAAGATGAACGTCAAGACCCACCCTGGTTGTTATCTGCACTTCTTTTCTGCTGTGACTCGTTTGGGTTCCATGTTCAAAAAAAGGCCCGAATTCAGGGAAGACGTCGCCAATCGGGCGGTTTACAACATCGCCAAACGCCCGACCGGTAATGCTTTGGGCCGCTTTGTTGAAAGTTTTGATGCGTCCCCGTAGATTGGTAGTCATCACACCGGTTTCCACGGACTCGATGATGCTGCGGAAAAGAACATCCAATTGGTCGAATGCCGATTCCTTTTCTTCCAGAAGAGTTCTGGTTTTTTTCTCCTGTTCCACGACAAAACTGGCAAGAAAGGCTACAATGTAAAATGAAATGACATGAACAGCTATTCTTAAAGAGACATCACCGGCCTTGATTACCTGTTGCCCCATGTCATAAAAACCGGTGGCGATATTGAAGTATTCAAGCTCCAGAATCAATATAAAGGAAATACTGGAAAGGGAAGCAATGGCGAGCGTCCCTTTTCGGCCCAGGAAAATAGCGGAATAAATGATAACCAGCGTGTACAGGAGTGAGTAATTGCTGTCGGTGTGGCCGGTCAGGTAAACCAGAAGAGAAACAAGTGCAATGTCGGCAATGAGCTGCGTATAAATGTTTAGTTGATCATATTTGGCTTTTCTTAAAAGCAGTGCATAGACGACCGACAGAAAATACATGGTAATGACAACAGTGTATATCAATCTGAGAGTATCCGCCGGCAACTGGAAATACTCTTTGAGCGTACTGAGAAAATAAGTGAAAGCCAAAAGAAAGGTCAGGACAACAACTCTGACGATGATGAGGACTTTGAGCCTGTACCGGTTTCTTTTATTATAATACGTGTCCTGAGACATAATTATTCCCGAATGATTATCGATTGATTCCTGACTGGTGATTGTATAATATTTTATCTCTTTTCGCTAATATTTTGAATTTATCGCAGAGGTGGTCATTTTCCATGCGCAGGCCTTTGGTGTTTCCCCTTCTGGCTATAACAGGCGGCATCCTGATCGGGGAGAGGATCTTTATACCCGCTGTCTATCTTTTGGGCGCTATGGCGTCAGTGCTCATTTTGGTTTTGCTGGTCGTCCGGTCACAATGCTACCGGGCGGCGTTGGCCCTCATCCTCCTGTTCGTGTGTCTGGTGGGCATGTTTGGCATACAAAGGCATACGTATGAAACCGGGGATCACCGGCACATTCTGCATAGAGCCGATCAGGGGGTACTGACTGTTGAAGGCGTTGTCCTGAAGACACAACCTGTGTCTGAATCACATCATGGAGCACTCATCAGCTGCCGCCGAACTATTAACAACAACAGCTACACTCCCGTAACCGGCAATCTTCGTCTGACTTTTCCCGCCCACCTGCATTTTGAGTACGGGGATTTTATCCGCTTTCATACGAAGATCAAAAAAATTCATAATTTTTATAATCCCGGCAGTTTTGATTTCGAGCGGCATCTCCACCGTAAGGGAATTTATGTTTCGGGATACATATCAAACGACGCCGGGATTGTGCTCATAAGGCCGGCCACGGCAAATCCTTTTCAGCGCAGGCTGGAAAAATATCGCTTGTCCCTTAAAAAATTGATCTACTCAAACGCACCGTCGCCACAGCGGGAAATCATCGAGGCGATGACCCTGGGCGAGAAGAAATCACTTCCCGCCGACGTGCGCGACTCTTTTGCCAAAACTGGCACATCGCACCTTCTGGCGATTTCCGGTCTGCATGTCGGCATAGTGGCGGCAAGTTCTTTTTTCATCATTCTCCTCCTGCTGAAAACTTCCGAGTATCTGATGCTCAGATTCAATGTAATCAAGCTGGCAACGGCCGCTTCTTTCCTGCCCGTTGCCGCATACGCTCTGATTGCAGGTATGGGCACCCCGGTGTTGCGCTCCACCCTCATGGCACTGGCTTTTTTTGTCGCCCTCCTGATCGGCCGTCAAAGGGATCTCTATCAGGTTCTTTCTCTCGCCGCGCTGCTCATATTGATGGCGATGCCCGAGGCGTTGTTTGAAATTTCATTCCAGTTGTCCTTTGCTGCAGTTTTTGCCCTGATCCACATTGTGCCCAAATTCAGCAATGTGCCAATCCCTTTTTTATCCGGCGCACCCCGCCTGGTGACGTGGTTCATCAGGCGCATCTACCTTCTGTTGCTGGTGACGACTGCGGCGACAGTCGGCACATTACCTTTAATTGCCTTTTATTTTAACCGCATTTCCTTAATCACCCTGGCCGCCAATGTTATCGCCGTACCGCTTCTGGGCATGCTTGTTCTGATCCCGGCACTTTGTGCCATACCGGCCTGTCTTTTCTCGTCAACGTTGGCAGGTTTTTTTATCAAAACAGCTTCATTTTTCACACAGACAGGCATGGCGATTATCAACAAGCTGGCGAACCTGCCCTACGCTTCCCTTGCCGTTTTCAAGCCGTCCCTCCCCGAAATAATTGTTTTCTATATTCTGTTGTTTTTATTGATAGAGATGACGGCACCGAAAAACAAAAAAAACGAAAACGGATGGACGCGACACCGCTTGTTTGCAGCTAAAGCTCTTGTACCGGCTTTAGTGCTTTTCTTTATCGCCGATACGGCGTACTGGATCATCAAAGTCAGGTACAATTCTGATCTGAAAATTACGGCCATCGATGTAGGACAGGGTTCATCCACACTGGTGCAGATGCCGGAAGGCGTCAATCTACTCATCGACGGAGGCGGTTTACGCGACAGTTCATTCGATATGGGAAAATCCGTCATCGCTCCCGTTTTATACAAGGAAAGAATCAATACAATAGATATTGTCGCCCTCACCCATCCACATCCCGACCACCTTCAGGGGCTTATCTACATTTTAAACAACTTTCATGTCCGCGAAGTCTGGCACAGCGGCATGAAAACAGAAGATGATCTTTTCCGGCTTTTTGAAAAAGCGATAAGCGACCACAACATCAAGGTCAGAATCATTACCGCCGAAACTCAGCCTGTTATGATTTCCGGGGTCACTTTCGATTATATGTGGCCTCCAGCAATTCCTCGGGATACAGGAAAATGCGCCTTACACGATGAACTAAATGATGCGTCTTTGGTTTTCAAAATGACTTTCGGCCAGATGAGTTTCCTTGTTACCGGCGACATTTCACGCCGCTCTGAGGAGGCCTTGATCAAGTCCGGCCGCAATCTCAGGGCAGACCTTCTTTTTGTGCCTCATCACGGCTCTGTTCATTCCAGTTCAGAGGACTTTCTCACGGCTGTTTCGCCACGCTACGCGCTCGTCAGCGCGGGCAGAAACAATATCTTCGGCCATCCTCACCGGAAAGTGCTCCAGCGCTATCTGTCCCGTGACATCACGGTAATGCGTACCGACCGTCACGGCGCGATCACCATCCGGTCGTCCGGATCGCATCTCCGGGTGGTTTCCACAAGGCAATAACACTCGCCATGCGTCTCAAGCATCAAAAATAATTGTAAAATGAATGGTTTTGAGTTATAGGAACGCAACTTTAATTAACAGGAGAAACATATATGTCCGTACAACAGACACTCATCATCATCAAACCCGACGGGCTGGTAAAATCGCTCACCGGAAATATCCTCTCCCGCCTGGCGGAAGCCAAACTGACCATCATGGGAGCAAAAGTAGTACGCGTGACCAGGCAGCAGGCGGCCAAACATTATGAACATTTGAAAGACATGCCCTTCTTCGAGGAGCTGATCTCTTATATTGTCGGAGATGTACATAAAACCCACCGGGTGATCGCACTGGTTTATCAGGGGGAAGATGCCATTTCCAAAATCCGCGACATCGTTGGTGATACCAATCCGGAAAAAGCCAATCCGGTCTCCATAAGGGGCGCCTATGGCAGAATAACGACCACCGGTGTCTTCGAAAACGTGGTTCATGCCTCGTCAAGCGAGGAAGATGCGGAAAAAGAAATCAAACTATGGTTCGACCCGGACGAGATCATCGAAGATATTTACCCTGTAACACAGATTACCCTCAAAGACGTGCAAAAAAACGTCTGGGCCTGATGTTGGTGTAAATCTCATAATTTGAACATATGTCATCATATTTCTGAAAACAGTTATCCGGAACTGTTCTTTTTAAAAGTCGGGAGTCCGGTTCCAATGACACGTAAACATGATGATCGGTTAAATCCGCCCCTGTGGCGTTTCCCTGCTTCAGGCAAGACCTTTTTATATGAATAAAATCACTGCTATCAAAGGTATCAAAGACATTCTTCCACACGATGCACCAATCTGGCATGCGGTGGAAATAGCCGCCCGCGATGTATTTGCCCGCTTTGGATTTCGCGAAATTCGCGTGCCGATTATGGAAAAAACCGTCCTTTTTCAGCGGAGCATCGGAGAGACGACGGACATTGTGGAAAAAGAGATGTACACTTTCCGTGACCGAGACGATGAGCTTCTAACTTTGCGTCCGGAAGCCACGGCATCGATCATCCGCGCGTTTATCGAACATAATATGTCCGCCTCCGACCCGGTTACGAAACTTTTCACCTTCGGGCCGATGTTCCGTCGGGAGCGCCCCCAGAAGGGGCGTTTCCGCCAATTTCACCAGATCGACGCCGAACTTTTCGGAGATGACACCCCCTGGGCCGACACAGAGGTCATTTTCATGCTGATCCATTTTCTTGAGACGCTGGGCCTTCACCAGCTCTCTTTGGAAATCAATTCGCTGGGCTGCAGGGACTGCCGGCCGCAATTTTCCCGGGCGGTAGTCGATTTTCTGAAGGGCTCAGAGGAGGCCCTGTGCCCTGATTGCCGGCGGCGCATCCAGACCAATCCGTTGCGCGTCTTCGACTGCAAGGTGGAGAGCTGCGCGTCCGTCATCAGTGCCGCTCCCCTGATTCCGGATTATCTGTGCGCCGGCTGCGCCGGGCATTTTTCCTTAGTCAAAGCTCTTTTAACCGATCTGGACGTATCATTCACGGTCAATCCCAAGATGGTGCGTGGTCTGGATTACTATACAAAAACCGCCTTTGAGGTAAAGTCCACCGCGCTGGGGGCGCAGGATTCCCTGGCCGGCGGCGGCCGTTATGACGGGCTGGTCAGTTTCCTGGGTGGTCCGGAAATCGCGGGCATCGGCTTCGGCATCGGCATGGAGAGGCTCATCGCCTGCCTGCCTTCCCGCCCGGACGAAAAACCCGTCACGGATATTTTTATCGCCGCACTCGGATCAGGGGCGCAAAAATTCGGTTTTGGCCTGACCAACGAACTGCGCCGCCGGGGCATTTGTGCCTCCATGGATTATTCGGACAAGAGCCTGAAAAGTCAGATGAAACGCGCCGACAGACAGAACAGCTCCTATGTGCTGATCATCGGAGACAAGGAACTGGCCGAAAAACGAGCAGAATTACGCAACATGAACACCAAACAGCAGCAGAGCCTTCCATTGGAAGGTATCGGTGAGGCTTTGGTGAACATCATCAAAAAGAGGTAATAGAAGTGCACCGCTTTATGGAAGAGAAAAAGAGGACTCATTACTGTGGCGAGATTAGTGCTCGTGACGAGGGAACAGAAGTGGTTCTGTTCGGCTGGGTACAGAGGCGCCGCGATCTGGGCGGGCTGATCTTTGTCGATTTGCGTGACCGCGAGGGAGTCGTCCAGATTGTTTTCGACCCGGATTCCGACGAGGCGCTCCACGCTGAGGCGCGAAAAATTCGCGGCGAATATGTTCTGGCCGTCGTGGGAAAAGTACGCCGGCGCCCCGCGGGAATGGAAAATACGCAGATGCTTACCGGTGAGGTGGAAGTCATTGTTTCCGCCTTCGAGATTCTCAACGAGGCCAGGACCCTGCCTTTCACGCTTGATGATGAAGATGTCTCTGAAAACCTGCGCCTGAAATACCGGTATTTAGATTTGCGGCGGCCGGCCATCCAAAAAAACCTGATCCTGCGCAGCAGGCTCGCGATGGCTACAAGGCAGTATTTCAATGAAAACGGGTTCATTGAAGTGGAAACCCCGTTTTTGGGGAAAAGCACCCCGGAAGGTGCCAGAGATTACCTGGTTCCCAGCCGCATCACCAAAGGCACTTTCTACGCCCTGCCCCAATCGCCGCAAATTTTCAAACAGCTTCTGATGGTATCGGGGTTTGACCGCTATTTCCAGATTGTCAAATGTTTCCGCGATGAAGACCTGCGGGCCGACCGCCAGCCGGAATTCACGCAGATTGATGTGGAGATGTCCTTCATCACCGAGGACGACATCATGAAGATGATGGAAGGTCTGATGAAAGCCATTTTCAAGACCTGCCTCAACATTGACCTTCCCCTGCCCTTCCCGCGTCTGAAATACGCCGATGCTATGGCACGCTACGGCAAGGACAACCCGGACATACGCTTCGGCATGGAAATTGTCGATTTGACCGAAATTGCCGGCAATTCAGACTTCAGACTCTTTTCTGAAGCGGCCGGCACCGGTGGAGTTGTCAAGGCTATCAAGGCTACCGGTGCGTCATCTTTATCGCGCAAGGAGCTCGACGGCCTGAAGGAATTTGCCGCAGTTTACGGAGCCAAAGGGCTGGTCTGGGCCAAGGTCAATGCATCCGACTGGACTTCTCCCGCTTTCAAATTTCTCACACCCCAGGAGGTTGAAGCGATCGGCCGGGCGATGAACGCCTCTGAAGGTGATGTCCTTATTTTTGTTGCCGATACACAAAAAATCGTCAATGACGCGCTGGGAAATCTCCGTCTTCACCTTGCCAGAAAGCTAAACCTGATCGACACGAACGCGCTTGCCTTTACCTGGATTACTGAATTTCCGCTTATGGAATATTCGGAAACGGAAAAGAGGTTTGTCTCCACTCATCATCCGTTTACCTCACCATTCATTGAAGATCTGCCGTTTTTAACGACCGATCCGTCAAAAGTGCGCGCCCGCGCCTACGACCTTGTACTCAATGGCTCGGAAATTGGCGGAGGAAGCATCCGCATCCACCGTAAGGACATTCAGGCGCAGGTTTTCAGTGCATTGGGCCTCGGCGACGAGGAAGCGCGCAGCAAATTCGGTTTTCTCCTCGACGCGCTCGAATACGGAGCACCGCCCCACGGGGGGCTGGCTTTCGGTCTGGACCGCCTGACGATGATCATGACCGGGGCTGACTCCATCCGTGATGTCATCGCTTTTCCGAAAACGCAAAAAGCCGCCTGTCTGATGTCGGATGCCCCCTCGGAAGTCAGCGCTGAACAGCTGGCGGAATTGTCGCTCAAAATTGTTTGAGGCACACCTCTTGCGCGTCAGGCCCCAAAACGGTCAGCGTAGGTCAGACTGCGTTTTTTACACACAATCAACTGTCAAACAACCGCCAGTGATCGAAGGGACGGTTGGCGCTTTTTGTGAATCTGGGTGCTATTTCCTGTATGAACCGCGACGGTGCCAAAGCCAGCGGTTCGCGCCTGGAATAGTCAACAACCGGAAAGCTCAGATAAAGCTGGTCACGAGCGCGCGTCAGAGCGACGTAAAACAGACGGCGCTCCTCTTCTTCTCCTCCATCATCTGAAAGGGCCCGGCCAAGCGGGATCATCCCGTCGGCACACCAGATTAAAAACACATACGACCATTCAAGCCCCTTGGCCTGGTGGATGGTGGATAAAACAACTTTGTCCGCCGCTTCCCTGATTTCTTCCTCATGAGACACACTGGTCAGAAGCGCCAGTTCGTTCAAAAATTCTTCCATCCGGTCGAACTTCGCGGCAAACCGTCCCAGCTGGATCAAGTCATCTTCTCTGGACGAAGCGTCACCGTAAGTAGCCTGCAGGTAGTTGCGGTATCCGCCCCGGTTGAGAAGTTCATCGATGATTCTTTCGGGAGTTCTCTCCGGCACGTCTATTTCGAGCAGACCCAGCATCGTCTGCCGGCATTCATGCACTCCGGCTCTCGCCGCTTTGGACACCTGAGAGTCAAACCCAGGCGCGACAAACGCCGCCAGCGGATTATCTTCTTCCTTGAGCTGTCCCCATATTTTTTCAAAAGTGGCTTTGCCGATCCTGGGACAGGACAGTAAAACCCGGCGCCAGGCCAGCTCGTCGTGCGGATTGTCCACAATGCGCATATATGACGTGACGTCCTTGATATGCGCCTGTTCGAAAAACCTGATGCCGGAGCGTATCTCGAAGGGAATGTCACGACGGACAAACTCCATCTGCACTTCCATCGAATGATAATGAGCACGGTACAGGACAACAATTTCGTTGAGGGGCACGCCGCTGCGGGCAAGTTCGGTTACACGCTGGGCGACAAAATCAGCCTGCCTCAAAACATTGTGCGCCTCCACAATCACCGGTTTCATCCCCCCGTGACGGACCGCCCTGAGCACCTTGGGATACTGATTTTCATTGTTTATGATGCTCAGATTGGCCATCTCCAGAATTTCCGGCGTGCTGCGGTAATTTGTCTCCAGTTTGAATATTTTGCAATCAGGATAGCGCTTGGGGAAAGTGATTATATTTTCGAAATTGGCGCCGCGGAAAGAGTAGATGCTTTGGGAATCATCGCCGACCACCATCAGGTTACCGTGGGACGAGGCGAGCATATCCACCATGTCCGCCTGAATGATGTTTGTGTCCTGATATTCGTCGACCAAAACATGGCGAAAGCGGCCGGAAAGCGACTGCAAAACATCCGGATGCTCTTCAAAGAGTTTGCGGCAATTGGAAAGCAGGTCATCAAAATCCATCACATTGAGTTCTTTCTTTTTTCGGGTGTACAGACAGGCGATCTGATTGATTTCATCGTACATGTGTAAAAAGAAAGAATAGCGTGACGCGATCACCTCTTCCAGGCTTCTTTGCGTATTCACGACCAGAGAGATTATTTCTCCGATGACATTGCTTTTGGGAAATTTCGTGGATTTGACGTCTATTCTGAGATCCGCCATCGCGGAGGCGATCATCTGTCGGGCGTCTTCCTGATCAACAATGGAGAAGCTGTTCTGATAGCCGAGCCGAAACGCCCAGCGCCGTAAAAAACGGTGGGCAATGGAATGGAATGTGCCGCCCGTTATTCTACCCGTTGAGCAGCCGGCAATTTCTTCCACCCGCCCCAGCATGGCACGCGCCGCTTTGTTGGTGAAGGTGGCCAAAAGTATGCCTTCCGGGTGCTCACCAGATTCCAGAAGACGGGCCACACGATAGGTCAAAGTCCTGGTCTTGCCGCTGCCTGCTCCCGCCAGTACCAGCAGGGTGCCGCTGTCTTCCATTACAACTCTGTATTGTTCAGAATTAAGCTCCGCTTCATAGTTAATCACTGACGACTCCGTAAATTACCTGATTATCTGCCCGACGACTATTTCCCCACAGGCAATATCCAGACGATATCGCACGGGAGTGATTATCACTGTCCGCAATTTGTGTGTCCCGGTTATGCATTTTTCGGAAAATACTGCTGTGTCAGTGACTCTGTGCGGTTTTTGCCAAGCCGTCGTCCATTGAAAGGCGGCTTAAAGCCCCATGGACTTTTTTATATCAGAAATTGTGTCATCGGCTACAAGTGACAGGAAGTTTCTCAGCAAACCTTCTTTTTCATAATAACCGATGAGGGGCTCTGTTTTCTGATTGTAAATTTCCAGGCGGTTAGTGATGGCTTCGATGGTTTCGTCGTCACGCTGGATGGTTTCGTGGTCGCACAACACACAGGTGCCGTCTTTTCTGGGAGGATTGTTTTTCAGATGATAAATAGCCTGGCACGATGGGTTGCAGCATGTACGCCGGTTGGTCAGCCGCTCGAGAATTATTTCCCGGGGCGCTTCGAGATTCGCGACAAAATCAAGGCGGAGGCCCATCCTGCCCAGCAGTTGTTTGAGATCTTCGGCCTGGGCAATTGTCCTGGGAAAACCGTCCAGGATGAAACCATTGTGACAGTCCGGCTCTTTTAATCTTGTTTCCATGATTTCCATAATCAGAGAATCAGGCACCAGATCACCCCGATCCATGTAATCTTTTGCTTTTTTCCCCAGGGCGGTTTCTTCTTTCACGGCACTGCGCAGAATGTCACCTGTGGAAATCTGTACCGAACCGTCCAATTCACCCAGCAATTTGGCAACTGTGCCCTTCCCCGCGCCCGGCGCTCCCAGAAGTATGATCCGCATCTTTTTGGCTCCCTTTTGTCAATGTAAACTGGCGCGCTTATATTGCATAATATCCGCCAGGTCAAGGCAATTGAGGACCGGGCGGCAACGGAGCGCTCAATTGGATTTCAAAAACCAGCGGCCAGTATTTACCCGTCACAAAGATTCTTCCCGTCTTCGCATCACAGGCAATTCCATTTAGCACATCCGCCCGATCATTGTCCGGTATCAAAAGCCTAAGTGAACTTAAGTCAATCCACCCCACAACCCGCCCGTCGGCAGGCGATATTCTGGCGATGATGTCCCGCATGAAAATATTGGCCCATATTTCGTCCCCGACATATTCCAGCTCATTTAGATTGCCTATGGGAATAGTTCCATCATGAACCACGATTGTCCTGATTGCGGCAAAAGTATCCGGGTGGCGGAAAGTGATTACCGGTGATCCGTCGCTCATCAGCAGATATCTGCCGTCGGTGGTCAAGCCCCATCCTTCTCCCTGATAGGTGATTTGGCCGATTTTTTTTAACGTGTCGGCCTCATAAACAAAGGCGATCTGTTCCCGCCAGGTAAGCTGGTAGATTTTTCCTTTGAGCAGGGCAATCCCCTCGCCGAAGAACCTGTCAGGAAGCCTCACTTCATGCAGAGTTTTCCCTGTCAGCCTATCCTTGCGGGCAAGTGACGATTTTTTGTAAAGCCCGGCCGACTCATAGAGATGCCCTTGATAAAAAAACAGGCCCTCGGTGAAAGATTCGGCATCATGTGGATACATATTTTTGACATGGACAAAATAAACCGGCACCCTCGTTTTTAATGATTGAAACAGCGTGTCTGTCCGCCGGACATCGGTTGATTTTGCTTCCAGCAAGGCGGATTCAGACAGCATGACAAGAAGGATCACCGTGATGATGACACAAGCGCCCACAGGAATTATTCTGCCTGTTTTTTTACATGTTAATAAATGATATATCATTTAGCACCCCTGTTTCTGTAGATAAGAATGGAATCCCATAAAACATTTGCCATCCGGGATTATTTACTGTAAAATTAAACATATGAAATTCACATCCGATGAGTTCCTGAAAATTTGCAAGAATATTCCCTTTCTGGCATGCCTCTCGCCCAGAGAGCTGTCTGAAATTGAGTCTGTTGTCATTATCAGAAAATTTCTTAAAAACCAGGTTATTTTACTGGAAGAAGACGATCCTTTATATTTTTATTTTATCATTGCCGGAAGAGTCAAAGTAATCAGATACAATGAAGCGGGCAAGGAATTGATGCTGGCCATACACAAACGCTACGACTATTTCGGCGAAATGGCGATTCTCGACGGCAGAACGGCACCGGCCACAATCATCGCGATGGATGACAGCACAATCGGTTTTTTAACCAAGGCAAACTTCAACAAGTTCATCATGAATAACGAAAAAAGTCTGCAACAGATTATTTCTCTTCTGTGCCTGAGATTAAGGGATGCCTGGAGTATGCTCAATATCTTCGGCTTCGGGGAGGCAGGTGATAAGGTGCGCGCCGCCCTGAAAATGCTGAGTCAAAAATTCGGGACAGAGGAGAAAAACGGCACGATCATTCATATCAAACTGACCCACAAGGATGTGGCCAACTTTGCGGCTGTTTCGCGGGAGACGGCCAGCAGGATCATCAGCGCCATGATCAAAGCAGGGGAAATAGAAATGATTGATCACAAATATTTCTTTTTGAAACATTCCTTCTACGATAAAATCAGGGTTTTGTGACTTAAGTCACCTTTGGTGTATTTAGTTTTCATCAAAGTCATTCGATAACTTTATTAGGGAAAAGATAATGCGGCGGTTTATTGATCCATCCGTGGGACTACCCGCGAGTGACGGTCGGCGGGGGGGGGTTGTTTTTCTTGTCCACAAAGTATATGATTGCAAAATAACCGATAAAGAGAAGACATGTATTTAGACTATTGGAACTTACAAAAAGCGCCTTTTGACAACGTGCCCGACCCTTCCATGTACACGGACTGTCACGAATCCATGGAGAAGGTGATCTCTGAAACAATTTTCGGGATCAAGGAAGCGGATGAAGACTTTGCCGTGATCATCGGTACAGTCGGCTCCGGTAAAACACTGGCCATCAAAGTGATCATGGATGCGCTTGAGCCGGATAAATATCTTCCCGTCTTGATTACCAGTCCCGCAATACCCTTTGCCCAGTTGCTGAAGGAAATAATAAGCCAGGTCACCTCTGAACCGTGCGCGGAAAACAGAAAGCTCCATCTGTTGCAAACTTTTCACCGTCTCCTTTTCAAAACGACGGAAAGAGGGCAAAAAATTGTCATTTTCATTGATGAAGCTGATTCCATGTCGCCTGCCAATTTGGACAATTTACGACTTCTGACCAGGCTGCAGGATGACCAGAGAAACCTCTTTGCTCTGGTATTGGCGGGACAAATAGAATTGGCGCGCCGCCTGGAGCACCCCAAAAGGTCAAATCTGTTCCAGCGTATCGGCATTTATGGCCGCATAGACAAGCTCCCCTCTCCCGAAGCGGTAAAAAAATACATTGAGGCGCGGCTCCTTCTTGCCAGTACGCAAAAAATGATTTTCCCGACGGAAACCATCCAAGCCATCTGGGAAAATTCCGATCAGGGAATTCCACGTCTTATCAACAAAATATGTAAGCTTTGTCTGATCGAAGCGGCTGCCGGAGGACTGACCCAGGTGCCGGCCGAACTTGTCTTGCAGGTCGCGCAGAGATTTCAGAAGTTAGGCCGACCGGCCATCCAGAGCCGCAAGCCACGGTGCGTTCCTGATGATTTTGAGATTTCCGATATCGTTGAAATGACTGAAGAAGTCGCCGCAATGATTTTTTCGCAGCCGGATACTGTCAATATTATCACTTCCGGAGACAACAAAGCAGCTTCTTCTGATCACAAAGAGCCCAGCAACGGCGAAACGACCGGGCAAGCCCACTCATCGACTGACACAAAGGAAACTTCGGCCGGTTTTACCCCACCCGTTGCCGCTTTGCCGGCGCGAGAACCTGACGTGCAGAATTTACTTCCCGTGGCTGCCGTTAATCTTGAAACGACTGCCGGGCAGGAATTACCCCCCCTCATACCAGAGCATCAGGATGAAAAAGGCTCGGAAATGACAACTACTCATGACGGGGAGGCTGCCGCGACACAAAAGGACAAAGAAGTGATTCCGGAGGCGGATGAAAAATCGGCGGCTGCTACAGGCCTCAAAGATGACGAAGTAACTATCGGCAGTCATACAGTGCGCCTGGATATCCCCAAGGAGATACTCGAGAGAGTAAAATCCTTTAACCGGGCAAGCGCTCTGAAATCTGCTGGTTTCTGGGCGGCGAAAATACTCAAAAACAACCCGCAGCTCACTCAAGCACCCCAGGCAGATCCTGTTCATATCTGGAGTGAAATTAAAGACGGCATTCTCAAAAGGTTGTCTCTGTAATTATTGTCAAAAGCAGGGCTTGTATGAAAAAAGCAAATAAAGCGGCCATGGAAAAACACCACGAAATCCGTCCCGAAGATTATGATCTGGTCATATCTCACTACAAAAATCTGATTACCAGAAATGAAAATGTGATCGACGCCTATAACAACATGGGTTTTATTTATATAGAAAAAGAAGAGTACGAAGAGGCATTGAAATGCTTTCTCAAAATACTGGAAATGACTCCCGAGACGGCCGGCACCTTAAACAACGTTGGTTATGTTTACGAAAAATTAGACAGACCGGACATGGCCAGACACTACTATGAAAAGGCCCTGTCCGTAGATGCCGGCAACCTGGAGGCCCATATCAACATCGGCCATCTCTATGAGCTGCAGGGTAATTATCATGAGGCGCTCAAACAGTATAAAAAAGCAGTAGCCATGGCGCCGGACAATGACACACCGCGCTTTTGCCTCGCCGTCTTATATGACACACACGATATGTATGATGAGGCCATGGAACAATACAAGGAGATTACCAAAAAAAACCCGACTCATATCAAGTCTCTCTACAATATGGGCAGGATCAATTTTCAGTGGGGCAATTACACCGCCGCCACAGCATTATTCAATGAAGTTCTTGGGCTTGATCCGGACAATGCAGGTGCGTTAAACAGCCTGGGACTGATTCATGAGTTCCACAAGGAGTATCCTGAGGCGATGGACGTTTACCGAAAATCTCTTTTAATCGATCCATTCCACGAGGAGACAAACTTCAATCTGGCCGCTCTGCAATATGCTCTTTTCCGTGTCTGGCCGGAAAGCGCCAAACTTGATGAAATCGTCCGCAGACTGAATTTCGTCATTTCACTAAACCCATTCCATTATAAAGCGGAAAAACTTCTGGACAGGATTCTGGAAGAGAAAAAAAGCCGGCAACCGTCTTAAACGGTCAGTCAGGAAAAAACAGGCCTGGCCGGTAAGGCATCTGCGGATCGCAGGTAGACAGGCAAAGCCTCCCGGACATCCAGAAGATTGTGCTCCCGTTGCTTCTCCCGTGCCAGGATTCCTACCGCCGAAGCTCTGATAAACCGGCTGTCGGCGGGCAGGATCCGATTATGTCTGGAACAGGAAGAAATCAGCTTTGCGTACTTGACGGCCCCATCACCAACATAAACGACTTCTTCATAAGGGCATTGAGAAACTATTTGCGGCGCCGCTGCCGTCTCCGGGCCCAGCGGATGCAAGCCTCCCCGGGAATCAGAGCGAAAATAGGCAAGATAAACCTGACCGCGTCCTGCATCCATCATCGCCGCGATGACGTTTCCACAATGCCGTGCATTCATCGCCAGCGCCTGAAGTGATGAAATACCGGCAGCTGGTCTGCCGGTAGCCATCATAAATCCCTTGAGCGTGCCAACACCGATGCGTAACCCGGTGAAAGAACCGGGCCCCAGTGTGCAGGCAAACAGGTCTATCTCTTTGATATGAGCGCCACTGCAGGAGCATGCCTGCTCCACTGCGGGAAGAAGAAGCTCTGAATGATTTCTTCCTGAGTCGCTCGTCACCTCATAGGCAACACTGTCACCGTCGAGCAGGGCAACGGAAATTGTTTTTTGAGATGTGTCAAAGGCAAGAGTGAGCATGTTATTTGAAAAATTTTAACACATCATTGACCAGCTTGATGTCGAGTCTTTCAATGTCGATCATGATGACAAACAGCATCAGCATCAACAAAACAACAAAACCTATCTGTGTGGACCATTCCCTCACTTTCTTCGGAACCGCTCGTCTGGTCACTATTTCGTAGAGGTAGAAAAGGACATGCCCCCCGTCAAGAACAGGCACGGGGAACAGATTGATCACGCCGAGGTTGATGGAAAGAATTGCCATAAAAAGAATGAAGCTCACGACACCTTCTTTGGCCTGCTTGCCGGCCGTTTGGGCAATAAAAATAGGCCCTCCCAGTGTGCGTGGGGACACAACACCTTCAATCATCTTTACGACAACGACGACCGTGAGCTTGCTGAATTCCCACGTCTTGCCCAGTGAAGAAGCAAGAGCGGCGGCAGGGTTTTTTCTTTCAATCGCTTCGCCGGTCTCCGGGATCAGTCCCATGGCGGCTGTTTGATTTTTAATCGCCCCGGCAGTTTCACTGTCTTGGTCGATCGTCAGATTTTTTCCCTCCCCGCCACGCAAAACCTGTATTTTCAACTTGCCGGCGGTTGTTCCTTCAATAATTTCCTCAATATCTTCCCAGCAAAATATTTTCTGCCCGGCGACCCCCACTATTTTGTCCCCCGGCAGAAAACCTGCCTTTTCCGCCGGCGAGCCAGGCTGTATTTTTCCGACAACGGAATGGATATTGCCCGCCGCCTGTATTCCGATGAGATAAACATCGACTTCCTGACCGATAAGATTTTTTTCCCGGGAAAGTTTCGGTTTTAAAGTAAACTCTTTGTTTTCTTCACCTCTGCGGACAACCACCTTAAGCTCGCGCCCTTCAGACGCGGACACGGCTGGTCTGATCTCGTCCCAGTAGGTTATTTCCCGATCGTTTATGGAAACTATGGCATCCCCTTTGGCAATCCCGGCTTCCGCCGCTGCCGAGCCTTCCGTTATCCCGCCGACAACCGCCAGTATTTTGCTCACCGGCGAGATTCCCAGACGGTAAACATCTTCTTCCCCGCCGAAAATGTTCTTTGTACTCGTAACAAGCGGCCTGACCGTAAAGGTTTTTTCCTCTGCACCCCGCCGCACAACTATGGTGATTTCTTTTCCCTGAGATTGCTGTACGATTTCGTCGATCTGGGTCCAGTAATTTATCTTTCGTCCGTCAATGGCAGTGATTCTATCCCCTGTGACTATGCCGGCAATCTGTGCTGCCGAACCGGGCTGTACAATCCCGACAATCGGAGCGAGATTAGGCACACCGTGCATAAACAGGATACAAAAAATAATTATCGCCAGCAAAAAATTGGCAAAAGGCCCGGCCAGTACAATAAGCAGGCGCTTCCACGGAGGCTGGGCTAAAAATGCACGTTTTTCGTCTTCCGGAGAAAGACCCTCCGTATCAGTATCACCGAGAAGTTTTACATACCCGCCCAGGGGAATCCAGGATAGCACATACTCGGTTTCGCCAACTTTCTTGCCGATAATTTTTCGTCCAAAGCCAAGGGAAAACTTCTCCACGCCCACACCACAGGCGCGTGCAACTGAAAAATGTCCCAGCTCGTGGACAAAAATCAGTATTCCAAGCAAAATAACAAAAGATATTAAAGTTATCAATTTGTCAGCCTTTCTTCACCTTTTTAATCGCTAATTTAGCCTCCTGCCTGGCTTCATGGTCACTAGCCAGAATATCCGTCAGTGAAGGATTGTCCATCACCGGAAGTTTGCTCATGACCTGCGCAATGACCTCCGGCAGGTCAACGAAGCGGATGTCTCCTTTCAGAAAGGCGGCAACTGCAATTTCATTGGCCGCGTTCATTACGGCAGGCTGAGTCCCTCCACGTCGCCCCGCAGCAAAAGCCAGTTCCAGACAGGGAAACCGGTTCAGGTCAGGCTTATGAAAAACCAGACTCCCCTCACTGGAAAGGTCAAGCGGAGGCAAATCATTCGTGATCCGATGCGGATAGGCAAGCGCATACGCGATAGGAATGCGCATGTCGGCAATCCCAAGCTGCGCCAGAACCGATCCATCAATCATTTCCACGAGCGAATGAACGACACTCTGGGGATGAATTAAAACATCGATACGGGAAATGTCCACATCAAAAAGCCACCTTGCTTCAATTACTTCCAGCCCCTTGTTCATCAGAGACGCGGAATCGACGGTGATTTTTTTTCCCATCCTCCAGCGGGGATGACACAGAGCCTGCTCCACAGTCACTTTTTTTAAAGCCTCACTGTTGAGTTTATAAAAGGGCCCTCCGGAAGCGGTCAGTACCAGCCTTTTGAGCAGATTTTTTTTCTGCCCGGAGAGGCACTGGAAAATGGCGCTGTGCTCACTGTCCACCGGCAGAATCATTACTTTCTGCTTTTTCGCTTTTTTGGTCACTATCTGCCCGGCCGCGACCAGAACTTCCTTGTTGGCCAGAGCTATATCTTTGCCCGCCTCAATGGCCGCCAGCGTGGGCTTCAAACCGGCCGCCCCGGAAATGGCTGAAAGGACGATATCCGAGACAGGAGTCGCTGCCGCCTCCTCGAGTCCTGCCTCACCCCAAACAATCCTGGTTTGGGATCGCCCGGCAAGCCTGTTTAATTCCATTGCCCCCTGCTGTGTTGCGCAGGCGGCAATGGATGGCCGAAACAGGGCAATCTGGCGGGCCAGCTCTTTTATATTACTTCCTGCGGCCAGCGCTGAAATCTTGAATTTTTTCGGGTTTTTGGCGACAACATCAAGCGCGCCCAGCCCTATGGAGCCGGTTGAACCCAGGATGCCAATCTTTTTCATCAGCCAATCACGAAAACACGATAATAATATGCGAAAGGAGCAACGAAAATCAGACTGTCAAGTCTGTCGAGCAGCCCCCCATGCCCCGGCAGGAGCGAACTAGCGTCCTTGCGCCCGTAATGTCTTTTAATAGCTGATTCACAAAGGTCGCCAAGCTGCCCGATGATGCTGCCGGCAAAGCCGATAATCACGAAATGAACAACGGATATCCCCGGCAGGAAAAAAAATCCGTAAATACAAGCAGAAAGTGTCGCCCCCACAATCAGCCCTATCGTTCCTTCAACTGTTTTACCAGGACTTACCACGGGAATCAGTTTTCTTTTCCCGAGCGATTTTCCTACATACAATGCTACTGTGTCACCGATAATCGCAATCACGAGTACTAGAATAATCCAGTAGATACCCTCTTCGAGTTTGCGTAGCAATATGAAATGAGAAGTCAGGAAGGATATATATACCACGCCCAAAACGGCTTTGGCCACCGTCATAATATCGAGAGTCCGCTCATTGACTCTCCACAGAAATATAATGAACACAGCCATCAACATAAAAGCGACTGCCGCCGCCAGCATTTGAAAATCTCCAAGATAAAAAGCTCCCGGAATTAAAAGGGAAAAAATAATACCGACGGTTTTTTCCTTGAGGAAACCAGGACCGAAAACAATTCGGTTATACTCCCACACCCCCCCCACAATAACCAGGACAATCAGGACGGTTAAAACTTCCAGCGAACCGCAAATGAGCACAGCCAGCAAGGCGCCGGCTAAAACAAGACCTGTCACCCATCTTTGTAGATTGGAATTTTTTCGTGTCATTTCGTTGTTCCCGAAATTCTGTTGTTCCCGGCTTGCTCGCCGGTCAGACCAAATCGTCGCTCTCGTTTTTGGTAGGCATGAATCGCCGCCAATAAATTCTCTTTATTAAAATCAGGCCATAAAACTTCGGTGAAGTAAAGCTCAGTGTAGGCCAACTGCCAGAGAAGGAAATTACTTATCCTGTACTCACCGCTCGTCCTGATCAGCAAATCCGGGTCAGGCATTTCTCTTGTAAAAAGATAATTGCTTATAGTTTCTTCATTTAACTCTGACAATTGAAGTTTTCCTTTAAGATTATCCTCCATCATCTTTTTGACGCACGAAATTATTTCATCGCGGCTGCCATAGCTCAAGGCAAGATTTAGCACCATTTCCCGGTTGTTTTGCGTCAGCCTCATCACTTCTTTTAGTTTTTTCGCGACATTCGTCTCGAGTCTTCCAATATCGCCAATCGTCGTTAGCCTGATTCCTCTTTTTTGCAAATTGGGCTTCTCTTTTTCCAGATAATCTTCAAGCAGCGACATCAGCGCTTTTACTTCTTTATCCGGCCTGCCCCAGTTTTCCGTCGAAAAAGCGAAAAGTGTCAGATAGCGGATACCCAGCTCGCGGCAAGCTGTGACGACTGTCCGCACTGCCTGGGCCCCTTTTTTATGCCCACGGATACGCCCCATCGCATGACGCTTGGCCCAGCGGCCGTTACCGTCCATAATGATTGCGATGTGTCGCGGCAGATTGTCAGGGTCTATCTTCAGCATTAAATTTTCAGAGGGTTTAAAAAGCACAAAAGGGGAGTCATGGACTCCCCAATGATGTCTTCGGCTGCCTTTAATTTAAATCTCCATGATTTCTTTTTCTTTGGCAGCCAGGAGCTTGTCTACCTGTTCGATGTATTTGTCTGTTATTTTCTGAACCTCTTCCTGCGAAGAATGCATTTCATCTTCGCCGATTTTGCTGTTTTTCTTCAGATCCTTCAGCCCTTCATTGGCGTTGCGGCGTTCGTTGCGCAGTTTGATCTTGCCCTCTTCCGCCATTTTTTTTACCTGCTTTACCAGTTCACGGCGTCGTTCTTCTGTGAGCTGGGGGATGGGCAGACGAATGACTTTTCCGTCATTTGCCGGCATCAACCCGAGTTCCGATTTTTGAATGGCTTTTTCAATGGCGCCGATAGCCGAGACATCCCATGGGGCAATGACAATCAGACGGCTTTCAGGAACAGACAAAGTGGCCAGCTGAGACAGAGGAGTCGGTGTCCCGTAATACTCGGCGCGGATACCGTCCAATAAAGAAACGGAGGCACGGCCCGTTCTCACCCTGCTGAATGATTTCTCAAGAGAGGCGATCGTATTTTCTATTTCTTCTTTTAACTTTGAAAAAATCTGCTCTTTCATCAGCATTCTCCTATGTAAGTTCCGATTTCTTTGCCACAAATAACACTGCGGATATTTCCTTTCTTCTGCATATTGAACACGACAATTGGCAGTGAATTATCACGGCAAAGGGTAATAGCTGTTGAATCCATTACTTTAAGATTTTTTGTTAACACATCGATATAGCTAATTTTTTTAAACATAACAGCATTTGGTTTTTTTATCGGATCGGCATCATAAACACCATCTACCTTCGTTGCTTTCATGATCACGTCCGCCTGGATTTCCATGGCGCGCAGGCAGGCAGCTGTGTCTGTCGAAAAAAAAGGATTGCCGGTTCCACCGGCAAAAATGACAATTCTTCCTTTTTCCAAATGTCGTATCGCGCGCCGGTGGATGAAAGGCTCCGCGATTTTATGCATTTCAATGGCGGACTGGACGCGTGTGGGGATGCCCCTCGCTTCAAGCGCCCCCTGCAGGGCAAGGCTGTTGATAACCGTTGCCAGCATGCCCATATTGTCCGCCGTTGTTCTATCCATCCCTCTGGCGCTGGCTTCGATGCCGCGAAAAATATTGCCGCCGCCGATGACAATGCCCAACTGTATCTTGAGGCCGGAAAGTGACTTTATTTCTCCGGCAATGTAGTTGGCCACATCCGGATCAACACCGGATGATTTCTCTCCCATCAGTGCTTCTCCGCTGAGTTTCAGGAGAATTCTTTGATAAGCGGCATTTCTCTGGCTCATTGATTTGCAACTTCTTCGCCGAGCTGGAAGCGGGCAAAACGACGCACAACAATGTTTTCACCAGTTTTTGCGATCATATTGCTCACCAGTGTGCCAATAGTAATGTCCTGGTTTTTTATGAATTTCTGCTCGACCAGGCACACATCTTCATAATACTTTTTGAGCTTTCCCTCAATGATTTTATCCCAGATTTTCTCCGGCTTTTTTTCCTCACGAAGCTGGGCACGGTAAATTTCTTTTTCCCTCTCCAGAGCATGGGCGGGAATATCCTCACTGCGTACATACAGGGGATTGGAGGCGGCTACATGCATGGCGATATCTCTGGCCATCGTTTGAAAATCTTCGGTTTTGGCTACAAAATCAGTCTCGCAGTTGACTTCTACCATCACGCCGATCTTGCCTCCCATATGAATATATGACGCAACTGTACCGTCTTTGGCCGCTTTTGAAGATCTCTTGGTTGCGGCGGAAAGACCTTTGGTTCTCAAAAAATCAATCGCTTTTTCCAAATCTCCGTTTGCCGCAATGAGCGCCTCTTTGCAATCCATCATCCCGGCGCCTGTTTTTGTCCTTAACTCTTTTACCATCGTTGAAGTGATTTCCAATGTAATACCCTCCTGAACTACTGTTCTGATCAAAATTTATCGGTATGCCTCGTCGGCATCAAACGTCTGTCGATACGGGAGAAGCGTCCGACATTTCGACACTTTCCGGAATGTCGGCTTCGGCATCTTCCGATTCTGCGGGCGTCTCCACACTCGTTTCCTTATTGGATTCGGCGGCAATCTTCTCTTCAAATCTTTTTTTGCCTTCCGTAACCGCATCGGCAAATTTCGAGGCGAACAATTTGATGGCACGGATCGCATCGTCATTGCCCGGGATGACATAGTCAATATCGGTCGGATCACAATTGGTGTCCACAATGGCAATAAGAGGAATTTGCAGTTTTTTCGCCTCACGGACCGCTATGTGCTCCCGGTTGGGGTCTACAATGAACACGGCTGCCGGAAGGGTTTTCATGCTTTTAATGCCACCCAGAACATTTTCCAGTTTATCCATTTCTTTTTGCAGCTGGGCAATCTCCTTTTTGGGGAAGGCCTTGATCGAATCATCTTCAAACATCTTGTTGAGGCTGTTGAGACGATCAACGCTCTTTTTCACCGTCACAAAGTTTGTGAGCATACCACCCAGCCACCGCTGATTGACATAAGGCATGCCGCAGCGTGTCGCCTCCTCGCGAATCGCCTCCTGTGACTGTTTTTTTGTCCCGACAAAAAGGACTTCCTTACCCTCTGCGACTGTATCGACCACAAAGTTGTATGCTGTCTGAAACATCCCGACGGTTTGCTGCAGGTCAATAATGTAAATATTGTTTCGCGCCCCGAAAATATAGGGCTTCATTTTGGGGTTCCACTTGTTGGTCTGGTGGCCGAAGTGGACACCTGCCTCAAGCAACATTTTCATGGAAATAGCTGACATTTTTCTTCTCCTTTGTTTTTAGTCCTCCACCCCCGTCTCCTTAACGGCATACTTAATTTCTAAGCAACATGCCGTCAATCAGAGAGTGTGTGAAATCTTGCGGCAATTAGCACAAATAATCAGGATGTTCAAGCTTAATTAACTTCTTTGGCCTTAATTTCAGCGGCTTTAGCATCCATCCGGTTTAAGTCGAATAGGAAGAATTTATTTCTACATATTCATGGGATAGATCCGATGTGCACATTTCAAAGGATTTATCCCCGCCCCCCAAGGCGATGCGCACCTCAATTTCTCCCTTGTGGATGACTTCCCTGAGCCTGGCCAGCTGAAAGTCCGCCGGCGCTTCTTGTGCAAATAAAACCATGTTCCCGACGGAAAGCGTCACCTTTTCTTTCTCGAGTGCCACACCGGATGCCCCCACGGCGGAGATAATTCTTCCCCAGTTGGGATCCTCCCCAAAAAAAGCGGTTTTGACCAGATTGGAGTTGGCTACAGAGTAGGCCACGCGCCGCGCGTCCGATTTTGATTTTGCCCCCTCCACGATAATCTTGATAAGTTTAGTGGCACCTTCACCGTCTCTGACCACCGCCTGCGCCAGTTCGGCAAGGACATCGGTGAGCATCTCACGAAATCGCTGCAGCCTGGCCTGCGCCCGTTCCAATGGATTGTTGCCGGCCAGGCCGTTGGCCAGAATAATGGCCGTATCGTTGGTGCTCATACACCCATCGACACTTACGGCATTGAATGTCGAATCGATGACCTGCCGGAAAACCGTATTGAGCGCCTTTGCGTCCACCAGCGCATCGGTCATTACATAAGTGAGCAGCGTCGCCATGTTCGGCTCGATCATCCCCGCACCCTTGGCCACACCACAAACGGTGACATCTTTGGCACCGACAATGCCCCTGCGGATGGCAATTTTGGGAAACTTGTCGGTGGTCATCATTGCTTCCTGAGCATCTTCGATGCCGTTTTCACTGAGGCTTTTGATCAAGCGGGGGATACCGGCCTCAATTTTTTTGACCGGCAGCCTTTTACCGATCACCCCCGTAGAGCATATCAGCAGATGATCCTCCGGTATTTTAAGCTGTTGTGCGGCCACTTTGGAAACCGCCAGCGCGTCGGCAATGCCTTCTTTTCCCGTAGCCGCATTGGCACAACCGCTGTTGGTGATAATCGCCTGGGCTACCCCTCTTTTGACCCTTTCGGCATCAATCAATACCGGCGCTGCCTTGAATGTGTTTTTTGTAAACATTGCCGCAACCCTGGCCGGGACAGTCGAAAAAATCAAACCCAGATCTTTATTTCCGCCTTCTTTAATACCGGCCGAAATTCCGCCGGCCAAAAAACCGGGAACGCTTATTTTAACGGTTGTCTTTGCCATTTAACTCACTCCTCGTTCTTGCTTATGCACCACAGCATTTTTTATACTTCTTGCCGCTGCCGCACGGACATGGATCATTACGGCCCACCTTGACCTGGCTGCGCTTGATGGTTTTGCTCACCGGGGCGTCTTCACCGCGGCTTAAAATATAATCCTGCTTCTGTTTACGGCGGATTTCCTCCACCTCCTCCTCTCGCTGAATTCTGACCAGACAGAGCTTTTCGACCGTGTCCATTTTAATACGGCCGATCATATCCATAAACATGGAATAGCCTTCACGCTGGTATTCCCTTATCGGATCCTTCTGCCCGTACCCGCGCAGGCCGATGCCCTCCCTCAGGTGATCCATGGACAAAAGATGCTCTTTCCAGTGAATATCGATGGCCTGCAGCATAATGACTTTCATCAGGTAATTCATCAGCTCGGGGCCGAACTCTTTTTCCTTGTCACGCAGATACTTCCCGACCGTCGAAACGATCTGCCCGCGAAAGCCATCAGCCGCGTGGGAAGCACCGGTATCGTTCAAATCAATACGTAAATTAAACTGCTTGAATATTGCCTCGTGAAGGGCCTTCAAGTCATCGTCTTCGGGGCGCCTTTTATCTTCAATAAATTCGGAAATCAGATCATCCGTTATTTCCTCCACCATTTCATCGATATCAGCCCACAAGTCTTCGCCGCGCAGAACTTTTTTGCGCTGCTCATAGATAACTTTTCGCTGGTTATTCATTACGTCATCGTAATCGAGCAGGTGTTTCCGGATATCAAAGTTCTGACCTTCCACTCTTTTTTGGGCGTTTTCTATGGCACGGGAAATATACTTGTGCTCAATCGGCTGCCCCTCTTCTATGCCGATGGTGTCCATTACGGAAGCTATCCTTTCCGCACCGAATACCCGCAGCAGATCATCTTCGAGTGAAAGATAGAACCTCGATGATCCCCTGTCTCCCTGACGCCCGGACCTTCCCCGCAACTGGTTGTCTATACGGCGGCTTTCATGTCTTTCCGTCCCCAGAATATGCAGTCCACCCGCCTGGGCGACCTGGTCACCCAGCTTGATGTCCGTACCGCGTCCCGCCATATTCGTGGAGATGGTTACCTGGCCGGGTTGCCCGGCCTGGGCGACTATTTCCGCCTCCTTTTCGTGGTTTTTGGCGTTCAGGACATGGTGCTTCACACCTGCCCGCGTAAGATATTTGCTCAACAATTCGGATTTTTCGATCGATATGGTACCGATCAAAACAGGACGTCCGGCCTTGTTCAGTTCTTTAACCTCTTCGATAACCGCTTTTATTTTCTCCTGCTCGGTTTTATATATCAAATCGTTATTATCTTCACGGATCATCGGCATATTGGTCGGCATGACTACAACTTCCAGGTTGTAGATCTTTTTGAATTCTTCTGCTTCCGTATCGGCGGTACCGGTCATCCCCGCCAGTTTTTTATACATACGGAAATAATTCTGGAAGGTAATCGAAGCCAGCGTCTGATTTTCTCTTTCAATTTTCACTCTTTCCTTTGCTTCCAGCGCCTGGTGCAGACCGTCGCTGTAGCGCCTTCCCGGCATGACCCTTCCGGTAAATTCATCAACAATTACTACCTGTCCATCCTTAACCAGGTAATCAACATCCCGTTTAAATAGCGTGTGGGCACGCAGCGCCTGGTTAACGTGGTGAACTATCTCTATATATTTGGGCTCATAAAGGTTTTGAACATTGAGCAGCTTCTCTACATGCGCCACCCCTTCTTCAGTGAGCACAACCGTCTTGCTCTTTTCGTCAACCGAATAGTCCGTCTCTTTTTTCAGGCGCGGAATGATCTGGTTGATTTTGTGATACTTGTCGGTGGAATCATCGGAAGCTCCGGAGATAATCAGTGGCGTGCGAGCTTCATCAATCAATATACTGTCCACCTCGTCAACAATCGCATAGTTGAACTCTCTTTGAACATACTCATCGAGACTGAATTTCATGTTGTCACGAAGATAGTCAAAACCAAATTCATTATTCGTGCCGTATGTGATATCGGCGGCATAAGCCGCTCGCCTTTGTTCATCATCCATGCCATGTACGATCACACCGACGCTCAGACCGAGAAAACGGTAAACGGGCCCCATCCATGCCGCGTCGCGGCCGGCAAGGTAGTCGTTGACCGTGACGACGTGACAACCTTTCCCCTCCAGAGCGTTGAGGTAAAGCGGCATGGTCGCCGCCAATGTCTTGCCTTCGCCTGTTTTCATTTCCGCTATTTTGCCTTCATGAAGGACAATGCCTCCGAGCACCTGGACATCGAAAGGACGCATCATCAGTGTGCGTCGTGATGCCTCTCTGGCGACGGCGAAAGCCTCCGGCAGGATATCGTCAAGCGTCAGGCCGTTTTTCAGTTTTTCACGGAAATAGTCGGTTTTTGACCTGAGCTCACTATCGGTTAAGGCCATCAGGCCTGTTTCAAAGGAATTGACTTCGTTTAAAAGGATGGAAATCCTCTTGAGCTCACGATCATTTCTTGTGCCGACAATTTTTTTAAGAATCGCCTCGATCATTGAACACCTTCACAAAAAAACCGGTATATTTTACCGGCGTATTTTAACATACATGACCATCCGGGAAAAACCCATTTTATCAGGCAAATTAATTCGTGACACAGTCCCTGGAAAAACGGATCGCTTAAGAACAATGTATCAATTGCCAGGGCCTCTTGTCCGTTATTTACACCGGATCATTACGGTCACTGAGGTCATTCGATACAAATTACAGTTAAAGCCCCTTTGTGTATATGATCCGGGACAGCATTGCCTTTTTGTCGCGGCATTTGGGGCAGAGATTGCGACTTCATATTTCAAATACTCAAAGCATTATGAAATATCCGGATAATTTCATAATCACCACCCGCTTGCACAAAACTCTACCGGGCACCTTCTGGAATTATCAATCCCCGAGGAAGCAAAGTATACAAGATAAATACTAATGCAGATCGATTGATTATTTCAAGTATTTTCTTGGATTGACAGGAACGTCGTTGATAAAAACCGAATAATGAAGATGAGCCCCGGTGCTTCTGCCCGTGTCCCCGACATGTCCGATGACCGTTCCTCTTTTGACTCGCGTCCCTTTATGCACCACGGCCTTTGAAAGATGCAGATAGCTTGTTTGGATACCGTAGCCATGATCGATCTTTACGAAATTACCGTCTGCAGCGTTATAGGATGAATCAACAACCAGACCGTCACCGGTGGAGACAACTTCTTTGCCCATACGGGTGGCAATATCAATCCCCTTATGAAGTTCTACTCCCGGTGCAAATGGATTCTCCCGGGGGCCGAATTCTGAGGTTACCCACCCCCGGACAGGCCAAATGGAGGGCGTTGCCGCTAAACGAGATTTCTGTTCCTGCAGAAATCTCAACAGCTCCTGGAAACTTTTTTCCCTCTCGTCCGCGTCTTCGTTCAGGCGACCGATGCTTTGATGCATACCGGCAATGAGTTTATCCGTATCCTGGTCGAGTATTTCCTTCAGCCTGACCTGTTCGTTGTCGGGCCCCCCTACGCCCAGAGGTATTTTTTGCCCTTTGCCGGTCTGACTTTTCGCCATTATTCTGATTTTCTGATCGAACTGCCTGAACTCTTCCATGCGGTCCGAAAATTCATCTATTTTCAGGGCCAGACTGTTGATTTCCTGCGCCTGTAGAACAGTCTGCTTTCTGAGCTGGGTTAGCTCCGCCCGATCCCGCTTTATACCGGCGTAATCGTAGATAATGTAAAGGGCTAAAAGGAGGGCAAGAAATGATCCGACAACAAGACATCGCACAACATTGCCGGAAAGGGATATTTTGGTCACCGCGCTCTTTCTGCGAGGTATAATCATCAGAGTAAATAAATTATCCGACATCTTCACCTGCCATGAGTGCTTAATATTGCAAAAAAACAAAATGATTGTTCGTTGCTAGCACAGTGAAAAGACAATGTCAAGCCCAAGTCGCCAATAACAGAATCGTCAATCAGGGCTAATCACTTAACTTTTTTGCTGTCTTTTGGTGACTATAATCACGCCGTCCTGCAAATAAGTAGTAATTCCCCCTCCCACAGGGTTCCATTTTACGGAATATCGCCCTGACGCGCGGACTTTATTAGAGGGGGCATCTTTTTCTATGATTTTGTTATTTTTATGATTACTCATGACAAGTAACCACTGGGTAAGGTTTTCTACAGTCGGCAAGATCAAGCGATGTTTTGCTTGTGCAAAATCAACAATACATGCTAGCTTCCCAAAAACTCTTGAAACAGATATGAAGAAAATCATCAATCGCTACATATTTCGGGAAATTTCCCTTGCCTTCATCATGATACTCTTTGTGATGACGTTTGTCCTGCTGATGGGCAAAATGCTCCAAATCATGGATTTAATTATCAATAAGGGTATCAGCGTCACCTCCATCCTGCATATGATTATGCTCATCATGCCGTCTTTGATGATTTTCACGCTCCCCATCGCTCTTTTAATTTCCATCCTGATCGCCATGGGGCGGTTTTCCGCCGACAATGAAATTACCGCGCTTAAATCATCCGGCATGAGCCTGTTGCAGATGTTCTATCCGGCGGCGGCGGCCTCCCTGATCGCCTTTGTCATTACAATCTTCATGACCAATTTTCTGGCACCGGCGGGCAATTACGCCGTCAAGCGTCTGCTGTTTGAACAGGTGACCAAAAACGCGACTATCGCCCTTAAAGAAAAAGCCTTTAATATACACTTTCTCGGCCTTTTGGTTTACGCCGATAAAATTCCGGCGGATGGTGAATATATGGAGGGAGTGTTCGTTTCGGACAGCCGTCTCCGCGGTGAAGAAAACATCATCATCGCCAAAAAAGCCTTCGTCGTTGCCGACCCCAGATTGATGATCGTCAAACTTCGTCTGGAAAATGGCTCAATTCACTCCGTCAGCCGGGATTTGAAAAACTACCGTAAGATTGATTTTAAAGTTTATGACATAAACCTTAATCTGGGAATGACGCTGCTGGCCAAGTTCACCGATGAATACAAGGAAATTGAAGAAATGACCTTGACCGAGCTTATGGAAACGATGAAAAAAAAGGATTTACCTCTGCCGGCCAAGCGTGACATTATCATGGAAATACAAACGAGATTCGCGACACCTTTTGCGTGTATTTTTTTCGGACTTCTGGCAATGCCTCTGGGCATTAAAAGCCACCGCGCCGTTAAATCGAAGGCTTTTGCCTTCGGTCTGGTGATTGTCGGAGCATATTATCTATTGCGCGTCGGCGGTGCAGCCCTGGTGGAGAACAGCCTGTTGCCTCCCTGGACAGGCGCCTGGATACCCAATATGATTTTTGCAATACTGGGCACTTACGTTTTTTTTGCATCAAACCGCGAATTTTCTCTGCCCCACACTATTTTTATGCACATCCGGCAAAAAAGCCGGCCCCATGAGGACAGGACGTGAAACTGCTCGATAAATACATTTTGAAGACATTTCTGAATTTTTTCATGATCACACTGATGTCATTTATCTGTCTGTACATGATTGTGGATTTCTTCCAGAGATTCAGAATGTTTTTAAGCAATCACGCCTCCGTCGCGCAAATGGCCTCTTACATGATACACTCAGTTCCCCAGATTGTGTCTTTCGTTCTGCCGGCGGCCATCCTTTTGGCATCTTTGCTTACTTACAGCTCCCTGTCCAAATTCAGCGAAATAACGGCCATGAAAGCCAACGGGATCAGCCTCCACCGCATGTCGATACCCGCTTTGTTCGTGGCGGCCGCACTGTCTGTCTTCCTTTTCTTTTTCAATGAACTCATTACACCTGCTTCCATCCAGGAGACCAACCGCATTATCAAAGAAGATATACAGAAACAGAAAATTCGCGGTTTGTTCATGCTGGATAAAATCTGGTATCACGGCAACAAAACTATTTACAGCTACAGGATGTTTGATGCTGAAAAAAATGTATTGCACGGCGTCACCATTCATCAGATGAATCCCGACTTCACCTTGAAAACCCGCATTGACGCGCGCAGCGCCCAATGGCAGGGCGGCGACCAATGGGCCTTCCATGATGTACTGATAATATCTTTTGACGAGAATCAATCCCCGTCTCCGCTGTGGCAGAAAGAAAAGAGCATCGACCTGCCGGAAACTCCGGACAACTTCAAGACACTTCAAAAAGACGCGGATATGATGGGTTACTTCGAACTGAGGCAGTATATCGAAAAGATAAAAGCGGAAGGGCATCAGGTATCACAATATCTGGTGGACCTGCATGGGAAAGTCGCCTACCCTTTTGTCACCTTCATCCTCGTGATCATCGGCATGGCCTTTTCGCTGCGCTCGGAACGCAGCGGAGGCATCATGCAAAGCATCGGCATCGGCATTGTGATCGGCTTTTCCTACTGGGTTGTCCACGCCCTTCTGATGTCGGTGGGCAAATCCGGAACGCTTCCCCCGTTTCTGGCAGCCTGGGGATCAAATATACTGTTTTCCTGCCTGGCTGCTTTTCTGTTCATACGCATGAAAACCTGAAATGAAAGGATGAACATCCCGGACCGAAAAAGATTTTCTTTCTGATCTTAATACCTGTAGTGATCTGCCTTGAAGGGCCCTTCGATTGGCACACCCAGATATTGAGCCTGCTTTTTTGTCAATTTAGACAGGCTGGCACCAAGCCTGCCCAGATGAAGCAGGGCCACCTCTTCGTCGAGCTTCTTGGGCAGCGTGTAGACACCAACGTCATATTTTTTTGTCGCCAGCTCGATTTGGGCAAGCACCTGATTGGTAAAACTGGTGCTCATCACGAAGCTCGGATGACCCGTGGCACAACCCAGATTGACAAGGCGTCCCTCAGCCAGGACAATAATCGAGCGGCCTGACTTCAACGTCCATTTATCCACCTGAGGCTTGATGTTTTCCCTGCGACAGGTTTTGTTTGTTTCCAGATAATTCATGTCAATTTCACTGTCGAAATGCCCGATGTTGCAAATAATCGCTTCGTCCTTCATCATTTCCATGTGTCTGCCGGTAATGACATCACAACAGCCGGTCGCCGTGACGAAAATATCAGCAATGGACACAACCTCTTCCAGCGTTTTGACCTCAAAACCTTCCATTGCCGCCTGCAGAGCGCAGATCGGATCGATTTCTGTCACGACTACGCGGGCACCAAACCCTCTCATCGACTGGGCGCTGCCCTTCCCGACATCACCGTAACCGCAGATGACAACCATCTTTCCGGCGATCATGACATCGGTGGCTCTTTTAATCCCGTCGGCCAGGGATTCACGGCAGCCGTAAAGATTGTCGAACTTGGATTTGGTGACGGAATCATTTACATTGATCGCAGGAAACAAAAGCTCCCCTGCAGCCATCATCTGATAGAGACGGTTTACGCCCGTCGTTGTCTCTTCCGATACACCACGGACGTTGGCAGCCACCTTCTGCCAGCGTGTCGGATTCTTTTTGTATGAATGGGCAAGACGTTCCATGACGATGGCAAACTCCTTATTGGGAGCCCTGCGCCGGAGCAGGCCGGGATTGCTCTCAACCTTCACCCCCTGATGCACAAAAAGAGTGGCATCTCCTCCGTCGTCCACGATCAGATCAGGGCCTGAGCCATCGGGCCAGGTCAGCGCCTGCTCCGTGCACCACCAGTATTCATCAAGCGATTCTCCCTTCCAGGCAAAAACACTGGTCGATCCGGCATGGGCAATTGCCGCCGCCGCGTGATCCTGGGTGGAAAAAATATTGCAGGATGCCCAGCGGATAT
Organism: Syntrophaceae bacterium; assembly: GCA_018056765.1. Classification (GTDB taxonomy): domain Bacteria; phylum Desulfobacterota; class Syntrophia; order Syntrophales; family Smithellaceae; genus UBA8904. The sequence goes on from JAGPFA010000022.1 coordinate 36,686, forward strand.
CCGCTCCCAGCTCCTGGAGTGTTTCAATCAGCATGGCTGTCTGTATAGTCATATGCAGACTGCCGGTAATCTTCATCCCCCTGAGCGGTTTTTTGCGCCCATATTTCTTACGCACGGCCATCAGTCCGGGCATTTCATTTTTCGCCAGCTCCATCTCTTTTCTGCCCCACTCGGCCAAAGATAAATCCGCGACTTTATATTTCAATGCTGTGTCAATTTCCTTAAAGGCCATATTTCCTCCACAGTTAAGTTTTGACTTAATATTGATTAAGCGTCCGGCATCGATAGCATACCCGCTGTTTTGGTTCAACCGGATTATCCGCAGGCCAGACGATATAATTAAAAGGAAATACCGGCTTTTCCCCTGACCCGCCCAAAAACCTGTCAATTATTCGGCGAACATCCTCCGGCATGAAAACTGACTTAAATTATGAGATGAGTCAGACTTCCTCTCCCAGCACCGAGTTATCAATCAATCTTGTTTTTCCGACTCTGACCGCCAGTGCCATAACCGCCTCACTGTCAATCCTGTTCACATCTTCAAGAGTGGCAGTGTCACAAATTTTTATATAATCGATTTTTGTAAACGGTGCGGCTTCAATCAGGCGCCTGGCCTGACCGATCATCAGTGAAGCATCTCTTTGCCCCTCCGCGTATAATTTCTGCGCATTTCTGAGGGCCGCGACCAGCGTCAGGGCCGATTTCCGTTCTTCTTCGTTAAGATAGACATTACGTGAACTCATGGCCAGGCCGTCGTCTTCCCTGAAAGTGGGCAAACCGATAATCTCCAGATCAAGATTCAGGTCGGCAACCATGCGCCGGATGGCCGTCAGCTGCTGGAAATCTTTTTTGCCGAATACGGCGCTGTGCGGCTTGACGATATTGAATAATTTGCAGCAAACAGTCGTAACCCCCAGAAAATGGTGTGGTCTGGACTGACCGCAGAGATTTTGTGTCACCTCGCGCACCTCCACGTAAGTTTGATACCCTTCGGGATACATTTCATCATTCGAGGGGTAAAAAATAATGTCCACACCAACTTCCTGCGCCATCTGCGCGTCACGTTCAAAATCCCGCGGATAGCTGGAAAAATCTTCTTTCGGTCCGAACTGTGTAGGATTCACATATATACTGACAACAACATGATCGGCCACCTGTCTTGCCCGCCTCATCAGAGATAGATGCCCTTCATGAAAATAGCCCATTGTCGGCACGAAAGATATCCTTTTACCGGCAGACCTGACGCTTTCTCCATTGGCCTGCATTTCCTTGATTGTTTTTATAACTCTCATCTTTCCCCCATAAAAAAAGCCTCCCGTTTTAAGAAAGGCTTAGCGTATCTGTCCAGTTTTGTCCGGGCCTGCTTGGACTAAATTGTCATGCGGAAGCTACCAAGCATATATTTTTTTGTCAAGTCTTTAACCGGGTCAACTTACAACAAATACGGTCTTAGCCTTATATCTGCCCCCCGGGTCTTAGTGTCGAAGTGTATGTGCACCACACTTTAGAAGACTGTCTGTCCTGTGTGCGTAGCATTTAAGGAATCTTCACTGATTTATTGGTCCTGTATTTTCAACGTACTGAGCGCGAAAAAAAGATTTCAATCTCTTTGGCGATAAAGCAGATAAAAAAACACCCTCCGGATTCATTACCGGAGGGTGCTTTGCACAGATCATGTCATCAAGCTTACTTCTATAAATCTTTTATTCTTGCCTTCGCTTCCCGATAGAGCCGTACGTTGCAGATGAATATCATCAAGATGAACAAACCGAGCATAAAATGCGGCTCGGTTCCCAAAATCTGATCAAGGCGGCAACCGATATACAAAAATATGAGGGATCCGATCACCATGCCCATTCCCCAGACTGATAGCATCAGCACAGTGGTTACCTTTCGATACTGTCTGGGGTTTATCTTCTGGACGGCGATCATGGTCATTCCCTTTCATGTTTACAAGTAATGCGTAATGTCACTCTCATGTGCTCAGGTCACGATGTTTTTGACCACGTCGATGACCGGGTTGGTGAACAGCGCCATCAAAATCGTGTAAAGTGCAAAGGCGCCGACTGCTTCCGCTGTATACATACGCTCATAC
>JAGPFA010000045.1 GCA_018056765.1 Syntrophaceae bacterium
TGGCAAAAAATTCCCGTGTTGACAGGGCTCGACGCGCTGCGCGAAAAATTCTGTACTCCTTCTGCGCCTTCTAAAAAAGGGAGATAAGCGTCCGGATAACCAGCAGTTTTGTGCCGATCCAGCATGCCCATCATGCCCGGACGGTGCCGCTTTGTGCTCAATATCCTATATTAATTGATAAATGAAGATCGTTGGCAAATCCGGTTGACATGAGCAGCTTCTGTTCATATACTCGCGCCGCGAAAAGTCAATTTACCCAATGTAAGGAGATATATGAGCATGAAGCAGAATCTTTACGAATATCTGGCCGCCAACGAGTACCCGGGCCGCGGCATCTGCATCGGCAAAGCACCGGACGGCAAAAAAGCCCTTATTGCTTATTTCATTATGGGCCGCAGCGTCAACAGCAGAAATCGCGTATTCGATGCTATTGAAGGGGGTATCCGCACGATGGCGGCCGATCCCGCCAAAATGACGGATCCGCATCTGATCATTTACAATCCCGTCCTGACGCATAAAGGCACGACGATTGTCACCAACGGAGATCAGACAAACACAATCCGCGATTTTATGGCGCGGGGAGATTTTCCGAAGTTTAGTTTCGAAGCAGCGCTTGCGACCCGGTCGTTTGAAGATGACGGGCCTAACTGGACGCCCCGTATTTCCGGGGTGGCGGACATGCGTGCCGGAGCTTATAAATTGAGCATTTTAAAAAGTAATGAGGGGAATGAGGCCAGCATGCAGCGCTTTATTTACAATTATCCGCAACCCCTGCCGGGAGAAGGGCATTTCATCAGTACCTACATGGGAAATGGGACGCCTCTCCCCTCGTTCGTGGGTGAGCCGCTGCGCGTGGCGTTGGACGAGGATGATCACAATGAATTTGCCGGTAAATTATGGGAGGTGCTCAACGAGGAGAATAAAGTGAGTCTGTTTGTCAGAGAAATTGAGCTTGCCACGGGCGGCTATGAAGATATCATCATCAACAAATATCAGGCGGTGGAGGGATAGAAAAATGAACGAAATACAATTGAAATACGGCTGCAACCCAAATCAGAAACCGGCCAGAATTTTTATGGCCGACGCCTCAGGGCTTCCCGTGGAGGTTTTAAACGGCAGACCCGGTTATATAAATTTTCTCGACGCGCTCAACAGCTGGCAGCTGGTGAAGGAGCTTCGTGAAAATACGGGTATGGTTGCGGCCGCTTCATTTAAGCATGTTTCCCCGGCCGGTGCGGCGCTGGGTTACCCGCTCGACAAAGTGCTGCGCAAAATGTACCATATCGCTCCGAAAATGAAGCTTTCGCCCCTGGCCTGTGCCTATGCGCGCGCCCGCGGAGCCGACCGCATGAGCAGTTTTGGCGACTGGATCGCCCTTTCCGATGTCTGCGATGTACCTACCGCAGAGATCATCAAAAACGAAGTGACGGACGGAATTATTGCTCCTGGGTATGAACCTCAGGCGCTGGAGATATTAAAATCGAAGAAGGGCGGCAACTACAATGTTGTAGCTATTGATCCCTCGTATGTGCCCGCGTCGCTTGAGCACAAGCAGGTTTACGGGATTACCTTCGAGCAGGGAAGGAACGATTTGAAAATCGACAGCCGCATGCTCGATAATATGGTGACGGAAAATAAAACTCTTACCGATGAGCAAAAGCGAGATCTGGTGCTGGCGCTCATTGTGCTCAAATACACTCAATCCAACAGTGTCTGTTATGTGCAGGACGGGCAGGTAATTGGTGTGGGCGCCGGCCAGCAGAGCCGTATCCACTGCACCCGCCTGGCAGGGCAAAAGGCCGACAACTGGCAGCTTCGCCACATGCCTAAAGTGCTCAACCTGCCTTTCCGTGACGATGTCTCCAAGCCCAATCGCGACAACGCCATTGATGTTTATCTGGGCGACACGCCCGAGGACGTCATCGGCGACGATGTCTGGGCCGAAACCTTTACCAGACAGCCCAAAGTCCTTACCAGGGGTGAGAAGAAAAAATGGCTCAGCAGGGTTACGGGCGTGTGCCTGGGCAGCGACGCGTTTTTCCCCTTTGGTGACAATATCGAGCGTGCCCGACGCAGCGGCGTGACCGCCATTGTTGAGCCGGGCGGTTCCATACGTGACCAGCAGGTAATTGATACCTGTAACAAATACGGTATCGCCATGGCATTTTGCGGCATGCGCCTTTTTCACCACTAAAAGACTTTGTGAAGGCCCCAGGCGGCGGATGGCTTGTGACAACCGGCGACCCAGAGCCGGAGGCTTACAAGACGCGAAGCGCAGCCGGGGCTGCTCCGAAGGTGAGTTAGGGAGCGGATGCCCGCCGCTAGCCCATCTTCCGCAGTTCAAAAATGACAAAGCAATGATTACAGGTAATTGCGGTTAGAATCAGGCTGTTTTCTGCACTACATTTTCGATTATTTTCGGTTTGTTGGGCAACAACAACTGTCGTGGCCCCTGGCCGTCCGTATTGACTCAACCAATGACCAGTAACCGTATTCTTCTCCCGAAAATTTTTTGCTGTGACGACGCAAATACATTTACTGCTCCTTCTGCAAAAGGAGTATGTCGTTACAGAAATAATTGCGCAAGACGGCTTTTCTGCACTACATTGAGTTTTTCAATAAGCCCCCGTGTATTAATTACGTTTTTTAAAATAATACAGCCTGTTTTTATCAAATTTCAACGCTTACTGCGGAAGATGGGCTAGTCATCCGGGATCAGATATTCAGCCTCTTTCCATACGGCGGAGGTCACTCGCCAGCCTTGTGTTTCTCGTTGGAGAGTGATGTCGAAATCCCACATGCCCAGCGACTGCGGAATGATCCCGGAGAGGCCGCCCGTTTTCTCGCCGCCGGTCAGGACGGTCTGGAGTCTGGCTTTTGCTGTGCCGTCATCCACGCTGATGTTGCTGTGGCTGATGTAGACGGATATTTTTCCCCAGCGCAGGAAGTAGCCGAAAACAAGGGCGCGGATTCCTTCATAATTGAAGCCCTGTGGGTCGTGGTAGTCTTTTGAGATGTGGTTCATAAATGCCCGGATGTCTTTTTTCTCTCCCGCCGTCTGAATGTCGGCAACTATTTGTCGTATCCTGTCTTCATCGCTTTCCTTCCGGCAGCTGACCAACGACGCTACGATAATGAAAAGGAGAAAAAACGCGGCAGCTCTTTTCATGATGACTCCTTTTTGTTTTGACACGGATAGCTCCTCAGATAGTTTTGCCAACCTACTCACACTTTCACCAGGATTTTAAAGCGATAAAAAATGAGGCCGACAAACCAAAATAAAATCACATGCGCAACGGCATAGGCTAAAGATCCGCCGGCCGGTCCCCATGCCGGCACAAAAATATTTTGGTACAGCCATGCCCCCGCCGCTATTTTCGTGCCTTCCGGGCCGGAAATAAAAATTACCCGTTGCATTGTTTTGATCCAGATTGAGGACAAAACGAAAAGAGCCAGAGGGTTCATGCCGAAAACACTGAAAACCCGCCCCCATTTATTGAGTCCCTTCACATCAAAGATAAAAACGATCAGGGCCAGAAGAAGGCAGGAGATGCCTCCGGTATAAAGAACGTAAGATCCGGTCCACAAGGGTTTATTTATCGGAAGGATGAACCCCCACAGGTAACCGGAAAACAAAAGCGGTGTTCCGTAAGCGGTCAGCTTCAGGAGGGCGAGCTGTTTATTTGTGTCTTGCAGCCAGGTTCCCGCCATGTAGCCGATGAGAATCGTCACAGCCGCAGGCAGAGTTCCGGCAAGCCCTTCCGGCTCAAAAGGAAAACCGATGCCCTGGTAGAGGTGAGCTTCGCCGAAAACCAGGCGATCGAGGTTAAGTGCGGCATTTGCCGATTGGCTGTAGGGATCCGTAGAGGAGCAAAGAAAAAGAAAAAGCCAGTGGCCGCAAAGCACGAGAGCCGAAATGGCGGGGAGATACCTCTCGGGGGATAGGTGGATGGCCAGAGCCGCTATGCCGTAGGCCAGGGCGATTCTCTGCAGCACTCCCATTATTCTGAAGTTTTCGCAATTCACCAGCCACGGCGGATAAAAGTTGATGAAAAGGCCGATAAGGAAAATCAGCGCCACTCTGCGGAGGATGCGCCAACCCGCCGCCGCATCCATATCGTTTTGCCGTGAGGAAAAAGAAAAGGCTAGGGACAGGCCGACGGCACAAAGAAAAAGGGGAAACACCACATCAGCCAATGTGCAGCCATGCCATGGAGAATGCCTGAGCGGCTCATAGACATACTGCCAGCTTCCCGGCGTGTTCACCAGAATCATCAAAGCGATGGCAATTCCCCGGAAAACATCCAGAGGCAGATAACGCTCTTTTTCCTGCATTTATTATCGGGTGGCTGGTTTTTCCAGGACCGCCTACATTCGCTCCAGCCCGAAGATGACCGTATTGGCACTGTCGGGACATTGAAGTTCTTTTAGCTGGTTGATCCAGTCTTCGGACGAAGTTTCACGGCAGTATGCGGTCAGGTAGTGGATTATTGCCGGCAGAGCGTAAATACAAATGCCGGCCGGTTTTCCCGCTTCAATCATCAGACCGTCTTTGAGCATGAAGTAATCACCCGGTTTGTATCCGGCAGCGCAATGTCCCCTGACGGAATTGACGGTTATTTTTACATCCGGCATAAAACACCTCCTGTAATTTTCTCCATCGTCGTTTCTTTTCTTTAAGGTTGACGCGCATTTGTTTTGTCGACTCAGGACTATTTGTCATTGTTAAAATAACGCTTCATTCGAGCGGTAAAACCGCGGCATGAGAGAAGATCACCCGTTTATCCTCTGTGTCCGGGACTGTGTAGGTAAACTTTGTTACCCGGGTTTTTTGGGTTTGAGAATGTCGGGGTAATACTTTTCGGCACACTCCGGACAAATGCTGTGCGACAACAGCGCATTGGAATGATCCAAAAGATAACTCTCGAGCTGGTTCCAATAACCCCGGTCATCTCTTATCTTTTTGCAGTGAGAGCAGATCGGCAACAGGCCGCTTAGCGTCTTCACTTCCGACAAAGCTTCCTGCAATTCAAAGATCAGTTTTTCTTTTTCCTCCTCCGCCTGCTTTTGTTCCGTAATGTTCCGGGATACGCCGTGAATGCCTGTGATTTCGCCTTTGCTGTCACGAATCAGGCTCACGACGCTGCTGAACCATAGTGTTTCGCCATTTTTATGCAGACAGGCCTCCTCAAATTCGATAAAGCGTACTGCCTCGCTACGCCCGCGTCTGGTTTTGTTGAGCTCATCATTCAGAAGTGAACGGGTACGATTTATCGCTTCAGGTGTCATGATCGCTTCGGGAGTGCGCCCGATCAGCTCCTCCGGTTGATATCCCAACGCGAAATCGATTGAGGGGGTAATGTATTTAAAAACAAGGTTTATATCTGTGGTCCAGACGACATCGCTTATCTTTTCTGTAAGAAATCTGTATTTCGCCTCGCTGGCCTGCAGCAATTCTTCATTTTTTTTCTTTTCCGTGACGTTTCGAGCGACGCCGCGGAAGCCGGAGGGCTTGCCTTTATCATCACGGATCAATGCGGCGGACATTTCCAGAAATATCGGGTGTCCGTCCTTGTGGAGAAGCTCATAATGGTCGATAAGTGACGGCTGGCCGGTGTCGTATATTTTACGGAAGATTTTCGCAATTCTCTTCGTTTCCTGCCTGTTGGCATATATAATATTGCGTGTGCCGGTAAAATCATTTCTGGCCAGCCCCAGAGTGTGCGCACCCGCTTCGTTGGTGTAGGTGATCTTTCCGCGAAGGTCGACCTCGAAGCAGGCGTCATAAATATTTTCCAGAAAATCACGGTAGCGTTCCAGTTCCGCCTGCCTTTGTTTTCTTGCCGTAACGTCCCTGCCTGTCCCGCGCCAGCCGATCGGATTGCCCTGCTGATCACGGATCAAGCTGGCATTCATTTCTACGGATATGACAGAGCCGTCTTTGCGTAAAAGATTGATCTCGCAAAGGCCAGAGGGCTGTCCCGTCGCGCAGAGTTTTTCGATGATTGCGGCGGTGTGGTCTGCCGCTTCTTTGTCCGGATGTCTTTCCAGATGGCTCAGTTTCATGTACTCGCCGCGCGTGTAGCCGAGCATCTGGTATGTTGGTTCGTTGCAGAAAAGAACGTTTCCGTCGAAATCGTACTCAAAGCAGGCGTCATCTACGTTCAGCACAAAGTCACGGTAGCGTTCCAATTCTTCTCGTTGCTGTTTCTTTTGTGTGACATTGCGGATGGTGCAGCGAAAGCCGGATATTTGTCCCGAGGTCTCAAACATGGGAGATGCTTCCAGGTCAAAATACTGTACAAGGCCGTCCTTTCTGATAATTTCCATTTCCTCGATGAAGTTGCGCTGACCAGTTTTGTAGATCTGATTAAAAATGGTAAATAATTTTTTTGCCTCTTGGGGGGAAGTATATTGAGCGTAACCGTCTCCCATCGCCAGTTCCCGGTCAACTCCGAACATGAACGCCGTAGCCGGATTCGTATAGGTGACATTGCCTTTCAAGTCCAGCTCAAAGCACCCATCCTCGATGTTTTCCAGAAATTCCCTGTACAGCTCCAATTCTTTGATTTGCCTGTTTTTTTCTGTAATGTCGCGAGATATGCCGGAGATGCCGGCAAAGCTTCCATCAGGATAAAAGATAGGCGCCGCCGTGATAGCTACGTCGAATATCTGACCGTTTTTCCTTTTTCTTTTTGTCTCGTAGCTGGCCGGCCGGTGATTGTCTCTGAGTGTGGCGATGATGTCGGAGACTTCTGCTTCGAAGCCGGGAGGGGCCAGATTGGCTACAGGCATGCCGATCGCCTCCCGGTTTGTGTATCCGTATAATTTTTCCGCCGCGCGGTTCCAGTCCGTGATGATGCCGTCGGAATCCATGGCCACAATGGCGTCGTCAGTCGATTCTACAATTGCCGCCAGACGCAGGTTTTTTATTTCATCCTGTTTCCTGCTTGTGATATCGTTGGCTGTACCGACAATGGCGAGGATGTTTCCCTTTGCGTCCTTGACCAGGATACTGGAGATGTTGAGCCAAAGTGGTGTTTTGTCCGCCTTTTCGACGAATTGTTCGTATTTGATGCTTACTCTGCCGGTTTTTAAAACCTCCTCATCGAGGGCACGGAATGATTCGGCCTGGTTATGCCACGCCAGATCATTGTCTGTTTTGCCCTGAATATCATCAGGTGATTGGACGCCGGCAAGCGCCGCGAAATATTCATTACAGCCCTGATATTTCAGGTCTGTATTCTTCCAGAAAAAGCCGACAGAGAATGCTTTTTTCAGATCGTTAAACAGCAGGCCGGTCGAAATATGGTTTCTTTCCAGCCACATTTTTTGCGCGGTTTGCCAGGCGAGATTCATCAAAAGAAACGCGTGCCGTATGTCTTTTTGGGTGTAGGGCCTTGCTTTGTCGGCGAAACCGGCCACGGCGACAATGTCGCCTCCGGAAAAAAGAGGAATGGCCAAAAAACGCTTCACAAGGATTCCGATACGTTTCAGCGAGGCGGGAATTTCCTTTTCTTTTAAAGCGACAGGGCGCGCCTGCTTGAGCGCCTTTGTCCACAGGCGGGCGGTGTCTGCTGAGGACCAGATCTGCCTGTTATTGCCGCCGAGGGCCGCGTTTCTTGTGCTGACAATGTTTTGCAGCTTAAATTCCCGGTTAAATTCATTGTAAAGGTTAAGTAAAGCGACTTTACTGCCGGTGAGTGTAATAATTTCTACAAGGGCAAAGTCTAAATATTCCTGCGGTGTTTTTGCTTTATGGCGCATAATGCGCAATTGGCTTTCCTGACTGGCTTGCTCCGAAGAAAATATTTTTTTCATGGTATTTACATCCGGTTAAAAATTGAATAGCACTATATCACTATTTTACGCCAAGCGCACCTTTGGCGCAATTTCTCTTGCCGCTGGAGTTGCCGGAATAATTTAGCGCCTTTCCCGGCTCGCAGGTAAAAAAATCAAAAATACAGAGGGTGGTTCCTCATTTTCCGCGAAGCTCTTTCATATGCTCAACACGCTTACGGATAAGGGCATCAGTGCCGATATCCTCGCGATAGGCCACCGGACCTTTGACTGCCCGGACTCCTTCGTCGGCAATTAGTCTGGCTTCGGCAAGCGTTTGGGCGATACCAACGAGGCCGACGGCGCGTGATGAGCTCAGATAAAGGCCGTCGTCTTTTTGGTCCACCGACGAAAAATAAAGTCTGGCCCGGCCTGTGTCGCCGATTTCAATTTTAGCCGCTTGGGCTGTGCCTCCGTCGTCTGCAGGCAGGCCGTAGCCTGCGGGGACAACGTATTTGCATACTGTGGCGAGCCGTTCGAATTCAACGTTGATTTTATGGAGCTCGCCGGCGATGATGTGCCGGCAGATTTCCACAAAATCTGTTTTCAGAAGGGGCAAAATGTTCATCGCCTCCGGATCGCCGAAGCGTGCGTTGTATTCCAGGAGGTGGGTGCCGTCCTTTGTGGCGATAAAGCCTCCGTACATAACACCTTTGTACGGTTCTCCCGTTTCCTGCAAGAGTGCTCCAGCCACACGACGGGTGATTGCCAGAGCCTCCTCAATATCGGAATTTCCTAAAAAAGGCATGGTGTGATCGGGCAGAGAATAAGAGCCCATGCCGCCGGTATTGGGACCGCGGTCGGCGTCGAAGCGCCGTTTGTGATCCTGCACCAGCGGGGTGGCGACAACGGTTTTTCCGTCGCAAAGGCATTGGAGGGAGAACTCTTCTCCGTCGAATTTTTCTTCGATGATCACGGATGCAGTGTCGCTGAGAATCTGCCGGCACAGAACCAGCGCCTCGTCCCGGGTTGCAAAGTGGTCACCCTGAACCAGTACTCCCTTGCCGCCGGTCAGCCCGTCTGGTTTGATGACGATCCCTTCAAGCGTCGCGAGAAATTCTTTCATGCCGTCGGCGGACGTAAAGATTTTGTACTGCGGGTTGCCGGGAATATTGTATTTGCTCACCAGATTGCGCGTAAAAGACTTGGATGTTTCCAGACGGGCCAGGCTTTTGGAAGGGCCTACTACTCCGATGCCGCAGGCCTTCAGGGCGTCGGTAACGCCGTTGGCGAGCGGATCCTCCGGCCCGATCACGGCAAATTCAACTTTGTTTTTGTTGGCGAAATCAGTGATGGCCGTCAGGTCGGCATAACCGCCCAGGAGGGTTTTCGCCGACAAAGAAGCGATTCCCGGGTTGTTGGATTTCATATAGGAGAACAGATGCGGGTTTTGTTTCGAGCGTAAAATTGCCTCGGCGATCGCATGTTCGCGTGCGCCGTTTCCAACGAGCAGAATATTGGGCATATTAAAAACTCCTGGTGTTATTTAAAAACTTCTTTGAGCAGCT
>JAGPFA010000023.1 GCA_018056765.1 Syntrophaceae bacterium
GTAAGTAAATCTTATCTGGATTTCAACAAAGGTCGATCTTACGAATGTCCCTAATTTCCTTGCTCTTTTCCATTAAATTCTCTATTGCTACGCAATAGAATTTTTAGCCTATTGCGGATTCTGGGATAATGTAACCCTTATCTGTCTGGTTTTCAATCTGAAGAATGAAAAGCGGGGAGGGGATATGAGCCGCAGACGGTGTGCGCTGCAGATTATACAGAGGGGAGGGGACGAGCGATTTTTCTCCCCTCCCTGTTTTTCGTATTTTTTCTTTTCACATCTATTGCCAGCGATTCACAGATGATCTCTGCCGGGTCGAAGGCATCCATGCCGGAGAGACCGCCCAGCTGCATGCGGCATGAGCCGCAATCTGAAACGATTGATGATGCACCTGTTTTGCGGATGAGGGAAACGGCGCGTTTTCCCAGCTGCACGGCGGTTGTTTCGTTGGTCTTTTTAAACCCGTAGCTGCCGCTCAGGCCGCAGCAGGCGTCATCGAGGATATGGCACTCCAGGCCAGGTATCATTTTCATCAGGTCGGCCGCCGGGTATCCTATTTTCATCGCCCGCAGATGACAGGGGATGTGATAAGCCACAGATCTGCTGACATCGCGGAATTCCGGACGGATGTTTTTTTCGATAATGAGCCTGAGAATATATTCGTGAAGGTCGTAGGTGTTTTCTGCAATTTTTTTGGCGCGCGGAATATCCATGATTCCCTGATAATCGTTGAGCAGGCACAGTCCGCAGGAAGTGCAACTGTAAATAATGTCGTAGCCGGCGTCAACATAGTCGGACAGAGAGTCAACATTCTTTCCTGCAAAATAACGTGCCAGCGCCAGGTTGCCGTTGCCGAGTGCGGGCAGACCGCAGCACCACTGGGGGGGCAGAACAACGTCTATATTTAAGGACTCCAGAAGGCGGATAATTCCCGCACCAATGTCGGGCCGGTAAAAATTGATGAAGCAACCGTAAAAAAAGGCGACTTTCTTTCTGCCCCGCCCCGCCGGTTTCGGTTTTTTCTTCATCGTCCTGAAACTGAATTCGGGAAAGGGGATATAAGTGGTGATCCCCATACGTTGCAGTATTTTTTTACCGATCCCGGCGGCGGCAAAGCGATTGGCCAGTGGTGCCGTGACCGATCCAAGTTGCGACAGATAATAGTTGTTGGCAAACAGCAGATGTGCCGCCGTGCGCGGGTGTTCTATGCCGTAACGCTGCTGGGCGCGTAAAATTATCTCTGCTGGCTCCACGCCGCTGGGACAGGCCATATCGCAGCGTTTGCACTGACTGCACAGCATCACCCAGTGGTCCACGGTTTTGTCTTTTTCGCTGCGGAAGCGCTGTGCGTCAGGACCGGCCTGCTTGGGACCGGGGAAATCCGGATTGACGCGAAATACGGGGCAGTTCTCCACGCAGATTGTGCAACGAATGCAATGCTCAAATTTCATCGGCCGGCCTCCAGAAGGCTTTCGGCCGCTGCCCTGGCGGTGGCCAGAGCAAAGCCGTGTCCGCAGCCGTTTTTCAGCACCTCGATATGGGCCAGTATGTTCCCGCAAACGTATAGATTATCCCAGCGGCTTTCCACGGCGCGGAAAGACCCGTCAACGACTATTCCTGCGCGGCTGATGGGATGGTTTGGTGAAAAGTAGTCTTGTTCAAACCACTCTTCGCGTTTGCCTGGCGTATATACCGGAAGATCGAAAATATTTTCGATGATTTTGCTGTGGTCTGCGCGCAGGCCGCCGCCGACAAACGAGCCGGTGGCCAGTATGAAAGCCTGGGCATTGAGACTGTTTGGCCTGCCGTGAGATTCCGTGATGACTGCTTCAATGAGGCGGCCGGATTTTTCTGCGCCGGTCGCCTGCCAGTCCCAGTAAATGACACCGCCGGCGCGGTGGAAGCTGTCTTTCATACAGTTAAACAGCCGCCGGCCGGGCATGGACGGAGGGATGGTGGGGATTTCAAATACCGGTCTTTCCATACGGTATTCAATCTTTTTCCGGATGACCGCGGACGATTCCAGCCCCAGGACGGCGGGGAAGGCGATTTTATCTTCGCGGATATTTTGTTTTTCCACCCACAGCAGGAACGATTCCAGAAAGTTTTCGTCTTCAAAAAGGGAAGCAATCCCCATGGTGGTGGAGATTCCCGCGTCGTAGGTGGAAAAAGACGCGTTTTTCAGACGGGAAATGATGTAGCCGGGATAAAAGTCTTTCAAGCCGGCAAAAGTGACAACATGAATTTTTTCCTCCTCACTTTGCGGCGATGCCTGCATGCTTTCGGGGATCAGACAGGTGGTTTTGAAAGTGCCGATGGCGGACAGGACAAGCCGGTTGCGGCTTGTCTGGCCGACATAGGGCAGGCCTGCACCGGCCATCTTGCGCTTGAAATCATCAACCGCCTGATGAATCTGTTGTCTGGTTACCAGATGGAAAGGGTGTTGCGCGGGCAGCGCGTCAATTGCCTCTTCAGGGTTATCCGCACCTGAGCATAAGTCGATACAGCCGGTGGACAGACAGGCCGTCGGTTCGCCGGCGGTGACCAGTGCCACTTTTTTGCCTTTTTCCGCCAGCAGCGTTCCTGCGGTGAGGCCCGCTACGCCCGCCCCGATGATGATGACGTCATATTCAACCAGGCTCAATTGTTTTCCCCAAAGCCAAAATACCAAGATAGATGTATTCAACCAGTTGTTCTTCACGCAGCTGGTCTCCCCACAGGGCGTAACGGATGCCCCGGAACCTGCGCTGGAGAAAATCGCGCAATGCCCCGACGGACTGCTCAGGAGTGAGAATATCCATGTCATGCATGATGCCCAGTGCGCGGAAGGTGCAAAAGCCGCCCTGGCAGGGCCCCATGCCCAGGCGTGTCCGGTGTGAGATATCCCCGACGTGCCTTGTTTTGGTCTGCTCGATGATTCTTTCCACATTCTGACGAGTGACGAGCTCACACTCACAGACGATGTTTTTCATGTCCGCCAGACGCTTGGACAGAGGATAGCCGCTGAGTTCCTCCTGGCCGTCAAGCGGTTTATGTGCCGTTTCGCATTCTTTTTTCAGGTTAAAGGCGTCCATGATGGTATCCACCATTTTTTCCGCCATGAGACGGAAAGTGGTGAGCTTTCCTCCGACAATGCTGAACATGCCGTTTTGATGGTCGATAATCTGGAAGCTGCGTGAGATTTCACGGCTGTCGGCCTTCTTTGACTGCAGCAGGGGACGCACACCGGAGAAAGCCCGGATGATCCTGGTGTTGTTGAAATGCGGAATCATCCGACCTGCTTCGCCGATTATGGTGTCCACCTCGACCGGTTCAATCCTGATTTTATCCGGGTCCTCGACGGCCAGAGAAGTGGTACCGGCAAGACAGACCGCCTCGTTTGGTACGATGATGTCTCCGTCGGACGGGAAGCGCAGGCGGTTGATAACCATGTTTGTCAGCCGATGATTGGTGATCACCAGTGAGCCCTTGGATAAGGTCAGCGGCACTTCGCTCCCCGCCATTTTGGCAACCTGATCAGCCCAGGCGCCTGTAGCATTGACGATGATATTGCCGTGTATTTCTTTTTGCTCGCCTGTGCCCATATCGATTACTTTGACACCGGTGCAGCGGCCGTGCGACTTTAGAACATCGATGACCCTGTGACGAGTGAAGCTTAATCCTCCCTTAAGTTCGGATGTTTTCATATTGAGCATACACAAACGGAAAGGGTCGATCGAACAGTCGGGAACACGCACTGCCTCTTCGATTTCCGGATTGAGGGGAGGGACGAGCTCCAGCGCCCGTGTGGAGGAGATGACTTCCGTCGGGATGCCTATTTCGTTGCAGCTTCTCAGGAAACGTTCACGGAATATTTTGGAATCGCCCGGCAGGCGCACAAACAGGCCGCCCGTGTTTTCCACGCATTTCACACCGATGCGGCGCAGAATCATGTTTTCGTCAAAACATTCGCGTGCGGAAACCGGGTCGGAAATGACATACCGGCCGCCGCTGTGCAAAAGCCCGTGACAGGCGCCGGTGGCGCCGGCGGCGTAGTCACCTTTTTCAATCAGGCAGTGAGGAATGCCGCGCAGAGCCAGATCCCTGGCGATTCCACAACCTGTCGCCCCCCCGCCGATAATGATAACATCCGTTTTAATCATTCTTGCTCTTTAATTATTTGCCGTCTCTCCCGGCTTTCAACCGATATCTTCATCTTCCCATGCGGCACAGCGTGCAACCGCCTTTTTCCATTTGCCGTATAGTTTTTCGCGGTTTTCCGGCGCCATCTGCGGTGTAAACCTGCGGTCGACCATGCGGCGTGCCGCCAGGGTTTCCTGATCTTTCCAGATGCCGACGGCAAGTCCGGCCAGGCAGGCGGCTCCCAGTGCAGTTGTTTCGATGATCCGGGGGCGTTCGACCGGTACGTCGAGAATATCCGCCTGAAACTGCATCAGGAAGTTATTGGCCGAGGCGCCTCCGTCCACGCGAAGCTCGCACAGTTCAAGACCGCATTCGTTCTGCATCAACTCCAGCACATCACGTGTCTGATAGGCGATCGATTCCAGCGTTGCCCTGATGATGTGACTGCGGGTAGTTCCCCGTGTGATGCCCAGTATCGCACCCCTGGCATACATATCCCAGTAGGGAGCGCCAAGCCCTGTAAAGGCAGGTACCACGTAGACCCCTTCTGAATCGGGTACTTTTTGGGCGAAATATTCGCTGTCGCGTGCGTCGTAAATCACCCGGAGCGAGTCGCGCAGCCATTGAATGGCCGCCCCGGCAATGAAAATGCTTCCCTCCAGCGCGTAGCAGACTTTATCGCCGATACCCCAGGCAATGGTGGTCAGAAGGCCATTATCGGAGCGGGCCGCTTTCTCGCCTGTCTGCATCAGCATGAAACAACCGGTGCCGTAAGTGTTTTTTACCATTCCCGGTGCAAAGCAGGTCTGTCCGAAAAGAGCCGCCTGTTGATCGCCTGCATCTCCGGCGATGGGGATTTCCGCACCGAAAAGACGCGCGTCGGTATGGCCGTAAACGCAGCTGGAGGGGCGTACCTCCGGCAGCATAGCCGCCGGGATATCGAGTTTATCCAAAATATATTCGTCCCATTTGAGAGAATGAATGTTGTAGAGCATGGTACGCGACGCGTTGGAAAAATCGGTGATGTGCACCTTGCCCCGGGTAAGATTCCAGATGATCCATGTATCCACCGTGCCGAAAAGCAGGTCGCCGGCTGCTGCTTTTTCGCGCGTACCCGGAACATTGTCCAGGATCCATTTGAGCTTGGTTGCGGAAAAATAAGCGTCCGGCACCAGACCGGTATTTTCCATGATGTAAGGCGCCATCCCGGCCGCTTTCAGTTCATTGCAAATTTCCGCCGTCCGGCGACATTGCCACACAATGGCGTTATAGACCGGCCGGCCGGTATGCCTGTCCCAGACAATGGTTGTCTCGCGCTGGTTGGTGATGCCGATGGCCGAGATTTCCTCTGCCGTGATGCCTGTCGTGGCCAGAAGCTCACTGGCCACGCCGCTTTGCGATCCCCAGATTTCCATGGGATCATGTTCCACCCAGCCTGCTTTCGGGTAAAATTGGGTAAACTCTTTTTGGGCGGTTTTAATTATTTCCCCTTCATCATTGAAGAGAATGGCTCTGGAACTGGTTGTCCCCTGGTCCAGGGATAGAATGTATTTTTTTTTCATAACTCTCCCTCTGTGCAGGCGGCTGCCTCCACCCATGTGTTATCGAACATTTGTGTGTGCAACCTTATATTACGGATGGACTCATAATACAATAAAAAACATCGTTATTGCCCGGGTAAATGATTTTTTCGACTTTATGGTGCATTAACTGTCCTGTTAAGTGCTGAGTTTTCAGCCCCCTCAGTCTTTTTGGTGTATTTGAAAACTATCACGGGCCATCCGTAGTTGGACAAAGAAGATGATGGCTTATCCTTCGAAATCAAAGCCGGGTAAAAGTGATGTTTGCGGCAGGTATTTTATTTTTTCAGATCCAATGCCCCGGCTTTTTGAGGGCCGCCAGCCCGAAGCGCGAGCCGGAATGAGGTGTTCGATATTCCGGGTACAGTGCCCCATTATTTTTAGTTGTTTTCTATAAAATGGATTGATTTTTATAAATAATCCATTTAGAATTCAACAAAAAGCCGGATAATATTTGTTGATGTTTTTAAAGAAATAAAATCAACCCCAGGGCGTTGACTGCCCGAAGGACAGAGGCGGCGCCGGAAAATGGAGTTTTCGATGAAAAAACTGTTATTGTTTTCTACGGTATTGGTCATGATCATGGTGCAGGCATCATTTGCGGAATTCTATACATGGGAGGATGAGCATGGTGTCGCGCACATCACCGATTTCCCGCCTCCGGCTCATCTTAAGGGACAAAATGTCCAGCGCCATGCAGTGGGCGACCCGGCTGAAAAATCAGAGCAATATACGCCGCAAAAAGGTAAAGCACCGGTCATTGAACTGTACACGAAAAACGATTGCCCCGACTGCGAAAAAGCCAAAGAGTTTTTGCGGACAAATGGACTGGTTTTTACTGAATACAACATGGACGAAGATGAAACAGCCGTTTCGCGACGTAAGGATATTGACGAGTCAGAAGACGTGCCGTTTGCCATCATCAACAGAATACAGGTGTATGGTTTCACGGAGGCGATTTATAACAGGGCGCTCAAGGCCCTGCCCTGATGAAGACGGAAATTTTCTATTATACGGGAACCGGTAATTCCCTGTGGACGGCCCGGAAAATAGCCGAACGCATCGGAGGGACGAAATTGATTCCCCTTGTCTTGCGACGGGGGGGATCTTTTTTTTGTGATGCAGACCGGATCGGTTTGGTTTTCCCCGTGCATATCTGGGGGCTACCGTCAATGGTCACCCAATTTCTGGAGCGGCTGAAAATTGATTCCGCCCCTTATATTTTCGCCGTGGCGGTCAATGCCGGCCAGCCGGCGCGAACTCTTATCCAGCTGAAAGAACTACTCTACAGTAAAAACATGCGTCTTGGCAGCGGTTTTTCCGTCGATTTACCCAGCAATTATATTCCCTGGGGCGGGGCGATTTCCCCGGACAGACAGCAAAGGAAATTTGCCGCGGCGCTGGATAAAATATTGCTCATTTCCGCGGCGGTGCTCAAAAATGAAGAGCTGCCGCCGGAAAAGGGGCCTTTTTGGCAAAATATTATTTTCTCGGCCATTTACCGCGCCTCACTCCCTTATGTCCCCCGAATGGATAAATCCTTTTGGGCAGACGAAAAATGCAATGCCTGCGGAATTTGTGAAAAGGTTTGTCCGGCGGCCAACATTGTGATGCAGGGGGGTGCTCCTTGCTGGAGGGGCAACTGCGACCAGTGCTTTGCCTGCCTTCACTGGTGTCCGGAATGTGCCATTCAGTACGGAAAAGGCACGGCGGCTAAAAAACGCTACCGTCACCCGGAAGTGACTCTAAAGGACATGCTGCATCAGGCATCCGGCTGAGGCTGCCCGCCATTTCCCGCCGTTTTTTTATCCTCTGGTGACGCACGTTGTCTCATCTGATCTTGTTTGCGTCCTTTTCCCGACCGATGACGACCAGCACGTCTGTGTCCTTCACGACAAAATCCGCGCGCGGCACCATGTTGATCTCGTCGGTGAGCACATCGCGCACGGCAATCACTTCAATATGAAACCGGTTGCGCAACTGCAGTTCGGCCAGGGTTTTCTTCAGAAAACTGTTGGGCGGCGCCAGCTCAAAAATCATGTAGTCTTCAGACAGGGGGATAAAGTCTATGACATTCGGTGAGATCAGGCTTTTGGCCAGTTTTCGCGCCACTTCCATTTCCGGGATGATCACGTCCGTGGCGCCGATTTTCTCCAGAATCAGTTTGTGGTCTTCATTGGGTGCCTTCACGATGATGTTTTTTACCTTTTTTTGCTTAAGATGAAGTGTGATTAAAGTGGCGGCGGCAAGGTCCTCTCCGAAGGAGATTATCGCGATGTCGTCTTCGCTGAGGCCTATGTTATCCCAGATGTCCCGGTCGGTTCCGTCGCTTAAGATGGCTTTTGTGGCATAATCCCTGATTTGCGCGATCGCTTCTTTTTGTTTATCGATGGCCACGACCTCAAAACCGTTTTCAAAAAGAGTTCTCGCCAGATGGTATCCAAAGATGCCCATTCCTATAACGACCGCCCGTTTCATAGTGTACCTCCTCAAAAGCCATAGGCGCAGGGATCAGTTGCCCTGGTGCGGATGATACCTGCGTTAATTCGTTAACCGACCATAACCGTTTCTTCCGCATAGATCAGCGTTTTTTTCTTCCTCGAATGCAGGGCAAAGGCCAGCGTCAGCGGGCCGACTCGCCCGATAAACATCATCATGACGATGATGCATTTCTGAATATTATTCAATGCCGGTGTTGTGCCCATGGACAGGCCCACGGTACCGAACGCGGAAAAGGTTTCAAAAATACAGCTTACGAATTCGCTTCTTTGGGCCAGCGTGGCGCCGTCGCTGGTGCTGAAAAGCAGAAGAGAGGCGGTGATCACGCCGATGATCATGGCGGAAACAAAAATGATGGTTACAGCACGGTCCACAAGCTTTACGGAAAGTGTACGGTTGGCGATGTTGATATTTTCACTGCCCCGGACGCGGTTGGCGATCACCAGGCACAAAATTGCGAAGCTCGTGGTTTTAATGCCTCCTCCGGTCGAGCCGGGCGAGGCACCTACAAACATCAAAAACAAAAGAATCAATATTGTGGAATTGGTGAGCATGCTGATGTCCACGGTATTGAATCCCGCCGTCCGCGCCGACACCGAGTGAAAAAAGGAAATCAGCAGGGAGTCCTTTAACGAGGCGCCTGCCAGAACATTGTGGCGCTCCATGAAGAAGATGCACACAGCCCCCAGAAGGACGAGGGCTGTTGTCGTGACCAGCACGATTTTGGAGTGCAAAGAAAACTTTTTGCGCCTGCCGCGGAATTTTTCCGTAAGTTCATGTAAAACGATAAACCCGATGCCTCCTGTGACAACGAGTGCCATGATGGTAATGTTGACCACAATGTCACTCCGATAGCCGGCCATATTGTCGGAGAAAAGCGAAAGCCCGCAGTTGTTGAAGGCGGAAACCGCGTGATAGATGGCGTAATAGAAGGCACGTCCGGCCGGATAATCAGCCAGGAAGCGGGAAAACAAAAGTGCCGTTCCCACGCCTTCGATGATCAGCGTGTACTGAAGGACTCTTTTGATAATCAGATAGAAATCACGGCCGGGCGTGATCATGAAGGTCGCTTGAGTGATTTCACGGCCCCGGAAAGAAGTGTCCCGCCCCATCAGTGAGAACAGAATAACCGAAAAAGTGATGATGCCCAGGCCGCCCGCCTGAAACAGAGCCAAAGTGACCAATTGACCGGCAAAGGACAGATTCTTTCCGATGTCGATTGTTGCCAGGCCGGTTACGCACACGGACGAGGCCGACGTGAATAAGGCGTCCACCAGCCCAAGCGGTGTGTCGCCTGTGGAAAAAGGAAGCCACAGCATCACTGTGCCCAGACAGACCAGTCCCGCGAAGCTCAATACAAACAGCCGCGGCGGCGTCAGGTGGCGCGAGAGAAAAACTTTTACGAGGAGATAGAGTTTCATGGCGTGCCTTCATGCCGAAGGGTGAAAACTCAGCGAGACTCCGTTTTCTTCTCTTTGCGATGCAGCAGCATTTCCCAGATCATCAGCGCGGCCCCCACGGTAATGGCGGAATCTGCGACGTTGAAAGCCGGCCAGTGCGGCAGCGTCGTGAAGCCCAGATAAACATCCAGAAAGTCGACCACCGACCCGAAGCGCAGCCGGTCGATGAGATTGCCGATTGCGCCGCCGAAGATCAGGGTCAGTGACGTGGCCAGCATCAGATTACGGGGGTTGGTTTTTACAAGATAATAAACAATCAGGCCGGCGGCTGCACAGGTGATGCCGGTAAAGAAAACGTAGCGAAACGTGGCGGAGGCGTCGGCGAGAAAACCGAAGGCCGCGCCGGGATTCAATACATAGACCAGATTGAAGAGCCCCGGAATGACCGGATAGACCTCATGAAGGGTGAAGCGCGAAACAATCGCCGCTTTTGTAATCTGATCCAAACAGACGATCGCCGCCACGCCGAGAATAAATATCAAAAGATTTTTTTTCAAATTAACTCCCTGAGAGCCAAGCCCGGATCTTTCCTTTGGGTCGTTTACAGATTATCCGCACAGCGTGCGCAAATTGTTGGATGCTGAGGGTTTTCGCCGACCGATTGGTCAAAAATCCAGCAGCGCTCACATTTCGTGCCGCGGGCTTTTTCGACGCCGACGGCCAGGCCTTTGATCTCTTCGCTTTTATAAGAGCCGTCGATGTCTTTGTCTTCCGCCACGGCAAGCTGCGAAACGATTAACAGGGCGCGCAACTCATCAAGATGTGTCGCCAGAAGATTCCGTAAATTTTCCGGGGCGGCGATAGTGATGCGCGCATCGAGAGAATGGCCGATGACCTTTTCCCGGCGTGCCTGCTCGATGGCTTTGGCGATTTCTCCCTTGGCTTCAATCATGGCACTCCAGCGCCGGCCGAGTTCCTCATCGAAGCAGTTCTTGTCCATTTCGGGAAACTGAGCCAGGTGGACACTTTCTTCTTTTTTACTCCATCCGGGCAGGGCCTGCCAGACTTCTTCGGAGGTAAAGGTGAGTACGGGCGCCAGGAGCCTCGTCATGGCGCTCAGGATGATAAACATGGCGCTCTGGCCTGAGCGGCGGTTGGCCGACGCGGCGCGGCTCGTGTAGAGGCGGTCTTTTAAAACGTCCAGGTAAAGGGCGCTTAAATCCACCGCGCAGTAATTGTGCAGTGTGGAAAAGACAATATGGAACTGATGCTTTTCATAAGCATCCGTGACACGCCTGATTACTTCCTGCAGGCGGTGCAGTGCCCAGCGGTCCATCTCCAGCATGGCCTCCGGCGCTACAGAGTCCTCGTCGGGACGGAAATCGTAGAGGTTCCCCAGTATAAAACGGCTGGTGTTGCGGATCCGGCGGTAGGCCTCCGTCAAACGCTTGAGAATTTCCTCGGAAATGCGGATATCCTCGGTATAGTCTTCCGAGGCCACCCACAGGCGCAGAATTTCCGCACCGTACTTCTTGATCGCCTCCTGGGCCTCAATGACATTGCCGACGGACTTGGACATTTTCTTTCCTTCTCCGTCCACGACGAACCCGTGCGTAAGGACTGTTTTATAGGGGGCGCGGTCGCGTGTGCCGATGCATTCCAAAAGGGACGAGTGGAACCAGCCGCGATGCTGGTCGGAGCCTTCCAGATACATGTCACAGGGTGAGGTGAGCTCCGGACGCTTCTCCAGAACCGCCGCGTGGCTCACGCCGGAGTCGAACCAGACATCGAGGATGTTTGTTTCCTTGGTAAATTCAATCGAGCGGCAGTGAGGACAGGTAGTGTGGCGCGGCAGCAGGTCGGTCGCCTCTTTTTCAAACCATACATCTGCACCGCCCTTCTCGACCAGCTCAAGCAGGTGATCGAGAATTTCCCTGGTCAGCAATTCATTTTTGCATTTGGCGCAATAGAAGATGGTAATCGGCACGCCCCAGAGGCGCTGGCGCGAAATGCACCAGTCGGGACGGTTCTCCACCATGCCGTAGATACGCTCCCGTCCCCAGGCAGGAATCCAGATAATTTCATTGCTGATGGCGCCCAGCGCCTTTTTGCGCAGATCGTTTTTTTCCATGGAGATGAACCACTGTTCAGTGGAGCGGAAAATTATCGGTTTTTTGCAACGCCAGCAGTGCGGATAGGAATGCTGCATGGGCACATGGCCCAACAGTGCGCCCGCCTCGTCGAGCTTTTTGATGACATTATCATTGGCATCAAAAACGAACTGACCGGCGAAGTGTTCGACGTCTTCGGTGAATTTCCCCTCGTCGTCAACCGGAGCGTAGTTATCAAGTCCGTATTCCTGCCCGATTTCGTAGTCCTCCTGGCCGTGTCCGGGAGCGATATGCACCGCGCCGGTGCCCGCCTCCAGCGTGACAAAAGGCGCCAGGATCAAAACGCTGTGACGCTTCACCAGAGGGTGCAGGCATTTGTGCCCTTCAAGAACCTCTCCTGTAAATTCATCAAGAATTTCATAAGCGGCACCACGTTTTCCAAAAGCATCCAGACAATAATCGAGCATGTCCTTGGCGACAATGAGCACCTCACCGTCGATCTTGACAGCCGTGTAGATGAAATCTTCTTTTACGGCAATGGCCAGGTTCGCCGGTATCGTCCAGGGCGTGGTCGTCCAGATGACCATACTAACCTTTTCGCCCGCGAGTTTTGCAAGTGACTGAGCGATGTCGGAGTCGAAGGCGAACTTCACATAAATCGAAGGGGTGTGATGGTCGGCGTATTCCACTTCCGCCTCGGCCAATGCCGTTTTACATGAGGCGCACCAGTAAACAGGCTTTTTTCCCTTATAGACACTGCCGTTTAAATAGAGTTTGCCGAATTCCGCCACGGTAGTGGCTTCGTACGGGTAGGCCATGGTCAGATAGGGATTGTCCCATTCGCCGAAAACACCCAGGCGCTTGAACTGTGCGCGCTGAATATCGACGTATTTTTCGGCATAGGCGCGGCAGGCCCGGCGTTTTTCAACCTGTGACATGTTTTGCTTTTTGTTGCCCAGTTCCTTATCCACCTGATGTTCAATGGGGAGTCCGTGGCAATCCCAGCCCGGCACATAAACTCCGTCATAGCCGGTCATGTTTTTGGCCTTGATGACGATGTCCTTGATGATTTTGTTCAGTGCCGTGCCCAGATGAATATTGCCGTTGGCGTATGGGGGGCCGTCATGGAGTATAAAAGGAGTTCGGCCTTTGGCTGAAGCCCGGATTTTTTTGTAAATTTCGATCTGTTCCCATTTTTCGAGCATTTCCGGCTCGCGCCGGGCCAGGTCCGCCCTCATCGGGAAGTCGGTTTGAGGAAGATTTAAGGTTTCTTTGTAGTCCATTATGTCCTTGCTCCTGTCTCTTTGAAAAAAACAGCGGCTTGGCCGCTTTAAAATCGAAGTGCCGGTATGCCGGCAACTTTCTTCCGCACGGGTCACTCTTTTTTATCGGCGGCTGTCAACTACCACATAACTATTTGACTTTCAAGCACGACTCTTGACGCGTGACGCCGAATGTGCGCTTCTTAAAAGGTGGTTGCAACGGGTAAAATATTTTGTTAGTTTTTCACCGGTTTTTGATTAACCGATTCCAGGTCCTGTATACAGCCAGGGAGAACATAATGAAGGTAAAATCAGTCTGTGCGGCCGTTATGGCGGCAATAGCTTTGCTGATGCCCGAGGCAGTTTTTTCACAAAACCCATCCCATTCATGTGAATGTGTGGTAAAAACTGCCGCCGGTCTGGTCAACTGGTCGGCAGGCTATGTCGAAGCATCCGGCACAGCCGCGATTCCCGCGCAGAATATGGGCAGGATCAGCGCCAGACCGGCTGCCGTACATGACGCCAGGCTTGCGGCCGGGCGTAATCTGCTGGAAATAACAAAAAGTATCGCGGTGGATTCCCTGACAACGGTCGGGGCTCTTACGGCGGGAAACGAGATCGTCAGCGTTTGCGTGGAAGGTTTGATCAGAAAAGCCGTCCAAACCAGTCTGCTTTATCTGCCCGACGGCACGGTAGAGGTGACACTCAGGATGCCCCTTTATGGCGAGCTTTCCCGGGCGCTCACTCCCTCACGTATTGAAAAAAGGACATTCACTTTCTTCCCGACAAAGAGCCGGGCAATGCCGGATGAGGCAAAGACAGCCGGCCGGGCCCCTTCCGGTCTGATTATCGACGCGCGCGGTCTGGGATTCCTCCCCGCAATTTGGCCGCGTCTATACAGTGAAAACGGAAACGAAATTTATGGCTTAAACTTAACAGGCGATACATGCTTTGCCGGGCAGGGGGCAAGTGGCTATGCCTGCGGGATCGACTGTGTCACAGGCAATCAGCGGGCGGGAGATGACCCGATTATCGTCAAGGCGCTCGGCACCGGCCCGGCAGGCAGGTCAGATCTCGTCATCGCCAATGACGATGCCGCCCGGGTACTTTCTCTGGAGAAGAAAAACAGCTTCCTGAAACAGTGCCGTGTCGTAATTGTCATGGACTGAAAAAACCCCGAAAGCAGAGGCCAACAGCGGCAACCGGTCGCGGCGGCGAGAGGCGGCTGTTTATAGAACATCAGCGATAATCGAAGGGGGAAAATTGACAAAAAGAATCACCGTTCTGTCGGAAGAGACAGCCAATCAGATTGCCGCCGGTGAAGTGGTGGAAAGGCCCGCGTCCATTGTCAAGGAAATGGTGGAAAATTCCATTGACGCAGATGCAACCGATATCCGCATCGAACTTGAGGCAGGGGGCTGTAAATCCATCACGGTCACCGACAACGGTTCGGGAATCGGACGCGAGGATGTGGCACTGGTGTTTGAGCGTCACGCGACAAGTAAAATATCGAATCTCGAAGATATCTACCGAACTGTTTCTTACGGTTTCCGGGGAGAGGCAATGCCCAGCATCGCGTCGGTCGCCCTGGTCGAAATGACCACGCGCCGTGCCGATGACCTGGAAGGTACAAAAGCCGTTGTCCGGGGGGGGGTGATTTCGGAGGTAACACCGGCAGGTGCCCCGGCCGGCACACGTATCAGAGTCAGTGAGCTCTTTGCCAACGTGCCGGCACGCCGGAAGTTTCTCAAAACAGAGGCTACTGAACAAAGTGCCTGTATGGATGCGCTGACCCGTATCGCACTGGCGCGCCCCGATGTGCGCTTTGTGGTTATGGCCGACGGTCGGGAAGTGTTTACCACGCCCGCCGTGAAAGACATCCGTGAGCGCATTGCCGTAGTTATGGGTAGCAATTTTCAAGACCAATCCCTGGCTGTTTCCGGCGAAACGGAACGTGTCTCACTTGCCGGCTTCATCTCTGCTCCTTCTTTCACGAGGTCCAATTCCAGAGGAATTTATCTTTTTGTGAACGGGCGCTTTGTGCGCGACAACAGCATCACACACGCTCTTTTGGCCGCGTACCGGCAGGTAATCGAGCCACGTCGTTATCCGGCGGCGGTGTTGTTTCTGAACCTGCCAGGCGACGAGGTGGACATCAATGTTCATCCGGCGAAACTGGAAGTGCGCTTCAGGAATGCAGGGGATATTTACAGTCTGATTTCCAAATCCGTGGCCGGAAGTCTTGCCGGTGATCAGGCAACGGAGGCGTTAGGTCCCTCGTTTGCCTATCGTCTGGCCCCGCGTGAGAAGACATCTGCCTCGTCTGGCTATTGGAAACCAAAAGGCGGCTCTGCCGGTGGAGCTGTGCCGTATGGACTTTTTTCACGGCAAAATCTCGAGCGGGCGATCAGCCAGGATCAGTTTACCCGTGTGGCAGATGCGGGCGGGCCATACATCGCTGCAAATAAAGCAGAGTCTCCCGCACAGCAGGTAAACTTGGAAGGCTATGAGTATCTGGGCCAGTTTGCCGGTTCTTATCTGGCTTTTGGCGGGCCGGACGGGCTCATGATGATTGATCAGCATGCGGCCCATGAAAGGATTATTCTGGAGCGTCTGAAGGCGTCTTCAGCTAAGCGGGCAGCTACTCAGCCCCTGCTGGTACCCGAAGTCGTCACTGTCGCGCCCGCTCAAATCGCGCTTTTGGAAGCGGCCCTGCCGCTTCTGGATGGTTTGGGGATTGAACTGGAGATTTATGGCCGCGATGCGGTGGCACTAAAGGCCCTTCCTGCCTGTATGCCGCATATTCCGGCCGAGGAAATCGTCTCCGATCTGGCGGATCAGCTCCAGGACGGCAATTTGTTGCAGCCACTTGAGCAACGCAGAGAGAAGATCATGGCATCGCTTGCCTGCCGTGCCGCCGTCAAGGCACGAACCGTTCTTCTGCCGGAAGAAGTCGCTTCACTGTGCCGTGATCTGGCGGCGACGCCATTCAACGCCACCTGTCCGCACGGGCGTCCGGTCAGTGTGAGGTTTCCCCTTTCGGAAATTGAAAGAATGTTCAAGCGGAAATAACATGGCCAAAATCAAACTGGTTGTCATTTGCTCGCCCACCGCTACGGGGAAAACGCGGCTGGCCATGGAGCTGGCACTCGCCACAGGTGGTGAGATTGTCGGCGCGGATTCGCTGCAGGTTTACCGCTATCTGGATATCGGCACAGCCAAACCGACGCGTACACAAAGGGAAGCCGTAAGGCATCATCTGATCGATGTTGTGGACCCTGATGAAGAATTCAACGCAGCCCTTTATGCGGATCAGGCAGGCAGTGTCATCGAAGGGCTTGCCGGGGCAGGGAAAAGTATTTTTGTCGTCGGAGGTACTGGCCTGTACATCCGGGCTCTTTTACACGGGATACTGGCCACGCCGCCTGTGGATCACAATGTCCGTAATTTCTACAAAGAGATTCGTGACCGCCACGGCCGGGGCTATCTTTTCGGCCTGCTGAAAGAAAAAGACCCGCTGGCCGCCGCGCAAATCAACCCCAACGATTGGGTACGGGTCATCCGTGCGCTGGAGGTGTTTGAACAGTCAGGTCAATCGATTGTTACTTTGCAACGCGGGCACGCCTTCGCCGGTTCACACTACGATGTGTGCAAAATAGGCCTGCATGTTGAGCGCGCCGAACTCAAAAGAAGAATAACCGCCAGGACCGAACAGATGGCACAGGACGGCCTGGTTGATGAAGTGCGGGAAATCCTGCGGCGCGGATATACGGAAAATCTCAAGCCGCTGCAATCAATGGGCTACAAGCAGGTGGTCGGGTTTCTGGCCGGGCGGTATGACTGGCGGCAGACACTTGATTTGATCAGCCGCGCGACCTGGCAATATGCAAAAAGGCAGATGACCTGGTTTTCGGCGGATCGCTCGATTAAGTGGTTTGGGCCGGATCAATTTGAAGAAATTAAAAAGACCGTGGAGGCATTTCATCTTGCGCCGGGGCGCTGATGATCTTTTTGTTTTTTTCGTCGGTAGGCTGCACGAAGGTTCGGCCTTCAATATTGACTTGACTTAAAAAAGCACAAACGCTAGTGAAGATAGGCATTTTCAATGAAAAAGGATGGGGTTGCCGCTGGAGGATCCATCCGGATGGAATCGATGACAAAGCGTGTGTTTGGTCCCTGCAGGGGATGTAAATCTTTAGTCACCCTGACTCTGTTTGGGCTTTACTTGTCCCTGACAGGATGTGAGTCTGCGCTTTTGATGCCTTTGATTCAGCTTGATTCTCCGGACAGCTATATCTATACGGGAATGAAGTTTCTCGATCAGGAAAAATTCAACCAGGCAGGCAAATCATTTGAAACTGCGCTGCGGTTGGATCGTAATAATTCACCGGCTCTCACCGGCAGGGGGCTGGTCAGGGCCTACACGTCGGACTTCCGGGGCGCCTGGGTCGACCTTCAACAGGCCCGTGATTTGGCAAAAACGGGTACGGAGAAGCTTTTGAATCATACCGCGATGATTCGCTACTACACGCAAAGCAGACTCGATACCGGCTGGCTTGCCGAAAGTGAGGCGGAGTTCAGAAAGGCGCTCACAATTGACGGGGAAAATGCCGCCGCCTGCTATTTTATGGGACTGGCCTACAAGCAGGCCTGTTCATTTCATGAGGCGGGGAGCATGTTTGACAGAGTTGTCCGGCTCAAGTCGGATTATCTTGCCGAGGCGCTGGCCGAGCTTGCTTTTTTACGAAAAGTTCAGCAGGCGATGCCCGGCACAGATGCAGGCAGGCGTATTGCCCTGGCAGACAGCATTACACGTGCCGACGCGGCGGTCTTGCTGATGAGGGAATTAAGAATCGGCGATTTATACGAACAAAAAGCGAAAAAATCATCCCGTATGAATTTACGCCCGGCGATGCCCGCAGAAACAACCGCCGATGATATGGCCAATCATCCGTGGAGGGAAGATGTTGAGGGAATTTTGAAAATCGGCGTGAAGGGTCTGGAAAATGACCCGGAAGGCCATTTTGCCCCTGACTCTTTTTTGACCAGGGCGAGTTTTGCCTTGATTCTCCAGGATATCATGGCCACGGTGGCAGGCGATGAGACACTCGTGAAAAGATTTGATGGTTTTAAGTCTCCTTTCCCCGATGTTACCGGTACTTCGCCCTATTTCAATGCGGCCATGGTGGCTACGACCCGCGGGCTCATGTCCGTAAGCAGTAAAGCTACAGGAGAATTTGCCCTGCACAATAAGGTTTCCGGAATAGAAGCGCTGCTGAGCATCAGGGCGCTCAAAGATAAGTGGAATTATCAGTGAATCTTCCGTTTGAAAAAATGTGGGCCTGACCGTTTGTGATAAAGCGACACTGACGGTTAGTCCCCGAGCAGAGTCGAAAAGGGCGAAAGCCCTTTTGTGTATTTGTAGAGGGGGAAAATTATTACATGGTGACCAAAGAACTCGAAAAAGCGTTTGAACCGGCCGAGGCCGAAAAAAGATTGTATGATTACTGGATCAGGAATAATTATTTTCATGCCGAGGACAAAAGCGACGCGCCGGCATTTTCCATTGTCATTCCACCTCCGAATGTCACCGGAATGCTGCATATGGGGCATGCACTGAACAACACTCTTCAGGACGTGATCATCCGTTTTAAAAGGATGCAGGGCTATAATACACTGTGGATGCCGGGCATGGATCACGCGGGTATCGCCACGCAAAACGTGGTGGAGCAGGAATTGAGGAAAGAGGGAATTTCCCGTCACGAACTGGGGCGTGAAAAATTTCTCGCCCGCGTGTGGGAATGGAAGGAAAAATACGGCGGGGTGATCATCAACCAGCTCAAACGCCTGGGCTGCTCCTGCGACTGGGAGCGTGAGCGTTTCACAATGGATGAAGGGTTGTCGCAGGCTGTGCGGGAGGTCTTTGTCCGTCTTTACAACGAAGGGATGATCTACCAGGGTGACTATATTGTCAACTGGTGTCCGCGCTGCCACACAGCCATCTCCGATCTGGAAGTGGAATTCAAACAGGACCAGAGTTTTTTGTGGAACATCCGTTATCCCTTTGCCGACGGCGACGGAGAAATCGTTGTCGCCACCACCCGCCCCGAAACGATGCTGGGCGACACGGCGGTGGCCGTCCATCCGGACGATCCGCGCTACCGCGACAAGATCGGCAAGATGGTGATCTTGCCGCTGATGAACAAAAAGATCCCCATCATTGCTGACGATTACGTGACGATGGATTTCGGATCGGGAGCGGTGAAGATCACGCCCGGCTCCGACCCCAATGACTTCGCCATGGCGCAAAGACATGATCTGGAGATCATCTCGATCATGGACGGGCACGGCATCATCAACGAACATGGCGGCAGATACACGGGGCAGGAACGCTACGAAGCGCGGCGCAATGTTTTGGAAGATCTGGAAAAAGAAGGTTACCTGGTGGCCACCGAGCCTTACGGTCACAACGTCGGTCAGTGCTACCGCTGCAAAACCGATATCGAGCCGATGGTCTCCAAACAGTGGTTTGTCAAAATAAAACCTCTGGCCAAACAGGCGATGAATGCCGTCACGAAGAAAAAAACAAAAATAGTTCCGTCCACCTGGGAAGCTACCTATTTTGACTGGATGAACAATATTCGTGACTGGTGCATCTCCAGGCAATTATGGTGGGGGCATCGTATTCCCGTTTGGTACTGTGACGGTTGCGGTAAGGTGATTGTTTCCACAACTGATCCGGATGCCTGTCCCGACTGCGCAGGGACGTCTCTCAGGCAGGACGAAGATGTTCTCGATACCTGGTTCAGTTCTTCCCTGTGGCCTTTTTCCACTCTGGGCTGGCCCAAAAGAACAAATGCTCTGAAAACTTTTTATCCCACATCGTTATTGATTACCGGATTTGATATTCTCTTTTTCTGGGTGGCGCGGATGATGATGATGGGGATTTACGTGATGAAGGACGTGCCTTTTCATGATGTATATCTGCACGCGCTGGTGCGGGATGAAAAGGGTGAAAAGATGAGCAAGTCCAAAGGAAACGTTATCGACCCGATTGTGATGATCGAGCGCTACGGCACCGACGCCTTTCGTTTTACGCTGGCCGCATACACGGCGCAGGGGAGAGATGTACGCATGTCGCCGGAGCGTATTGAAGGATACAAATTTTTCGTCAACAAGATATGGAACGCCGCCAAACTGACGCTGGGAAGCCTGGCGGATTTTGACCCGTCAGCCCCGTGCACAACGGCTGATTCACTCCCGGAGAGGTGGATCAAGGCCAGGCTCAATAAGGCTGTTGCCGATGTACAGGCCGCGCTGGATGAATATCGCTTCAACGATGCCGCGGCATCGATTTATCATTTCATCTGGCATGAGTACTGCGACTGGTATCTGGAAATCAGCAAGCCCGCCCTTTACGGCAAGGCCGGGCAGGAGCAAAAACAGGTGACCCAGCGGACATTGAAAGAAGTTTTCGGCATTATGCTCAAACTTTTGCATCCTTTCATGCCGTTTGTGACGGAAGAGCTCTGGCAGGCGCTGCACAACAGTGATGAACATTCGATTATGGTTTCCGCTTTCCCCGTGATTCATGAGGCCTGGGATGACCAGGCGGCGGTGGAAGAGATGGAAATGTTGATGGAGATGATCACTTCCGTGCGCAATATCCGCGGCGAGATGCGTATTCCCCCATCGCGGAAACTGAAAGCCCTGATCTCCGCGGCCGATGAGCAGACCAAAAAGGTGATTGAAGCAGGCGCCGGCTACATAGTGAATCTGGCGAACCTGGAATCAATGGAGGTCGGCGTGAATCTGAAAGAGCCGCCGCAAGTGGCCACAGGTGTGGTCGGTCAGGCAAGAATTTATGTTCCCCTGGCCGGCATTGTCGATATCTCCGAGGAAAAGGCCAGACTCGAAAAGGAAATGGCCAAGGTCGGCAAAGACCTTGAGCAAAGCGCGCGCAAGCTTGCCAATCATGATTTCCGTGCCAAGGCGGCGCCGGAAGTAATTGCCAGGGAAGAAGACAAATTAAAAAGCTTTCAGGACAAATTTGCCGCTTTGGAGACCGCACTTAAGAAACTAAAAGATATCCACATCTGATGGAGATGGGCCGATATCAGGCCCAGACAGTTGGTTTAGTGCCGTTATCGGGGAAAACTATGGTCGATACAAAAATCAGAAGAATCATTGCCGCCGCCCTGGCCGAAGATATCGGAAAAGGCGATATAACGACAATGGCGACGGTAGACCCCAAAAAGAAGGGCAGGGCGGTCGCGGTCGCCAAACAGGATTTTATCGTTGCGGGTCTGGAGATTTTTGAGTTCGCTTTTAAATGCATAGATAAAAACATAAAGGTAAATAAATTCACCACTGATGGGAATCCGGTCAAAGAAGGCGACATTCTAGCCGAAGTGGCAGGCAGGCTGAGCGTTATTTTAC
The DNA here is from genome assembly GCA_018056765.1 of Syntrophaceae bacterium. Classification (GTDB taxonomy): domain Bacteria; phylum Desulfobacterota; class Syntrophia; order Syntrophales; family Smithellaceae; genus UBA8904. The sequence continues at coordinate 21,414 of JAGPFA010000023.1, forward strand.
AGGCGGAGCGCACAGCGCTGAATTTTCTCCAGCGCATGTGCGGGATCGCGACGCAAACGGCCAGATATGTCCGGGCCGTGCAAGGCACAGGTGTACAAATTCTTGATACGCGGAAAACCGTACCGGGGCTGCGCCTTCTGGACAAGATGGCTGTGCGGCTGGGAGGGGGCATGAATCACCGTTTCGGCCTGTTTGATGCGGTTCTGATCAAAGATAATCACATCGAAGCGGCAGGCGGCATCACGGCTGCGGTAGCCGCGCAAAAAAAATATTTAAAAAAGAAGCTGAAAATCGAAGTAGAAGTAAAAAATATCAGCGAAGTGAAAGAAGCGCTTGCCTGTGGCGTGGATATTATCATGCTTGATAACATGACCAATGCCGCCATGAAGAAGGCGGTCGCGCTGGTGCAAGGCAGAGCGCTCACCGAGGCGTCGGGCAATGTCAACCTCAGGCGTATCGTTTCTATCGCGAAAACCGGTGTTGATTTTATCTCTATCGGAGAATTGACCCATTCTGTAAGTGCCGCAGATATTTCGCTGCTGGTGGAGAACGACGGCTTCCAGGCGGGCGCGAGACGCCTGGTCATGCCCGGATCCGTCTTGTCGGCGCCGCGCCTGCCGGTGCGCAAGGTATAGACGACGCCTCCGGTATAAATGGAACAAATCAGGAAATAGAACCGGCCGGCCGGATATAATCAGGGCTTCGTCCGGAGACGGCAGGGAGAGACCCGTGAATGATTATCAGGGATTACTGAGTAAAAATCATGCCGGTAGACCCATCGGACACAAGATTTATTTCTATGAGCACACTGGTTCGACCAATGATGACGCTTTTGGTCTGGGGAGCGAAGGGGAGCCGCACGGAACGGTTGTTATCGCCGACACGCAAACGACCGGCAGGGGAAGAATGAGCCGCTCCTGGCATTCGCCGCCGGGAGCAAATATCTATACATCCATTATTTTACGACCTGAGTTTACACCGGCGCGTGCCCCGCAGATTTCCATCGCCGCCGGTGTGGCAGTGGCGGAAACCCTCCATAAATACTGCCCGGACAAAGTACAGTTAAAATGGCCCAATGATGTGCTCATTGCCGGCAAAAAAATTTGCGGTATTCTTTCCCAGATGAAGCTCTCGGCCGAGGCCATCGATTTTGTCGTTGTGGGGATCGGCATCAACGTCAATATGGTAAAAGAGCAGCTTCCGGAAGAACTACGGGAAACAGCCACGTCACTTTCCATAGAAACAGGATACGAACTGGTGCGTTCGGAGTTGATAATTTGCCTGTTTGAAAATATGGCAAAATGGTATAGGAAGCTCACCGAAGAAGGTTTCGACCCGGTAAAAAATAAATGGCTCAGCCTCTCGCCGATGATCGGCTGGCCGGTGACCGTAAGATTTCATGACGAAACAATTTCCGGCAGGGCTGCCGGTCTGGGCGACGACGGGTCTTTAGCCGTTGTGACTGGTTCAAGCGAGACGATATTCGTTTCCGCAGGCGATGCGACAATAATAAAAAAGGCCGAAGATTATGCTGCTGGTCATTGACGTAGGCAATACCAATACAGTGCTGGGGTTATTTGACGGAGATCGTCTTCTGTATGATTGGCGCATCCGTACGGTTATCGGCCACACGGTTGATGAATACGGAGTGCTTATATACAATCTTTATCATTCCAGTCGTATGAAAGACAGCGGACCAAGCCAGGTAACGGACATTATCATTTCCTGTGTCGTGCCGCCGATACTTAATATTCTGGAGCCTGTCTGCGTTAAATATTTTAATATCACACCGATCATTGTCAGCCCGGACATTAAGACGGGGATGCCGGTATTTTACGATAATCCCAGAGAAATCGGCGCCGACCGGATAGTCAACGCGGTGGCCGCCTACAACAAGTATCAGCGGGACTGTATTATTGTAGATTTCGGCACGGCGACCACGTTTGATTATGTCTCGCCCCAGGGTGAATATATGGGTGGCTGCATCGCTCCCGGCATTGTAATATCCAGCGAAGCGTTGTTTGCGCGTGCGTCGAAGCTCCCGCGTGTGGAGCTGGGAAAGCCCACGAGGGTAATCACAAAGGATACAATAAGCGCCATACAGGCGGGCATTGTGTTCGGCTATGCAGGACTGGTGGACGGTATTGTAATGCGGATGAAAGAAGAAGTGAACGCACAGCCGGCGGTTATTGCCACCGGCGGGCTGGCGCGGGTTTTGGCACCGGAGACAAAAACGATTGAACAAATCGAGGAAATGCTCACGCTTGACGGTCTGCGCATCATTTATGAGCTCAACAAGAAATAAATCATGCTGAATGTCGGTTTGACTGGCGGTATCGCCTGCGGGAAAACAACGGTTGCCAAGATGTTTATCCGTCTGGGCGGCATTGTCATTGATTTTGACAAACTGGCTCACGAGGCGCAAAAGCCGGACAGCCCCGCCTGGCGGGATATCGTTAATTGTTTCGGCCAGGACGTTTTGTGCTCCGACGGGAAAATCGACCGTATCCGGCTCGGGTCGGTCGTTTTTGGTAATCCGGAAAAACTGCAAAAGCTCAATTCCATCGTGCATCCCCGCGTTTTTGACCAGTGGCATTTGCAGCTTAAAAACATCAGTGCACAAACCCCCCATGCGATCGTTTTTGCTGATGTTCCGTTGCTCTTTGAATGTGCCATGCAGCATCTTTTCGATATGACGATTCTGGTGGTCATCGAGCCCGCCGAGCAAATCGAACGCCTGATGGCGCGCAACCTCATTACGCGCTTGGAGGCGCAAGCGCGCCTGGCAAGCCAGATGCCGATTCACGACAAAATTGCAATGGCGGATATCGTCATTGACAATCGGGGAGCTGTGGAAGAAACTCAAAAGCGTGTGCAGAAAGTCTGGCAACAGCTTGTGGAAAAAGAAAAATTAAAAACAGGCAATGACCATGCGGCATCTGTTTTAAACCGGGAGAAAAACCCGGATAATAATCCAAGAGGACCGGAGGAGTAAACAATGATTCAAAAAAATGTTATCACTGATTTCAGCCCTGCAGTTTTTGAGCCGACAGTCGGAGCGGGTTCTTATATCCATCCGCTGGCGGCGGTTATCGGCAATGTTATTTTAGGCCGTAATGTGATGGTCGCGCCGACCGCGTGCGTGCGCGGCGACGAGGGACAACCTCTACATGTCGGTGACGACTCCAATGTTCAGGATGGGGTGATCATTCATGCCCTGGAAACGGAGCAGGACGGCCGGCCGGTTGAAAAAAACCGGGTTGAGGTGAACGGCAAACAATATGCGGTTTATGTGGGCGATCGCGTATCGCTGGCGCATCAGGTGCAGATTCACGGCCCTGCCGTCGTCATGGACGACACTTTTGTGGGGATGAAGACGCTGGTATTCAAATCTCAGGTTGGCAAAAATTGTGTCATTGAGCCAGGTGTTATTTTGATGGGCGTCAAAGTTGCGGACGGGCGCTATGTTCCGGTGGGTTCGGTTGTGAAAACCCAGGAAGAGGCAGACCGGTTGCCTGAAATTACCGGAGATTATGTTTTTAAGGATCTCAATAAAGGTGTTGTGCATGTGAACAAAGCGCTGGCCAAAGGCTATCTGGCGGCGTCCTGAGCATGCGTAACTGCCGGAGAAAGACAGCAGCCGGTTGTCTGGGAAAGAACAGCCGGCTGTTTTAAATTTATGTATGCTGGCAAAAATTAAACCGTCTCGAAAAAAACAACCTCTGCGCTATTGTTTGTCCTGCGGCAGGACGGAAAATATGCGTAACCGCCGCTACTGCTCTGTGGGGTGCCGTCAGCATCTGCGCCAGAAACTCACCACCCGCACCGGATTGCTCGAAGCCCTCAACGTGCGCCATGCCACGTTTTATTTCACTTCCGAAATGATCGTGCTCGACATTATCGTTCATGACATGCGGGAGGTGTTTCGTTTTACTGCATTGCGCGCCAATGGAAGCAGGCCGGCGGATGATTTCGGTAAAATGGCCAACATGCTGGGAGAGGCCTGGTGGGCGGAAACAGAACGCACGGGGAAAAAATACATGGCGGTGCGGCGTCTTCTGCAGATGGCGGAAAAACATGAAGGCTATTCTCAGGTGCGCCCCCGATTAATCAAAACGCCCAGTGTGCGTGCCGAAAGTCTTCGCTGTCTGGGTATTACAAGGGCCCAACTCGGCTCAAAGCAACTGACCAAACTTATCCGGGATGCCTACCGCAGGCAGGCCAAAATTCACCATCCTGATGCGGGCGGGGAGCCAACAACCTTCAGAGGAATCCATGACGCCTACAAGGAACTTTTGCAATGGGCGGATCATCCGACATTCACCAGACGGCGCGGGTTTCCGGATAAGTGGTATTATGACGGCTCCGCGCAGAAATGGACGCAGCCCGTGCCGAGGAAACATTGATCCGGCACAACCTCCATATAAATCCACTCCGGCAAGTGCTCATTGTGTGGTTGCTTCAATACCGGAAAATATCATTTTAAAAAGTCTGATTGGATTTCCTGTTTTCGGCGCTTTGGAGATCTGATGGCGTGTTCACGTTTTGGAAAAGCAGCCCTTCGGGGTCAAAGCGGCGAATCTCGTCCGGCCCGACGGTCAGCAGGCGCACGTCCCGGAAAAATCCCGTGATTTTGAGTTTGTCCCGTTCGATTTGTCTTTTGATAACCGGCAGGCAATTTCGTGAATAAACGGCGCAAAGCGGCTGCAGACCATCGGGCGTTTCAGGAACGACCACATCATGTTGTTTTGCCAAACCGGACAGGTGCAGGATAAAACCGGTGTTCAGGTAGGGCAAATCGCAGGCGCTGACAAAAATACGGGGATTGCCTGAATGAAACAGGCCGGTGAAAATCCCCCCCAGCGGACCTTTGCCTTTGTAAATGTCCGTGACGATTGCGGCGTCGCCAAATTCGGTGTAGGCGCCCGGGTCGTTGGTCACAATGATGATTTCATTAAATAACTGACGATAGATACAGAGAATTCTGTCGATGAGGCGGATACCGCCGATTTCCAGAAACGCCTTATTGGTTCCCATCCGCAAGTTTTTTCCGCCGGCCAAAATTATTCCGGATACCTGATTGGAAATATCCTTATTGAGAGTGCTGTCTGTCATTTTCTAAGCTCAGAATTATTTTCTGATTCCATATTATTGCAAAATAATCACCGGTGTCCATATTTTTTATTGACACTTGAAAACTAAGCCTGTAAAAGCGCAAAATCCTGTTTTTTACTAATTTTTTAAAGGGGGTTGTATGAGTTCTCAGGAAAAAGTTTTTGGAATGCCCGCCAAAAGCGGGAGATGGTTATTTGTGGTACTGGGGCTGATTATGAATGTGTGCCTCGGTGCCGTTTACGCCTACAGTATTTTTTTGGGACCGGTAAGGAACGAATTTCCTGATATTTCCGCGTTCCAGGCGAACCTGCCTTTCATGGTTTTTCTTGCCTTTTTTGCCATCCTCATGTTCTTCGGCGGCCGGGTGATGGAAAAACTCGGACCGCGGAAACTGGGTATCATCGGTGGTATTATTGTCGGTTTGGGCTGGTTTCTGGCGGCATACGCGCCTAATATCTGGGTGCTGGTCTTGACCTATGGCGTGATTGCCGGCTCAGGTGTCGGGTTGGTTTACGGCTGCCCGGTCACGATGGGTGCCAAATGGTTTCCGGATAAAAAAGGCCTCGCGGTGGGATTGATGTTGGCCGGTTTCGGCGGCTCGGCACTGATTACCGGAAAAATCGCCAATGCTCTTATTCCGGCATATGGACTTTCTTCTACATTCATGTATTTCGGTGTTGCCTTCGGCGTGATTCTGATTGTTTTGAGTCTGCCGTTTCGTTTCCCGGTGGCTGGCTGGACGCCGGAGGGATGGAAACCGGCGGCGGGCACTGTTGCCTCAACAGATTTCACACCGGGTGAAATGGTGAAAACCGGAACTTTCTGGGGATTGTTTCTGTGCTTTATCATCGGCGCCGTTGCCGGTTTGATGGCTATCGGTATCTCCAAACCGGTCGGAAACGAAATTATTAAAATTTCTGGAGAAACAGCCGCGACACTGGTCGGAGTGTTCGCCATATTCAATGCAGTCGGACGGCCCCTGTTCGGTTTCCTGACGGATAAAATCACGCCCCGGAATGCCGCTGTGGTCAATCTTGTGATCATTCTTGCCGTGTCGCTGATTATGATCATGGCCAAAGAAGGAGACACGACACTCTACACCGCAAGTTTTATCGGTTTCTGGCTGTGTCTGGGCGGCTGGCTGGCAATCGCGCCGGCGGCGACGGCGACATTTTTCGGGATGAAAAGTTATGCGCGCAATTACGGTGTGGTCTTTTTTGCCTATGGCATCGGGGCCATTGTCGGCGGCATCATCTCCGGGCAAGCCAAGGACGTATTCGGGACCTACACTTACGCGTTTTATCCGACGGCCGCTCTGGCGTTGGTCGGGCTCATTTTGGCTATTTCTCTCTTGAAAACACCGTCAAAGGGTTGAGACGGATAATAAGTTGTAAATTAAAAAGCGGGCCGAAAGGCCCGCTTTTTTTTTAGCGGATAATTTTCCGGTCGACTGAGGCACGGGCCTCTTCACGGCGCTCCACCATGGAAAGCGGGTCATCTTTCCCCCGGAAGCGTTTGACGTTGAGCATGAATATTTCCAGATTGGAAAGCACGTTGGGAGGAAGGAGATTACCGTCGATTTCTACAGAAATGGTCGGGTACTTCCTTTGGCGCGCCCACGGCGTGTAAATTCCCTCGATGACCCGGCCGATCAGACAGGCAAAAGGCGAAATATTGACAATCCCGGAGTACCCGTCCATCATCGCCGTAGCCGCCACGCCGCTGGAGATGCAAATTTCTGAATGCAGCTCGTGGTTCACGAAATGGTTTTCTGTGTTCTTCATAATTTCCTTCATGTTGTGCGGGGTGCGCGGCACAAGATTCGTGGTGCTTAAAATATCACGCACTTCTTTTTCCACTTTTTTCTTGTAGATATGTTCTATGTGCCAGCCGATCAGGTCTTTGAATTCATCTGTAAAAATACGCCTGTACCAGGGGGCCAGTTTCATCCTCTTTTTAAGTTCATAGTGCCGGACAAAATCACAGTAATAGAACCACTCGATGACATTGGCGACTTTGGCGACAATGCCGTGATGGCTAAACAGTTTAATGAGTTCCTCAACGGCAAAATCATCGCGCCGGACATAGATTTCCCCTACGATCAGCACCTTCGGACAGTCCTCCAATTTGCGGGCCAGCGGGATGCTGGAAATCGTATCGGCAATGTCTTTGAGGACCGGCGAGACCTTTCTGATGTCATCTTCCGCCACTCCGAGCATTTTTTGCCACGCGTCGTCATATATCTCCATCGCCTTGACCGGATCGGAGGCGCAGGTCCGAAGTGATGTTTCCACATCTTTCATGTAGTCGCCGATTACCGCCGACCACCATGCGTATTTGGTGAATTCCGGTCCGAGTTCTGTGTAGGAGTTGTCCGAGTCCATGGTGAAGACCAGCACATTTTCCAGGCGCAGATCTTTGAAGAGATTCTCATAGAAGACAAAGTATTGACCTGTCCGGCAAGGACCGGTCGTTGTCGGTACAAACAGAATGTAAATCTCGTCTTTGCGGTACTTATCCGAGGACAGATACTGCAGGGCGCTGCCCAGGACGAGATGCGAAGGCAGACACTCCTTTCCCGAGGCGTGGTTGCGGGCCAGTTGCAGTGTGTAGATGTCCGGCACGGGCATGGTCTGGGCATTCACGCCCAAGCCGCGCAGCGAAGCGCCCACCAGCTCCGCCGAAAGTCTGCCCATGTTTGACAGCAAAAGCACCACGCGGGGATTGTTCTTGATGGGGATTTTTTCGCCGGTAAAGACATTTTTCACATGGATATCTTCGCCAGGGTTGTTGATGAAGCGCAGGCCGTTGTCGTATCGTTCTTCCTGGATGGCGGTGATCTTGGAGCGGTAGCCTTCAATGATGTCGAGAAAAGCCTCAATGCGTGTATCGACTCCTGCGTCCGCCGTATGTGAGTCCAGCTCCAGAATCAGGAAAGGCTTGGTGCCCATGATCCATTTCAGATAGTGCAGCATGAAGGAATCGGGCGCGCAGGAAAAATTGGAAATGAAGGTAACGAAAATATTGTCTTCGTCTTTGAGGATGGTGGCGGCTTTCATGTCCTGCTGCCCATAGTACCAGTACATATTGGAGTAGATGACTTCATCGCCAAACGGAAGAATGTCAAATGGAATGACCGAATGGCCGCGCGAGGTGAATTTTCGGGGAATGCCCATGTTCGCGTCGGAGGTGAATGAATTGTACGGACGTCCCAGGAGAGCGATGACCGGCCTTTGGGCCTCTCTGGCCTCGGCGAGGGCCTCTTTGCCCAGAGCCGTGAATTTATCGAAGCATTCCATCTGTTTTTTATAGGCGGTATCGAACGCCTCCCGGGTTTCTTTTTCGCTGAAGCCCAGACGTGCGCCCAGAGCGACGAAGTGCTCGGTGGCTTTTTCCAGCCCGTACATGAAACTGACCACCGGGGCGAGATACTTTTCTTCGGGGATTTCCGGAAACGCCATTTTTATATAATAGGGAAGCCCCTGCGTGATGGGGCAGAAGCTTGCCGGCGCAATTTCTTCGTAGCTTTCCATGTCACGGAAATGCGGCAGGAAAATATAGTCTGTTTTACGGTTGATGATATCCTGCACAGCGCCATGCGCTATTTCCGCCGGGAAACAGTAATTGCTTTCCACGCGTGCCGTCCCTTCCGGCGAAATTTCACTGGAGACAAGTGTTTCTATGCCGAGTGTATGGAAAAACCAGGAATACAAAGGCCAGAGGGTATAGATGGAAAAGCAGCGGGGGATGCCGACGACAAAATCTCTCTTTTTGTTGAACGTCGCCGGATCCGGCGCGCATTGCCGGAAGAGGATGTCGTTGCGCCTCTCTATGTAGTCGGTTACTTCCTTTTCATCGAAATCTTTTTTCTTGCGGATATTGGCGTATTTGTTACAGCGGCCGCCGAACATGTATTTGTTGCCGTTGACATTGAGCACGCGGATTGGACAGAAATTGTCACAGGCTTTGCACTGGAACTCCCTTTCATAAACGATTTCGGTGGCCAGAATTTGATCCAGGTCGTAGTTTTTTTTGGTCAGAAAGCCTTCTGCAGCTTTTTGGCCGGCCAGGATGCCCACACCGAAACAACCCATCAGTTCCGGATCCGGCGGCACGAGAATATCCTTGTCCAGAAGCATGGCAAAAGCCAGGGGCACAGCCTTGTTTTTGGCGACGCCTCCCTGCAGGACAATGTTTTTGCCGATGGTCCTGTTGCCGACGACCCGGTTGAGATAATTGGACACGATTGAAGTGACGATGCCGGCGGTTATATCCTCGCGCGAGGCCCCCTGCTGGATGGCGTTTCTGATATCGGAATTGATGAAAGCGGAGCAATGCTCGCCGAATTTCAGCGGCTCGGCGGCGGCCAGCGCAATATCGCCGATCAGATCGGCGCGGGCGATGTTGAGGTCTCCCTGAGCCGATTCTTCCAGAAAAGAACCGGTGCCGGCCGAACAGGCCTCATTCATGGCGTAATCGATCGGCACCTTGTTTTTGAGTGAAACATATTTGGCGTCCTGGCCGCCAATTTCAAAAATTGTGTCGATATCATCGCGGTAAAACGTTGTGCCGACGGCGTGAGCGATGATTTCATTATAGACGCCGGGTGTTTCCAGAAAGACGCCCAGGATTTCCCTCGATGACCCGGTGGTGGCGGCAAGAGTGATGCTGATTTTTTCGTCGCCGATGTCGTCGCAGATCTGTTTTTTAATTTCCGTTATGCAATTTTTGAGAGCTTTCACCGGATCTCCGTGTGTGCGGCCGTAAAAGGAGGCGGTGATCTCATTTGTTTCAATATCGATCAGGCAGGCTTTGGTGGTTGTGGAACCGCCGTCGACGCCCAGGATGTATTCACGGCCGGCGACGACCTTCGCCTTGCGTGAAGGCAGATACGTTACCTTGCCTTCGGCGCTTTTCAGGCTTTTGAATCTTTTGAATTGAACCTGTCTGCTTTTGAATAAATTGTGCAGGTCGGGCATGGGGCTTCCGGATTTCGCGGCCATCAGCGCCGCTCCGTATGCCTCGAAGTATGGCGCCTGCGGAGGCACAATAAATTCAACTTCGGGCATGCGCTCCTTCAGGAAGCGTAAAAGATGCCTGTTTTGCGTCACGCCGCCTGCCAGCATGACTTTACCCTTTTCAATTCTTGCCCTTTTGAGGAAATCAGCGACTTTAACGGCCATCACGTCACTGAGCGACAGGACAATGTCGCCGGTCGAAGCCTCTCTCTTGTTGAGACGATGTGTGCAGTCGCTTTTCATGAACACGGAGCAGCGGGAAGAGAGCTTGAAGACGCGGCATTCATCGGAGATATCGTCTGCGTCTACAAGCTTCATATTCATCCTGGCCAGCTGCTGTTTGAAGAATTCTCCTGTGCCGGAGGCACATTTATTTCCCGAGAAGCTGGTGATGATTTTTTTATGCTCGTCCAGGGTATATACAATAAGGTCTTCGCCGCCCAGAGAAACCAGCGCGTCAACCTTCTGGCCGATTTCCTGCAGAGCTTCTTCGATACACAGAGGCTCGATGACGCTGTTGATGTTTAACAGATGGCGGCCTTCCGTGCCTGTGGCCATTGCCGGAATATCCGGTGGCACTTCACGTCCGGAAAGAATTTTTCTGAGGGTTTCAAGGAAATTTCCTTCGTGCGGCTCGACGGCGTACCATAAAATGTTTTTTCCTTTCAAGAGGGCTGCCTTGACATTGGAGGAGCCGATATTGATTCCCAGAGCGTGCATAAAATCTCCCTTTGATAATAATCCCTGTGGTCAATATTACGAATCAATCGTATCGTCAAGCATCAGATGGTTTTTGCTTTGTCGCGCGCTTTGGCACGGGCCAAAAAAAGCAGCTGACGGCGCACGCTGTCAGCTGCTCTGATTGTTTACAGTTTTACCGCCCCGATACGTTACGTTGAGCGGCAACCATGATGAGCAATTAATGACCCTCCTCCATCGCGCCGCCGATATACATCATGGCCAGGAGCATGAAAACCAGCGCCTGTACTATGGATGTAAAAATCATCAGAACCATAATGGGCAGTGGCACCAGGAACGGCACCAGCATCAGCACGACCAGCAAAACGATATCCTCGCCGGCGATGTTTCCGAACAACCGGAAAGTCAGAGACAAGGGCCGCGACAGATGGCTGATAACCTCAATGGGCAGCATCAGCGGAATGAGCCACCAGACCGGGCCTAAAAACTGCTTTATGTATTTGAAGCCATGCGTAAAGATTCCAACGACATGCGTGGAGAAAAATACGACCAGCGCCATGGCCAGGTTGGTGTTGATATTGGCGGTCGGCGGCTCGAAGCCGGGAATGATGCCAATGAGGTTACACACCAGAATGAAGATGAACAAAGTGGCGATGAGCGGGAAAAATTTTCTGCCATGCTCCCCCATAGTTTCGACCAGCTGCCCGTGCAGCCCGCCGACGACGACCTCCATGAAATTTTGCATGCCGCCGGGGTAAACGTTGAGTCTTCGTGTGGCCAGAAATGAAGCCACGGCAAGTATCAGTACGACAAACAGTGTGTTGAAAACGATGGTCATATTGATGCCCAGATCACGAAAAAGATCTGTGTGGAAGAATATTAATTGTTCCATTCGTTTTTAACTAACCTCCTCACTAAAGTTTTTTTTTGCCAGGGCAGTGAGCATGGTGAAAACCATGTTGAGCACCACCACGGAAAGACCGATGAGCAAACCGACAACGTTGACCGTGTTCGTGGAGATAAGGAAAAACAAAACAACGGCGGTCAGCGCCAGACGCAGATAATACTTGACCATGACAGGCAGCTTCACATTTCCGGATTGTTTTCTGAAAAGCCCCTTCAATCCCATTTCCATGCCGTGGAAATTAAGAATACTGATAAAACCGCCCAGCAGGACGCCAAGATAGAAGGCAGGAGCGGTAAAAATAAAAGACACAAAGAAAAGGACCGCCAGAATAATCCAGTTGGTGATTTCAAGTCTTTTTTGGAGCGGGTCTTTGACGATGGGATTCACTTTTTAAACTCTTGATGACGGTTTCTTCATCCTTGAAGTTTTTCTTAATTAAAACATAAACATTGCGGAATCCGGCGGAAATTCCAATCAGCAGGAAAGTGATGGTAAAGACGTAGCCGGAATCAAATTTCCGATCCAGATAATTTCCTAAGAGAAGGCAGCCGAAAATCGCCAGAACCATGGCGATTCCGATACTGCTGGCAAAAGCCATCTGGATGGTCAGCTTTTTTGTTTCACTATCCATTCAGTGAGCCGCTCCTTAACATTTGCCGCGGGCAAAGTCAATAAAAAACATGACTGACGTTCATTTGCTGCCTTTTTTACCGGCGATGAGGTTGTTTTTGTACCATTCAATCGTTTTACCCAGTCCCATGGCCAGGTCCGTCCCGGCTTTAAATCCGAATTCTTTCCATGCCTTGTTGGTGTCCAGCATCCGCCGCGGCTGGCCGTCCGGTTTTGTTGTGTCCCATTGAATTTTACCTTTAAAACCGCAGAGACGGGCGATGAGTGAGGTCAAATCCCTGATGGACACCTCAAATCCGGCGCCGATGTTCACCGGCTCGCTTTTATCATATAGATCTGCGGCCATGCAGATGGCGCGGGCCGCGTCTTCCACATAGAAAAATTCGCGGGTTGCGCTTCCCGTTCCCCAAACTTCGATTGCGTCGTGGTGGTTTTCTATTGCGTCAAAGCACTTTTTGATCAGCGCGGGGATCACGTGTGAAGAGGCAGGGTCGAAATTATCGCCCGGCCCGTAGAGATTGACGGGAAGTAAAAAAATGGAGTTGAACCCATACTGCCGGCGGTATGCCTGTGACTGTACCAGCATCATTTTTTTGGCCAGGCCGTAGGGAGCGTTTGTTTCTTCAGGATAGCCGCTCCAGATGTCTTCTTCGAGGAACGGGACAGGCGTGAACTTGGGATAGGCGCAGATGGTTCCCAGGGCGACGAATTTTTCGATCTCGTGAAGATAAGCTTCATGCAGCAGTTGTGCGCCCATGATCAGATTATCATAAAAGAGCTCGGCCGGTTTTTCCTGATTGAAGCCGATCCCCCCGACTTTTGCCGCCAGATGGATCACTATATCCGGACGGGTGGCTGCGAACATGCGGCGGATATCGTCCAGACGGGTGAGATCATATTCCGGCAGGTCGGCCACATCGACCGAGGCGCAATCGTATCCGGCAAGCTCCTGCAGCAGGTGCCGGCCTAGAAAGCCTTTTCCACCGGTTACTGTGACGCGTTTATTTTGGAGCAACAGCTTGTCCTCTTAAATGGGGTTTAGCCTATTCTTTCGGAATTGGTGTGAGAAAAGCCTGCATCCCTAAGGGTTTTTTCTTTTCTGGCCAGCTCCAGATCCGCCGCGATCATCATATCGATGAGCTCGTCAAAAGAAACTTTCGGCCGCCAGTTGAGGGCTTTTCGCGCTTTGGAAGAGTCGCCCAGAAGGACATCGACCTCCGTGGGGCGGAAATAGCGCGCATCGACCTCCACATGAGCGGCATAATCCAGTCCGAGTTTACTGAAGACTTTTTGGGCAAATTCACGCACCGAGTGGGTCTCGCCGGTGGCGATGACGTAGTCGTCGGGCCTGTCCTGCTGGAGCATCAGCCACATTGCTTCCACGAAGTCGCCGGCAAAGCCCCAGTCACGTTTGGCCTCCAGATTGCCCAAATAAAGCTTGTCTTTGAGTCCCAGTTTGATTTGCGTTGCCGTGCGGGTGATTTTTCGCGTGACGAATGTTTCGCCGCGACGGGGAGATTCATGGTTGAACAAAATTCCGTTGGTGGCAAAAATACCGTAGGCGTCTCGGTAATTACGCACGATGTGATAGGCGTAAACCTTGGCCGCTGCATAGGGGCTGCGCGGCTGAAACAGAGTTTGTTCATGCTGCGGGGGCGGTGCCGCTCCGAACATCTCACTGGAAGAGGCCTGGTAAAATTTTGTCTTGATGCCTGTTTTCCGGATGGCCTCCAGAATTCTGAGAGTGCCCAGGCCTGTGATATCACTTGTGTATTCCGGCATGTCAAAACTCACCCGTACATGGCTTTGCGCCCCCAGATGGTAGATTTCGTCAGGGGCGATGGAGGAGAGCAGATCCATGAGCTGACCGGAGACGCTAAGATCGCCGTAATGTAAAAACAGTCTGGCCTGGGGGTCGTGAAAGTCACGGTAAAGATGGTCAATGCGGTCTGTGTTGAATGTGCTGGAGCGGCGGATCAGTCCGTGCACCTCGTATCCCTTATCCAGAAGAAATTCAGCCAGATAGGAACCATCCTGCCCTGTAATGCCTGTAATCAGTGCTTTTTTCATCGTAAATTTTCCTTTTGCGGGACCTTACAGCCGCCAGTAGTTAATCCCCAGTTTCCGGGCCGCAGCAGGCTGGAAAAGACCTTTGATGTCCAGCAGGATCGGCTTTTCTTTTTTGCACAGGGAGGCAATCTTTTCCATGCCCATCGAAACATACTTATCATGGGCGACAGCCAGGATGACCGCGTCCATCTCTTTAATCTGGTTCAGAGCCACCGGATTGATGCCGCATAACTGACGAGCTTCTTCGGGCAGAGCCAGCGGGTCATGTGCAACTACATTGACGCCGTAGTCCCGTAATTCTTCGATAATGTCCACGACACGGGTGTTTCGCAGATCCGGAACATTTTCCTTGAAGGAAAGACCCAGGATAGCCACCTGAGCGTTTTTCACCTGCACGTCGGCCGCGATGAGTGTTTTGACGGTGCGCTGGGCGACATACTTGCCCATATTGTCATTTATCCTGCGGCCGGCCAGGATGACCTCGGGACGATAGCCGATACTTTCCGCCTTGTAGGTAAGGTAGTAGGGGTCGACACCGATACAATGACCTCCGACCAGCCCCGGCCGGAAATTGAGAAAATTCCATTTGGTGCCGGCCGCCTCGAGCACTTCCAGCGTGTCGATGCCCATTTTGTTGAAAATGATGGCCAGTTCGTTCATCAGTGCGATGTTGATGTCGCGCTGGGTGTTTTCGATGACCTTGGCCGCTTCCGCCACTTTAATCGATGACGTCCGGTGCAGTCCCACTTTGACGACCGCACTGTAGATGCCTTCGAGCAGATCCAGTGTGGCCGGATCCGAGGCGGAAATGATTTTTATTGTGTTGCTTACCGTGTGGACTTTGTCACCGGGATTGATTCGTTCCGGGGAGTAACCGATGGTAAAATCTTTGCCGAATTTCAGCTTTGATTCCCGCTCGAGAATCGGCACGCAGACATCTTCGGTCACACCGGGATATACGGTTGACTCGTAAACCACACATGAGCCTGCTTTCATGTGTCTGCCGATCATTGTGGAGGCATTTTCTATGGCACTCAAATCCGGCACGTGAAAGTGGTCGACCGGCGTGGGCACGGCGACAATAAATAGTTTACAGGAAGCCAGGTCCGAAGGTTTGGAGGTGAAGTGGATTTTGGCCTTTTTTAATTCGGCATCGGTCAATTCCATGGTGCGGTCATGACCTTTTTTCAGCTCGGCAACGTTGGCCTGGCTGATATCGAAGCCGACCACCGTGAAGTGCCGCGACAGATGGGCCGCCAGCGGCAGGCCGACATATCCCAGACCGACAATGGCGATTTTATTTTTTCCTGCGTAAAATGATTGAGCGCTCAGAGCTGTTTTCATACAAAGAAGTCCTTTGTGGAGTATTTAAAATCGTGTAAGCAAGGCTTATTACATCATCGGCCAATCCATGTCAATGAGATGGTTAGAGATTTTTCAATACTTTGGTGAGGGCGGAGAGGGTTTCGTCGATGTCCGCGTCCGTATGGGCGAAGCTCAGGAAGCCTGACTCAAACTGAGACGGCGCCAGCCAAACGCCGTTTTCCATCATGCCGTGGAAGAAGCGCGCATAGAGGTTCGTGTTTGACTCCAGGGCATCGGCCAGATTGCGAACAGGCTCTTCGCGGAAAAAAACAGTGAACATCGAAAAAACCCTATTCAGACAGCAGGCGATCCCACGGCGTGAGAACTCGTCTTCCACTTCCCGGCAAAGAGTGTCGGCACGATCCGCCAGCTGGGCATAATCGTCTTTGCCCGCTTGCAGAATCTTGAGCGTGGCGATGCCCGCGCTCATGGCCAGAGGGTTTCCGGAAAGAGTTCCCGCCTGATAGACATCACCGGCGGGAGCGAGCCTTTGCATGAATTTCTTTTTACCGCCCAGGGCACCCACCGGCAGCCCCCCTCCGATAATTTTTCCCAGGCAGGTAAGATCAGGCTCAATACCGCACAGGTTCTGATAACCGCAGAAACCGAACCTGAAGCCGGTGATGACCTCATCGAAAATCAGGATAATATCGTGTCGGGCGGTCAACTCGCGCATCTTTTTCAAATATCCCTGTGCCGGCGGTACAACACCCATATTGCCGGCGACCGGCTCGACAATGACGGCGGCCAGACGATCCGCATAGCGGTGGATGGCCTCTTCGAGGGCGGCCTGG
>JAGPFA010000046.1 GCA_018056765.1 Syntrophaceae bacterium
GCGTTGATTTTTTCATTGTGCTTTTTAATGCGCCCAAAGACATGTCTGACGAGTTCTCCTGACGAGATGACGCCCGCCCTGATAGCTTTGCCGGCTTGTCGGGCAGAGCCGAAGTCAGGATCGAATTTCATGCCTCTCGAAGCTTTGGCGATTGTCCTTTTCATCCGGGGAGGCTCCTTTCCTGTGGATACGGCATGATAGCACTCTTTGACGTCTATTGCCACAGGTTTTTCGTGGGGCGCGTACATCCGCGCCCGGCATTTCCCGTTTGTTGGTCGGTTAAGCCTAAAATGTGCAGGATGGCCGGCACCGGCAAAAATATATTGCCCGGATGCTGCGCGTATTGTATGTTTGATGAAACTCCAGCAGGCGGGAAAGGGCAGATGGACAAACTGACAGGGGCACAACGTAAATACCTGCGCGGGCAGGCGCATCATTTGAAGCCGCTGGTCATTATCGGCGCGAAAGGGGTGACGAAACAGTTGCTGGGCTCGGTTGACCTCGCGCTTGGCGATCATGAACTGATCAAGGTGAAATTTGGTGAGTTCAAAGAGGCGAAAAAAGAAATCTCTCAGGAGATCGCCGACGCCACAAAGAGCGAGCAGATAGGTTTGATCGGCAACGTGGCCATTCTTTACCGACCCCATCCGGAGCCGGGAAAACGAAAATTTAGTTTTCCTGATTGAAATCACAGAAGGCTCAAAAGCATTGTCCGGCCTTGCTGCTTTCGGAAGCGGCCGCTCTATTCGCCGCTGTTTACCTTCTTGTCAACTGCCGATACTTAATCCGGCGCGGGTGACCGGCGGCGGAGGCGAATCTCCTTTTGTAGTCTTCCTCGTATTCCGTGTAATTACCGTCAAAGAACAAGACCTTGCTGTCTCCCTCAAAGGCCAGGATGTGCGTGCAGATGCGGTCCAGAAACCAGCGGTCGTGGCTGATTACGACGACGCATCCGGCAAAGCTCTCCAGCGAGTCTTCCAGCGCGCGCAATGTGTTGACATCCAGATCGTTGGTCGGCTCGTCAAGTAAAATAACGTTGCCTCCCTCCTTGAGCATCCTCGCCAGATGGACGCGGTTGCGCTCGCCGCCGGAGAGTGTACCGACCTTCTTTTGCTGATCTGTGCCGGAGAAGTTAAATCGAGAGACGTAGGCGCGCGAATTGATCTGCCGTCCACCGAGATTGATCGTGTCCTGGCCGTCGGAGATCATCTCCCAGATGCTTTTGTCCGGATCGAGCGAGTCACGGCTCTGATCGACGTAGGCAAGCTTCACCGTCTCGCCGATGCGGATTGTTCCCCCATCCGGTTTTTCCTGTCCCGTGATCATGCGAAACAAAGTCGTCTTGCCGGCACCGTTGGGACCGATCACGCCGATGATGCCGCCGGGCGGCAGGGAAAAACTCATCGCGTCCATAAGGAGTTTGTCGCCGTACCCCTTGACGACGTCCTGCGCCTCGATGACCAGCTCGCCCAGGCGCGGGCCGGGCGCGATGAAAATTTCTCGTGTGCCTGATTCGCGCTCATAATCCTTACCCAGCAACTCTTCATATGCTCTGATACGCGCTTTGGATTTGGCATGCCTTCCTTTGGGCGACATGCGAATCCACTCCAGCTCCCTCTCCAGCGTCTTGAGGCGATGGCTTTCCGCCTTGTCTTCGTTTTTCAGGCGGTTTTGCTTCTGCTCCAGCCATGAGGAATAATTACCTTGCCACGGTATGCCCTGTCCGCGGTCCAGCTCGAGGATCCAGCCTGCGACATTGTCCAGGAAATAGCGATCGTGCGTGACGGCGATAACGGTTCCCTCGTATTTTTGCAGATGGTGTTCCAGCCATGCGACGGACTCTGCGTCCAGATGGTTGGTCGGCTCGTCCAGCAGGAGAATGTCCGGTTTTTGCAAAAGCAGGCGGCACAGGGCGACTCGCCGGCACTCGCCGCCGGAGAGCACCTGCACGGGCGTATCCGCGGGCGGACAGCGTAGCGCGTCCATGGCCATTTCCAGACGTGAGTCGATGTCCCAGGCGTCGAAGGCGTCCATCTTTTCCTGAAGCATGGCCTGTCTGTCGCACAGTCTGGTCATTTCCTCATCGGACATTTCTTCGGCAAACTTCTCGTTGACGGTGTTATACTCATTGACGACATCCATGATTTCCTTAACGCCCTGGGCGACAATTTCCCCGACGGTTTTAGTTTCGTCCAGTTGCGGCTCCTGCTCCAGATAGCCCACCGTATAGCCGGGCGAGAGGATGGTTTTCCCCAAAAAATCCTGGTCAACGCCGGCCAGGATTTTCAAAAGCGAGCTCTTGCCGGAGCCGTTGAGACCAATGACGCCTATTTTTGCTCCATAAAAATAGGACAGATAAATATCCTTGAGCACCGGTTTGTTGTCATAAACCTTGCTCACACCGATCATGGAGTAGATTACTTTGTTTCCCTCACCGGCCATAGCCGCCCATCACCCCCGGTTTATTTGTTTAAATGTAAGGAAATATGTTCTGAATAACGATGTTAAAATTGTCCTGCACATTGTCATGTCCCTCGATAATGCCCATATGTCCGGGTAAAAGCAACTCTGTGTCGAGTTCCGACAAGGCGACGATACTTTTTTTGAGCTGCTGACCATTGCCTCCCGGAAAATCGGAGCGTCCGACGTTTTGCTGAAAAATGACGTCTCCGGAAAAGAGGGCTTTTCTTGCCGGCCAGTAAAGGCCGATGGAGCCGGGCGTGTGGCCGGGAATACACATTACTTTAAAAACTTCATCGCCCAGTTCCAGCCTGCCGTCTTCCAGTTCCATATTGATCTGCATCTGCGGTACGGTAATGCCGAACAAGCCGTAGAGTTCACCGCCGATGTCTTTGAGAAACTCCACCTCCTTGCGATGGAGAGCGATTCCCACCTTGTCGGGATCAAAAAGTTCCGAGCCCTGAAAGTGATCGGGATGAGAGTGCGTGTTGATCACATATTTGATGTCCTTTTTTTTAATCCCATCGTTGGCCATCCTGTTGAGAAGATCGGGAAGATAGCGCGTGAGACCCGGATCGATCAGAGCTTTAACTCCGCCGCCGATATAGTAGCTGTTGCAGTTGTTGTCGAAGTAGTTTGCCCACTCATAAACGTAGATATCATCGCCGTATTTCATTTTCCACCCTTCCTTGTTTTAAAATAAAGTTTACGGTCCGCATGCCGTTTCACGCAAACCGGAGAACTCATTGGGGCCTGTGGCCTTTTTCCTGCAGCCATGCGCTTATATCGCGCGCTGATTTTTCCCATCCTCTTTCCAGCATCGGCAGATGCGCGAACTGTTCATATTCAATATAATCAGCCCCCAGATACTCCGCGAGCCGTCTTTGCAAAGACGCAGGAGCCAGAGCGTCTTTGGCGCAACCGATAACCAACTGGGGGCATTTTATCCATGACGGGTAAACCGGATAGCCCTGTGCCACCTGGTACAGTGCCACGAGTGATTCGGCGGCAAACATACTGAATACTTCTTTCCGCTCTTCCGGCTCTATGTTGTTGAGAAAGGCCTTTTCCGCCATCGCAAATGTCGGTTTGACCGGCTTTTGGTTCATCATGCCCCACATCGTCCTAACAAGAGTCCCGGAATAGGGCAGCTCCACATTGAGCTCTTCCGGAGACGGGACTACGCCAAAAGGCGGGGCGCCGGCGATGGTGACGAGAGCCTCAATGTGGGGATTGTTCTCTGCTGTTTTCTGGGCGACGATCGCGCCGAGGCTGTGCCCCGCGAGGACGAATTCAGGGCGGCCCAGCCACTTAATGACTTTTTCCACGTCCTCGATATAATCCTCCAGGCTCACATGAGCCAGGCCCTCCACGCGCTGTGACGGCGGATGACCCCTCAGGCTTACGGCGAAGGCTTCTCGGCCTTCTCCGGCAAAAAACGAAAGATAATTCTTCCAGTACCGGCCTGTGCCGCCCGCACCGTGAATGAAAAGTACGGGACAATGTCTGGTTTGCTCCGGGCGCGCCTGGAGCACCGCCAGGTCGTCAATTTTGATCATCAGCACGAAAGAGCCTTCTTGTCTGAACGAGCCGCCTTGCCGGTAACTTCCCGTTTAACATGCGGCACATTCTTTCGCTCGCAAAACTGCATCCGTGTTCAATTGCCACAGTTTCATTGTCGTCAAACAGAAATCAAATTTGAATGAAATCCGCTTTTATGAATTTAAAATGAACATCCGGAGGATATTACTGATCCGTCAGAACTTTCTCCAGAGGCATCTCCGAAGAGCTGTGTCCGATTTTTGTTACTATTCCGTCTTTGTCAAGCAGAATAATCATCGGCACACCGACAACATTATAGGCGCGGCTTACTGCGCCGTCTTCATCCAGCAATACCGGGTAGGTAATCGAGTTGGTCTCGGCAAAGCGTGCGACCTTTTTAGCCGGCTCCATGATATCAATATATATCACGACCAGCCCGCGAGGGGAATAGGTTTCGTGAACTTTTTTATAAACCGGCACTTCCGCCCGGCATCCGGGGCACCAGGTGGTGCCGAAGAAAATCATCACCGGCTTGCCGCGGTGTGCCGAGAGACTAAACGTTTTGCCTTTGATATCTTTGATGCTGAAGTCCGGCGCGGCCAGCACCTTTGGTTTGAAAGGCGCATTGGGAATATACTGGCTCCACGAGACCGGCGCGCCGGCAAAGAGCAAAATTGCTGCCAGGATGCTGATAAGGCCGATTTTTTTTTGCATGCTGCACCTACGGTTAAAAAGCGAGAGTTCCCGCACTATACAGGAAATACTCGGCTGCGCCAATTAAAATAATGCCGAAAACTTTTGCTACGACCGTCATCCAGGCCCCGGAACGCGGCAGCGCAGAAACAAAGCCGGCAAAACTTCCCACCAATATCAGCAGCGTGCCCATGCCGAAAGCGAAAGTGAACAAAAGCCCGATTCCCTGCAGAAGATGTGTCCGGAGCGCCACAAAGCTCAGTACTACACCCAGCACCGGCGCCGTGCAGGGACCGATCACAAAACCGGAAGCCGCGCCCAGAAGGAAAGCCGGGATTAGCCCTTTTTTACCGCCGCCTGTATATTTCATGATGCGTTGGGGCACAGGCAGGGAAATTTTGAAAACACCAAGCATGGCCAGGCCCATCACCAGGCAAATGTTGGCCATGATTAAATAGACAACCGGTGTTGTCTGCACCTGACCGAAGAGCCTTCCGGACAAAGCCGCCACAGCTCCCAGTGCGGCATACGTCACGGACATGCCTGTAACATAAATCAACGAAAGCGCAAAACCGCGCAGTTTCGAGTCTGACTGCTGCGCACCGATGAATCCCGCCGTGACGGGAATCAGAGGATAAGTACAGGGCGTAAAACTGATCACCACACCGCCCAGATAGGCGGCAACAAAAGAAAGAGCGACGGAGGTGTTTAAATATGCGGCAAGGTTGTTTGTCAGATTTTCAATCATTTGCAAAAGTCGGTTTTTTAAGCCGGGCCGTTGCAGGCGTTTTCCGGCGGGAGAAGTTTTGCTTGTCTAAAGGCTAATGTTCGTCCATGAAATAACCGGCTGGTGCTGTCCTGAAGCGAATATGAAGATGGTGCCGAAGACTGGATTTGAACCAGCACAGGCGTACGCCCACTAGACCCTGAACCTAGCGCGTCTACCAATTCCGCCACTTCGGCACGCGAAAGTGACTATACCGAAGTATGCCACTTGTCAAGCTAAAATGAGCTTGAATTTAATGTGTAAAATGCTATGTTCCGTCGGTGCTGGACATTTGTGGTGGAGAAAAAATGATTGAATTTGATGGCATTGAAGCGATAACCGGAGATTTCCGTGGGGCGTTGGTCACGATCGGTAATTTTGACGGTGTGCATTTAAGCCATCAGCATATCTGCGGGAAACTGGCCGCAGAAGCAAAAGCCGCGGGCCGGAAATCGCTGGTCATCACTTTCGATCCGCACCCCAAAATGATCCTGCATCCGAACATCCGGCCTTTTTATCTGATTACCACCCGGGCGGAAAAAATGGCCCGGCTGGCCGCCTGCGGGGTGGATGCGGTCGCGGTCATTCATTTTGACTTGGCCTATTCCAAAACAACCGCCGCTGACTTTGTGCAGGAGTTTTTGTGTAAAAAACTAGGTATAACCAAGGTTATTATCGGACATGATTATGTTTTCGGTCAGGCGCGCCAGGGGAATGACGCCTATCTGATTGAGCAGGGCCGCACCTGCGGTTTTTCGGTAGAAGTGATCGAGGCTTTTAAAATTGATGGAGAAATCGTCAGCAGTACATTGATTCGCAACTATATCCTTGCGGGCGATATGAAAACGGCCGCCCGGCTGATGGGGCGTTTTTACAATGTGGCCGGTCCTGTCGGCACCGGTGCGGGCCGCGGCGCGGGGCTTGGCTTCCCTACGGCGAACATCGCGCCGGAAAAAGATCTGTTGCCGCCGCCGGGCATCTATGCCGCCTTTGTCATGGTTGACGGCAGGCGTTATATGGGGGCGCTCAACATCGGTGCCAAGCCCACCTTCCAAGATTACACATCAACCCTCGAAGTCTTTCTGCTGGATTTTGCCGGCGACCTGAGGGGCGAAAAAATAAATGTGTTTTTTGTGGAGAAGATGCGGGAGATCGTCAGGTTTGACTCTCCCGAAAGCTTGAAGCGCCAGATAGCGGCGGATGTGGACAAAGCAAGACAAATACTGCAAGATAATAAACTGGAGGAAAAGAATTTATGTTGAAAATTGCCATTGTGGGCGCGACCGGAATTGTGGGGCAACAGGCGATTGTGAGTCTTTTGGGGCATCCCTGGTTTCAAATCGCGAAGCTTGTTGCTTCGGAGCGCTCAGCCGGAAAGAAATATATTGATGCTCTGCGCGATGCCAACGGCTCCATCCGTTGGTGGTGTCCCGAAGAGCTGCCGGCGGATATTGCCGGCATGGTTGTGGAGGAAGCCGCCTCTTTTGACCCGACATCGGTCGATGTAATTTTCTCGACCATGGACGCAGGCCCCGCCAAGGAACTGGAGCCAAAATACGCGAAAACCACCCCCGTCATCAGCACTGCCTCGGCCTTCCGTTATGAGGAAGACACGCCGATTTTAGTGGGCGGCGTCAACATGGAGCACGCGGCCCTGCTGGACGTTCAGCGGAAAAACCGTGGCTGGAAGGGCTTCATCTCTCCCAAATCCAACTGCACCATTGCCGGCCTTGTGGTTTCATTAAAGCCGATTCTCGACAACTTTGGCGTAGGGCAGGTCGTGGCCACTTCGCTGCAGGCCATGTCGGGCGCGGGGCGCACACCCGGACTGTCCGCCATGGATATGATGGAAAACGTCGTTCCCTATATATCAGGCGAGGAGCCGAAAGTGGAAACGGAACCGCAGAAAATTCTGGGCCGTCTGTCGGGTGGTAAAATCATCAGTGCGCCTTTTGGCATTACTGCCGCGTGCAACCGTGTGCCGGTGCTCGATGGTCACCTGGTATGCGCGTTTGTGCAGACGGAAAAACCCTGCAGCCCCGAGGAGGTCAAACAGGTGATGATGGACTATGGCAAGGACTTTGCTGAGCTGCATCTGCCGAGTTCCCCGCCGCATCTGATTGATGTCACCGACGATCCGTTCCGCCCTCAGCCGCGCATGGACCGCGACAAAGGTGGCGGCATGACCGTCACCGTGGGACGCATCCGCAAAGACCCGGTGCTTGAAAACGGTATCAAATACGTCTGCCTGGCGCACAATACCAAACTGGGCGCGGCCAAAGGCGCCCTGCAGACCGCGGAATACCTGGTGAAAAATTATCTGAAGCTGATCTAGACACAAGGAACATGAAAAAGGGGCAAAGGTCACGTGACCTTTGCCCCCTTTTGTTATTTTCTTTATGCTGCTTGTGGTTGCTACTATTGAAACACCAGCCGCTGTCCTGCACTAAGGTCGTAGGGCACTTCGGGAATCGTTTCGCCAAGACCACCGGGCGCGGGGTCTGTGAAAAACTTCAGCGCGGCGGACCAGGCATAATATTCCTGTACGCCTGGTGTTCCCGGATCTCTGTCCAAACGGGCGTCCAGGAGATTGCCGGCGTTGATTAGCGTTCCATCGTCAAGTTTCGGTTGAAGCGTTATGCCGAGATACCACAACAGACCCTGTATGCTGGGTGTGAGCAGCATATCCACTGTATATTTATCGACAATTAGGGGATAAAGCGTCGCTGTTCCTTTTGGAATGAGGGTCGTGCCACCCGTGCAGGTGTAATCATCCCATGCGTAGTGGCCGGCGGAGAGTACATCCCCTGTTAGGTAGTTATATGTGCACTGGAGACCAGAGATGCTGAAAAAATATGAAATATACTGGGGGTTTGTACCCTGAGCACCCATGATTGACACATCAAATTTACAAATGTCCCACACTTCATTGCCATTGAGATATACTTTGAGCAATGGATAACCGGGCAGAAGCGGATCCTGGCTATCATCAGTGGTGATCCCGAGGGGAACAACCGCAAAGAGGTCGGCAAACGCTGTCCCTTGTTGTTCGAAGAAACTGCCCCGGATGACGCCGTTTGCAAATGCGCCGATGGTCGGTTCAGTGGCTTCCGTTCCCGCATAACGCAAGGCATCAGCCAGCAGATTGCCCAGCCCGAATTCCATGGCTATGCCGGGATAGGATAAATTAAGCTCCGAAGTGGCCACGACATCCGACAGGCTGACGCCCAGCGAAGTGAGCATAGCGTCGATTTCGTCGTTCATGGCAGCAACCATCGTATTAATCTCCGGGGCACCGGCGATGTTATTGTCAATGGGGTGATTGGTTAGTGTGGGCACTCCCGCGAGTTGTTTTGTTTTCATATTGACGGGGAAATCGAGCTGGGCAAGGTTTGTTGCGTTTGCACCGGCACAGATAATATAGGTGGTGTGGCTGCCGTTCACTACCGGAATGACCGCATTTGTCGTGACATGTTCATGTCCCGATGCGATGATATCGATGCCGGTAATATTTTCGGCCAGAATGATGTCATCGCCCTGCGGAGTTCCGTTGGGATCGATGACTCCAGAATGAGAAAGAGCGATGACGAGGTGG
>JAGPFA010000047.1 GCA_018056765.1 Syntrophaceae bacterium
TTTTAACAAAGAAAGGAACAAACAATATGGGAAGCAATGTTTATGTCAATGGACAGGGGTGGTCGCACAAGGGAAGCGGCGGTACTGCCATGAACACCGCCCCTGATGTCTGCTGGACACAGATAGGCCTTGCGGTTGTTCCGATACCGTATCCCAACGTCGCCAAATCAAGCGACCTCAAGGATGGATCGAAAACTGTGAAAGTGGAAGGCCAACCCGCCGCCATTGACGGTTGCAACTACAGCAAAAGCACTGGCGACGAGGCGGGGAATAGAAAGGGGATCATCTCCGCCACCAAAGGCGACAAAGCTGAATTTATCAACTATTCTTTTGACGTCAAATGCGAAGGCAAAGGCATTTGCCGTAATGGTGATCTAATGTCCATGAACAACTCAAACACCATCGGTAGAAACCGTGATTCCAGCGCCGAGCCACCACCCCCGAAAAATCCACCCCCTCCTAAAGACACGATTCGCATCAAAGTGGTGGAGCATTTATCAATGGACACTTACGATGAGAAAACTGGAAAATTTAGACCAGGGGATGAGGAAAATAAATCATTTGCCGGAATGAAGTTAAAAATCAAAATGCCGGATGGCAGTATTGTTGAAAAAACAACAGATGAACAGGGAATCATTGAGCTGACCGATCTGGATCCCCACGGCCTTTATGAAGTTATTTATGATACTGACGATGCAAGACTCAACAGTAAGTACAATATGTTTTTAAGAGGTATAACACCTCTAAAAAGGAACATATAAAATAAACACTAAAGGGCAGCGACATGTTAAATAAGAAATCGGCGGAAGCGAGCATTGAAACACCCAACAATGCCAAAAAAGCAACTGCGGACAAAAAAAGCAATGAACAATATGATCCGCAAGGCAAAGCTATCGATCAGAGATTTGACGCTGCACCAGGTACCGACTACCTCATCAGCGTCTATGAACCGTTGGTCGTTGTGGATAGCCATATGCACGTTATGAGCGGCAATTGTTCTCCTCTGCAGCTTGTATGGGATCGCTCGGTAAAAATAAGGAGCAGATTATTAGGCAGAAAATTTCTCATGGGAGTAGGTGATAATGCAGGCAAAGTTATCGATGTGTTCACTGTAAACAAACATTATGTGCCTGTTCCCGGCACTGGCGGTACGCAGTTGGAGCGCCGCAAACACTGGTTACGAACATCAAGCGATGTAGCGAAAAAGTCCACAACGCAAATCTGTGACGAATTTGTCAGCGATAGATTGTCCGACATTGAAAAATATCTTTCAGAGGAAGACTTGTATAAATCAACCAATGAAAACAGAAAAAGCAAAAACACCGGGGAATTACCAGTGCCGCTGGCGATTTGCTTGCCACTTACCATGGACATGGAATTTGCGCATCTTCTGGGCTACTTCGGCCTCAATATTTACAATGGAATTTATGAGGAGGGCAAATGGGATAAGCCGATCCATTATTGGACACCTGACCCTGATTCCATTGATGAACTGATTAAAAATAAACGACTATATTCCATCCCCAAAGTCAAAACGGACAAGCAGACTGAATCAGAATTTAAAGAAAGCAAAAAAGATTACAAACGAGAAGGCATTCCGGGATTGTACATTGACAATAAAGGTCAGAGGATTCGTATAACAATCAATGCCACACCGTTTATGCTGCCCGATAGTGAAACTGACTTATACGAGCCATGGAAAAAGCAGCAGATAAACATGAAGATAGCGATGTTAAAAAATCCCTTGAAGGTGTTGCCATTATTTCACTACGATCCGCGTCGCTGGCAGGTGGAAGTGACCGGCAATGCCGTTCCTTTTTCACAGGTCACCGGCAG
The DNA here is from genome assembly GCA_018056765.1 of Syntrophaceae bacterium. Taxonomy (GTDB): domain Bacteria; phylum Desulfobacterota; class Syntrophia; order Syntrophales; family Smithellaceae; genus UBA8904. The sequence goes on from JAGPFA010000047.1 coordinate 1,837, forward strand.
CGGCCTTTATCTGGGGTTCAAGATATACACCTCGCAGGGCTATAGGCCGTGGGACGTAAAGCGTCTGCCGATCTTGAAGTATTTCTACATGTTCTGCCGCAACAATCGCATTCCTATTGTCAACCACTGTACACCGGAAGGAGCCTATACATTTGACCGCAAGCATTACATTGATTTTCTTCATCCGGCGGATCATGAATATGAAGAGCTCATCAACAAAACAGTTGATCCTCAGTCAGCCCGATCAACTGATGTTCAAAGAGGCGCCGGTATCGGGAATTTCATAAAACCAAATAGGCAAACTGCAGGAGGTCGGGTGCGGAAAAAAGCTGCGGATTACTTCAACGAGGAGTTTGTTTCACCCAGCGCCTGGCGAAAAGTATTGCAACAGAATGTTATGGGTTTGCGTTTGCATTCTCTGCGTATTTGTCTGGCGCATTTCGGTGGCGGGACGAAACAGGAAGATACGGGTGCGGAATACGGCCTTAAGTGGTTTAACGAAATCATCGGTTTGATGAAAGACTATCCTAATGTCTATGCCGATGTATCTTCATCGCTGGCCGGGAAGCATAAGGATAACTTCAAGGAGCTTTTCAAGGACTGGTATAACAAAGAAATAAAGCACGTTGACAACGTAATCCGCAGTCGTATTCTTTTTGGCACGGACTGGTACATGACCTTGATGGACAATGTTGATTACCTTGAATATGTTCGTGATGCCAAGTCTTTTATCGATTCATTGGATAACGATTTGTGGTTTCAAATGTCGCAGGTGAATCCCTACCGTTTCTACCGTTTAGATGAGCAAATATACAGAATCAGGGACAATTTGTTCAGTATAATGGACCCTGATGATGAGGATGTTAAAAGGGCAGGTTTGAAGGGATATAAAAAAAATGATCTTTATAAAATTAACCAAGTAGCGGATTTGATCTGGTCGGCCAACAAGCCTTACGATCCACACAAGGAGGGGAGGAAATGAACAGCTCCTTTTATGCTGAAAGATTAATAACCACACTTTTTGTGCTGGTGTTGATGAACGTATTACTTACCACAACGGTTTGTGCAGGAGGAACGAACAGAATGGAATACATGTATGATGTAAAAGGTGCCGCGGAAATAAAACCGCAAGTTTATAAAATGGACACCAGCACGAGGTTGATGTTGTTTCCGGTGCCGTTTGACAACGCCGTGGGAACAAACAACTATCGAAATGCACTGACGATAATTTCTTTTCCAAATGGCAAGCTGGACATGAAACACTACTTCAAACGTGCTGTGGACAACATAGATGCAAGTGGTCGCTATTTGCCTGTGATCAATGACCATCTGGTCGGCTTCGGCCAGATGCGTCGTTTTCTGTTATTTGATTTCAAGAAGAAGAAAGTGCAGAAATACAGGATAGCCTTTTCGATTGAATCGTCGATGCTGAATATAGCTGTGGCGGATGCCGGGAAGAGGCAGTTTTTATTTGAGACAGAAACATTCACCAGTCGGTCTTCGGCCAACTTCGACAGGGCCTACCATTTGCTGTTGCTTGATTTAAGCGGGGATGAGGTTAAGGAGATCAAGAGTGTGCGCATGTTAAAAAGTTCTTCATGGGTCGTGGCATATGATCGTATATTTGAGTGGGCATCCGGGCAAAAGATAATGCGTGTTTTTGATCTGAATCTGGAGCCTTCGCAGCATCCGATGGCAGATATAATATTGGACAACAGGCATAAAACCAGTTGTTCATTTTTGATACCTCATCCAGAACTGCCGTTTGCCCTTCTTAATGCCGGAGGGCAGGAAGGTGTTTCTTATATTAGTTGGGGGGAAAAGAGAGACAAAACGCTGAAGCGATTCATGGAGGACGGTGATCAGTTATTATTTTCCCCGGATGGTAAGTGGTTAACATTTCAGTGGGGTTCGTTTACTGATAGGATAACATATATCATGCCTGTATCCGAAAAATACCCCAATTTTCTCGGCACGCCTATTTTGCTACATAATGAATATTTTGAGAAAGAAAATTGTGCCTGGACAAATAACCCGATGAGTTTTGTCGGTGCTCGCCGGCTCAACCTCTTCCGCTGGGAGTTAACAAAGGAAGCCCAGAAAGAAATGATGGGCGATGACTACGATAAATACGAAACCTTCCATGACTGGATTGTGGAGAAGGATTTGGAAAAACTCACCAAAGAAAAGAAACAGGGGCTGAAGTAAAAGAGAAGGCAAAAGGCTAAAGGCGAAAGGCTAAAGGTGAAAGGCAAAAGGCTAAAGGCAAAAGGATGGTTCGACAGGCCGAACGAGCGGAGGATTGGAGGGTTAGAAGTTTAGAAGGTTAGAAGATTAGAGGGTTAGAGGCTAAAGGCCAGAGGACAAAGGCAATGGTGGCTGGCGACTAGCTCGTTGTTCGTGGTGCGCCGTTCATGCTTCGACGGGCTCAGCACGAACGGCTTGTATTGTTCACAGTGAAGCGTGGTTCGACAGGCTCACCACGAACGGTCTGCAAAACTCACCACGAACGGCCAGTAAAAGCTCAGCATGAATGGCCAGTAAAAGCTCGGCGTGAACAGCCAACAAAACACCGCTCGTCCTGAGCCTGCCGAAGGGGATGAGCGGTGTTTGACGAAGCCTGCCCTGAGCCTGTCGAAGGGGGAGTGGGAATATGGTTCGCCGTTCATGCTTCGACGGGCTCAGCATGAACGGTCAGTAGAAGCTCAGCACGAACGGGCTATAAAGCGCGCAGCGCATCCTTCTTGTCCTGGGCCGGCGGAGGTGGGGTGGCTGATTTGTCCATTGAATACATGGATTTCAAGACCGGCACAGCAAGAAATATCCCCGGCTGTGAAGGTCATGGGCCGGGTGTGGTTTTTTACGTGTTTGAATTTGCCGGCGCGGTTTTATGGCCGCCTGGGTAAATTAAGATAAATCATGTTGCAAATTGCCGCCGGTGAAGGTTATGTTAAAAAAACCTTTAAAACACTGCGGGGAAAACGTTTATGGCAGTAAACCGCTTGTTTATGGCTTTACTCATGATTATGGCCATATTAAATGGAGTGACCTCTGTTGCAATGGAGCCGCCGCGCGGGATGGTGGCGGCGCGTCTGGTCGAGGGGGGAATTGATCCTGCGCAGGCTTACGCTCTTTTGGCTGCTCCGGGCATAACGGAGCGCGCCGATATTATTCTCAATAATATGTTTCATTCCTCGCCCAAAGAGGGGAGGACACGCTCCGGTGTCATGGATCTTGCTCCCGGCCAGATCAAAAGGGCGCAGGAGTTTATGAATGAAAACGATGACCTTTTAGCGAATGTCGAGCGGCGTTTCGGTGTGTCCCCGCGTATCGTCACGGCTATTTTGCTCATCGAATCACGCCTGGGGACTTATCCGATGCCTTATAATGTGGTTACCGTTTATGCCAATCTGGCGTTTATGGACGATCCTGATTATCTGCGGGTGATTCAGGAGCGTCATGCGGATAGTTATCCGCAACTGTACAACGAGGCGGCGGTAGCCAGAGCGAAAAGGAAGGCTAAATGGGCCATTGACGAACTGGTTTTTCTGATCCGCCTGGCCAATCATCTCGGTATGGATCCACTGGCCATCAACGGGTCGTTTGCCGGTGCCATGGGACCGGCGCAATTCATTCCGTCATCTTTTTGTATTTTCGGCATTGATGGAGATGGCGACGGTCTGGCCAGCCCCTTCAATATGGCGGATGCGACGATGAGTATGGGGAACTATTTGAAAAAATACGGTTGGCGGGAAGATGCGCCGCGGACGCAAAAAAGACGCGCGCTTTTTTACTATAATCGCAGCGAAGTATACGTAAATACCGTGCTGATGGTTTATGATGCCCTGACAAAATGAGTGCAGTGGCTCCCGACTCCCGCCTGGAAAGGCAAAAGGCAAAAGGCAAAAGGCGCGGGCGCCTTTTGCCTTTCTCTTTTTTAATTCATAGTTTGCTGTCAGTTTACCACGGATCAACAAAAGTATGGCCGGTCTGTCCCGGGTCACGTGCCGGCGCCGACTTCAATCCTCTCATGATCCATTGGCGTGTCTGGGCAGGGTCAATCACCGCGTCTATTTCAAGGTGTGCGGCCATGTTGATGGCTTTGCCTCTTTCATATAACTGAGCCACCAGAAATTCATAGAGCTCTTCACGCTTCTGCGGGTCTTCAATTGCCGCCAGTTCCCGCCTGAAGCCGGCGCGGACAGCTCCCTCCAGACCCATCCCGCCGAATTCACCCGACGGCCACGATGCCGTGAAAAATGATTCGTGGAAGCCGCCTCTGGCCATGGCCATAACCCCCAGCCCGTAGCCGCGGCGTAAAACCACGGTAAAATAAGGCACGGTGACATGAGAGCCGACAACGAACATGCGGCAGACATGACGTACCTGGGCGCGCTTTTCCACCTCCGGCCCGACCATGAAGCCGGGTGTGTCGCAAAGCGATAAAATCGGTAAACCGTGCGCGTTGCACAGCATCATGAGCCGTGCCGCCTTGTCCGCTCCCTCCGCTTCGATTGCACCGGCCATGTGCATGGGGTTGTTGGCGATGACGCCGAAGGGGTGTCCCTCGATACGGATCAGCCCCGTGACCATACAGGGACCGAATTTTGGTTTCAACTCCAGAAAAGTGTCCGTATCGGCAAGCGCTTTAATAACATTACGGACGTTGTAGGCGCGCTTGCGGCTTTCCGGAATGGCACTGCGCAGCTTGTTCTGATCGCCTGCCTGCCATGATGACAATGGCCCCTGAAAATAGGAAATGTATTTTTTGGCCATCTGGACCGCTTCTTCATCGTTTTCCACTTCAATATCGACAACCCCGTTCTGGGTTTGCACGTCCATTGGTCCAACTTCTTCCGGCCTGAACACACCGAGCCCGCCTCCTTCGATCATGACAGGACCGCCCATGCCGATACTGGAATTTTTGGTGGCGATAATCACGTCGCAGCATCCCAGGAGTGCGGCGTTACCCGCGAAACAGAAGCCCGAAACGATACCGACTACCGGAACATGACCACTCAATCTGGCAAAAAGGGCAAAAGTGGACAGGTCAAGTCCAGCCACCGCGATCCACTCGGCATCGACGTCACCGGGACGGCCGCCCCCGCCTTCACCAAAAAAAATCAGGGGAAGTTTTTGTTCGTAGCACAATGAGAGCATACGATCCTTTTTTTTATGGTTGAAATATCCCTGTGTGCCGGCCAGGACCGAGTAGTCGTAGGCCAGCACCATGCAACGGGCCTTGTCCGCAGTAAACAGGGAGCCGTTTACTGAACCTACACCGGCGATCATACCGTCGGCCGGTGTTTTGACGAGAAGGTCGTCGAGCTTTCTTCTGCCGCGCTGCGCGGCGATGGCTAGAGCACCGTATTCGATGAAGCTTCCCTCATCGCAAATGTCCAGCACATTGGCGCGCGCTGTGCGTTGATTCTTCTCTTTTCTTTTGGCAACCACATCCGGACGGTTCTCGTCCAGCGTAAATGCATGCCTGCTGATCACCTCAGCCAGGTCGGGCCGAACGGCCGACGGCTGATTTTGCTGTTTAACATTTTTTTCATCCTTTTCCTTGTCCATGTTTTTCTCCATTTGAGTATGTTGTGATAGCGCGTCATGTCGGTGCCGGGCAAACTGCCACGGCCGGCTGCGCTTCGTGTCGTATCCTTTGTTTGTCCTTATTACGGGAGATCCGGCGGCGCACTTATTGTTTTTTGAAAACGCGTCTGATGGCCTGTTTTGTCCGGATGGCCCGGGATGCACGCTCAGGCGGCAACATGTTGAGTTTATTCGGGCGGCTATTCGTTTGTCAATCCGTATTTTTTCAGCGGGGAACCATGATTTCGGCCGGGATTGTCAGGTTGTCTCACTGTGTTTGCCGTCTGGCCGGGCTGAGTCCGACAGCGGCGGAGTATGGGAAGGAAAGGCCGGGTGTGACCAAAAAGACGTGCCGTGACATGCCCTTCTAATTTGCTGCTCTCAGATTTACACCGCTTCAATGGTAGAGGTCGGTTTGCTCGTGATGTTATAGGTGACGCTGACCACCTCCGGAATGTCACGGGTGATTTTTGCCGCCAGCTTCTCCAGCAGTTCGAAGGGGAGCCTGGTAGGTCGTGCCCGGCGCGCATCGGTGCTGTCCCACGAGCGGATCTCGATCTGATTGCCGAAGACGCGTTTCCCGTCACGCATGCCGGTGACGCGGTCTTCATGCAAGACGGCCAGATACTGGAAAGCGTCGATATTTTTAAGCGCCGCTTCGGTAATGGCGGTTGCCTCACGCACCAGAGCGATTCTGGCGGGAGTGGCTTCGCCGATTACGCGGGCGGCCAGCGCCGGCCCTGGGAAAGGAACCCGTCTGAGCATGGAGGAGGGCAGACCCAGCCCGGCTCCGACTTTACGCACCCCTTCTTTGCGCAATTCGATGAGCGGCTCCAGAATTTTGTATCCGAAGGCTTTTTGCGGGTCGATGCCGAGCTGTTCAAAAACATTGTGCTGTCTTTTGATGCCTGCCACCGTTTCGTCTATATCCGTCAGGATGGTGCCCTGCAGCAGGTATTTTGCCCGGCTTTTGACAACCAGTTTCCCAAAAACCTTTTTATAAAATGTCTGCGTGATGGCCTCTCTTTTTTCTTCCGGGTCGGTAATGCCCCGAAGAGCGCGAAAGAAAGACGGCGCCGCGTCAACTATTTCCACCCCAATGCCCAGCTTTTTGAACTGGGCCTGTACCATGGCCGGTTCTCCCTTGCGCATCAGGCCGTTGTCGACGAGGCATGTTATGAGTCGAGTGCCCAGGGCTTTGTGTCCCAGGGCGGTCACAACACATGAATCGACGCCGCCGGAAAGAGCGTTGATGGCCAGGCCGTCTCCTACGGCGTTTTGTATGTCGCGGATTTTGTCCGCGATAAATTTATCTGTATTCATGGTACCGGCTTTGATTTCCTTGATTTTCATG
>JAGPFA010000048.1:0-1462 GCA_018056765.1 Syntrophaceae bacterium
GGTGTGTGGCGATGAGCCCATATTCAAAGTGTCTTTTGCTCTCCCTCCGCCGGATATGTATGGATCCGGCTACGGTCGAGCAAAAGAGATTTCTATTGACAAAACGCTTTTTCATAGGTGCAGAACCTTACGTAACCGCCAATGTCGTCATACCGGCGAAGGCCGGTATCCAGAAAATAAGGAGCGATTAGCTCGTGGCTCGTGGTTCAAGGATAAAGGCTCAAGGATAAAGGCTCAAGGATAAAGGCTCAAGGATAAAGGATAAAGGATGCTTCGACAGGCTCAGCACTAACGGGTTGTAAAAACTCAGAATGAACGGTAATAAAGCGCGAAGCGTATCCATTGATGTCCACCGCTGGCGGCTGTGTCGTAGTCGTAAAGAAGCCGTCAACATCGTCATACCGGCGAAGGCCGGTATCCAGTGTTATCAAGTGCTTTGGGGATTCCGGGTCAAGCCCGGAATGGCTGGAGGAAGTATTATCCAAAGGTCTCGAAGAACAGACAAGATGGCGGCAACCATTTCAATCACTTCAATCTTTCGTGCGGAAAGGGGAAATCATCTCAGGGAGAAAACGTATGACGAATGAGGACAATGGAAAATATTCCAAAAAGCACCCGGCCGGAACCGTTGTTGACGCTTCCTTGAAAAAGGAGATTACTAAACAGGCACGGGACAATGAAATATCATGTTTGGCGGCAGAGGAAATCGCCCGGCGTGGCGTGGCGCGGATGGAACAGATCGGTGTGGCCGCTGATATGTTAAATGTCCGGATCACGAAATGCCAGCTCGGTTTATTTGGCTTCGGCGACCAAAAGAAACGGGTTGATGCAGCTCAGGCAGTCAGCGCCGAGCTGGAAAAATCAATCCGCGAGGAGATGACCGGCCAATGGCTATCCTGCAAAGATGCGTGGGATTTGGCCCAGAGGCTTAATTTGCCGCGCATGGACATCTGTGCCGCCTGCGAATACCTGAAAATCAAAATCAAACCCTGTCAATTGGGCGCTTTTTAATTTTTCATCAGACGAACTGCACAACTTTGCCGGGAGTGGCAGTTCGGCTGTATATTGAAATATTCAGGCGCCGGTAAAGTGTTTTTATCGGGACATCCGAATGTGAAAAGCGGCCGTTTTTCATGACGGAATTGCCTCTTGACGGTTCACGGTTCGATAAACTATTATAACAGCGTAAGCGACGGCCCGCGAGCCTCGTCAAAATATTTCAGAAAGCAAAATTCATGGAACCGTTTATCATTCTGCTTTTGCTTCTTTTGCTCAATGGCATTTTCGCCATGTACGAAATCGCCCTTGTTTCAGCACGCAGAACCAGTCTGGAAGAGAAGGCAAAAGCAGGAAGGATGGGCGCCAAAACGGCCCTTGCTCTTCTGGAGGAGCCGGAAAAGATATTTTCCGCCATTCAGGTGGGCATTACACTGGTCGGCATTGTCTCGGGCGCTTACGCGGG
>JAGPFA010000048.1:1562-8626 GCA_018056765.1 Syntrophaceae bacterium
GGGGGTGGTCAATGTCAAGGAGCTTTTGGCATACTACATTCGGCATCAGACGCTGAATCTTCAGGAGATTATGTTTGAACCCCTGTATATACCGGAGCAGGCGCAGGCGCTGAAGGTGCTGGAGATGTTTCGCAGCACCAAAAAGCACTTCGGGATCGTCATCAATGAATATGGTTCGATGGAAGGAATCATCACGCTCCACGACCTGACGGAAAACATCATGGGAGATCTGCCGGCCCTGGGTGACCCGGATGATCCGGAGGCTTACCTGCGCGAGGACGGGTCTTATCTCATGGACGGCGCGATGAAGATGGAAGACGCCGCCGACATACTCAATGTGGATTCACTCCTGGAAGACGAAGAAGAAAGGCCGGATGTCAATACATTGGGCGGACTGGCTATGTACAGGCTCAATCGTGTTCCTAAAACAGGCGACAAGTTTATCTCTGCGGGATATCTTTTCGAAATAGTGGACATGGACGGTAACCGGGTGGACAAGCTTTTGGTGAAGACGGCCGAGTCACAGCAGGAGTAGCTTGCCCGGGCGGCTTAAGAAAGCCTACGTCCTGCTCGTGTAGCGCTCGAGAAGACAAGCCATCCGCCGGGCGTTATTTCGTGTTCCGGCGATGATTTCTTCCTGGCTCAAGGGCTGTTGGGCAAGGCCGTTGCCGTAATTATCAATCGAGCAGACGGACGCGTAGTGCAGGCCCATTTCCCGGGCACTGATGGCCTCGGATGCCATGGTCATGCCCACCACGTCGGCAAAATTGCCCATCATTTTGATTTCCGCCCTTGTTTCCAGCCGCGGCCCGGTGACCTGCCAGTAAATACCGCCATCCACGACATCCAAATCGCAGGCGCGTGCCGCTGCAAGTAGTTTGCGGCGCATCGGTTCGCTAAGCGATGGCGTGATATGGATTGCCTTCCCTTCATGAATGCCCGGCACCGGCGCCAGGGTGATGAAATCATCGGGGATCATGATTGTTCCGGGGGGGAGGGTTTTTTTCAGCGAGCCGGTGGAATTGATGCCGATGACCTCGGTGACGCCCAGTTCTTTGAGTGCCAGCAGGTTTGCCCGGTGGTTGATCAGGTGTGGCAGGATGTAGGCTGCCGGGTCAAGCCCGTGCCGTACGATGAAAGCCATATTTCCGGAGGTCAGGACGTTTGTTTGGCCGAATTTGTTCTTTACCAGCTGTCTGTCGCACCCGTGTATAATGTTCATTGCCTCCATCATGACGCTACCTGTAAGGACTCCGGTGATTTGCATATCCCCTCCTTTGATATGTGGTGATTTATAGCAGAATTGTCCATGCCCGTCAAAAAAACACGGCAGCGCGGCGTTGCCGGAAGATCCGGAAATAGGATTTGACTTTTTGCGGCCCGCTGTGACATATAGGCCGAAAATCAAAGGAGGCTTTTTTCATGAGTGACCGGAATCTGGGTGTGGCCAAGAGCGACAATTTCGAAGGGGAAGTCCTCAAAAGCGACAAGCCGGTGCTGATTGACTTCTGGGCTCCCTGGTGCGGCCCGTGTAAAGCGATCGGACCGCTCGTCGAGGAAATCGCCGCGGAGTATCAGGGCAAGGTCAAAGTCATGAAACTCAACGTCGATGACGAGCAGAAGCTTGCCATGTCCTACGGTGTGCGCAGTATTCCTACTTTGATGATGTTCAAGGACGGTAAGGTTTCCGACACTCTGGTGGGCTATGTACCCAAAGACAAACTGGAAGCTTTCGTCAATAAATATCTGTGAATCGTGCCTCATTACAATATTTTTACAGTGTTTCCCAATTCCGGACCAAAGGTGGATTTGTGCGGGTAAAAACTCTTTCCATTTTAGTGGCAGTCATCTTGCTGCTTTCAGGATGCTCGATTACGAAATCGAGTATCATGTCTTTTTTCGCCAAAAGGACGCCTGTTGTCAACACTCCGGAGGCTCTTTACGCGCGTGGTGCGGCGGAATATCAGGACGGCAGCTATAAAAGAGCACGTGAGGCATTCACCCGCCTCAAAGAAGAGTATCCATTGCACGAGCTGGCAATTTTAGCGGAACTGGGCATTGCCGATTCCTATTTCAGCAAAAAAGATTATTCGGAGGCGGAAAATGCCTACCGTGATTTTGTGGAACTGCATCCGACCGACGAAAATGTTCCCTATGCGATTTATCAGACAGGGATGTGTCACTTCCAGCAGATTGACGATATCGATCGGGATCAGACGCAAACGGTTTGGGCAAGAAGAGAATTCCAGAAACTGACCGCCCGCTATCCGCAGAGCAAATTTGCTCTTCTGGCGGAAAAAATGATCCGCGAATGCAATATTAAGCTGGCCGAACATGAGTTTTATGTGGGAAACTTTTACTTCAAGCTGAAAAAATATCAAGCCGCACTTACCAGGTTCGAGGGCATCAAACGGGGGTATCCGGGCGTGGGGCTTGATCTTAAAGTGGACGCTTACATCGCCGAGACGACCAGGCTTATCCAGGAAGAAGAAAAAGCAAAACAGCTAAAGGAAGAAAAAGACCAAAAGGGTTTTTTCCGCCGATTCCTCCCCTGACTTTCCTATAACTGGGCCATCCTGATGGCCCGCAGCATGCGGCAGCGTGAAGCTTCCGAATCTACCGATGTGTCTACCGTAAAGCGGCGGTTTTCCGGAATTTCTGTGATTGGCTCATAGTGTTTTTTCTGCTCGGCAAGTATCTCCCAGCGCCCGTCGGACGGGTTGTCTTTGTCATTGGCTCTCCTTATCAGACGCTGCTTTACTATTTTATCCGGGCAGGTGCATTCAACGATGTAGTAAGGTACACCCAGGCGCCCGGCCAGACTGACGGCCAGCGCACGGTACGCACGGGTGCTGAAAGAGGCGTCGATAATGACCGGTTTGCCCCGGCTGATAATCTGGGTGCTTAACTCCATCGCTTTTTCATATGTTTTTTGTGAAATATCGGTGCTGTAAATCCCCTTGCCGAAAGCATCATGGTGTTTTTCGGCGGGCGGAATGTTAAGCATCTGCTTGCGCAGAACATCCGTGCGAATGATCTCAGCGCCGAGCCTCGCGGCCAGATGACGTGCCTGGAAGCTCTTGCCGGAGCCGATCAGTCCCGCAGTAATGATCAGCGCCGGTTTTTCCAGACGTGACGCATAAGTTAAGGCAAGGTCGAAATATTTTGCCGCGGTGCGCCTGACCTGATTACGCTCGGCGTTGGGCAGTTCTTGCTGATCCAGGCGGAAGCTGGTTACTTTGCCGCGCACGTAAGCATAGTAGCAGCGGTAAAAATTCAACAAAGAGCTCATCGTGGCGTCGCCGGAATGGTGAAGATAGGCACGGGTAAAATCAATGGCGTGTTGCTGATAGCCGTTGTAGTCCAGATCCATGGTCAGAAACGCCACTTCCGCTGCCGTATCACCAAAGCGGAATCGTTCGTTGAACTCGATACAGTCAAAAACAATAATATCATCCGCAACACAGATATGTTCCAGGTGCAAGTCTCCGTGGCAGTCGCGGATTTTGTGCTCCGCCACTCTCTTTTCAAAAAGAGGTCGATGGACATCCAGAAACCTTTTCACATATTCTCTGATGAAATCGTATTGGGGTGCTGATATGGTAACGTCAATGTATTTTTCGGTCTGGGTGAAATTTTCCTCGTTGTTGTGCGTGATTGTGGCAAGCGAGCCCATCTCGTCTATTTGGCCGCCGGTTTGGGCGGTTTTGTGAAACTGCGCGATTTTTACGGCCAGTGTATCCATGGTTTTGCCGGGCATGCGATTTTCGGCAAGCAAAGTTTTAAGCATCCTGTCCTGAGGGAGTTTTTTCATGTGGACCGCGTATTCGACAATTTCCCCCCCGCCTCCGAGGCCGGCCCGGCCGTCTTGCCCGACTGTTATGGCAACGACATCGAGGTAAATGCTGGGAGCCAGTCGCCTGTTGAGGCGCAGTTCCTCATCACAGTAAAATTTTCTTTTTTCCAGCGTCGTGAAATCCAGAAAACCAAAATCGACCGGTTTTTTTATTTTGTATACTTCATCGCCCGCGATGAAAACCCATGAGATGTGCGTCTGCAGAAGTTCAACCGTTTCCGGCCGGTGCGGATAAAAATCCGGATGGCTCATCTGTTGCACAATCATGGGGTGTGTCATAAGTGCCTCCTGTTAACGAATGTTGCCGCTTTTGCCTACTCTTTAGATAATGATCAGCCGATAATCAAGGTCAAATATTGCAAAGCCATAAATTGGGCTTGCGCGTTGCCGGTAATCGTGTTTACCTTCCTCATGTTTTGTAAAGGAGACAAAAAATGTTCAAGAAGCTGCGTAAGGTGGCGGTCTTAAAACTGGGGAGTAGCCTTCTTCGCTACCTTGTTTATCTCTACTCTTTGACCTTCCGTCTGACGATTGTGAATGAAAAAGCGTGGCGGGATTACGTGGAACAGGGGGGTAAGGCGGTGCTTTGTTGCTGGCATCAGCAGTTTTTCATAGCTGTGTACTTTGCGCGCCGCTATTTGAAATATAAAGTCGTGGTGATGGTTTCCCGCAGCGCGGACGGGGATCTGGCTGCACGTGTGGTAGAGGCTGCCAAAGCTTATGCGGTGCGCGGCTCATCTTCCCAGGGGGGTGCGTCGGCCATGAAAGAAATGGTCGAGCGATTGAAAGAAAAGAAAAGCCTGGTGGCGTTTCAAATACTCGATGGGCCGCGCGGACCGGCAGGAAAGGTCAAACCCGGTATCATAGCCATTGGCGCCAGAGCCGATGCCATCATTGTTCCTGTAACCATTACGGCGGATCGGGCATGGTACATGAAGAGCTGGGACAGGTTTATGATTCCCAAGCCCTTCGCGCACGTTAGAGTCACTTTCTTTCCGTTTATGAAAGTGCCCCCGTTTGAAGAAAACAGTGAAGAGTTTGAACAACAGAGGCAGATTCTCGAAAATACTCTTGCGCCCGGCCTGAAACGATGATTGTGCGTTCGTGGCTGCCGGCTTATTTTTTTTCCTCAAAAAAATCTTCGACTTTTTTAAAATTGTCGTCTACGAGATTTTTGAATTCGTTGCAGCCTTTTTTATAGGCGTCCATCCAGTCGCTGATCGCCTTTTTTCCCTCTTCGGGAAACATCGGCGTTTTCTCCCAGAATTTATTAACCAGTCGTTCCGTTTGCTCCTGCAGGGCCTGCATGGCACGGAAGTTGTTGTCAAAGGCTGTCTTGTTAAAGACGATCATCTGCTTCGCGATTAGTTTCGGGTCCATGGCTGCTCCCTCTTTGTGTGTAAATCCGGATTTTGGTTATTTTTTCTTTGCTTTTACCGTTTCCTGATTCAGTACGCCGGAGAAATACTCAAACACTTTACGGTAGTTGTCATCGGCGGCGGCCTTGAAATCATCGCGTCCTTTCTTGTAGCCGGCAATCCAGGTGTTGATGGCTTTTTTCCCCTCCTCGGGAATCCATGGCGCTTTTTCCAGGAAATTCAGGATGAGTTTTTCCGTCTGATCCTGCAACGTGGTCATGGCGTTGAAACTGTTGTCAAAGGCAGTTTTGTTAAATTCGATCATCTGTTTGGCAATTTGTTTTTGATCCATAGTTTTAACCCCTCCCCTTTGATGTTTTTTTTAATGTGGTTTGTGAGAAATATTCGGAAAATACCCGCTCATTCAAGCGGCGACTTGTTTATATTTTATCAATTAAATTGATTTTGTAAAGCTATTTATTGTCAAAGTGACGGTAATAACGTCCAATAACGCCTGCCGCCGCGCCCGAGGCGCCTTCGTCGAATGTTCTGAACGAAGAACGAGTTTTGCGCCCGTCAAGAATGACAGCGCGTGCCGAGCTTGCGAAGTTGTCCGCAAAAAGAGGGTTTTTATCGACAAAAAGAAAGAAACGTTTTTTGCAATCCTCCAGGCGGTATGCGGTCTTTGCCGTTACAAAGCCCAACGATGCCTGATTAAGTGTCGCGATGTGTTTGACGGTTTTTCCTTTCATGTCATGCCCTCCAAAATCAGCAAAAGCCTGGATATGCATATGCCAATCATGCAAAAGGGTTTTAAAGCCAAACATTGTCAACGAACTCAATGATATGGGAACCCCTGTCTCTTATTATATCGTCAAAGAACAAAGAAACATGAGACGTATAATGGTCAACGCAAACATTATGCCATGAGGCGGCCATCAGGAAAACCTTCAAAATAACCGCTGATTTGATGAGGAAGTGACTTTTTTTCGGGATGGTTTATACATAATTATGACGGTTGTCCGTCAAGGCGACACAACCTTGACGTCCCGAATACGATTGCAGGCGGCAATAGCGCACGATGGCGTCTTTCCCTCAGACGCCTTCTCTGCTCACCCACCTGGCCAGGAGGGGTTTTTCCTTTTCCTCCCAGTCTTTTGAAAAGCGGATCTTCAGGAAGGATGCATAGAGCTCGTCGATTGTTTTGGCGGCTTCTTCGATCAGGTAAACTCGCTCCAGGAGCGTGCCGGCTTGGTCTTCCGGCGTAGCCTGCCAATCGGTCCGGGGCATTTTCAATGATTGGAAATAAAACGTGTCAGCTTTGAAATAAAACTCCCATTCATTCTGATCGCGGTGAATCTTTACGATAGCTTCTTTGACTTTTTTCCCCCTCCGGACGGCTTCCTTTGCCTCTGTCAGCTCTGCGTGCAATCCGGAGCAGACCACGCCCTGGGCATATTCGCCCTGGCCCGCTTCCAGGACGACTCGCTTGAGCACATGGATTTCCGCTTCCTCTGTTTTGGACAGAGCCACGCGGCCGTTTCTTTCCTCGGATTTAAACCAAAGCCAGGTGAGAAACCCGCGTCCGATGAGGGAGAAGTCGGTTGCATCATCGTCATCGCCTTCTCTTTTTAAGTTTTGCGGCAGCAGCGGATGTTCCTGCGGCATGATGCGCTTTAGTCCAAGTGAGAATGTTTTCTTGAACAAATCGACAAAGTCGTCCGCCACCTTGTCGGAAAGTGATGAAAAATACACTCTGTTTTGCCCGATGTTCCACAATACATCATAAAAAGAGGGAACCGGTTCGCTTCTGGCCAGAAGTTCCAGTTTAACCTTTTCTTTCAAATCTT
>JAGPFA010000049.1 GCA_018056765.1 Syntrophaceae bacterium
AATCCGGTAGTCGGTAAGCCAAACGCTCTGCGAGCCGCCAGAGTTCCCGGAGCGTTTGGCGCTTATGCCATCCCCTCGATGTTTTCTGTCAGTCTAGCCATATTCAAATATCGTCTTTTCCCCCACCTTGTGGCAGATATGTGCCGGAGCCGGGCGGCAACCAGCATCTACTTTGAAAAATTTCTCTTGGGGAAAATTGAGGCCTTATATGAGTAGGTAAGCCCGTCTGTGGCCCTTGTACTACCTACCCCCTCGTTTGGCATGAAAATATTCGAGTCCAAACAGACATGCCTTTTTGATTACCAGGCTGCCAGTCTAAAAAATATAGATAAATGATCTTTTCTTCCTATTTATATTATCGATGTGGGGGATGAGATTTGCAGACAATAAAAAAGGGACCAGTAATAATATCTAAGTCCCTGTTTTTATGATTGGCGTCCCCACGGGGAGTCGAACCCCGGTTACAGGCGTGAAAGGCCCGTGTCCTCGGCCTCTAGACGATGGGGACGTCGTGTGGCCTTAATTCAGGTAAGTTGTTGTCATTTTGACCTGAAGACACCGGATATTATTCATTTCGAAGCACTGGTGTAGAAACAGGTTGCGGTATGAACGTTGGTCGCGTGTAACCAAGCTTATAAGACTTGTTTCCTGTCCGAAGAATCCGGACCAGCGTTGTTCGGGGATGTAAAAAGCGCGATTTACTCAGGCTATGATCGATTAAGAAATAATTGTTTACAATTTGTGCGTGAACAGATAAGATATTTGCCCGTAAACGGTTAAAACGTCAACAATTCGGCGTATGGTCATTTTGTTTAGTTGGCGTTTTGCTTCTGGATGAGGGGAATAATTATCTGTATGAGCGCCAAAAGACAACAGAAAAGCATGGATTTTTTTGCAGGACATCCCGTCTTTTCTCTGGATGAGGCTGTGGCTGCCCTGGCCGCTGATGGAGAGCGTTCGCGTGTTTTAGGTCGCCTTAAATACCATCTGAAAACCGGCCGCTTGAAACGGGTGACTCGGGAGGTATACGCTGTCGTTCCACCTGGGGGGCCTTTTTATAATTTGAAAATTGATCCTTTCCTTGTGGCAAGGGCGATGCATCCAGACTGCGTCTTTTCCCATCACAGTGCCCTGGAGCTTCTCGGGGCAGCCTATTCGGTATGGAATCAGTGTACGGTTTATGTTGCCGGACGCCATCGGCCCTTGCGTCTTGATGGTGCAACTGTCAGATTTCTGGATTCGCCGGCGTCCATGCAATCCGGTGCCGGGCAACAGCTTGGTACACGCAAGGTAGAGCATCAGGGGCTGCTGTTGAATACAACCGGCCCCGAACGGACGCTGGTAGATGGCTTTAATCGCCCGGCCTTGACAGGCGGCCTGGAAGAGCTTGTTCGATCCGCGGCTGGTTTTACGACTCTTGACCTTGGTCTCCTGGAAGAAGTTTTACGCAGGTACGGGCTGGCAAGGCTATGGGCGGCGACAGGTTGGTTTTTAGAAATGTTTCAAAAAAGCTTTCATGTGCCCAATGATTTGCTTGTACGCATGGAGAAGAACCGCCCGCAATCGCGACTTTACGCCGAGCGTACCCAAAGGGGTGGAAAACTGGCCCGGCGATGGAACCTGATTCTTCCTCCTGCGCTGTTGTCTCTGGGAGAACCTGATGAGCGTTAGCCTGAAATATCTTCAAGATTGTTCGGCGCAAACCGGCTATCGGATCAATGCGTTGGAAAAGGTGATTAGGCTGGGCCGGATGGCGGCGGATGTGGCCCGCCACCCACTTCTTGGCCGAGTGCTGGCTCTGAAAGGAGGTACTGCCTTCAATCTTTGCTTCGGCCCGCCCAAGCGGCTTTCCGTTGATCTGGATTATAATTATATCGGTTATGTCGATCGGACGGCTATGCTGGAGGCAAGGCCCGGGGTTGAGCAGGCCGTTGTCGATCTTGCGCGTCGTCAGGGGTATCGGGTACAACTATCCGCAGATGCCTTTGCCGGGCGCAAGTATTATCTCGTGTATCGGTCCGTTACCGGCTCTGAAGATCGGATTGAAGTGGATTTGAATTTCCTTTTTCGCCTGCCCGTTTGCGGGATTGAATTACGTGATCTCTGGCAGCCCGGCGAGATGGAACATCCCCGCATCCAGGTGGTCAGCCTGGAAGAAATCCTTATTGGTAAGTTTCTCGCCTTGCTGGATCGCGGTGCGGTGCGCGATGTCTGGGATATTGCCTATCCACCGCCACCGTCCAACCGGATCTTTAAATCGGCGCGATTCAGACGATGGTTTGTTGCGCTTTCACCCATTTTGGAACATCCACTGCAAATGTATAAACGCGAGCGTCTTGAAAAGGGAATGTCTGACAGAGATATTGATGAGCGACTCAGTCCTATGCTTGCCGGTGTCTCCCCTGCCCGGAATGAACTTATTGAGCGCGCCTGGAATGCAATTGATAAATTTCTGAAACTGGAATCCGCTGAGGCGGAATATATTGCTGCTTTAGCGCATGGGGAATTGAAACCGGAACTGCTTTTCCCTGACCATCCCGAAGAGGCCGGCGCTGCCGCTGCACATCCGGCAATTCTATGGAAGCTGCAAAATGTTAAAAAATATCTGGCCCGTAAGTCTGGCCGAAAAGTCAGCATCAAGCCTGCCAAATGAGGCAAATAATTCACGACCCCATTTAAGTGCAAAATTTCCGCTGAAACATTGCACAAGGCAAGCGCATTCAGGATATGTTCAATAAAAACCCCCCTGGCTGGCGGGCTACGGAGGGTTTTTAACTTGTGGTCTTGTGTTTGTGGTTTTTCGGGGTAAAAAAAGAGGGGTTAGTCAACTAACCCCTCCGAAGCTATTTTGGCGTCCCCACGGGGAGTCGAACCCCGGTTACAGGCGTGAAAGGCCCGTGTCCTAGGCCTCTAGACGATGGGGACGTCGCGTGGCCTTAATTCAGGTAAGTTGCGCCTTATATATTTTTAAATCCGGAAAGTCAAGCCGCTGCCGTCATTTTTTTTAGACGATGATTTTGTAATGCTATTTTGTTTTCTCTTATGGGTTTGCCCTGGCCGTGGGACATGCGCGACGGGCTTAATAATTGAGTTTTTACGGCCGCCTTGCTTTTTTACGGGCAAAGGCACTTTTTTGCCCAAACGGACAAGGGAATTGCCCCGTCGCAGAGGATATGAGACAATGGCACCCCAAAATACTTACCTCTGGAGGTAAACCATGAATGTCTATGATTTCCGGAAAAGGGAAAATGCCGTGGATGAGATATTTATCCGTCGCTGGTCGCCGCGCGCCATGTCCGGAGAGGGGCTGGATGAGGAGACCCTCAGGACATTGCTGGAGGCGGCCCGCTGGGCTCCGTCATCGAACAATAACCAGCCCTGGCGTTTTATTTACGCCAGGCGCCAGACACCACACTGGGAAAGATTTTTCAATCTTCTGGATGAGGGAAATCAAAACTGGGCGAAAGACGCGGCGGTGCTGATGGTTGTTGTCTCGAAAACCACGTTTGATTCCGGAAAGCCGTCGCGCACTCATTCTTTTGATACAGGCGCGGCATGGCTCAGCCTCGCGCTGCAGGGCTCGATGAAAGGTCTGGTCGTGCACGGAATGCAGGGGTTCAACTATGAAAGGGCGCAAAAAGAGTTGCAGGTGCCGGAAGGTTATGCCGTCGAGGCGATGATTGCCATTGGCAGGCCGGGTCGGAAGGAAGATCTGCCCGAGTACCAGCAGAAGCGCGAATTTCCGTCGTCAAGAAAAACCATCCCGGAAATTGCTATGGAAGGATTTTTTCAGCAAAATTCTCCGTAGCGGCCGGCGGGCTGCCTGTTACTGGTGGTGAGTGGCGGATGATGTCCGGCCGGTGATGTCGGGCGGATCTTTGTGGGAAGAGGGCGGGGATAAGGGTAGGCGATACCCTTCCCCCCGCCCTGAGTGTCAGGTGACGGTGAACAGTTTTTCAGTACCGGCAGGCATCCGCCTTTTGATAAGGCACGGTAAAAAGCCGACCGTCATTTTTTGCTGCACGGGGACGTCCCGGGGGTCAGTTGTCAAGAAGCCGAGACGTTTGCATAACCACATAAAAACAACAATATTGTCATTTCCGCCGGTTGCTCGGCCTGTCGAAGCAGGCGGGAATCCAGTTATTTCAAAGCTTTTTGGATGCCGGCCTGCGCCGGCATGACTAATAAGAGTAGTTTTTCAAAGCTCTTAAGCCGCTGTTTACGCATGCTGTTTTTTCTCCACGGGGACGAAATACTCATGTGCTTTGCGATAATTTTCGTCCATCAAGGTTTTAAAGTCACTTCTTCCCTTGTGGTATGCCTCGGTAATTTGCTGAACGATTTTCTTGCTCTCGGGTGTGGCGAAGTTCGATTTATCCATAAAGCGATAAATGAAAGACTCCGTTTGATCCTGCAGTGCCGATAAAGTGCTAAAGGCATTGTTGAAGATTCGTTGATTGAAATCCAGCATTTGTTTCATAATTTGCTTCTGATCCATGATAGTCCTCCTTGAAAAATGGTTAGAAGGTTAGTACGGTCGCATGGAGAGGCATTGGCCCTCCACCCACAAAAGACAGCTTCCTGCTCATCTTTATCGTGTACGTCCACTTGGTTGTGATGCCGCCATTGTCGGTGCAAATAAAGCCGGGGCGATGTTCTGTGCAGCGGCGAGAGATCGAAAAACCGGCTGATCGCCCGCTGTCTGGTTGTGCGCAGTTTCCGGCAAACACAGGGGTTGGAAGAAAAAATGGCAACATTTACCCCACCACGTAAAACGCAATGTATAAAAAGCCGGTCAATACTTTGTGTTACCTTTGCTTGGCAACGCTGCGGCAACGGCTGATACAACATGCATGTGAAAAAGCAATTTTCAGTAAATCGTGAATGAATTGGAAACTATAGAACATCTTAAAATAGAATTTCAAAAAAGTCAACAATTCCATTGTCACAAAATCAACCGGTCGTTGAATTATTGTAAAAAACAGGATATGAAGAAAACAGATTTTCAAAACCAATCATTGAAAGCACGGACATGGCAAAGAAAACCCTGGAGAAATGGCTGAAATTAGAGATTACCGCACCCGCGGAACTGACCGATGCACTGGTCAATTTTCTGGAAGAGGCAGGTGCCGAGGGGGTTTTTTCGGAATCGCTGCTGCCGCCGGGGAGTAATTTCCCGGAGCCGGGCGACATGGAAGTGGTGCAGGCTTTTTTCCCGTCCGGCACAGGGGACAAAAAGCAGATTTCCGCCGTGCGTAAATATCTGGCAAGGCTCGAAGAGTTTTTCCCCGATTCAGGGACACCGATGCTCACGTCGGAAGTTGTTTCCGACCCTGACTGGGGTGAGCAGTGGAAAAAATATTTCAAGCCGGTGCGCGTGTGCAAAAATATCGTGGTCAAACCGACCTGGGAAAGGTACACTCCCTCAAGCCGCGATATCGTAGTGGAAATCGACCCGGGGATGGCTTTTGGCACCGGTCAGCACGCTTCTACGCGGATGTGTATGGAAGCGATTGAAAACACAATTATGAACGACAGGTCCGTTGAGCAGTGGAAGGTGCTCGATGTCGGTTGCGGCACAGGGATTCTGGGTATTACGGCCGCCAAAATGGGGGCGCAGGATGTCCTGTGTGTTGATAATGACCCCAAAGCGACGGAAATCGCCGCCGAAAATTCCGTCATTAATAGTGTGGACCAGTGGCTGCGGGTGGTCAATGAAGATGCGGCGCGCATCCGCGAGAAGCGCAATCTGATCATTGCCAATCTGACTTCCAGGCTGCTTATGAAGCTCAGGGCGCATCTGGTAAAAATACTGACGCCCGGCGGGTATCTGATTATTTCCGGCATCATTGAGCAGGATGTCCCAGCCATGGAAAAGCATTTTATTAAAGAACCACTGGTCTGTGCCGACAGGCTTACGGAAAAAGAATGGGTTTGTTACGTGCTGAAAAAAGACCGGCAGGCCGGGAAAAGCTGATGTGTTTTTCTGTGCCGAAATCTTGAGGGGATTCTGACTTTGGCTTTGCCCCGCATATACAGTCCCCGTTCACTGGAAGACGCCACTGCCTGCGAGCTGGGGGCGGACAGCCTGCGTTATCTGAAAACGGTTTTGCGTCTTGACCCCGGAGATGCGGTTGTCGTCTTCGACGGGTTCGGCCACTCTTATGAGGCGCGCATTGAAAGCTACACGTCCCGAGCCGTGTATCTGACGCTTCAGGGGGCGCTCCCGCAGAGAAAGAAGCAAATCAGCGTCACGTTGGCCCAGGCCGTACCCAAAGGAACCAAAATGGATATGATCGTCAAAGGGGCGGCCGAATTGGGTGCGGATGTGATTATTCCCTTTACGGCATCGCGCTCAGTCAGCCGGCCGACGGGAGAAAAAGCTTCGGCCAAAGTTGCCAGATGGCAAAAAATCGCCACTGAAGCCTCCCGCTGCACCGGTTCGGCATCCGTGGCTCACGTCGGGTCTTTGTTGTCTTTTGAGGAAATGCTGTCGCTGGCTGAGCCGTCCTCGCGGAAAATGATTTTCTGGGAGGAAGAGCAGCACAGAACCATCCGCGACGCTCTGAACGACCCGGCGTTTGATGTAGTCGGGGGATATTTTGTTGTCGTGGGGCCGGAGGGAGGGTTTTCGCATGATGAGGTAGCCAAAGCCTCGGAGGCAGGTTTTGCGCCGGTAACTTTGGGCAGGCAGATTTTAAAAGTAGAGACGGCCGCCATGGCGATTCTGGCTATCATTCAATACGAAAAGGGTATATTCAGCCAATACACCGAAAGGGGAGCACGATGACGACTTACCGCTTTGCCGGATTCTGGAGACGCTTTGTGGCCTATATGATTGACGGGTTCATCATTAGCGTGCTCTTCACCTTCTTCATGATTATCGCCACTGTCGCGTTTATCGCCGGAGCTCTCTCCAATGACGGCTCCCGGCTGATGACAAACATGCTCGATCCCGCGTGGGTGGGAGCGCTATTGGCACCCATCTGGGTATTTTCAATTATCCTGAATATTGCCTATTTTACCTATTTTCACGGCTCTACCGGGCGCACACCCGGCAAGTCGGTGATGGGATTGCAGGTAATTTCCGCACAGGGGACGCCCGTGTCCTACGGGATCGCCTTTTTGCGCTCGGTGGGCTATCTGGTATCAAACCTTGTTTTTGGCCTGGGCTACATCTGGATCGGTTTTGACAAAAGAAAACAGGGTTGGCACGATAAAATAGCCGGCACGGTGGTGATTATCCGTCATGCCGGTAACGAAGACGCGGGGATTACCGTTTCAGAAGAAGTGTCTTCTTTAGGGGGCTCTCCTGCGGCCGGCCACTTGTCAAGAGACATTGTACCGGCGCAGGCACAGACGCCGCCCGCTTCTCCCGGCGCTGACGATGCAGACGGAGACGGCCAAAAAATACCTTGACAAAGGAAGGGGGATTTTATAGACGTTTCCAGCCTTTGGCAGGTCAAACCAGCAAAAAGGGTCGGTAGCTCAGTCGGTAGAGCATCGGACTGAAAATCCGAGTGTCGGCAGTTCAATTCTGCCCTGACCCACCATTAAATACAAGGGACAGTCAATATTGCCTGTCCCTTTTTTTGGTCTTTAAGTTTTTTCTCCCCACTTATGTTGATTTTCGTTCAAAACCTGTTCCTATTGCCCTTAAAAAGCCCCGCAACTGCCCTGTAGCGGCTTAGAATTAAAAGACATAAAAATAGGGCTTTTGGGGTCCGGAAAAGAAAGGCTCTGTTCAGCAGCGGCGCGAAGCACAGTCCGTAGAAACCGGATGCTAGGTCTTTGTCCGGGTCACATAGTCTGCAATCCGTCTATTACGATATTTGATGAACGACTCTACTCTGTTTTTATAGACAAGGTAATTCTTTACATCTTCAAACACTGGCGGCGATTTAAAACCATCAAATGGTAAGTAGAACTTAACATTTCCACCATCATCCACCAAGTCGCTAAGGAGAAAAAAATCCACATAACCCTTGAATGTTTCAAACAACTGGAAAAACGCCGCATACCTTTTAAGGCACTCATCTAACGGGCTTGGCTCGCCAATATAGAAGCGCCTGATACATTCCAATGTTAAATCGAATCGATCATCAATTAGTCGCGATATTCCTCTGGCCTGATTAATCGTGTGCTTCCGGTCCACCTGCTTATTTGGAAAGACGATGTACGCACCAATAGTTGACCCGTGATCAAAAAGCTCCTGCACCTCTTTTGGTATTTGTGTTGTCAGCCACTTCTTCCTGATCTGCTTCTGATAGGAGTGCGTGATGGCGTCACTCCCCAATGAGAAGCTGCCTAGTGCAGAGTTGTGGTAAAGGTAATACCTGAATCTTGCACGCATTTATTAAATATTGAATGAACCATCTGGGAAACCTGTTGTATAAAGGAATATGCAAATAAACCCCAAACAACAGGAGATACCCAGATGGTAAAAAAGCGAAATAA